>NZ_JBAGKF010000018.1:0-181456 GCF_037034185.1 Amycolatopsis sp. VC5-11 | reverse complement strand
GTCGAGCATGCCGGTACCTACAAGGCTAGTCGTAGGGAGTCGGCGGCCGCTCGTGGGCCGACGCTGAACATTACCTGGTCCGTTTCGCGGTGTCAACCCGCTCGGCCCTGGCTCCTGGTCGGTGAGGCTTTCGGCCCCGCCGGCCCGGTGTTCCTGGCGACGAAGAGAAGATTACATGCCTTCCAACCACCCGAAAACAGGGGGGTCACTTAACGGCATCGACCCTGGTCAGAGGGTTGCCAGCGGGCCGATTCGACCGCTTCGAGGGCCGCGGACCGCGCTCCGAAGGGCCCCGGAAAGGCCCCGAGTGACCCAGGTCTCCCCCATCGGGCGAGCCTCCTGCTGCCGAAGACCCCGGAACCAGACCCGATTCAGCAGGTCAGCGCCCTGCCCGACCACCGCGGCGCAAGCGATCTCGCCGGAAAAGCAAGCCGCCGGCCAGTACAAGGGCACTGACCGGCGGCCGCCACAAACCTTCACCCGCTCCGGGCAACCCCAACCGGATTACCCGGGCAGCTTCGGCAGATACCGGGGCGGAACCCGGACCGGCGCGACCCGCATGTAGTCCGCGGCCAGCGCGAGCATCTTGCCGTCCGTCCACTGTCCGCCCATGAACGAAATCCCCACCGGAAGCGGTCCGACCGAACCGGCCGGGACCGTCACGTCCGGGTAGCCCGCCACCGCGGCCGGCGTCGAGGACGGGATCACGTCGTTGTCGCCGACCTTGCAGTCCGTCTTCCAGGCCGGCGGGTTCGTCGGCGACGCGATCGCGTCCAGGTCGTACTTCGCGAGGGTCTCGTCCAGCGATCGGCGCGACAGGTCCGTCAGCTCCGCGCGGTTCTTCAGATAGGTCGGGTCCTGCGGGCCGGGTGCGGCGAGCGCCTGTTCGAACAGCTCCTGACCAGCGAAGCAGGTGCGTTCCAGCGGGTCGGCGCGGTTGTACGCGATGAGGTCCGCCAGGTTCCGCGGGCCGGTCGGCCGCGTGGCGAGGTACGCGTCGATGTCGCGGTGGAACTCGGTCAGCAGCGCCGGGAACTCCAGCTCGGAGAGCCGGTCCTGGTACGGCAACGTCACCTCGACGACCGTCGCGCCCGCGCGTTCCAGCGAAGCCTTCGTCTTGCTGACCACCGCATCCGTGTCCGGGCCGAGCACCGGCAGCCGCCACAGGCCGATCCGGGCGCCGCGCAGGACGCCGGGGCGGAGAAGTTTCGCGTAGTCGGTCGGCTGGGTCGACGGGTAGCGCAGGGTGGCCGGGTCGGACGGGTCGCGGCCCTGCAGCACCGAGAGGGTTAACGCGGTGTCGACGACGTTGCGCGCGATGGGTCCCGCCGTGTCCTGCTCCGCGGAGATCGGGACGACGCCGGTGCGGCTGACGAGCCCGAGACTCGGTTTGTGCCCGACGGTCGCGGTCATCCCGGCCGGGCACACGATCGACCCGTCGGTCTCGCTGCCGATCGCGACCTGGGCGAGCGACGCGGCGACGCCCGCCGCGGATCCGGCGGAAGAACCGCACGGGTTGTGGTCCAGGACGTACGGGTTGTTCGTCTGGCCGCCGACGCCGGACCAGCCGGAAGTCGGCTTCGCGGCGCGGAAGTTGGCCCATTCCGACAGGTTCGCCTTGCCGAGGATCACCGCGCCCGCGTCGCGCAGCCGGGTGATCAGCGTGGCGTCCTTGGCCGGACGGCTGCGCAGCGCGCGCGAACCGGCGGTGGTCTGCTGGTCGTGGGTGTCGACGTTGTCCTTGACCAGCACCGGGATCCCGTCGAGCGGACCGCGGGTGCGGCCGGTCCGGTGCCGGACGTCGCTGGCCGCGGCTTGCGCGAGCGCCGCCGGGTTGAGCGCGAGGACGGCGTTGACCTTCGGGTCCAGCACCCGGATCCGGGCGAGATACGCGCTGGTCAGCCGGGTCGCGGTGAGCTGCCCGGCCGCCATCCGGTGCTGCAGCGACGGGATGTCGGCGCGGTCGAGGTCGAAGTGCAGTTCGGCCGGGTCCGCGTGGTCAGTCTCCATCGCGACCGCCGGCGGCGCGGTGGCCAAGCCCGCCGCCGCGACCAGTGCGGCGAGTACGGCGGGCAGTCTTTTTCCCATGTTCCGATGCCTCCCCAACGTCGGAGCACGGCCCCGGGGTCCGGGTCAGAGCATCGGCAACAGGGTCCGGAGCTCGTACGGAGTGACCGCGCTCCGGTAGTTGTCCCACTCGACCCGCTTGTTGCGCAAGAAGAAGTCGTAAACGTGCTCGCCGAGCGCTTCCGGCAGCAGCTCTGACTTCTCCATCTCGGCGAGCGCCTCGCCGAGGTTCTGCGGCAACTGCGAGTAGCCAGCGGCGCGGCGTTCGGAATCCGACAGCTGCCAGATGTTGTCCTCGGCGGGCGGCGGCAGCTCGTAGCCCTTTTCGATGCCCTTCAGCCCCGCGGCCAGTATCACCGAGTAGGCCAGGTACGGGTTGCACGCCGAATCGAGCGTGCGGATCTCGACGCGCCGCGACGAAGCCTTGCCCGGCGAGTACATCGGCACGCGCACGAGCGCCGAGCGGTTCGCCCTCCCCCACGACACCGTCGTGGGGGCCTCGCTGCCGCTGATCAGCCGTTTGTAGGAGTTGACCCACTGATTGGTGACGGCGGAGATTTCCTTGGCGTAGTGCAGGACGCCGGCGACGAACGCCTTTCCGGTCTCGGAAAGCTCGTGCGGATCCTCCGCGTCGTAGAACGCGTTGCGGTCGCCTTCGAACAGGCTGACGTGCGTGTGCATGCCGGAGCCGGGCTGGTCGGTGAACGGCTTCGGCATGAAGGTCGCGCGCACGCCCTGGGTCAGCGCGACCTCCTTGACGACGTAACGGAACGTCATCACGTTGTCGGCCATGGTGAGGGCGTCGGCGTAGCGAAGGTCAATTTCCTGCTGCCCCGGCGCGCCCTCGTGGTGGCTGAACTCGACCGAGATGCCCATCGCCTCGAGGGTCTCGATCGCGTGCCGGCGGAAGTGCGTCGCGGTGGCGTGGCTGGCCTGGTCGAAGTAGCCGCCGTTGTCGGCGGGCTCGGGCTCGCTGCCGTCGTCGGGGAGGTTGGCGAGCAGGAAGAACTCGATCTCCGGGTGCACGTAGCAGGTGAACCCGGCTTCGCTGGCCTTCGACAGCTGGCGGCGCAGCACGTGCCGCGGGTCGGCCCAGGACGGCGAACCGTCGGGCATCGCGATGTCGCAGAACATGCGCGCGGAGTACGGGCCGCCGTCGGGGGTCTCCCACGGCAGCACCTGGAACGTCGACGGGTCGGGCTTGGCGACCATGTCCGACTCGTAGACGCGCGCGAAGCCCTCGATGGCCGAGCCGTCGAACCCGATGCCCTCGCTGAACGCGCCCTCCAGTTCGGCGGGCGCGACCGCGACGGACTTCAGGAATCCCAGCACGTCGGTGAACCACAGGCGGACGAAACGGATGTCGCGCTCTTCCAAGGTGCGGAGCACGAATTCCTGCTGGCGATCCATGGCCGAACCCTAACCAGCACGTGTTAACGCCATGTTTCACGGGTCACCCACAACGGCGGCGGATTCATGCCACCTGCGCGAGCTGGGTTTTCCCGGGTTTCCTCGACCGGGTGATCGACAATGACGCGACCGAGGCGATCACCGCGAGCCCGGCGGCGACGTACCAGGCGATCGCGTAATCGCCGAACTGGTCCCGCACCGCGCCGGCGGCGGAGGCGGCGAACGCCGCGCCCAGCTGATGGCAGGCGAAGACCCAGCCGAACACGATCGGACCGGCTTCCCCGAAGGAGCGGCTGCAGAGCGCGACCGTCGGCGGGACGGTCGCGACCCAGTCGAGGCCGTAGAAGAGGATGAACGCCCACATGCTCGGCTGGACCGAATTCGTGAACAGCTGCGGCAACAGGGCGAGCGAAACTCCCCGCAACGCGTAATAGATGCCGAGCAGGATCCGCGGGTCGACACGGTCGGTGAGCCATCCCGACGCGATCGTTCCCACCACGTCGAAGACGCCGACCAGTGCGAGCAGGCTCGCCGCGGTCGTCTGCGGCATGCCGTGGTCGTGCGCGGCCGGGACGAAATGCGTGCTGACCAACCCGTTCGTGGTCGCCCCGCAGATCGCGAACCCGACAGCGAGTAGCCAGAACGTCCGGGTGCGCGCGGCCTGGAACAGCACCGACAGACCGCGGCGGACAGTGCCGACCTTCGGTGCCGGACGCGCCACTTCGGCGTCTTCGGGCGCTCCGTACGCGACAGTGCCGACATCGGCGGGATGGTCGCGTACGGCCAACAACACGACCGGGACCACCGCGAGAGCCGCGATGGCGATGACCATGGACGCTGTCCGCCAACCGTCGTCCGCCGCGAGCGACGCGATCAAGGGCAGGAAGATCAGCTGCCCGGTCGCCCCGGCTGCGGTGAGCACGCCGGTTACGACGCCGCGGTGGCGGATGAACCAGCGCGTCGCGACCATCGCGGCGAAGCTCATCGCCATCGAGCCGGTGCCGAGGCCGACGAGCACGCCCCAGCAGAGGATCAACTGCCAGCTGGCGCTCATGAAGACGGTGCCGCCCGCGCCGAGCGCGACGACGCACAGCGCGGTAGCCGCGACCCGGCGGATACCGAACCGTTCCATCAGCGCGGCGGCGAAGGGCGCGAAGAGGCCGTACAGAACGAGGTTGACCGAGACGGCGGACCCGATCGTGGCGCGGGACCAGCCGAACTCTTCGTGCAACGGATCGATCAGGACACCCGGCGCGGCGCGGAAACCGGCGGCGGCGAGGAGGGCGACGAACGCGGCCGCCGCGACGAACCAGGCGCGATGCAGGCGGCGGGCGGGACGGGTCTCAACGGTCACGAGCAGACAGTCTGGTGCTCCGGAAGCCTCGGTGACAGTGGCCGGAAGGACACTGTGCGAAAGGATCGGGCCAGCCAAGTAGGCTCTCGGCCATGCTCAGCCGACGTGTCCTGCCGGCGCTGCTGCTCCTCGGGCTGGTCGGCGGTTGCACCGCGGCACCCCCCTTGCCCGCGGCGGACGGGTTGCTCGCCGCCGCCAAGACGAACTTCGCCAAGGTCGCCAGCCTGCACTTCTCGGTCGGCGTCAACGGAGTGCTGCCCGGTTTGCCGATGACCAAGCTCGTCGGCAACGCGACCCTCAAACGCGGCGGGCAAGCGAGCGGCAGCGCGGAATTCACCGATCGGTCGTTCTCGTTCACCGTCTCCGGGCAGACCGCGACCACAAAGGACACGAAGGGTCGCGAAACGAACGGCCCCACGCCCTTCACCGTCGACCGGTTCCTCGGCCCGCACGGCGGCCTGGTCCGGCTCCTCGACTCGCTCCAGCAGCCGAAAACCGAAATCCGCGAGACGATCCAGCACGTCGACGGGTACCGCGTCGGCGGAACCGTGCCTCAAGCGGTCGCGGCGAACCTGGTGCCGCAGATCCACGCCGACGTGAACGTGAAGATCTGGGTGACGGTCGCCGAACCGCACCGGTTCGCACGGATGTGGCTGCAGGTGCCGCCAGCGACGAACCGCGACAGTCCGGTGATGTACGAGGTGCTGCTGACGGATCAGCAGCCTTAGTTCTTCCAGCGCTCGCGGCAAATCGCGCACGGCCCCGCTGGCTCGCGCAAGTCGTAGCAGCGAGCATCATCGCCGCCACGGCTGTCGCGAGCCAGCGCAACCTCAGTTGGCCTTACAGCGCGTGCCGTCCGGAGGCGTGGTGCCGTCGATCAGGTACGCGGTGGCTGCCTTGTCGACGCAGGCGTTGCCTTGCAGGAACACCGTGTGCTGCGTCCCCTCGAAGGTGAGCAGCGACCCCTTCAGCGCCTTCGCGAGGTTCACGCCCGCCTGGTACGGCGTCGCCGGGTCGTTCGTTGTCGAGATCGTCAGCGTCTTCGGCAGGCCTTCGACGTTCGGTTCGTGCGGCTTCGACGTGTTCGGCACCGGCCAGAACGCGCACGCATCACGGGCGGAGCTGGGTTGGCGGCCGTCGTCCAGGAAGGGCGCGGCCTTTACGTATTTCTCCTGGCCTTCGAGGATCTGCTTCGGATCGGTGACGCGCGGGTCGTCCACGCAGCGGATCGCGACGAAGGCGTCCTGCGTAGTGCCGTAGCTGCCGTCCGGATTGCGCTCGTTGTAGATGTCGGCCAGCTTCTCCAGCGTGGCGCCGCGCTGCAGCTTCAGTTCGTTCAGCCCGGTGTTCAGGTACTCCCAGAGATTCTGCTGGTAGAGGGCCTGTATGGCACCCGTGGTGGCGTCGTCATACGACAGCTTGCGGCCGTCGCCGACCGGAACCGGGAAGTCGATCAGCCGGCGCGTGAGGTCTTGAAACTGCTTCGTCGCGTCAGCCGGGTTGTTGCCGAGCGCGCAGTCCTGACGCGCCGCGCACCACTTCGCGAACTCGTTGAACGCGCCGCCGAAGCCCTGGCCCTGAGCGACGAGCGAGTCTTCCGGGCTCTGCGTCGGGTCGACAGCGCCGTCTAGGACGAGCGCGCGCACGTTCTTCGGGAAGGTCTCCGCGTACGTGGACCCGATGCGCGTGCCGTACGAATAACCGAGGTACGTGAGCTTCTGGTCGCCGAGGACGCTTCGCAGCACGTCCATGTCCTTGACGACGTCGCGCGTGCCGACGTGCGCGAGCATGTCGTCGCCGTACTTCGTCCGCTGTGCGCACTTCGCGGCGAAGTCCTTCTGCTCTGTTTCCTGCTTCGCGACGCCCGCGGGAGAACCGTCGGTCTCGCTGTCGTCGGCGCGGTCGGCGTCGCGCTCGGGTCCGGTCAGGCATTGGATCTGCGGTTCGCTCGCGCCGATGCCGCGCGGGTCGAAGCCGACGAGGTCGAACCGGTCGCCGAGATCGGACTTCGACACCTGGTCGATCAGTCCCGCTGCGGCGACCATGCCCGAAGCGCCCGGTCCGCCCGGGTTCACCACGAGCGAACCGATTTTCTCGCCCGGATCGCTCGCGCGGTGCCGCAGCACGCCGATGGTGATCGTCTGGCCGTCCGGTTTGTCATAGTTCAACGGAACGGTGAGGCGTCCGCACTCGATGCCCTGCGCCTTGAACGCCGACCGGGCGTCGGCCGAGGTCGCGTAGGGTGCACACGCGGACCAGGACATGCTCTGCCCGTAGAACCGGTCCAGTCCGGCGGGCACCGGGCCCACCGGAGCGTGCGATTCGACCGTCGGCGCGGACGCGGCCTGGTCGGGCTTGGACGTGCACGCCGCGAGCGTGGTCGCGAGCAGGCCGGCAGCCGCGAACACGACTAACGGATGGACTTTCGGGCTGGCGCTGGGATGACGGGACACGGTTTGATCGTGCCATCCGGGCGCGGAACTCGAACGCACCGTCGGCGCGTTGGGCAGTGCGGGTGCGACCGGAGACACATCGACACGAGGAGACCAGGGGTGGCACTGATCAGCCGAGTGGGCAAGCGGCTCCGCCGGATCATCCAGCGGCCGGGCAGCGTCGAGCTGACCCGCTACGAAGCGCTGCTGCCCGCCGTCGAGAAGCTCGAACCGGAGCTGGAGAAACTCGAGAACGCCGAGCTCACCGAGCGCGCGGGCAAGCTGCGGGACTCCATCGGCGGGGCCGCCTCGTTCACCGACAGCCAGCTCATCGAGATCTGCGCGCTCGGCCGCGAGGCCGCCCGCCGCGAGCTCGGCGAACGGGCCTTCGACGTGCAGTTGCTCGGCACCATGGGCCTGCTCACCGGCCACGTCGTGCAGATGGAGACCGGTGAGGGCAAGACGCTCGCCGGCGCGCTCGCCGCCGCCGGGTACGCGCTGCGCGGCCGCCGCGTGCACGTGGTCACGGTCAACGACTACCTCGCCCGCCGCGACGCGGAGTGGATGAGCCCGGTGTACGACCTGCTCGGCGTCACCGTCGGCTGGGTCGAACCGGCGCATTCGAAGGAGGAGCGCAAGGAGGCCTACGGCAAGGAGGTCACCTACGGCGCGGTCGCCGAAATCGGCTTCGACGTGCTGCGCGACCGCCTGGTCACGCACCCCGACGACCTGGTGCAGAAGGCTCCCGAGGTGGCGATCGTCGACGAGGCCGACTCGGTGCTGGTCGACGAGGCGCGCGTGCCGCTGGTCATGGCCGGTTCGATCGACCACAACGACGCCGACGAGGAGGTCGCCAAGATCGTCCGGCGGCTGCGGCTCGGCCTGCACTACGAAACCGACTCCGAGGGCCGCAACGCGTGGCTGACCAGCGCCGGCGCGTCGGTCGTGGAGAAGTCGCTCGGCGGCGTGGACCTGTACGACGAGTCCGGTTCGGACCGGCTCGCCGCGGTGAACGTCGCCCTGCACGCGCACGCCCTGCTCACCCGGGACGTCGACTACCTGGTCCGCGACGGCAAGGTCCAGCTGATCAACGCCGCCCGCGGCCGCGTCGCCGAACTGCAGCGCTGGCCGGACGGCCTCCAGGCCGCGGTCGAGGCGAAGGAGCAGGTCACGGCCACCGACCGGGGCGAAATCCTCGACTCGATCACCGTGCAGGCGCTGCTCGCGCGCTACCCCGAGGTCGCGGGCATGACCGGTACCGCGGTCGCGGTCGCCGAGCAGCTGCGCGAGTTCTACAAGCTCGAGGTCGCGGTCATCCCGCCGAACACCCCGAACGTCCGCGAGGACCTGCAGGACCGGGTTTTCGCCTCGCCGTCGCAGAAACTGCGCGCGATCGAGGAGGAGATCCGCACGGTGCACGAGACCGGGCGGCCGATCCTCGTCGGCACCCAGGACGTCGCCGAGTCCGAGGAGCTGGCGGAGAAGCTGGCGAAGGCCGACCTGCCGTGCGTCGTGCTGAACGCGCGCAACGACGCCGAAGAGGCCGCGATCATCGCCGAGGCGGGCAAGAAGGGCGCGGTCACCGTGTCCACGCAGATGGCGGGCCGCGGTACCGACATCCGGCTCGGCGGCAGCGACGGCGCGTCCCGCGAAGAGGTCGCCGAGCTGGGCGGTCTGCACGTGATCGGCACCGCGCGGTATCCCTCCAGCCGCCTCGACGGGCAGCTGCGCGGCCGGTCCGGACGACAGGGCGACCCGGGCAGCGCGATCTTCTTCGCGAGCCTCAACGACGACCTCGTGCTGTCGAACGCGCCGGACCTGCCGGACGGCATCGACGCGGACACCGAGACCGGCGAGATCACCGACCCGGCCGCGCACCGGCAGCTCAACCACGCCCAGCGCGTCGCCGAGGGCGTCGACCTGGAGATCCACCGCAACACCTGGCGCTACACCCGGCTGATCGAGCGGCAGCGCGCTGAGCTGCTGGAACACCGCGACAAGGTGCTGCACACCGGGCTCGCGGCGGAGGAGCTGGAGAAGGCGCAGCCGGAGAAGTTCGCCGAGCTGAAGGAAAAGCTGGACGACGACGACCGGCTCGAGCAGGTGTGCCGCGAGGTCCGGCTGTTCCACCTCGACCAGCTCTGGTCGGACCACCTGGCGTACCTCACCGACGTGCGCGAGAGCATCCACCTGCGTGCGCTGGCCCGCGAGACGCCGCTGGACGAATTCCACCGCGCGGCGATCCCGGAGTTCCACAAGATCATCGCCGAATCCGCCTCGCGGGCGGCGAAGACGCTCGAGGAAGCCGAGATCACCGACAACGGCCTCGACCTCGAGGACGTCGGCGTGCGGCGGGCGAACACGACGTGGACGTACCTGGTGCACGACAACCCGTTCGACTCGGACTTCGAGCAGACGGTCAAGAAGGTCCGCAGCATGATGCGGATGAAGAAGTCCTGATTCCTTCTTTCGGAGGGCCCCTCGCCGCGGGTGAGGGGCCCTCCGCCGTTCTCTGGCTCACCTCTGCGTAGTTTCTGTCGGTGCGGTGGGACAGAATGGCGGCATGCCGCAACTGCGCATCGCACTGGCCCAGGTCAACACCACCGTCGGCGACATCGACGGGAACACCGCGCTCACCGTCGAGTGGACCCGCAAAGCCGCCGAGGCGGGCGCGCACGTCGTCGTGTTCCCGGAGATGTCCCAGACCGGTTACCCGGTCGAGGACCTCACGCTCCGGCGCACGTTCGCCGACGCGTCCCGGCGCTCGGTGACCGAACTGGCGCGCCGGCTCGACGAGGCGGGTTGCGGCGAGGTGCTCGCGTACGTCGGCTATCTCGACCACGACGAGGTCGGCCCGCGCGACGCCGCGGCCGCGCTCTACCGCGGCGAGGTCGTGGCCCGGCAGTTCAAGCACCACCTGCCCAACTACGGCGTGTTCGACGAGCACCGGTACTTCAAGCCGGGCACCGAACTCGAGGTGCTGCGGCTGCACGGCGTCGACATCGGCATGGTGATCTGCGAGGACATCTGGCAGGACGGCGGCCCGATCTCCGCTCTGGGCAAGGCCGGGGTCGACCTGGTGGTCGCGCCGAACGCGTCGCCGTACGAACGGTCGAAGGACGAACAGCGGCTGCCGCTCATCGCCCGCCGCGCGGCCGAAGCGGGCGCGCCGCTGGTGTACACGAACCAGGTCGGCGGACAGGATGATCTGGTTTTCGACGGCGACTCGCTCGTGGTCGGCGCGGACGGGACGCTGCTCGCGCGGGCGCCGCAGTTCGTGGAGCACCTGCTGGTGCTGGACCTGGATCTCCCCACTGCGGACGCGTCGGCCACGGGCTCTTTCGACGGCTTGGAGGTCCACCGTCGAGTGCTGACCGATGCGCCGTTGCCCGCGTACGAACCGCTTTCGGCCCGGACGATCAGCGAACCACTGTCGGACGAGGCCGAGGTGTGGTCCGCGCTGGTGGTCGGGCTGCGGGACTACGTGCACAAGAACGGCTTCTCGACGGTCACGTTCGGCTTCTCCGGCGGAATCGACTCCGCGGTATGCGCGGCCCTGGCGGCGGACGCACTCGGCGGCGACAACGTGTACGGCGTTTCGATGCCGTCGAAGTACTCGTCCTCGCACTCGCGGGACGACGCTTCGGATTTGGCGGAGCGGATCGGCGCGCACTACCGGGTCGAGCCGATCGGCGAGATGGTCGATGTGTATGTCAACCAGCTGCAGCTGACCGGGCTCGCCGAGGAGAACATCCAGGCGCGGGTGCGCGGAATGCTGCTGATGGCTCTGTCCAATCTGGACGGACACCTGGTGCTGGCGACCGGCAACAAGACCGAACTGGCCGTGGGTTACTCGACCATTTACGGCGACGCGGTCGGAGCGTTCGCGCCGATCAAGGACTTGTTCAAGACGCACGTGTGGCAGCTGGCGCGGTGGCGGAACGAGGAGGCGGCCAAGCGAGGGGAAACGCCGCCGATCCCGGAAAACTCGATCACGAAGCCCCCGTCGGCGGAGCTGCGGCCGGACCAGAAGGACTCGGACTCGCTGCCGGACTACGAACTGCTGGACGACGTCCTGGACGATTACGTCGAGAACGACCGCGGGTACGCGGATCTGATCGAGGCGGGGTTCGATCCGGAGACGATCGACCGGGTGGTGCGGATGGTCGACAGAGCCGAGTACAAGCGGCGGCAATATCCGCCGGGCACGAAGATCACGTTCAAGGCGTTTGGGCGGGACCGGCGTCTTCCGATGACGAACGGGTGGCGGGAACGGAAGTCCTGAGCGGGATTCTGGCGCTGGTTGTTGTTCGGACTCGGTTGGCTGGGCTGGCTGGATTGGCTGGCGCGGTCGGCTGGGTTGGCCGGTCGGCTGGGTTGGCCGGGCTGGCTGGCGCGGTCGGCTGGACTGGCCGGTCGGCTGGGTTGGCCGGGCGGCCGGGCGGCCCGGGTTGGCGGGCGCAGTCGGCTGGGTGAACTTGGCTGACTGGGATTTCCGGCTCCACGGCCTGGTTTTCGGCCTGGCTCGCTGAAAATCCGATGCCCGGCCGGCTCACTGGGCGCGATCAGCCGCGTTGCTGAATGCGGCTGCAGGGTCATGTCGTTTTCTCGCCAGTTTCTGTCGGTGCCGGGTCGTACGCTGGCGATATGACGGTTGGGTACACGGTGTTCGACACTCCGATCGGGGCGTGCGGCCTCGCCTGGCGGGACGGTGCGGTGGTCGGAACCGCGTTGCCGGGGAGTACGGCTGAGCGGACTCGCGCGCACCTCGCGAAGCGCTTCCCTGATGCGGTGGAATCGCCGGTGCCGGAGGAACTGCGCGCGGTGGTGGATGACGTCGTCGCGCTGCTGTCGGGGGAGGCTCGCGATTTGCGTGCGGCTCCGTTGGATTACCGGGATGTGCCGGAGTTCAACCGGCGGGCGTACGACGTCGCGCGGGCTATTCCGCCGGGGAAGGTGCTGACGTACGGGGACATCGCGCATCAGCTGGGTGCGCCGGGATCCGCGCAGGCTGTTGGGCAGGCGATGGGGAGCAATCCGTTCCCGATCATCGTGCCGTGCCATCGGGTTTTGGGCGCGGGCAAGAACACTGGCGGGTTTTCGGCACCGGGAGGGGTCGAGACCAAGCGGCGGATGTTGGTGATCGAAGGGGCGTTTCCGGAGGAACCGACTCTGTTCTGACGCATCGGCTGCGGGAATCGGACCGGCCTCGGTGCCTGCACGACTTGGGCGTCGGCGCGCTCGGTCGGGTTCCAGCCGCACCCCCAGTGCCGCTGGACGCCAACCGAGCACGCCCCAAACCTGCTCAGCCCAACCGAATGAATTGACTGCACGCCTCCCCAAGTGCAGCGCAGCCAGATCGCTTGGCTTCGCGGTCCCGGGCCCATCGGCGCGCCTCGGCGAGCCGACCTGCCAGCCCGCCGACGAGCGCTCCGGCTCCCCGGGGCAGGCCGGTCTGCTCAGCAGCCAAGCCAGCTTCCCGACCGCATCAGCCACTGGGAAAAACCCGACCCGGGTAGCTCAGGCGCTGCTGCCGGAGCGACGACTCACCAAGCCAGCCCCCTGGGCGGCCACACCAACTCCCCGGCCGCCACCTGGCAGACCTAACCGGCATGGCTCAGCCCCAGCTAGCGAAGCGATCGCCTCGCCGATCGATCAGGTCAGCTGTCCCGACCGCGTGAGCCACAGGGGAACACGAGCCGCATGGCTCAGGCCCAGCTAACTCCCCCGACCGCGTCAGCTGCCGGGAACCCGACCCGCATCGCCCAACCCCAGCCATCGGAGCGAGCGCCTCGCCGATCGACCAAGCCAACTCCCCCGACCGCATCTGCCACCGGGAAACCCGACCCGCATCGCCCAAGCCCAACCACCGGAGTGACAACCTCGCGGAGCAACCAAGCCCTGTCCCTCCCGCAACCGAACCAGCCCCAACAGCCATCCGAAAAAGCTCGGCCCATCTCGATCAAGCCCAGCCCGCGTGGAAAGTCAGCTCATTCAGCCGGTTTCCAAGGCTTCAGCCAGTCCGTCTCCGGCCAGCCCTCAGCCGCGGCTTGCAGGGGCATGGCGGTGGCTCCGTCGATGGACTCGCGGACGATGTCGGCGTGGCCCGCGTGCCGGGCGGTTTCTTCGATCAGGTGCAGCAGCACCCAGCGGACGGACCAGGCAGACGCGTCGTCCGGGTACCACGGGACGCCTTTCGGGATGGGGACTTCCTGGTTCAGGTCCGCGATCCCGGCGATGACCTCTTCGGTGCGGGCGGCGACCTGGTCGTAGGCGGCGATGACCGACTCCAGCGTTTCGTCCGGGCCCAGCCGGTAGTTCTCCTGGAAGGCCTCCACGGCTTCGGCGAAGGGTTTTGGCTCGATCTTCAGCACCAGGTCGATCCAGCCGCTTTCGGTGGACGACACGTGTTTCAGCAGGCCGCCTACGCTCAGCGCGCTCGCGCTGGGGACGGCGCGTGCCTGGTCGTCGGTCAAGCCGTACGTGGCGACCTTCATTGCCTGACGCTGTTGTGCCAGGAAACCGAGCAGACCGCCGCGTTCGTCGGGGGTCGGGGAGAGCTTTCCAGCCATGGTGGCCTCACTTCCGGTGTCTGTTGCTCCGCAGCATCGCACCTGCCACCGACAATTTTCGGCCGCGGACCGGAACGGGAGTCTGGACGATGTACGCGCCGCCGATCACAACCTGCGCCGAGTGCACCACCAACTGAACCCTCGTGAACACGCCTTCCAGGTGCCCGGTCAGCTTCGACGCCACCACCAGCGCCCACGCGAGCAGCACGACTACCAGGCAACCCACCGCGCAGGCTCGCCAGCCCGACGGCCACCAGAAGACAAGGCTCAGCGCTCCGACCGCGACGGCGGCGCTCAGCAGGTTCGGGGTCACCGCGGTTTCCGGAACCCCGGCGTACACCATCAGCATGATTCCGAACGCGGACACCGAAACCGACGTCAGCCGTCCGCTCCAGTGTGCTGGCGCGAGTCGCATGAGGGCGGGGCCGGTGAGAAGAAAGGCCAGGCCGCCGATCGCCGTCGCGACCGGAAAGACCGGTTGCGCGCTGAACAGGTCCCAGACCGGCTGTTCGGTCGGCGACACCCCGGTCTGCATGAAGAACTCCAGCAGCCACGCGGAATATCCCGCCAAACCCAGTCCGAGCAGGACTATCGAAGCCACCCGCGCAGCATGCACTTGCCCACCCTAAGCGAATCTCTGCGACGAAGTGCCGGATGGTGTCACACCCGTGACTTACCGGAGGTTCCGGACACCATCCGCTACCACGAACTCACGCACCGAATCCCTGGTGGAGGTTACCGGATCCGAGTTGGCGGACTGCCAATACCTGCCTCGGGGACGGGCCGGGACTGACAGTGGCCAGCCGGATGAGGGCGAAGCGGGCCGGTGCCGAGCGAGGCGCATCAGGGCTGGGCAGGCAAGGGGTCCCTGCCGAACGAAATGCGTAGGGCCGGGCAGGCGAAGCGAGTCGAAGCCGAGCAAAGCGCATCGAGGCAGGCAGGCGAAGGGGCCAGGGGCGAGCGAGGCGCGTCGGAGCCGAGCAGCAAAAGGCCGAAGCCGAGCAAAGCGCACCGGCATCAGGCAGGCAGGCGAAGCCGAACGAAGCGTATCGGCACTAGGCAGACAAAGCAGGCGAAGCCGAATGAAGGGCGTCGGGGCCAAGCAGGCAAAAGGACAGCCAGCTCGGAAACGCCACCCTCACCCCTGCGGTCGGACGAACGGAAAGAGCACCGTCTGCCGAATAGACGTCCCGCTCAGCATCATCAGCAGCCGGTCCACTCCGAGGCCCAGACCACCGGTCGGGGGCATTCCGTGTTCCAGTGCCAGCAGGAAGTCCTCGTCCAGTTCCATCGCCTCGACGTCCCCGCTCGCGGCGCGCAGCGACTGTGCCTCCAGCCGGCGGCGCTGTTCTAGCGGGTCGGTCAGTTCCGTATAAGCGGTGCCGACTTCCGAGCCGAACGCGATCAGGTCCCAGCGTTCTGCCAGGAGCGGGTCGGTACGGTGCTGGCGGGTCAGCGGGGAGACCTCGGTCGGGTAGTCCGTGTAGAAGGTCGGCAGGACGGTCGAGCCTTCGACTAAGTGCTCGTGTGCTTTCAGGACCAGGTCGCCTGCACCGGCTTCCTCCGGCACGGGGACTCCGGCGGCGGCGCACAGTTTTCGCAATGTCGCGACCGGCGTTTGCGAGTCGACTTCTTCGCCCAAGGCCTCCGACACGGCTTTGTGCACCGGGATCACGGGCCAGTCGCCGGAGATGTCGTGTTCGACGATGCGGCCGTCGGCGTCTGGGCGTCGCACGATCTGTGCGCCGTACGCGGCTTCGGCGGCGTACTGGATCAGGTCGCGCATCAGGTGGCGCATCGCGTTGTAGTCCGCGTACGCCTGGTACGCCTCCAGCATCGTGAATTCCGGGTTGTGGGTCGCGTCGACACCTTCGTTGCGGAAGTTCCGGTTCAGCTCGAAAACCCGCTCGACGCCGGCCACGCACAGGCGCTTCAGGTACAGCTCCGGGGCGATGCGCAGGTACATCCGCATGTCGTACGCGTTGATGTGCGTGACGAACGGCCGTGCGTTGGCGCCGCCGTGGATGGTTTGCAGCATGGGGGTTTCGACTTCGAGGAAGTCGCCCTGGTGCAGACGTTCGCGGACGGCGCGGACGACTGTCGAGCGCAGGCGGAGCATGTTCGCGGAGTCGGGGTTGACCGCCAGGTCCAGGTAGCGCTGCCGGACGCGCGTCTCCGGGTCGGTGAGGCCCTTTCGCTTGTCCGGCAACGGGTGCAGGCACTTCGCCGTCACGGTCCATTCGTCCACCAGCACCGACAGTTCGCCGCGGCGGGAGGTGATGACCTCGCCGCTCACGCCGACGTGGTCGCCGAGGTCAACGCCGGTGCGCCAGCCGGTCAGGTCGAGGACCTTCGCATCGAGCATCAGCTGCAGTTCGCCGGAGAAGTCCTTGATCCGCGCGAAACACAGGCCGCCGAGGGTGCGCAGGGCGAGCACCCGACCGGCTACCCGAACGCGTTTTCCGGTGCGGGAATCCGGTTCCAGTCCGGAAAACGCGTGCACGATGTCGCCGAGGTGGTCCTCGCGGGAGAAGCCGACCGGGTACGGGTCCACCCCGAGTTCCCGCAGTTTGTCCACTTTGGCCACTCGCACGCGGACCTGTTCCGGACGGCGCTTCGCGCGAGGCACGACCTGCGCCGCTTCCTCGTCGATCCGCCGGACCTGCGCGACGAAATCCTCGCCGACGTTCTCCAGCCGCAGCGACCGCGCGCGCCCGGTGGGCACGAAGCCCTCCAGCGCGCCCGCGACGATGCCGACTCGCGGGAGCCGTCGCGCCGACGAGTAGCAGAGGAACCGCGGTTCCCAATCCGGGCCGTACTTGGCGTTCGACCGGTACAGCGATTCCAGCTGGAAGAACCGCGACGCGACGCCGAGCACCGCCCGCCACGCGCGCAGTACCGGGCCGGCGCCGATGCGCTCGCCCTCGGAGAACACCGCGCGAAACATCGCGAAGTTCAGCGAGATCCGCTGTGCGCCGATGTGCTGGGCGGCCGAAACGACCTCGGCGACCATGAACTCGTTGAGCCCGTTTTCGGCGTCCCGGTCACGGCGCATCAGGTCGAGAGAAAGGCCTCGGCGGCCCCACGGAACGAACGACAGCAAGCCGCGCAGCTCGCCGTGCGCGTCGTACGCCTCGACCATAACGCTGCGGCCGTCGCTCGGGTCGCCGAGCCGGCCGAGCGCCATCGAGAAGCCGCGTTCGGTCTCGTCGACGCGCCACTGCTGCGCGCGGGCGAGCAGTTGCACCATCTCGTCTTCGGGGATTTCGCTGTGCCGCCGGACCTGCGAGGTGTACCCGGCGCGCTGAATCCGCTTCACCGCCTGTCGCACGGACTTCCGCTCAGGACCGGTCAGCGAGAACTCGCGGACGTCGAGGACCGCTTCGTCGCCGATCTGCAGCGCGCGCAGCCCCGCGGCGGCGTACACCTTCGCGCCCTTCTCGCTCGCGCCGAGCACGCCCGGCGTCCAGCCGTACGTACGCGCTTCGTGGAGCCACGCCTGCACCGCGTCCGGCCACGCGTCCGGGTCGCCGATCGGGTCCGCGCTCGCCACTGTGGTCCCGGCGAGCACGCGGTACGTCACCGCGGCGCGGCCGTTGGGCGCGAACATGACGCTCTTGTCGCGGCGCGTTGCGAAGTAGCCGAGAGAGTCGTCCTCGCCGAACTCTCCCAGCAGACGGCGCAACTGCAGCTCTTCGTCGTCTGTCCGAATGCGACGGCTGCGTACGCCGCGGAAGAGCGTGTACAGCGCGGCTGTGGACACGAAGGTCGCGCCGAGGTCGAGAACCACGTCGATCCACGCCGGGCCTTCGCCGACGCCGATCCGGCGCAGTTGCAGGTTCTCGCCGGTGGCGTGGTTGACCACCCAGGCGAAGCGCTCCCACGCGTCGCCGAGACTGCCCGGGAACACCTCGGTGAGTGCCCAGCCGAGCACGATCACGCCGAGGAACCCGACGAACAGCACGGAAAGCCCGTTCCACCAGGCACCGGGGGCGAGCCGCGCGGGGAACGCCGGACGCAGCGACAGCAGGAACACGATCAGCAGGATCGAGATCACGTCGGCGATGGCGAGCGCGCCGACCTGCGTCGGGATGTGGCGCATCTGCCGGGCGTTGAGGGTGAGCAGGTCGGGAGCCCACAGCAGCAGGGCCTGCAGGACCAGCGTCGTCACCAGGCCGGCGACCTGGAACAGCACGAGCACGTACAGCGCAGCCTTTTTGCGCCTGCGCAGCGCCGCGCCGAGCACGACGAGCAGCAGCACGATCACCAGGCTCGAACTGGTCGGCACGCTCACCACGCCGAAGGCCATGTCGATGCCGTTCAGCAGGTGCCCGTGCCGTCCGCCGGCGAGCAGCAGCACGACGGAGAAAAGCGCTGCCAGCTGCACGACAGTGGCCACGAGGCCGCCGGCGCGGGCTTTCCAGCCGAGGCTGCGCGGACGGGCGCTCACTGGGGTTCCCATCGGTACCTTTCTTGCGGCGCGACCGCGTCGCGGGACGCGCCGGACCTTCTCACCCACCGGGCGCAAATCGGCCCGATGCCTATCAAGACGTCACAGGAGGCAAAACGGTTGTCGCTACCCGGCCGTGTGAAGCTGGTCGCACGACCTTGGGGCCCTCCGGCGCGCGTGTCACGCTGTGTCCGGTACTGACTCCACGACCCGGGGACCTCTGCGAGGCCTCGAGGGAAGGACGGTCGACGACGATGTCTGCCCAGTCTGCCCAACCCGACGGCGCCGCCGGCGAGGTGGCCGCCCCTTACGGAACCGGCCCCGCGACCAGTGCGGGCCCGGGCAAACCGAGAAAAGTCCGGATTCATCATCTGCGCGAGCTGAAGGACCGCGGCGAACCGTGGCCGATGCTCACCGCTTACGACATGTATACCGCTGAGCTTTTCGACGAAGCAGGCATCCCCGTGCTGCTGGTCGGCGACTCCGCGGCGAACAACGTGTTCGGCTACGACACGTCGCTTCCGGTCACCGTCGACGAACTGCTCCCGCTGGTCCGCTCGGTCACCCGGGCGGCGAAACGGGCGCTCGTGGTCGCCGACCTGCCGTTCGGCTCCTACCAGCTTTCCCCGGAGCAGGCGCTGGCCACCTCCGTCCGGTTCATGAAGGAGGGCCGCGCGCACGCGGTCAAGCTCGAGGGCGGGCACCGGTTCGCGGCGCACGTCGAGGCGCTCACCTCGGCCGGGATCCCGGTCATGGGCCACATCGGCTTCACCCCGCAGAGCGAGCACAACCTCGGCGGCTACCGGGTGCAGGGGCGCGGCGAGGCGGCGGAGAAGCTGCTCGCCGACGCGCTGGCGCTGCAGGAAGCCGGCGCGTTCGCGGTCGTGATGGAGATGGTGCCCGCCGAGGCCGCCAAGCGCGTCACGCACGAGCTGAAGATCCCGACGGTCGGCATCGGGGCCGGTCCGGACTGCGACGCCCAGGTGCTGGTCTGGCAGGACATGGCCGGGCTGCGCCGCGGCAAGGCGCCGCGGTTCGTGAAGCGGTACGCCGACGTCGCCGGGGTGCTGCAGAACGCCGCGACGGCGTTCGCCGAGGACGTCCGGCGCGGCGAGTTCCCGGCGCCTGAGCACGCGTTCCACTGAGCTGCCTCGTGAGTGCCGGTGCGAGCCGGCACTCACGAGCGGCGGAACCGTTCGGCGAGTTCCGGATCGTTCTCCCACCACAAGCCCTTCGCCGGTGCCTCGCCTGCCGCTGCCTCCTCGTCCAATTTCCGGTCGAGCCGTTTCGCCCGTTTTTCGTCGTCGCGGGCCCACCTGATGAAGAGCGCGCCGACGAACGGCAGCCCGGCGACGTCGCCGCCGATCCACAGCACGCCCGCGCCGATGATCTGGTCCGTGCGCCGGTCCGGACCCCAGTCGCGGTGCACCGCGTCGTAGTGCGCGGGCGCGAGCAGCGGACCGAGCCACAGCACGAGGCCGAGCGCGCCGTCGAACACCACTTCGGTGAACGAGATCCACACCGACACGAGGTGCGAGCCGTTGCGCGGCGTCGGATCGAGCTGCACGCGGCTGTAGAAGTACAGGAAGCCGGCCAGTACGAGCGCTACGCGTACGAGGCCGCCGACGACCGCTGAGTCGAGCGAGAGCTCGTACAGCGGCGTCAGGTAGATGAGCAGGAACGGCGCGATCAACACCACGGTGACGCACAGCGGGAAGGTGATGAACTGCGCGAAGCGGCCACGGCCATGCGTACGCAGCCACGTGGCGAGCTTCGGCGGCGCGGTGCGCATCAGCAGCGTCACGGGCGCGCCTAGCGCGAGAAGCAGCGGCGTGACCATCAGGAGCACGGTGTTCTGCGTCGCGCGTACCCAGAACAGCGTCGTGTCGTACACGCCGAGGAACGAGCACGTGACGAGGACGAGCGTGGCCAGCCCGGTGAGGAATGCTGTGGTCCGCCCGGCGCTCCACTCCTGACGGCGGGCCGCGGCCACGTATCCGACGCCGAGCGCGAGCGCGACGAGCACGGCCGGGACGTCGAAGGTCCAGGCCGTCAACAACGTCGATCCGCTCAGCGGTGGCAGGTCAGGCACGATTTCGATGCGTTCAGTGTGCACCCGGCGAAATTGCGCCTTACGCCGCCCCTGACACCGTGAAGAAGATCAGGCTGCCGATTCCGGCGACCGCGCAGTAGATGGCGAAGGGGGTCAAGGTGCGCGTTTCAAAGTATTTCGTCAGAAAACGGACAGAAATGTAGGACGCCGCGAACGCGACCACGCTGCCCACCAACGCCGGCCCGAGCGACGGCTTGTTCTCCGGCGTGAACAGCGACGGCATCTTCAGCGCGCCGGCGGCGAGGATCACCGGAGTCGCCAGCAGCCAGGCGAACCGGGCGGCGTCCTCGTGGTCGAGCCCGCGCCGCAGCCCGGCCACCATGGTGATGCCGGAGCGGCTGATTCCGGGCAGCAGAGCCAAAATCTGCGCCGAACCGATGAGCACGGCCTCTTTCACGCTCAGTTTGGACAACCGGAGGTCGGTGGCTTCGTCGACGGTCACCGCGCGCATCACCATCGTCTCCTCGGCGCTGAAGTCGATCGTCTCCTCCTCGCGCGCGACCCGCGCGACCTCCGGCTTCGGCTTCCGGGAGAACTTCTCCGCGGCGTAGAGCACGCCGCCGTTGAGCGCGAGAAAGATCGCCGACGGCACCGGTTTGCCGAGGACGTCGCGCAGCAGGCTTTCCAGCAGCAGCCCGGCGATCCCGACCGGGATCGTGGCGAGGATGAGCAGCCACGCGAGCCGCTGGTCGGCCGTGCGGACCTCGCGATCGCGGACCGACGTCCACAGGCCGGTGACGATGCGCACCCAGTCGCGCCGGAAGAAGAGGATCAGCGCGATCGCGGTGGCGACGTGCATCGCCACCAGCACGGCGAGATACGGCGAATCCTTCCCGATGCTCAGGTCGCGTCCCCAGCTTCCGCCGACGAGCGCGGGCAACAGGACGCTGTGCCCGAGACTGGACACCGGAAACAATTCCGACACGCCTTGCAAAGCGCCGACGACAATGGACTCGAGGTAGCTGACCGCGGACATTCACGAAGCCTTTCTCGCCGCAGTTCGGGCATTCCGCGGAAAAGCTACCGAGGATCGGGTTAACTCCGAGCAAGCCGGGCGGGAACAGACGCAGCCGACACTTTCCGGCCACGCTTTGTTCATCCCGTTCACATCCATGAACATCAATCATGTACTTGACCAGTGTTCTCTCGATGTCTTAGCGTGAGCGCACGCCGCATCCGAAGTCATCGAGCCTCGACGAGGAGGGTTGGAATGCGCGTCCGCGACCGAGTTCTGGCAGTCACTGCCGGGGCCGCAGCACTGCTCGCACTCGCCACGCCCGCGGCGTCCGCCGGGACCGTCCCGGTCAAGAACTCCGCCGAGCTGAAGACGGCGCTGGCCTCGGCCAAGCCGGGTACCACGATCCAGCTGGCCGCGAACACCACTTACACCGGCAACTTCAAGGCCGCCGCCAGCGGCACCGCGAACGGGCGCATCACGCTCACCGGCCCGCGCAGCGCGGTCGTGCAGGCGTCCGGCGGCCGCACCATCGAGCTGACCGGCAGCTACTGGACGCTGTCCGGGTTCACCGTCACCGGCGGCCAGAAGGGCGTGATGGCGCTCGGCGTCAACCACACGCTGGTCGACGGGCTCAAGGTGACCGGCATCGGCAACGAGGGCATCCACTTCCAGCACGGCAGCAGCGACAACGTCGTGCAGAACTCCGAAATCTCCGACACCGGCAAGGAAAACGGCGGGTTCGGCGAGGGCATCTACTTCGGTTCGGCCAAGAGCAACTGGCCGGACGGGCAGCCCGATCACAGCGACCGCAACAAGGCGATCGGCAACAAGATCGGGCCGAACGTGCGCGCGGAGTCGATCGACGTCAAGGAAGGCACCACCGGCGGCGAACTGCGCGGCAACACCTTCGACGGCACCGGGCAGAGCGGCGAGAACTACGCCGACAGCTGGGTCGACGTGAAGGGCAACGGGTACCTGGTCACCGGCAACAAGGGCTGCAAGGTCTTCGTGCACGACGCGACCTACGGGTCGTTCGAGGTCCACGTGCAGCTCGACGGCTGGGGCCAGAACAACACCTTCTCCGACAACACCGCGGACGTGCAGGCGCCCTCGGCCTACGGTTTCTACGTGGTCAAGGCGGCCACCGGGAACAAGGTCTGCGCCAGCAACAAGGTGACGAACGCCGGGAAGGGCTTCGCGAACGTAGCCGCGACACCAGGCTGCTGACCGCGATCACAGACGGGGGCCCGCTCAGCCCGGCGGCGGGGGCGGGCCCCCACCCTGCTTTTGAGATGCCGGGAGCTTTCGGGAAGAGTGCCCGGTATGGACGAGCTCTACCCGCCGGCCCCGGTGCGCGCCGACGGAATGCTGGACGTCGGCGACGGGCACCGGATCTACTGCCAGGAGGCCGGGAACCCGCAGGGGAAACCGGTGGTGGTGCTGCACGGCGGGCCCGGAAGCGGCATCGCCCCGATGACCCGGCGGCACTTCGACCCCGAGGCGTACCGGATCATCCTGTTCGACCAGCGCGGCGCCGGCCGCAGCACGCCCAACGCGGGCGACGACCTGTCGGCGAACACGTTGTGGCACTTGGTGTCCGACATGGAGCTGCTGCGCGAACGGCTGAACATCGAACGCTGGCAGCTGTTCGGCGGGTCGTGGGGCTCGACGCTTGCCCTGGCGTATGCGGAAACCCATCCGTCGCGGGTGTCCGAGATGGTGCTGCGCGGGATTTTCACCGTGCGGCAGCGGGAACTGGACTGGCTTTACCGCGGTGGCGCGGCGAATCTCTTCCCCGCGGAGTGGGACGCTTTCCTGGAGCCACTGGACAATGTGGACGATCCGCTCGCCGGGTACGCGGAACTGCTCCACTCCCCCGACCGCGCGGTGCGTGAACGGGCCGCGATCGCTTGGAGCGTCTGGGAAGGCGCGACGGTGGCGTTGCTACCGCAACAGTCCTTTGTGAACCAATACGCGAATCCGCAGTTCGCGCTGACGTTCGCTCGCCTTGCGGTGCACTACTTCCAGCATGGCGCGTGGCTCGAAGAAGGCCAGCTGATTCGCGACGCGGGGAAGCTCGCCGGGATCCCGGGCGTGCTGGTGCAGGGGCGTTACGACGCGGTGTGCCCGCCCATCACGGCGTATCAGCTCCACCGCGCCTGGCCCGGTTCAACGCTGAAGCTCACCGAATCCGCGGGACACGCGGTCACCGACCCCGGCATCCTCGCCGCTCTCCGCGAGGCCACCGACAGCTTCCGGTAAAAGCGCGAAAGGGCTCCTTGCGGGATTCCCGCAAGGAGCCCTTCACGGACTTCGGAGCTAGATCCGGCCGCCGCTGGAGCTGTCGCCGCCGGAAAGCCGCTGTGCCAGGTAGACCGGCACCGTCGAGACGATGATCAGTACCGCCGCGACCACGTTGACCACCGGGGCCTGGTTCGGGCGGAACAGGTTGTTGTAGATCCAGATCGGCAGCGTTTCCATGCCGGTGCCGAGGGTGAACGTCGTCACGATGATCTCGTCGAACGACAGCGCGAAGGCGAGCAATCCGCCTGCCAGCAACGCGGATCGCAGCATCGGGAACGTCACCAGGCGGAACGTCGTCATGCCGTCCGCGCCGAGATCCATGGACGCTTCTTCGAGATTCCCGCCCATCCGGCGCAACCGGGCGACGACGTTGTTGAACACCACCACGATGCAGAACGTGGCGTGCGCGACGATCGCCGTCATCAGCCCGAGGTCGAGCCCGAAGATCGTCCGGAACGCGTTGTTCAGCGCGATGCCGGTGACGATGCCGGGCAGCGCGATCGGCAGGATCACCAGCAGCGACAACGAGTTCCGGCCGAAGAACCGGTACTTCTGCAGCGCGAACGCGGCCATCGTGCCGAGCACCAAAGCGATCGCGGTCGCCGAGAGCCCGGCGATGACGCTGGTCCACAAGGCGTGCAGGGCGCCCTCGTTGGTGATCGCCCTGCCCCACCATTCCAGGGTGAAGCTCTTGGGCGGCCAGCCGAACGTGGTGTCGGCGTTCACCGAGTTCAGCAGGACCACCAGCAGCGGGAAATAGATCACCGCGAATCCGATGCCGAGCGCGGTCCACAACAGCACCCGGGCGGGTTTCGACATCCGCACGGCGGTCTCCTAGAGGTTGTCCAGCGCACCGGTGCGACGCACCGCGGCCAGGTAGACGAGCATGATGACGACCGGAACCGTCGCGACGGTCGCGGCGAACGGCAGGTTGTTGGCCGCGCCGATGTTGTCGTACACGACGTTGCCGAGCATCTGCGAGGTGCCGCCGACGATCTTCACCGCGATGTAGTCGCCGAGCGACAGCGAGAAGGTGAAGATCGAACCCGCGACGATCGCCGGGAACGTCAGCGGCAGGATCACCGAACGGAACGTGCGGAACGATTTCGCGCCGAGGTCGCCGGAAGCGTCCACCAGGGATGTCGGAAGCTTTTCCAGGCCCGCGTAGATCGGCAGGATCATGTACGGGAGCCAGAGGTAGGACAGCGTGATCACGGTCGCGGTGACGCCGTATCCCGGCCCGGACAGGCCGAGCGGGTCCAGCAGCCAGTTCAGCACCCCGTTGCCGGACAACAGGGTCCGCCACGCGTAGGCCTTCACCAGGTAGCTCGCCCACAGCGGCGTCATCACCATGATCACCAGCAGCCGCTGCGCCCGCGGCGACGCGAGCTTGGCCATGGCGAACGCCATCGGGAACGCGATCACCGCGTCGATCACCGTCACCAGCAACGCGATGCCGACAGTGCGGAACGTGATCGTGCGATAAACAGAATCACTGAAAAGAGTGACAAAGTTGTCGAAGGACCAGTCGGTGACCACCTTGCCGGTGAAGACGTCGGTGGACCAGAAGGCCGTGATGAAGAGGGCGGCGAGCGCGCCGAGGTAGGCCAGGCCGAGCCAGAGCATCGGCGCGGTGAGGAGAAGTCCGAGGCGCAGCTGGGGTTTGCGGTGGAAGAAAGCCGAGATGCGGTGACTCGGCGGGCTCACGGCGGTCATGTCTTAGCGCTTTCGGGTGCGGAAGGGAGAAAAGCCGGGGGCTGCGGGAACATTGGGGAGGGCCCGCAACCCCCGGCGGGCTCGCGGACGCCGGCGCGGTGGGTACCGGCGTCCGCGAGGGTCGGTCAACCCTTGATCTCGGTCCAGGCCCGGGTCCAGTCGCCGTAGTCCTTGCACTTGACGTCCGTGCGGCCGTCGAGGCACTGCGGGATCGGCGTGGTCCAGTACTGGATCTTGGCGGCGTACGCGGCGTCGTTGGCGTGGTAGGTGTCGCACAGCGACTTGTCCTTGAACTCCGCACAGGCCTTGGAGTTCGCCGGGGCCTCACCGAAGTACTCGGCGACCTGGGCGTTCACCTTCGGGCTCGTGATGTAGTCCATCCACTTGTACGCACACGTCTTGTGCTGCGACTTCGCGGACACCATCCAGGTGTCCGACCAGCCGGTCGCACCCTCGCTCGGCACCGTGGCCGCGATCGGCGCGCCCTCGCTCTTCGCGAGGTTCACCGTCACCTGCCAGGCCGTGCCGATCACGCCGTCGCCGCTCTTGAGCGACTGCGTTTCCTTGAGGTAGTCCGACCAGTACTCCTCGACCAGCGGGCGCTGCTTCTTGAGCAGGTCCGTGGCGGCCTTGAACTGCTTGTCGTCCAGGGCGTACGGGTTCTTGATGCCGAGGTCGGGCTGGTGCGCCATCAGGTACAGCGCGGCGTCGGCGATGTAGATCGGCGAGTCGTAGGCGATGACCTTGCCCTTGAACTGCGACTTCTCGTCGAACATCGGCGACCACGACTTCGGCTCCGGCTGCACCTTGTCGGTGCGGTAGGCCAGGACGTTCGCGCCCCAGCCGTGCGGGATGCCGTAGGCGACGTTGTTGACGCTGTTCCACGACTTGTTCTTGAGGAACGGGTAGATGTCGTTGTAGTTCGGCACGAGCGCGGTGTTGACCGGCTCGACGTCGCCCGAGGCGACCAGGCGCAGCGAGGCGTCGCCGGACGCGGAAACCACGTCGTACTGCCCGGTCTTCATCAGCGTCACGGCCTCGTCGGAGGTGCCGAACGGCTTGACGTTGACCTTGCATCCGGTCTGCTGCTCGAACGGCGTGACCCAGTTGACCTTCGGGTCGTTCGAGCCGTTTTCCGCGTAACCGGGCCACGCGAGCACGTTCAGCTGGCCTTCCGGCTGGCCGAGTTGCGTCAGCGCGTTCAGCTTCGGCGGCGTGAAGCCCTGTGCGCCCGGCGCCGACCCCGCTTTGGAGTCGGAGCCCGAGGTGCCGCAGGCAGCGAGCAGGAGGCTCACGCCGCACAGCCCTGCGAGCAGCGTCTTCCTGTTCTTCATAGCGAGAGAAACCTTCCCGTGAGGAACTAGCCGGCTTCGGGGACCCGGAAACTGTGTTCGCGGCGCCAGCGCAGGCGAACGCGACCGTCGGCGAACTCGGTCGGCTCGCTGGTGTTCTGGCGGACAACGGACAATTGGCCCCCGGCATCGAGCGCGACAGCGTAGCGCACTGTCGACCCGGCATAAACGACATCCGTCACCGAACCGGTCGCGGAGGTCTCGCCGGGGCCCGCCGGAGACGCGAGATCGCCGTCGATGCGGATCTTCTCCGGCCGGATGCTGTACACGCCCGGCCTGCCGATCACCGCCTCCGCGCTGCGCCCGCTGAGCAGGTTCGAGGTGCCCACAAACCCTGCCACGAAAGCGGTTGCCGGGCGTTCGTACACCTCGACCGGAGTACCGACCTGTTCGATGCGGCCCGCGTTGAACACGGCGATCCGGTCGCTCATCGTGAGCGCCTCGTCCTGATCGTGGGTGACGAAGACGAAGGTGATGCCGACCTCGCGCTGGATCTGCTTGAGCTCGACCTGCATGGTCTGGCGCAGCTTGAGGTCAAGTGCGCCAAGGGGTTCGTCCAAAAGCAACACTTTCGGGCGATTCACTAGAGCGCGCGCAAGTGCTACGCGCTGCCGCTGTCCACCGGACATCTGCGACGGTTTGCGGTCGCCGTAGTCCTCCAGCCGCACCGTGCGCAGGGCTTCCTTCGCCCGGTCGCGGCGTTCGGCTTTCGCGACCCGCTTGACTTTCAGGCCGTACTCCACGTTCTGCTGCACCGTCATGTGCGGGAAGAGCGCGTAGTCCTGGAAAACCGTGTTCACGTCGCGGTCGAACGGAGCCAATTGGCTGACGTCCTTGCCTTCGAGTTCGATCGTGCCCGCGGTGGGCAGTTCGAACCCGGCGATCATCCGCAGCACGGTGGTCTTGCCGGAACCGGACGGGCCGAGCATCGAGAAGAACTCGCCGGGCGGGATGTCGAGGTCGACCCCGTCCACGGCGCGCACCTTGTCGAAGTGCTTTTCCAGTCCGGTGAGCCGGATCGCCGGCTGTCCGGTCTGCGGACGCCTTCCCGGCGGCCGGGTCTCGGCGGGGGCTTGATGGGGCATGACAGGCCTTCCGATGGATCTGGTCACGACGGCTACAGCGCACTCATCACGTGTTTGACGCGGGTGTAGTCCTCGAGGCCGTACAGCGAGAGGTCCTTGCCGTAGCCGGACCGCTTGAACCCGCCGTGCGGCATCTCGGCCACAAGCGGAATGTGCGTGTTGATCCACACGCAACCGAAGTCGAGTTTCGCCGAGAACTTCATGGCTCGCTGGTGGTCCTTGGTCCACACCGAGGAGGCGAGGCCGTAGGGAACCCCGTTGGCGTGCTTGAGCGCCTCGTCGTCCTCAGTGAACCGCTGGACCGTGATGACCGGGCCGAAGACCTCGTTCTGGATGATCTCGTCGTCCTGCTGGAGTCCGGAAACCACGGTGGCTTCGTAGAAGTAGCCCTCGTCGCCGGAGCGCCTTCCTCCACAGTGGACAGTCGCGTGCTCCGGCAGCCGGTCGACGAAACCGGCGACCTTTTCCAGCTGCGCGGCGTTGTTGAGCGGGCCGAACGCGACGTCCTCGCCCGTGCCGGTCTTGTTCGCCTCGGCCTGGCGGGCGAGCGCGTTGACGAACGTGTCGTGCACGTCGTCGTGCACCAGCACGCGAGTGGCGGCCGTGCAGTCCTGGCCCGCGTTGAAATACCCGGCCGCGGCAATGGCTTCGGCGGCCGCTTCGAGGTCGGCGTCCGGGAACACGATCACCGGGGCCTTGCCGCCCAGCTCGAGGTGCACGCGCTTGACGTCGTGCGCCGCCGAACCGGCGACCTCGATGCCCGCTCGCACCGAGCCGGTGATCGACACCATCGCCGGGATGTCGTGCTCCACCAACGCCCGTCCGGTGTCGCGGTCGCCGCAGATCACGTTGAACACGCCCGCGGGCAGGTGCTCGCCGCAGATCTCGGCGAGCAGCAGCGTCGAGGCGGGGGTGGTGTCGGATGGCTTGAGCACGATGGTGTTGCCAGCGGCGAGCGCGGGCGCGATCTTCCAGATCGCCATCATCAGCGGGTAGTTCCAGGGCGTCACCTGCGCGCAGACGCCGACCGGCTCGCGGCGGATGAACGACGTGTGGCCTTCCATGTACTCGCCGGCCGAACGGCCTTCGAGCACGCGCGCGGCACCGGCGAAGAAGCGGACCTGGTCGATGACCGCGGGCAGCTCCTCCTCCATGGTCAGCGCGAACGGCTTGCCGGTGTCCTGCGCTTCGACGCGGATGATCTCCTCGCCGCGCGCCTCGAGCGCGTCGGCGATCTTCAGCAGTGCGAGCTGCCGCTGCGCCGGGGTGGTCTCGCGCCAGCTTTCGAACGCTTCCGCGGCGACCTTCAGCGCGCGGTCCACGTCCTCGGCGCCGGCCACCGGCGCGGTGCAGTACGCACGGCCGGTAACCGGGTCGACGATTTCCGCGACCTTTCCGGACAGCGAGTCGACGTAGGTCCCGCCGACGTAGTGCTTCAACTCCTGCACGCGTGCGCCTCCTGACTCTCCGTGGCAGGATGAAACATATAACTCCATATTTCAAATGACAAGGCCCTGGGGCAGGATTGGCTCCAACGGATGCCGAGACGGGTGGACCAACGATGCGCAAGGAGATGTCGAACAGCGCACGACTGGCGATGTTCGCCCCGCTGGAACAGGTGGGGCGCGCGGAGGCGGTCGCGGCGCGGCTGTTCGACGCCATCACGCTCGGTCTCCTCGACGACGCCGAGCAGTTGCCGAGCGAGGCCGAACTCGCCGCGCAGTTCCGCGTCTCCACGGTCACCGTGCGCGAGGCGCTGGCGGTGCTGCGGCAGCAGGGTCTCGTCGAAACGCGGCGCGGACGCGGCGGCGGCAGCTTCGTGCGCACCCCTGACTGGCCCGCGCAGAGTTCGTGGGCCGAACGCCTGCGATTGGTCTCAATGGCTGAACTTCGCGACTTCGGCGACCACTACCTCGCCGTCGCGGGCTCGGCGGCGAAACTCGCCGCGGAACGCAGCACTCCCGAAGATCTCGAACGGCTGCGGCTCACCGCGGAAGACCTCCTCGGCGCGAGCGGCCCCGACGCGACCCGCGCGGAACGGCACTTCCACCTCGAAGTCGCCGCCGCCGCACAGTCCCCTCGGCTCACCAACCAGGAAGTTCAGCTGCAGAGCGAACACGGCGTATTGCTCTGGGCGCCCCTCGGCGACAAGGAAACCTGCCGCGGGTCTTACGCTGAGCACCAGGCGATCGTCTCGGCGATCGCCTCGGCCGACGGCGATCGGGCGCGCGCCTTGACCGAAGAGCACCTTCTCGGCGCGCTTGATCGGCTCGCAGATCTGCACCTGACCCTCGAAACGCCGTAAGCTCCGATGACCCGCATCACGAGGTGAGCATCGTGCCCGACACCCGCACGCTGACCGGCGAAGAGGTAGTGACCCAGGTTTCCTCCCTCGTCGAGGAGATTTTCGCGCGCCTGAAACCGGTTCTGGCCGCCGCCGAGACGCTGCTCGCCGAATCCGGCGAGCTGTCCGCCGATGCGCTGCACACGATCCGGCCGCAGGTCATCGAGGCGCTCGGCGGCCTCGTGGTCGGCGCGGGCTTCGTGAGCGCGCCGAATGTCCTTGCCGATCAAGAACTCGGCTTCGAATGGTGGACCTCCTGCCGTGCCGACGACGGAGCTCCGGAACAGCTGTTCATCAGCCTCGACCCGGAGAGCCCCAATTTTCTCGACTACACGCGGCAATCCTGGTTCACCGTCCCGCGCGACAGCGGGCGGCGGCATGTCAATGGGCCGTACGTGGACTATCTCTGCACCGACGAGTACACGCTCACCTTCACCATTCCCGTCACGCGCGGTGAGGAATTCGCCGGAGTCGTTGGTGCGGACGTGTATGTGCGCGAGTTCGAGCGCACGGTGAGTCGCCGGCTGCGCGCGCTCGGCCGGACCGCCGCGTTGCTCAACGCGCAGGGGCGAGTGATCGTGTCGAACAGCGTGCGGAAGGCGACCGGGTCGCTGGTGCGCGAGATCGACGTGCCTGCCTGGTGGGCATCCGGCGCGGAACCGTATACCGCGCCGGGCGGGATGACGTTGCGGCGGTGCGGGGATTCCCCGATCACGCTGCTGGTCACGACCTGATCTGCAGCGCGAACCACAGTTCCGCGCGGACGCCCGGCGCGTCGAGGTCCCGGCCCAGCAACTCGGCGGCTTTGGTGACCCGGTTGCGCAAGGTGTGCCGGTGCACGCCGAGCTTTGTCGCGGCGAGGTCCCAGTGGCCGTGGTGCTCGAGCCAGCAGCGCAGCGACAGTTCCAGGTCGCCGCGGCCGGTCCGGTCGAACTCCCGTACCGGCGCGAGCAGCTGGTCGGAAAACGCTTGCGCGGCTTGCTGATCGATCAAGCCGAGCAACCCGGCCCCGGCGTGATCGGCGTAGCGCAGCAGCGGCACACGCTGGGTACGCGCTGCCTCGGCCGCTTCTTCCGCCTGCCTCAACGCGGTTGGAAAATCTCCTGTGGACAGTCCACTGTGGAATTCTCCGGTCTCCCCGACGATCGCGGTCACCTCGTCGTTCTCGGCCAGCACGATCAGCTTGTCTCCGCGATGCGCGGCGAACACCTGCCCGGCAAGGGTTTCCAGCCGTTCGTACAGAGTGTTCCGGGCCGCCTTGCTCCCCTTTACCGCCAGCACCGTCCACGGCTCCGCTGGGAGATCCGGTACGACCTCGCGGGCGAGCTCGTCGTGTCCGGCGGCGAGCAGCTCCAGCACACCCGTGTGCAGCTGGGACAGCGAAAGCCGCTGTGCGCGATCTTGTTCCAACGCAAGGGAAAGCAGCGAGACAGCTGTGTTGACGATGTGCTGTCCGGTGCTGTCCAACGGTTCCGCAGTACCGACCGCCAGCGCGCCCCGCGTATGCAGAGTCTGGATGACAACCTCGTCGTCGCCATGAGACACCACGCGCGTGCCCGCGCGGAGACTGGTGACGTCCAGTTCGACGCTGCGCGCTTTGGCCGACGACGCCTCGCGCACGCGTCCGGCGGAGTCGTACAGCACGACCCAGCCGTCGATGAGTCGCGCGAGCCGACGCACCACTCCCCCGGCACCGCTGCGCCCGACCGCGGTACGGGTCAGTTCCTGCTGGGCGCGGCCGATCCGCACTGTCGCGGCGTACTCGTCAGCCGCGACTGAACGGGAGACCGCGCGCGTGATCGCGATGAACGGCGTCTTCCGCGGCACCTCCAGCACTGGCAATCCGACTTCGTCGGCGACTGCCACCAACGCGTCCGGCACCTTCGCGTGGCTCAGCCCGACGCCGAACCCGAGCCCGGCGACGTCCGCGTCGACCAGCCGCCGGATGTAGGGCGCGTACGTCGCGCTGTAGAGCGTCAGACCGGTCGTGAGCAGCAGTTCGCCGCCTTCGAGGAAGACCTGCGGGTCGGTCAGTTCGGTGGGGTGCACCCAGCCGATCGGGCGGTCCAGCCCCGCCTCACCCGCGACCACGCGCAGGCCGAGCGCGGGTTCGGCGGCCAATGCCCGCAGGGTGAGTGCCATAACGGCCAATTGTAGACGTCAAGTTGGACAGAACGGCCAGCTGACGGCGGACGGCGCAGGCCCCATCCTGAGGGCGACCCACCCGAAGCTCGTGAATGCCGGTCCTCCCCGGCACGCACGACCGCGACGTAGGAGCGCCGTGACCACCAGCACCGCCGCCGAGCCGCAGGCTCCGGCACCCCGGCAGCGCAGGCTGCAGACCGAGATCCCCGGGCCCGTCTCCCGCGCGCTGCAGGAGCGCCGCGCGAACGCGGTCGCCGCCGGGGTCGCGTCGACGCTGCCCGCCTACATCACCTCCGCCAGCGGCGGCCTGCTCACTGACGCCGACGGCAACGTGCTGATCGACTTCGGTTCCGGGATCGCGGTGACGAGCGTCGGGCATTCCGCGCCCGAGGTGGTCGACCGGGTGCGCGAGCAGGCGGCGCTGTTCACCCACACCTGTTTCATGGTGACCCCGTACGAGGGTTACGTGGAGGTGTGCGAGGCGCTGGCCGAGCTGACGCCGGGCGACCACGCGAAGAAGTCGGTGCTGTTCAACTCCGGCGCGGAAGCGGTCGAGAACGCGGTGAAGATCGCCCGCACCGCCACCGGTCGCCAGGCCGTCGTGGTGTTCGACCACGCCTACCACGGCCGCACCAACCTGACCATGGGCATGACCGCGAAATCGGTGCCCTACAAGCACGGTTTCGGGCCGTTCGCGCCCGAGGTGTACCGCGTGCCGGGCTCGTACCCGTACCGCGACGGGCTCGCCGGCCCGGAGGCCGCGCGGCAGGCGATCGACCGGATCGAGAAGCAGATCGGCGGCGACCAGGTCGCGGCCGTCGTGCTCGAACCGATCCAGGGCGAGGGCGGGTTCATCGAGCCGGCACCCGGTTTCCTGCCCGCGATTTCGTCGTGGTGCAAGGCGAACGGCGTCGTGTTCGTCGCCGACGAGGTGCAGACCGGTTTCTGCCGCACCGGCAACTGGTTCGCCTCGGAGCACGAGGACGTCGTCCCGGACCTGGTCTGCACGGCCAAGGGCATCGCGGGCGGCCTGCCGCTCGCCGCGGTGACCGGGCGCGCGGACCTGCTCGACGCGGTCGGCCCGGGCGGGCTCGGCGGCACCTACGGCGGCAACCCGATCGCGTGCGCCGCGGCGCTGGGCGCGATCGAGACCATGCGGGGCGAAGGCCTGACGGGTTCCGCGAAGCGCATCGAGGAACTGGTGCTGCCGCGGCTTCGGGCGCTGGCCGAGGAAACCGGCGTGATCGGCGACGTCCGCGGACGCGGCGCGATGCTGGCGGCCGAGTTCGTCAAGCCGGGCACGAACGAGCCCGACGCCGACCGCACCAAGCGCATCGCCGCCGCCTGCCACGCCCAAGGCGTCGTGGTACTGACCTGCGGCACGTACGGCAACGTCGTCCGGCTGCTTCCCCCGCTGTCCCTGTCCAACGAGTTGCTCGACGAAGGCCTCGCCGTTCTCGAGTACGCGATCGCCACGGAGGCCCGCAAGTGACTTTCCCGTTCTGGGTGGCCGGAAAGCCGGTAACCAGCAGCGAAACGACCGTCGTCCGGCATTCGTTCGACGGCTCCGAAGCCGGTTCGCACTACCTGCCCGGACCGTCCGAAGTGGAGACCGCGGTGCAGGCCGCGGCGGACGTCGCCGACGAGTACGCGACGCTGCCCGCGCACGCCCGCGCGGGCGCGCTCGACCACATCTCGCGGCGGCTTTCCGAGCGGACGGAGGAGATCGCGCAGCTGATCACCGCCGAATCGGGCAAGCCGCTGAAGTGGTCGCGCGGCGAGGTCGGCCGTGCGGTGTCGACGTTCCGCTGGGCGTCCGAGGAGGCCCGCCGGTTCTCCGGCGACCTGCAGCGCCTCGACACCGACCCGGGCGGCACCGGACGGCTCGCACTCGTCCGGCGCGTGCCGCGCGGTCCGGTGCTGGGCATCACGCCGTTCAACTTCCCGCTGAACCTGGTGGCGCACAAGGTCGCCCCGGCGATCGCGGTCGGCGCGCCGATCGTGCTCAAGCCGGCCCCGGCGACGCCGCTGACCGCGCTCCTGCTCGGCGAAATCCTTGCCGAGACCGATCTTCCGGCGGGCAGCTGGTCGATCCTGCCGCTGGGCAACGAGGCGACCGCCGAACTGGTCAAGGACCCGCGGCTGCCGGTCGTGTCGTTCACCGGTTCGGTGCCGGTCGGCTGGGCGATCCGCGACAGCGTGCCGCGCAAGCACGTCGCACTGGAGCTCGGCGGCAACGGCGCGGTGCTCGTCTGTCCGGATTGGACTGACCTGGACTTCGCCGCGCAGCGGATCGCGACGTTCGCCATGTACCAGGCGGGACAGTCGTGCATTTCGGTGCAGCGCGTGTACGCGCACGCCGACGTTTACGACGAGTTGCAGAAGAAGGTGCTGGAGCAGGTCGCTGCGCTGCGCACCGGAAACCCGCGCGAGGACGGCGTCGACGTGGGCCCGCTGGTCAACGAAGCCGCCGCGTCGCGAGTCGAAACCTGGGTCACCGACGCGGTTGTCGCAGGCGCCAAGCTGCTGGCCGGCGGCGGCCGTTCGGGTGCGACGGTGGAGCCGACCGTGCTCTCCGAGGTTCCCGAGGACGTTTCGGTGATGGCGGACGAGGTGTTCGGTCCGGTGGTCTCGCTGGTCCGGGTGTCCTCTGTGGACGACGGCGTCGAGCGGATCAACGCGTCCCGCTTCGGTTTGCAGACCGGCGTGTTCACCCGCGACCTGCCGACCGCGTTCGACGTGTCGGCGCGACTCAAGGTCGGCGGCGTGCTGGTCGGCGACGTGCCGAGCTTCCGCGCCGACCAGATGCCTTACGGCGGCGTGAAGGACTCCGGTGTCGGCCGGGAAGGCCCGGCGGCGGCGATGGCGGACTTCACCGAGGAGCGCGTGACTGTCCTTACCGGACTGACTCTCTGAGCGCCGCGTAGGCGTCCACGAGAGACGGTCCGTACCACGTGAGGTAGCGCCCGGAAATCAGTACCGGGCGCATCTCCGGGAAGAAGCCGGGGCCGTCGTCCTGGGTGAACTCGTACGGCTCGTCGGGCAGTACGACCAGGTCGGCCCCGGTCTTCTGGAGTTCTTCCAGCGCGGGCCGGGGATAGCGCTCGGAGTGTCCTGAGTAGACGTTCTCGACCCCGACCCGGCGCAGCACGTCTCCGGCGAAGGTGTCGCGGCCCAGCACGATCCACGGCTTGCGCCACACCGGGATCACCGCGCGGTGCCGCACCGGTGCCACTTCGCGCCACAACTCGTCCGCGGTGTCGAGCCATTCCGGTTCGTCGATGCCGTACACCTGGCCGAAAATCCGCCGCAGCGACCCCAGCGCGGCGGGCACGGACTCCGCCGCGGCCATGACGAACACCGGGATCCCGTTGGCACGCAGGGTTTCCACGTCCTCCGGCCGGTTCTCCTCGGAGTTCGCCAGCACCAGATCCGGTTCGAGCGCCAGCACCCGGTCGAGCTTCGGGTACTTCGACCCGCCGACCCGTTCCACGTCCAGATCCGCCGGATGCGTGCAGTAGTCCGTCGCCCCGACCAGCCGTCCCGGCGCGCTCACCTCGACCGCTTCGGTCAGCGACGGCACCAGCGACACCACGCGCTGCGGCGAGCCCTCGATCGGCACCGGCTCGCCGAGATCATCGACCAGTTCCGCGTTCCTCATACCCGTTCGAACGACACCTTCCGCTGCTCGACGTCCACTTCGGTCAGCCGCACCGCGATCCGCTCGCCCTCCGGGAACTTCTCGCCGGAGCACTTCGCCATCACCGGCGGGTTCTCGACCAGGATCTCCGCGCGCGTCTCGTCCGCGCGCAGCACCACCGCCGTGAACTCGTGACCGACATGCTCTGCGAGTACCCACGCTTCGACCTGATCTATGCACGCGCGCTCGACCCGCGCCGCCAGACTGTCCGAAGCGGACATGTACGCAGGCACCTCGGACAACGCTTCGCGCACCCAGTCCGGCACCTCGCGACCGGCCGTCACCGCCAGGCACACCTCGGTGCCGAACCGGTCGACCAGCCGTCGAATCGGCGCCGTGACGTGCGCGTATGCCCCGCCGATCCCCGCGTGCGTCGTAACCGAGGGCAACTCACCGGCGAAGGCCGTGTACCCCGCGCCGCGCAACAGCCGCGTGGTATCCGCGTACAACGCCATCGAGGCGGGCTGTCCGGGGTCCAAAGTGGACAGGAACTCGGACACCGTCAGCTCGACCGGCCAAGCCAGCCCGACCGCCGTCGCCGACCGGCGCAGCCATTCCACCGCGTCCGGCTCCGGGGACGGCAGCGTCCGCAGCACCCCGATCCCGGCGTCGATCATGATCCGCGCCGCAGCCATCCCGGTCAGCAAAGAGATTTCGGCATTCCACGCGTCGACGACCGTCCGCGGGCGGCGGGCGAGAATCCAGCCGCCGTCGACGTCGCCGCTGATTTCCTGCTCCGGCAACTGCAACTCGACCGCCCCGCGCCGCACCGCGAGACTCCGCCGCAACCGGCCGAGTTCCGGCAGCGCCGCCACCGAGGGATGCGGCCGTCCCGCGTCCAGCGAGGCTTGCACGCCTTCGTAGTCCAACTGCTCGGTCGACCGCACCAGCGCCCGCCGAACCCGGGTGGCGACGATTTCCCCGGCCTCGTCGACGTCGATCGTCCACAGCACCGCCGGCCGCACCTCGCCCGGCAGCAGGCTGGCCGCGCCCTCGGACAGCACCGGCGGGTGCAGCGGGACGTTGCCGTCCGGGAGATACAGCGTCTGCCCGCGCCGCCGCGCCTCGTGATCGAGCGCCCCGCCCGGCGGGACGAACGCCGCCAGGTCCGCGATCGCGTACTGCACCCGGAAGCCGCTGCCGCGCCGCTCGATCACCATCGCCTGGTCGAGGTCCTTGGACCCGGGCGGATCGATCGTGACGAACGGCAGGTCGGTGGCGTCCTCGCGGCCGCCCGCGGACGCGAGCGGATCGAGCACCGCCGTTTCGGCCTCCGCGAGCACCGCGGGCCCGAACGACTCCGGCAGCGCGAACTCCGTCCGGAGACGACCGAAGTCCCCTCCCGACGCTGGTGTCCTCAGCACGAGTGGCGGCACGGTCCAACACTATCCCGCCGAACCGCCGGTGATCGCCCGTTCGGGCGCGGGCCGGTCGGGTGTAGCCTGCCTGGCATTGATAATCGTCTTCATTTTCAGAAGGGGCCGGATCGGTGAAGATCGCGTTCGTCGGCAAGGGCGGCAGCGGGAAAACCACGCTCTCGTCGCTGTTCGTCTCTTATGTGGCCGCTGCGGGCAAACCGGTGCTGGCGATCGACGCCGACATCAACCAGCACCTGGCGGTGGCCCTCGGCGCGACCGAGGAACAGGCGCTGGCGTGGCCGACGCTCGGCGACAACATGCCGCTGATCAAGGAGTACCTGCGCGGCGACAACCCGCGGATCCCGTCGGCCGACGCGATGATCAAAACCACCCCGCCCGGCCGCGGCTCGCGGCTCGTGCGGCCGTTCGAGGACAACCCGATCTTCGACGCCTGCTTCCGCCCACTCGGCGGCGTCCGGCTGGGCGTCACCGGCCAGTTCGACGAGGACGACCTCGGCGTGGCCTGCTACCACTCGAAGGTCGGCGCGGCCGAACTGCTGCTGAACCACCTGGTCGACGGCACGGACGAGTACGTCGTGATGGACATGACCGCGGGTGCCGACGCGTTCGCCTCGGGTCTGTTCACGCGCTTCGACGTGACGTTCCTGGTGTGCGAACCGACCCTGCGCAGCGTTGGTGTTTACCGTCAGTACGCGGATCACGCGCGGGACTTCGGGGTTCACCTGGTCGCGATCGGGAACAAGGTCACCGACGGCGACGACGTCGACTTCCTGACCGAGCAACTGGGTTCGGCACTGCTGGGCTGGATGACGACGTCCGGCCACGTCCGGGCCGCCGAACGCGGCACGACCCGGCCGATCGGCGAACTGGAACCGCGCAACCTGGCGACGCTGGCCGCGATGCAGGACCTGGTCGACACGACACCGCGCGACTGGGCGCGGTACCAGCGCCAGGGCGTGGAGTTCCACCTGCGGAACGCGCGGGCCTGGGGGAACGGACGCGCGGGAACGGATCTGGCGGAGCAGGTGGATCCGGAATTCGTATTGGATCCGGCCTTGGTGATGGGATAACCGCACACCTCGCCGAATCAGCCACCGGGACCGGAGCCGCGCCGCCATAATGCCGCGCATGGACTGGAAACCCTGGCTGTCCCGGTGGAGCGCGGAGTGGATCCAGAGCTCCGAGCCCGCCGATCTCGACCCGCAGGTGCTGCGCGATCGATGGCTCGGCTTCGCCCCGGCGAGCGAGGAGGCGGTCGCGGCGGCAGAGGCACGATTGGGTCTGTCGCTGCCGCCGTCCTACCGGGATTTCCTGCTGACGACAGACGGCTGGCGCGACGCCGGATCGTTCGTCTGGCGCATGCGGGACACCGCCACGCTCGGCTGGCTGCGGGACATCGAGCCGTACTGGGAAGGCTGGGAAGAACTCTCCGAGGAGGAACCGGCCGAGAGCAACAAGTTCAGCCGGGGACTGCTGATCTCGCTCGAGGCCGACGCCGGGATCCTGTTCCTCGACCCGGGCGACGTCGACGAGTCCGGCGAGTGGGCGGCGTACAGCTTGTTCTCCTGGATGGCTGAACCGCCCACCCGGTTCGCGTCGTTCACCGCGTTGATGGAGCGCCTGTACGCCGAGTTCCACCAGATGCGCCGTCCGGAAGGCGAAACTCGCGACTCGTGGGACGCCAAGGTCGAACAGGCCAGGCTCGACGCGCTCGCCGGCGATGCCGACGCTGCCTCGGCGGTTCTCGCTCAGGCCGAGGAATTCGGCCGCGACCGGGCCACGATCCTGCTCGTCCAGTTAGACCTGCTGCTCGGCCGGGAGTACCAGGCCAGCCAGTCGTTCAGCAGGCTGTTGCATCAGGCGCCAGAAGGCTTTTTCGCCGATCCGCTGTTCACCGAGGAATTCCTGCCGTGGCTGTTCGCCGAGCACGCTCGGTCCGCGACGAACTACCGCCACTCGGTACTGCAGACGGCGATGATCGGCGAACGCCCGGAGATCCAGCTCGCCATCGGCGAGGGCCAAGCCCGGCTTCGGCGGGACGGCCCGAACTTCGGCGAGCCAGCGTTCGATCAGCTGGTCAGGAAGGCCCTGGACGACCATGCAGGCGACACGGACGCCTTGTGGCGGGCCGTGCGGGCGGCGATGGAGCACTGGCGGCCGCGAAACGCCGACCACATCGCCCCGGTCGCGCTGCTCGCCGACCCGGCGCTGGCCTCGACACTCACCCCCGAGCGCGGCCGCGCCCTGCTCACCCAACCGCGAGGTGACCGATGAGACCCGTCCCGACCCGGGAAGACGTCGCCATGGAACACATCCTGCGAGCCTGCGGCAGCCCGCACGACTTCCCCGACTTCGCCCTGGAAGCGACCGAAACCCAGACCGACGCGTCCGGCCGGACCATCTGCATCAGGCGGGACGCCTGCCGAACCTGCGGGACCGTGTCGGTAAGCCAATGGCAAGGCCCCTTGCCCGAAGGCCCCGGCCAGATCGCGGTTGTCCGCAGATACGAACGGCCGGAGCCAGGAGACGTCCCCGGCCTCGCCGAGCGCACCCGGCAGGTGACCGACGCCGAGTTCATTGAATTCCTTGCCTCGAACGGCTTCCCCGACGGCATCCCCGAGGACTTCGCCCCGTACCGGCCCGCGACCACGCGCCTCGACTTTGTCCTGCGCGTCCGGGCAGGGCAGTTCATGCTGCTAGACCGAGGCCGTTCGCTCGGCGACATCCTGCCGGTACCGCCGTCCGCCGAATCCGCGAACCTGATCGACGCGGTCCCCGGCGCGGCGCTCTTCTGGCCCCCGATCCACGACGGCGAGCTCCCGTTGACCGTGGTGCTCTGCCCCGCGGATCCGGGCCCCGACCGGTCCTATGCCCGAATCGCGGAGCTGAGCTGCCGCTTTCATTCCGGCCACGTCGTCCTGCGCGAACTGGCCGGACGGGAACGGGAGCTGCCACCGCTGCCCGCCGGACACGGCGACTACCGGCTCCGCTTCCACACCGCGGATTCCGGCTGCCTGCTGCAGTTGTGGGGGCAGCCGCGTACTAAACCGCTCTACCCCGCCTGACCGCCCAGTCAGTCGCCGTCCCAGGCACGGTCGGCGTCGGCTTGCCGGGTGCATTAGCCGCTTCCACACCGCGGACTCCGGCTGCCTGCCGCACCTATGGCGGCAGCCGCGCACCAAACCGCTTTACCCCGCCTGACCAGCCCAGTCAGTCGCCATCCCAAGAACGGTCCGCCGCGTCGGCTTGCCGGGTGCGTTCACGGGCGATGTCGAGCGCGCGGCGGGCCGTGGCCTCGTCCGGGTACGGGCCGAGGAGGTCGACTCCGCGGCTGCGTTCCAGGTGCTCGACTTCGTGGGTGCGGGTGTTGTAGTACCAGCCCTGGTCCGGGTTCGGGTCGTCAGACATGGGTTCAGCCTGACACCTGCCCGCTCACTTGCGCCAGCGGAACGGAACCTCCGTGGGCTGCCCGGTGGGCCCGAAGTCGGCCGGACCGTCGTCCTCGTGGTCGGGATGCTCGTCGAACCACCCGCGAGGATCTCCGACCGGAATGCCGCGGGGCGGGGTCGCCGCGTCGTCCGCCGGGGAGGAAGCACCGTAATCCGGAACCGGCGGTACGGCCGATTCCTTGCCCGGAAAGACCGGCAACTCATCCCGATACGGCCGCACCGGCGGCGGCGTGGAGGTGCCGGTCTCCTGCCCAGGGAAGACAGGCAAGGGCCGCCCGTCCGGCCCGGTCTCAACCGCCCGACGGCGACCGCTGGGCTGCGGGAGCTGGAACGGAGCACCCGAGGTGGGAGGTGCTTGCGGCGGCTGGGCAGGCGGGTTCGCCGACTCCGCGGGTGCGGGAGGTGCAGCCGGGGGCTGTTGCGGTGCAGCAGCAGTGGACGGGATCGCCGACTCCGCGCCGGGCGCGGGAGGAGCCGTCGGCGACTGCTCGGGCATCGGTTGCGCCGCAGCAGGAGCGGGCGAGTTCGCCGACTCCGCGCCGGGCACGGGAGGAGCAGGCTGGTGCTGCACCGGTAGCGGTACAGCAGGAGCAGGCGAGTTCGCTGACTCCGCGCCGGGTGCGGCAGGAGCCGTCGGCGGCTGCTGGGGCACCGGTTGCGCCGCGGCAGGAGCGGGCGAGTTTGCCGATTCGGAGCCGGGTGTGGCAGGAGCCGTCGGCTGCTGCGGTGCAGTAGGCGCAGGCGGGGTCGCCGAATTAGCGCTGGGTGGAGCAGGAGCCGGATCGCTCGCAGGCGGAGTCGGTTGCGAGGCACCAGGCGCGGGCGGAGTCGCTGCCTCCGCGCTGGGCGAGACAGGAGCTGTCGGCGGCTGCTGCGAAGCCGGTTGCGCCTCACCGGACGTGGGCGGAGTAACCGGCTGTTGCGCAGCTGGCTGAGCCGGGGGTTGTGGCGCAGGCATCGGCGGGGTCGCGGGGGCGGGCGGCGAACTCGGGCCGTACTGCTGCGCCCCGGGCTGCGGGATCTGACTTTGCTGGACCGCCGGGTTCTGTCCATGCCACCCGGGAGCGGCCTCATGCCGACCGTGTGGCGGAACCACCGGATTCCCCTGTTGCGGCAACGGTTCCGTCGGGCGGGCAGGCTGACGCGGCTCGTGCACGTACGGCTTCGGCTGCCACGCCTGCCTCGCCTGCAACTGCGGATTGACCGCAGGCTTCGCGGGCGGCGGCACCGAGGACGGAACGCTGGTGTCGGGCGGCGGCACCGGCGGAGCGGCAGGCGGAGCCGGAGCCTCAACAGCGGGGCTGGGCTGAGGTGTCTCGTCCGCAGCAACCGTCTCCGGACCAGCAGCTTCCGAGGCCTGCTCAGCAGGCGAAACCGCCTGTTCCGCCGCGGAAGGAGCCGGAGCCGAACCCCCATGAGCGTCTGACGGGCGTATAGCCGCCGGAGCGGACTTCGTCGGCGATTCATCCCCCACCGGCCCCTGAGGCGCCGAAGATCGCCAAACCGGCGCCGGTCCGATGTTCATCGGTACCGCCGCGGCCAGCGGGCCTACCGGGGGCGCCTCGCCTGAAGGCACCGGGCCAGCGGCAGCCGGGCGCGGGATCGGGTCCAGGCAGGACACCAGAACCGTCGTCCGATCGGGGTCCTGGACCTTCCGGCCGCTCCGTTCCCGGTAGACCATCTCCCCCTCGGCGTCCATCTCCACCAGGTAACCCGCCTCCGCGAGCTGCTCCTCGTCGAGATCCACCAAGCGCTCGTAGCGGGACGGAACCACCCGGTACACCGGCCACGACAACCGTGCGTGTTCGGCGTGGAACTGGGCCAGCAAAGCCGCCATCTGCTGTTGCCACGGGAGCGACATGCTCTCGGCCAGGGAACGCGGCAGGACGACGTACCCGCCGTCGACGCCGGGCATTCCCTGGTTCAGCAGGTCCGCCAACGGGGTGCTGGACGCGGGGTGCGCGGACTGGCGCGGCGGCTGCGGTGCGCCGAACAGCGCCGCCGGGTCCTGGGGCTCGCTTTGGCCGGTCTTGCCTCGCTTGCCGAATTTCCGTGCCACGTGTGCCATCCTCTGCCAGCGCGCGGCCACGTGCTCGTGGACAGGCCGCGACTTCGGGGTGAATCCGGACCCGCGGTACTGGGCAACCCGCGGGTCAAGAGCCGGTGCCTCCCGCACCCATGCTAGACGCCGGGGCGCACCGCCTGCGGCACGACTTCGTGCTCGTCGAACGAGAACGGGCGCACGTGCACCGGCACGCCGGTCTGCTGGGCCTCGACGATCTTGCCGTCTCCCAGGTACATCGCGACGTGGTGGATGGTCGTCGGGTCGGCCGGGTCGGTGGCGAGGAAAATCAGGTCGCCGGGCTGCGCGTCGCGCACCGGCAGCATCGCGCCCGCCTTGTACTGGTCCTTCGACACGCGCGGCAGGATCACGCCCGCCGACTCGTAGGCGCGCAGCATCAGGCCGGAACAGTCATAGGAATCCGGGCCGGTCGCGCCCCAGATGTAAGGCTTGCCCTGCTCGCCGAGCGCGAACTTGATCGCCTGCGCCGCGGCCTGGCTCGGCGGCAGCGCGGCTCCCATGCCCTGCCCGCAGCCCACCACGTCGGCGATCTGGCCCATGTTCTGCACCAGCGCGGCCGCCATGGCCTCCCAGCGGTGGTACCGGTCCGGGAAACCGGACCGCTCGACCCGCTGCGCGGCGTCGCCGGGGCGCAGGTTCTCCCAGTCCGGGACGCCGAGCAGGACGTCGAAGAATTTGTTGATCGCGTAGTTCGGGTCGGTGACCTGGGCGGCGCTGCCCCAGTTCATCGACGGGCGCATCTGGAAGATGCCGAGCGAATCGCGGTCGCCGTAGTTCACGTTGTGCAGCCGCGATTCGGTCATCCCGGCCTGGATCGCGACCTGCCACGCCCGCGGCGCGAGGCTGCGCTGCTTGCCGATCGAGATGATCAGCGAAACCGTGTTGCGCGACTCCTGGTCGAGTTCCGCGGCGTCCGCCCCGCCCTGCTCCGGCTGGCCGGGCTGGGTGGGGCCGATCGCGGCGTCGCACGAGGTCAGCGCGACCCCGCCGGCCGCCGCCTGCTGCTGGTCGGTCACCGCCTTCTGCACGACGTTGGTGGTGAGCACCGTGGCGAAAACGGCGGCGATCACCACCGAGACGAGAATGGCCAGCTTCACGGTCAGCTCGCCTGGTCATAGTCCGACACTCGCCATCCCGCCGCGGTTTTGACCACGGTGATGCTGAGTTTCGGACCGTCGGTGGGGACCACGACCTTGACCGAACTGGAGTAGGACTGCGCGACCGTCGGATCGCCGGTGACCTTGGTCGCCGGGATGTTCGCGGGGTCCACAGTGGACATAATCGGGAGGTACTCGTCGGTGGTGAGCGCGCGCATCCCGTTGAGCCAGTCGGCGTTCGAGATGCCCGCCGGATGATGCACCCACGCCGTCGCCCACTGTTTCGCGACGGTCAGCGCCTGCGGGTTCGGCGCCGCCGACGACGGGGTGACCAGCGGCTGCGACAACCGGGTCGGCAGGGTTTCCGTGCTCGGCACCGGGGCCGCGACGCCGGTGTGCGGCCCGGCCGACGAATTCGGCGGAGCCGTTCCCGGATGCGCGGACGCCGGTTTGCCCAGGAGCTTGGGCAGGCCGACGCCCAGCGCGGTGATCACCACGGCGAGGAACACCAGCGTGCCCACGAGATGCCGGGGCGAGCGGAGCGGAAACCCCCACAGGCGGCGGTAGACCGCGGTCCGGCCGCGGTTGGTGCGGATCGGCATCGGTCACCGCCCCATGACCTGGTCGGTGTCGCGGACCTCGATGCCGCGCGACGGGCGGTACAGCACGAACACCGGTTTCCCGGCCACGACCTCGGGATCCACCCGGCGCGGCTGGGCCCGGATGCCCTGCGTCGGCACGGTGAAGCCCGGCTGGTCCGGTGCCGGAGCCGAGTAGCCGCGATCCGGCGCGCTCATCCGCGACGGGACGACCACCGGTTCCGGTTCGTCGCTCCACCGCCGGTCGGCGACCGGGGACGTGTCGACCTGGCGGCTTTCCTTGACCGGCCACCGCGCGCCCGCCATCACGTAGTCGCCGGGTGCACCGGCGACCGGGTGGTACTGGCCGAACGCCGGCGCACCGCCTCCGCCGCCCGAGGGCAACGCGCCCGCGGCGGACTGCGCGGGACCGACCGCACCCGGCCATGGAGCACCGGACCAGGCCGCGGCGGGACGGGCCGCCCGGGAGCCGTTGTCGAGCCGCTGCGAGCTGGCGAAAACCGCCGCCTCGGGCCGGTACCGGCCGCCGCCGACGGTCGCGCCGATCGGGCCGCGCTGCTCGCCGTCCACGACGTCGTCGGTGTCGCGGACGTTCTGCCAGAACTGGTCCTGCGGCGTCGGCTCGTTCTTCCGGCGGAACCGGGAGAACAGCCCGCCGCCCGGCGACGGCACCGCGCCGCCGACCATGCTGACCGACATCTCGACCATCTGCCACAGCCGCCGCACCGGGCGACCGACGAGGAACAGCAGCACCGTGATGAGCCCGGCGAGGACCATCTTGGTGAGCAGGTTGAGCCCGTCGCCCGCGGCGAAGATCGCCTGCAGCAGCAGCGCGTGCACGCCGGCCAGCACCGACAGCACGACCAGGTTGAACGCGATGCCGCCGGCGACCTTGAGCACGCGGCGCAGGATCTCCGGGTTCAGCAGCGCGACCAGGCCGATCAGCGGCGCGGTGAGCGCGAACAGGCGGATCAGCACCTGCGCGAGCAGCACGGACGCCTTGGCCAGCAGCTGGAAGAGCGAGTAGACGAGGCTCTGGCCCAGCGCGAGGAACCCGGCGCCGGTGCGGCCGCCCGCCTCGCCGGTGAAGTAGCCGGTGGCGGGGCCGAGTTTGGTGGAGATGTCCTTGAAGGCGGCCTTCTTGGCGTCGACGACGTTCTGCTTGCCGTCGTCGCCGTTCACCAGCTGGTCGCGGGTGAACGCCTGCGCGTCCAGCAGCGGCCTGCCGTATTGCTGGGCCTGCGGAGCGGTGGGCGAGCCGAACTCGCCGCGCAGCCAGTTGTCGTAGACGACCTGGTTGTGCAGGTCCGTGGGCAGGATGTCGCGCACGATCCGGTCCTGCGACGAATCGACGAATCCCGCCTGGATGTTGGTGGTGGTCTGGACGATCGCTTTGTCGATCGGATCGAAATATCGCAGCATCGCCAGCGAGGACGCCGCCAGCCAGACCCCGGCCATCGCGTAGAGCGCCCGCTTGCTGACCCCGGCGAGGTCACCGCGCCAGATGTTGCGGAACAACATGATCGACATAATCAGCGCGACCAGGCCGAACAGCTGCGTGTAGATGTTGTTGTAGACCTTTTCCGCACCCGATTTGACCGCGTTGTAGATCGGGTTCAGCAGCCCGCCCTCGAGGACGGTGTAGTGCAGCGAGTTCGTGGCGCCGACGATGTTCTTGCCGACGTTGAACAGCTGGTTCCCGGCCCAGGTGTCGATGGTCGAACTGGGGGAAGCGATGGCGGAAAGCGCGGTGCAGTTGGTCTGGTAGGTGTTCCAGACCATGCCCGCGTAGCTGTAGTCGATGTAGGCGCTTTGCGGCTCGCCGTGTCCCTCCGGCGGATCGAGCGCGCCGACCATGCCCGCCCCCGGACGCTCCGGGTTCGGTGATTCCCCGCAAGCCGCCGCGTTGGCCGACGGGGCGAACAGCACCGTCTGCAGCCCGATCACCGCCACCACCGCCAGCAGTGACGCGCGCCTGCTGGGGCGGCGGCCGCCCGGCTTGGGGCCTTCCTTGACGCGTTTGCGGAGCGCGTGCCAGCCGGCGGCGAACGCGAGGACGAACGCCAGCGTGAAGACGGTGTTCACGCAGGCCTCCTCACGGCCGGCGCGGGCCGGCCCGGATCACCGGGGGTCATGCGGCATCCCTGCCGGTTCCGCCGCCCTTGCCGCCGGCGCGGGCGTGCCGGTCCTCCTGCCGTCCGTTGCGCACTGCACCCTCCACCTCGCCGGTCTCGGACGCGAGCGGGTCCGGCGAGCCCAGCAGCTGCTCGTCGGCGAGACCGACCTCGAGTTCCGCTTGGAGTTCGAAGTCGTGTTCCAGCTCGTCGTCCTCCGGTGGGGCGGGGACGTACGGCTTGGCCTCGTCCTCGTGGGGTACCACGAGTTCGCTGCCGGGTTTGCTGCGCGCGTCGGGCGAGCCCGGGGTGGTGTCCATGACCGCGCGCAACGGGTCGAGATGCGGGCCGGAGAAGTCGACGCGGATGCGCTCCACGCCGCCTGCCCCGTCGCCGAAGATGAACTGCCGGGGCTCCATGTCGCGTTCGAGCCCGCGCTGGGCTCCGGGGCGGCGGCCGAGCGCGGCGACGACCTGCTCGTAACCCACGCCGACCGGCACCTTCAGCAGGCGCAGCGCGTCGGCTTGGGCATCGTCGTCGTCGAGCCTGCCGACGAACACCGAGTCCAGCAGCGCCACGAAACCCTGGATCTTCAGGAAGTCCGCCGGGATCTGCGACGACAGCAGCACCCGGACGTTCCACTTCCGCGAGTCGCGCGCGAACCGGTTCATCAGCACGCGCCCGGTCGGCACCTCGGACAGGAAGAACGCCTCGTCGATCCAGACGCCCTTGCGCAGTTCCTTCGGCTTCTCGTACACCGACCGCTGGGTCAGCCACGCCGCGAGGTTCAGCATTTCCACGCCGAGCGATTCGGCGTCGGTCCAGTACTCGCGCGGCACGCCGTCCTTCGGCAGGGTCAGCCCCGCCATGGTCAGCACGGTCATCCGGTCGTCGCGGGTCTCGGCGTACGGGTCCGCGTCGGTTTCCGGGATCAGCAGCGCCATCCGCTCGCGCATTTCGTCCAGGAAGTCCGCGACCACGACCGCGTGCTCGTGGTGCTCGCTCGAATCCCGCCGCAGCGCGTCGATGACCTGGCCCGGGTCGGCGTCGAACCGGCCGCCGACCGCGCGGACCGCGCGCAGCAGCACGATCCGGGTCTGCGCCATCCGCGACACCTCGTACGGCAGCACGCCGGTGAGCACGTCGAGCACGAGCCGCCGCCGGGTCGCCCCGGCCAGCGCCTTTTCGCGCCGCCACGAGCGTTCCGGGTCCTCCTCGTCCATGAAGTGCTCGATCAGCGGATCGGCGACCACCCGGTACGGGTTGAGAATGCCCGGCTGGGCGTTGAGCAGGTTGATCGGCCGCGCGTACGGGCGGATCTCCGGCAGGTCGCACAGCCGCGACAGCGGGCCGGACGGGTCGAGGATCGTCCAGTGCGCCCCGGCCCGCAGCGTCTTGTAGACGATGCCGCCGCCGAGGAACGACTTGCCGCCGCCCAGGCCGGCGACCATCGCGGTGAGGCCCGATCCGTCGCGGATTTCCTGTGCCATCCACGGGTCCCAGGCCACCGGCCGCCGCGTCGCGGTGACCGTTTCGCCGAGCAGGATGCCGCGCCGGTCGCCGACCTCCGCGGTCGCGGTGGGCACCGCCGAAGCCGTCCACACCACCGAACCGCGGCGCATGTACGCACCGGAAGCGAGCGGCTCGCCCGGGATGAACTCCCGGGCCATCGCGTACTGCGCTTCCGGGTGTTCGATGGCGATCTTCGGCTTGTACAGATCGAGCAGCTGCTGGGCCAGCCGCAGCGCGTCGCGCTCGGTCGGACCGGACACCGCGAGGCGCCACCACGACCGCACGCGCGTGGCCAGCGCGGTGAAGCCCGACGTCATCTCGTCGTCGATCTCCAGCACCCGGCCCGCTTGCCGGGCCAGCGACTGCGGCGGCTCCAGCTCGTGCTCGTCGGTGTAGTGCTTGACCTGCGAGCGGACCTTGTTCATCTGCCGCTGCAGTTCGCCGGACACCTCTTCCGGCCGCCGCACGTAGATCCGCGCGGACACCTCGACCGCCGCGGGCAGCCGGTCCGCGTGCTGGATCCACGGGTCGTCGACCTCGGGGATCTGCAGCCCGTGCATCTGTCCGACGGTGAGCACCGCGAGATGCCGCGACACGCCGGCGTTGGACCCGGTACGGCCGCGCACGGTGACCGTGGGCGCGTACGGGTCGGCGTGGAAATCAGCCGCGTCGGTGAAGCTGGCGAGGTCTTCGGGCTCCCACGCCGCGCCCGGCACCGCGGGCATGTTCCGCGGCGCGGGCAGGCCGAGCGAGCACGAGCGGTGCATCAGCCAGGACATCTCCTCGGCGTGCACCGGACGGCCTTCCAGCCCGGCGCTGCCGATGACCTGGTCGAGGTGCTCGATCTCGGAGTCGAGCGCGGCCAGTTCGGCGTCGACCGCCTCCGGAAGGATCCGGCGCAGCACCGGCGCGGCGCGTTCGACCGCGCGGTCCACCATGCGCCGGGTCTGCACCTGAACGCCGAGGTAGACCTCTTTTTCCGCCATCGAGCGGCCCATCAGCTGCTGCTGCTCGCCGATCAGGTAGTCGTCGAACGACAGCGCGCCCGGCACGTCGTTCGGCCTGCCGACCGCGTTGTGCACGTGCGCCTCGGCCCACATCCGGATCGGGTACGGCCGGTTCGTGACGCGCAGGTGCAGCCAGCGGCCCTGCAGTTCGGCGTACTGGCCCGCGATGGCCGCGATCAGGTCGCGGCGCTGCGAATCGGAACGGAACGACCAGCGCTGCGGCGCGAGCCGGTACCAGGCGTACACCTCGTACCCGGTGCGCAGCAGATGCCCGTCGATGCTGCGCGCGGCGATCGACGGCGTGTACGCCGGTATCGCCTGCTCACCGGGCAGCCTGCGGCCCTTGCCGCCGGACTTGCTGCCGCCGGACGGCGGACGGCCCTGCGGGGGCGTGTTCCACGCACCGGCAGGGACGTCTTGCTCCCGCTTCCCTCGGCTTCCGCCGCGACCGAACAACGACTACCTCCCGGCCCGAGCCGCGGGGCGGCTCCGGCGCGCTCGTGGTGCTCCCTGTTTCCCGGCACTCGTGCCGGCACCGCGACGCGGGTCGCGGTGCTGGTATTGCCGCCTTCTCTTGTGCTTCGGCAGCGGGCGCTCCGCCCGCACCCGGACCCGGCTGGCGCTCACCGCGCCGCCCGCGCCCGAGGTCCGTTCTCTCGGCGCGCGCAGTTCCTGGCCCATCATCGCGATCACCGCGCCCAGCGGGCGTTCGTGGCTGATCTTGGCGGTGATCAGCCTGGTGATCACGATCGTGGCCACGAACGCCCACGCCGTGGAGAAAAACCCGAAACTCCAGCCGACCCACCGCTCCACGGTGAGCACGACCAGGAAGACCGGAATGCCGACGAGCCATGCCACGTAGCGGGCTCGCCAGGGAAAAGTCGCCTTCGGCGGGCCGAGCCAGACGGCATCGACCCGGTACACCTCGTCATCGGTCCTGATCCGCACGCCTGCTCCGCCTCAGCCGGTGAACAGGCCGGCGATCCACTGGCCCACGTTCACGCCCGCGCCGCTGACCGCGAGTCCGATGATCGCGAGCGCGATGACCACGCCGGCGAGCCGCCGCATGACCCCCGCGTTGTCGCCCTTGCCGCCGCCCAGCCACAGCAGCAGCAGCGCCACCGCGAGGAGCACGAGCGGGATGATGTTGTCGAGCAGCCAGGTCCGGACGTTGCCGGTGCTGAGCCCTTCGGCCACAAACGTCTCGAGGGCGGTCATGCTGGTCATCGCGATACTCCCGGTGCACGGCGGGCGCCGCGCTGTTCTGGCTTCGGCGAAGCTACGAACACCATCATGGCGTTACAAGGGGTAATGGTCAAAGCGCGCTGCGTAGATGTCGACTTGTGGTCAATGGGCGGGTATTGCGGTCCGATGGTCAGGATTCCTCGCCCTCCATCATCGTGGCAAGGGTGCTCCGGAATAACCCAAGCCACCCGGATTGCGCAGTCTTCCGGCGGTGCGGCTCCGCGAAACGTGCGGCGCTCACTCTCGGTGCGCCCCGGACCGGCGTGTCGGGCAGGCACCAGTGTGGCATGCCCCGATCGGCGTTCCGCCGCGAGTCCGGTGAGTGACAACCGGATTGGAAAACAATCTGGAATTGATCACTCTCCGATGCGATAACGGTCACCATCGCGTCCGATGTGCGCATTTGTTCACTACAAAGCGTGATCCCGGGCAGTTCCGGACCGTCTCGCGGATCAGGGCCGGAACGCCGCGCTCGGGATCGCGCCCGCTTCGATCACCCGGCGGCTGAGCGGAGCGCACAGCTGCTCCAGCCGGGCCGTCTTCTCCTCGCCGAGGTGCTGCCACGGGCCCCGCTCCGCCGCGTTCGTCGCCGTCTCGACGCGTTCGCGCAGCTCGAATCCGCGTTCGGTGAGCGCGCCGCCGGCGTCGAGGATTCCGTCGGCGGTCAGCCGGGCCGCGGCCGCGTCCCACTCCTCGTCGCTCCAGCCGCGGGTGCGCTTGGCGGTGTCCGGCGGGGTGCCGTTCGTGGTCGCGCTGTGCGTGACCAGCGCTTCGAGGCCGGGCAGGCCATTCGTGGTCAGCGCCGCGACGTGCCCGTCTCCGCGGTGCTCGCGCAGCAAGGTGACCGCGTGCCAGAGGGCGAGGTGCGGTTGTTCGGGCCAATCCAGGTCCGCGTGCGCGGCGTAGAGCGGACGGCCTTCGGGACGGCAGCCCTCGGTGGCTTCCCGGGCAAGCTCGGCAGCTTCGGCGACCTCGGCGGACGCGAGCGTCTCGTCGCCGAACAGCCGGCGGTAGATGTCGTCGACGGCGGCGAGCCGGGCTTCCAGCACGGCCTCGGGGGCGGCGATCGTCCAGACGCGCGGGACGAAGTGGGCGATCAGGCTGGGGCTGAAGCTGTAGAAGGTGGCGGTGACCGTGCCCGGCCCGACCGCGCCCATCGCCGCGGCGCGGCTGGCGAAATAGGTCATCGACCCCGGTTTGAGCCCGGCGGCGGCGAGCCGCTCCTGGGTCTCTGGCGCGAAGTAGACGGGAGCGTGCAGAGCGTCGAAGGTGGTCCGGAAGGCGACAGCGGCGGCGACGGCTTGACCCATGCGCCCGATCGTAGCGATCGGGCGGACGAGCTGGCATGTAAGCCGGATCCTGTTCCCGGGCCGCCTCGCGGCGGACCGGGCGACGGTCATCCATCTCGGCCTGCCGTCGCCGGCAGGCTCCAGCGGCCTACCCGCAGGCATCGGGCGGGCCGCCCTCGATCGCCTGCGCAGGAGCGAACTCCCTCTTGGCCTTGCTCCGGGTGGGGTTTACCGAGCCATCCCGGTCACCCGGGATGCTGGTGGTCTCTTACACCACCGTTTCACCCTTACCCCCGTCGTGAGACGGGGGCGGTCTGTTTTCTGTGGCACTGTCCCGCGGGTCGCCCCGGGTTGCCGTTAGCAACCACCCTGCCCTGCGGAGTCCGGACTTTCCTCGGACCGGGAGAACCCGGGCCGCGACCGTCCTGCCAGCTCGTCCGCCGAAACAGCGTACCCGGGAGGCCGCGCGGCCCCGGGCACCGGCTGGCACATTCCACCGCGTGGACGCGCTTGGCCCGGTGCCCGGCCGCTGTTTCACTCCCGGCATGACCGCACCCGAACCCCTGAAATTCGCTTACTGGGTCCCGAATGTGAGCGGCGGCCTGGTCACCAGCGACATCGAACAGCGCACCGACTGGGGCTACGAGTACAACCGCGAACTGGCCGTGCTCGCCGAGAACAACGGCTTCGAATACGCGCTCACCCAGGTCCGCTACACCGCCAGCTACGGTGCCGCCTACCAGCACGAATCCACCGGTTTCAGCCTCGCGCTACTGCTCGCGACGCAGCGGCTGAAGGTCATCGCGGCCGTCCATCCCGGACTGTGGCAGCCCGGCGTGCTCGCGAAGTTCATCGCGAGCGCGGACGTCATCTCCGGCGGCCGGGCCGCGGTGAACGTGGTCAGCGGCTGGTTCAAAGACGAGTTCACCGGTCTCGGGCAGCCGTGGCTCGAACACGACGAGCGCTACCGCCGCTCGGAGGAGTTCATCCGCGTGCTCAAGGAATTGTGGACCGACGACCACGCCGAGTTCGGCGGCGACTTCTACCGGATCCACGATTTCGACATCAAACCCAAACCGGTCGCCGGGCCGGGTCGGCCGCATCCGGAGGTCTTCCAGGGCGGCAACTCCACCGCGGCGCGCAAGCTGGCCGATCGCGTCTCGGACTGGTATTTCAGCAATGGCAAGGATTTCGCCGGGTTCAGCGAGCAGGTCGACGAGGTGCGCGAGTACGCCGCGGAGAACGACCACGCGGTGCGGTTCGGGCTCAACGGGTTCGTGATCGCCCGCGAAACCGAAGCAGAGGCGCGCGAGGTGCTGCGGGAGATCGTGGCGAAGGCGAACGTGCCTGCCGTCGAAGGATTCCGCTCGGCGGTCAAACAGGCCGGGAAGTCCACTTCGGACACCAAGGGCATGTGGGCGGATTCGAAGTTCGCCGACCTGGTGCAGTACAACGACGGATTCCGGACCGGCTTGATCGGAACGCCGGAACAGATCGCGGACCGGGCGATCGAGTACAAAAAGCGCGGCGCGAACCTGTTGCTGCTCGGTTTCCTGCACTATCTGGAGGACGTCGAGCACTTCGGCCGGGAGGTGCTGCCGGTGATCCGGGAGAAGGAGCGGGTGCTGGACCGCGGCGCGGGAGTGCCGGAACCGGCGGGGATCTGAGGATTCGCGGCGGCTAGCGTTCGGGGGTGAACGGTCCCCTGTCCCTGCTGCTTCTGGCCGGAACGCTCTGGTTCGCCATGGCGCGTCCGCGCGGCCTGCCGGAAGCTGTCTTCGCGGTCCCCGCCGCCGGTGTCGTCCTCGCGCTCGGCCTGACCTCGCCGCACGAAGCGGGCGAACGGGTCGTCCAGATGCTGCCGACGATGGGCTTTCTCGCAGCGATCCTGCTGGTCAGCCACCTCGCCGCGGCGGAAGGCGTCTTCACCTGGCTCGGCGCCGAACTAGCCGAAATCTGCCGCGGCCGACAACCTCGCCTTCTGCTGCTCACCTTCGCCGCGGCAGCGATCGTCACCGCCGTGCTCAGCCTTGACGCCACCGTCGTCCTGCTGACCCCGGTCGTCCTCGCCACTGCGGCCGAACTGAAACTCACCGCGCGGCCGCATGTCTACGCGTGCGCGCACCTGGCCAACTCGGCGTCCACGCTGTTCCCTGTCTCGAACCTGACGAACCTGCTCGCCTTCACCGCTTCCGGTCTCACCTTCGCCGGATTTACCGCGCTGATGGCGTTGCCCTGGCTGGCCACGCTCGCCGTCGAGTTGGCTGCGTTCGCCTGGTTCTTCCGCAAGGACCTCCGCGAACCGGCCAGCACCCGGCAACCCGAACATCGGGAAGCGCCGGTCTTCACCCTGGTCGTGCTGGCGGTCATGCTGGTCGGCTTCGCTACTGGACAGCTGGTACACGTCGAGCCGGTCTGGATCGCCGCGCTGACCGCGCTCGTCCTGGCCGCGAAAGCGTTGGCGGAGCGGAAGATCCGGCCTTGGCAGGTGGTCGCCGAAGCGTCTCCGCTGCTGGTGCTCTTCGTGCTCGCCCTCGCGGTGGTGGTGGAAGCGGTTGACGAACACGTCCTCGGCGGCCTGCTGCGTACTCTGATGCCGACGACCGCCGGGCTGCCCGAGCTCCTGCTCGCCGCGGGTGTCGCGGCCTTGCTGGCGAACGTCGTCAACAACCTGCCCGCGACGCTGATCCTGCTGTCCGTGCTCGGCCCGCACCCGAATCAGGGCGTACTGCTCGCCGTGCTGCTGGGCGTGAACATCGGCCCGAACGCGACGTACCTCGGTTCGCTGGCGACGCTGCTGTGGCGACGGGTGGTGGTCCGGCACGGGGAGCATCCGCCGGTGGGGGAGTTCCTGAAGCTCGGCGCACTCACGACGCCGCTGTCATTGGCAGCGGCGACGTGCGCATTATGGCTGGCCCTCTAGCCCCGAGGCGGGATCGTGCTCCCCCGCGACAACGTCGGGCCGCAGTCCTCGAGGCCGTTGCCGAACCGCTGCGCCTCGACGGACATCATCGTCACCTGTGCGTAGTGCTGAACCGCCGCGAGCTTCGCCGGGTCGGTTACCGCGTCCTTGCGGACGAAGTCGCCCTGGCGCTTGCCCGGGCCGGGGTACACGAGGATCGGGACGTAGTCGCGGTCGATGCGCGGGTCGATGCTGATCTCGTTGCCGTCCGCCCACGGGCCCCACGAGTGGATGAAGGTCGGCTTGACCGTGTCGAACACGTAGTCGCGCAGGCCGGCGATGTCTTCCTTGTGCGTGAGGTCCGCGATCGGGGCGTTCACGAGTCCGGCCATGTCGACCAGTTCGAGCCGGCTGGTCATCGACGAGCCGCCGAGGTCCGGCAGCAGCAGCGACGCGTGCTGGAGGCCGAGCATGTCCGCGTACGTGTTGAAGCCGCGGCCGAAGCGGTCGGCGATCAGGCACGCGGGCACGGTCGGGCTTTTGACGAATTCCTCGTCGTGGTGCACGAAGCCGATCGCCGACGGGACCGCCGCGGCTACCAGCACGAGGGCGGCGACCGCCTTCAGCGGCACCTTCGGCAGGGAACGCAGCAGCTCGGCGAAGGCCATGACGCCGCACAACGCGCCAAGCACCCACACCGGCGTCGCGAAGCGGTACTGGGCCATCCAGTCCGGGACCATCACGCCGTACGCGATCACGCCGAGCACGAGCGGCGTGACCAGCCCGATCAGCGGACGCCGCCACGGAGCCTTGAGCAGCGCCCACACGACCACGGCGACCAGCACGAGCGTCAGCGCGATGCCCGCGTACTCCACCAGCTGGTGCGGCCGGATGATCGAGGCGAACGTCGGCAGGCCCTGCTTCTTGGCGACCGACGGGTTGGCCAGCAGCCGGTGGAATTCCGTGTAGCGCCAGACGACGTAGCCGCCGAACAGCACAGCGAACGCCGCGATGGACACCAGCGCGGACCGGAAGCTGGGCCAGAATCCTTCGCGCTTCACGCCGAACAGCAGGACGATCGGGTACGCGCTGGCGTAGATCAGGCCTTCCGGCCGGGTCAGCGCGGCCGCGGCGACGAGCACGCCGGCGACGATCGCGACCTTGAACGACAGCGAGTTTTCCTTGCGCAGCGCGGTGAACAGCAGCGCGGCCAGCGCGGTGGTGAAGAACGCGAACAGCGAGTTCTCGAGGCCGGAGACCACCCAGATCACGAACGACGGGATCGCCGCCAGCGCGAGACCGGTGGCCAGCGTGATCGCCCACGCGTGCCTGCGGAACACCTGGCGGGCCACCAGGTGGCACAGCACCAGGATGCCCGCGGCGAAGAACAGGCCGAGCAGCTTGGGGAACAGCACGTAGTCCGGGATGCCGAACAGCAGGCCCTTGTCGAACAGGCCGACGACCTTGCCCAGCGCCAGCAGGATCATCCAGGTCGGGTCGGAGAAGCCCTCCACCGGCGGCGCGCCCGGGGCCAGCACCGGGCCGAGGCCTTCGGCGACGCTGCGCGAGTAGGAGAACGTGATGGCCGCGTCGTCGACGATCCAGTGCCCGTAGCGGGTGGCGTGCCAGGCGACCGCGGCCACGCCGGCCAGCACCGCCAGCGTCGACGCCAGCCAGCTGAGCTTGAACCGCGCGGGCGGGTCGGTCGTCTTCTCCCCCGGCAGGTCGGGCTCGGATACTGCGGTGAGTGCGCTAGCCGTCATGTCCTCGTCACTGTTTCCACTTGCGGATGCTGCCGAAGAAACGCACGAGCCTGCGCCCCCCTTGAAGTCCCGGCCGGGACCTGCGCCGCGGCGCCGCGGTCGACACCGCACTCTAGCCAATACCTCATCCGGGGCGTTTCACACGTCATCCCCGACCGTGACCTGCCTCACATTTGTCCGGTTCAGGACAGATGCGAGATGTCGTTCACCAACCGGACCGAGGCGTTGCCGTCCGGGTAGAACTCGACGATCGACAGCGACGCCAGGTCGAGGTGCAGCCGGAACAGCAGCGACGGCCCGGCGTCGAGCCCCATCCGCAGCAGGGTCTTGATCGGCGTCACGTGGCTGACCACGAGCACCGTGCGCCCGTCGTACTGCTCGACCAGGTCGCGGCGTGCCTTGCCGACCCGCTCGTGGACCGCGTCGAAGCTCTCGCCGCCGGGCGGCGGGCAGGAGGAATCGCTCAGCCAGCAGCGGTGCAGTTCCGGGTCCCGCTGGGCGGCCTCGCCGAAGGTGAGGCCCTCCCATTCGCCGAAGTCGGTCTCGATGAGCCCGGGGTGGGTTTCGACCCGGCCGCCGAGCGCGTCGGCGACGGCCTGCGCGGTCTGCTTGGTGCGGATCAGCGGCGACGAAACGATCGGTGCCGGTTCGCCGTCCTCGCCGATCAGACCGGGCATCGCGGCCAGCCGTTTGGCGGCCGCGGCGGCCTGGCCCCGGCCGTGCTCGGTGAGCGGGACGTCGCCGCGCCCGGAGTAGCGGCGGTCGACCGACATCTCGGTCTGGCCGTGGCGCAGCAGGAGCAGTTTGGTGGGCGTGCCGAGGGCCCCGGTCCAGCCCGCCGGGGACACCCGGTCCGGTTCGGTGACCTTCGCCCGGGACCGCGTCTCGGCGACCGGGGCGGGCGAGGTCGCGCCGGACCCGGCGCTGTCCATGGCGACGTTCGCGAGCCGGTCCGCGTGCGAGTTCTCCGCGCGCGGGATCCAGGTGTAGCCGACCCGCTCGAAACCCGCCGCGATCTCGCGCGCCTGCGCGGCGAGCGGCTGCAGCGCGGCGTGCTTGATCTTCCAGCGCCCGGACATCTGCTCGACCACGAGCTTCGAATCCATCCGGACGTCCACAATGGACACTCCGAGTTCGGCGGCCGCGGCCAGCCCGGCGACGAGCCCGGAGTACTCCGCGACGTTGTTCGTCGCGATGCCGAGGTATTCGTGGCGTTCGGCGAGCACCTCGCCGGTCGCCGCGTCCTTCACGACCGCGCCGTAGCCCGCCGGGCCCGGGTTGCCCCGGGACCCGCCGTCGGCCTCGACGATCGCCCGTTCGGTCACAGCCCCGACTCCAGCGTGCGGACCAGGATCGCGCCGCAGTTGTCGCACTGCACGACGCTGTCCTCGGCCGCGGCCTTGATCTCGGAGATGGTGTTGCGGTCGAGTTCGAGCTGGCAGGCGCCGCACCGGCGGGCCCGCAGCAGCGCCGCGCCGATGCCCTTGTGGTCGTAGACGCGGGTGTACAGCTTGAGCAGCGGCTCCGGGAACCGCGGCAGCAGCTTCGCGCGGTCCTCCTTGCGCCGGGCCTCGGTGGTGTCGAGGTCCTTGAACGCCTCGTCGCGGCGGGCCGCGGCGGCCTCGACCGCCTGCGTCGCCTTGTCGACCTCGGCGCTCGTGCGCTGCGCGTCCAGGCCCAGCGCCTCGCGCTGCTCCATCAGCTCCAGCAGGTCGTCCTCGAGCGCGCCCTTGCGGCGGCCGAGCGTCTGCAGTTCGTGCTCGATGTCGGTCATCTGCTTGGCCCCGACCGAACCGGATTCCATCAGCTTGCGGTCGCGGTCCTCGCGCGCCCGGACCGATTCGACCTCTTTCTCCTGCCGGGCGATCTCCCGGTCGAGGTCGGACGTCGCGGTCTCGACGGACACCAGCGCGTCGCGTTTCTCCCGGACGGTCTTCTCCCCGGCCTCGATCTCGGCGAGCTCGGGCAGAGTGCGGCGGCGGTGCGCGACGCGCGAAAGCTCGGCGTCCACCTTCGCGAGTTCGAGCAGCTGACGCTGGACGGCGGGGTCGGCCTTCACTGTGCTCCCTGATTTAGTTACTGGGCGGTAGCGCGGATGGTCCACGGGTCGGTGCACCGCGTGGAGACGTGAGCTTCGACGGTACCCGCAAAGGCCGCGCCGACAAGGGCCGAGGCCTGTCCGCACCACGGCCACTCGCTGGCCCAGTGCGTCAAGCCGACCAGCGCGGGCACGGTTCCGGCGGACGCGAGGTGTTCGCCGGCGGGATGGTGGCGCAAATCCGCGGTCACGTACGCGTCGACGCCCTCGGCCGTCGCCTTCGCCAAATACGAGTCGCCTGCGCCGCCGGACACCGCGACCGTGCGAATCAGCCGGTCTGCGTCTCCGGCGCCGAGCACGCCGGGCACGGTGGCCGGCAACGCGTCCGCGACCCGCTGGACGAACTGCGCGAACGGCTCCGCGGCGGGCAGGTGCCCGATGCGGCCGATCCCGGTGGCGCCGCCGGGTTCGTGCGGGTCGAGCGGCCGGTCGACCTCGAGACCGATGGCTTGCGCGAGCGCGTCGGACACGCCGGGGTCGGCCGAATCGGCGTTGGTGTGCGCGCAGTAGAGCGCGATACCGCCGCGGATCATGCGGTGCACGAGCGAGCCCTTGGCGGTGTCGGCGGGGACGCCGTGCACGCCGCGCAACAGCAGCGGATGGTGCGCGACGATCAACTGCGCGCCGATCTCCTCGGCCTCGGCAAGCGTCTCCTCGACCGGGTCGACGCAGAAGAGCACGCGGCGGACGTCCTCGGCCGGGTCTCCGCAGACGAGCCCGACAGCGTCCCAGCTTTCCGCCAGCCGGGGCGGGTAACTGCGTTCGAGGACGGCGATGATCTCGGCTAATGCAGGCACCCGGGGATCCTCGCACGGTCGCTCTGGAAGACTGCGAACCATGCCCAAGCTGGTGTTTGTCTGCTCCGGGAACATCTGCCGCTCCCCGATGGCGGAGCTCGTCTTCCGCAAGAAGCTCGCCGACGCGGGTCTCTCGGACGCCGTGCGCGTGTCCAGCGCGGGTACGGGTCCGTGGCACGTCGGCGAGGCGGCCGACCGGCGGGCGCGCGCCACGTTGAAGGCGCACGGCTACCCCACCCAGCACATCGCGGCCGAGGTCAGCGACGAAGACCTCGAAGCCGACCTGCTGCTCGCCGCCGACGAGAGCCACCTGGGCTTCCTGCAGTCGCGCGTCCAGGACCCTTCGCGGGTGCGGCTGCTGCGTTCGTTCGACCCGTCCGCTCCGGAAGGCGCCGAGGTGCCGGACCCGTATTACGGCGGCGACGACGGCTTCGACGACGTGCTCGGGATGATCGAGCGGAGCGTGCCGGGACTGCTCGACTGGGTCCGCGAACAGGCGTGACGTCCGGTCCGGGTGCGCGCACGGAACGCGACGGCCTACCGTAGAGGGGTGCGGTTGCGGTTTCTGCTCCGGCCGGGGTGGCTGGCGTTGACAGTGGTGGTGTTCACCTTCGCCATCTGCTGTTACACGCTGCTGGCCCCGTGGCAGTTCCGCCGCGACAACGAGCAGGTCACCCAGAACAACGCGCTGACCACGTCGTTCACCGCGAAACCCGCGCCCGCGGCGCAGCTGTTGCCGCCCGGGACGAAGCCGGACAAGAACACCGAGTGGCACCTCGTGACGATCACCGGCACGTACCTGCCTTCGGCCGAGGTTGTCGCGCGGCTGCGCACTGTGCAGGGCCAAGGCGCGTACGAGGTCCTCACGCCGCTTCGCGCCACCGACGGCACTGTGTACCTGATCGACCGCGGCTACGTGGGGCTCAGCAGTGACTCCGGCGTGCTTCCGTACGCGGCGGCACCGGGCGGACAGGTGACGGTCGTCGCGCGCGTGCGAAGCGACGAGACGGACCCGAAGAACCGCGACGCGTTCGCCGACGCGTCGACGAACGGGAAGCTGCAGAGCTACACCGTCGACTCGCGCGTGGTGGCGAAGTCTTCCGGCCTCACGATCCGGCCCGGGTACTTCCAGCTCGACCAGAACCAGCCCGGCGTGCTCAGCCCGCTGCCGCTGCCGCAGCTCGAATCGGGCCCGTACTTCTCGTACGCGCTGCAGTGGCTGGCGTTCGGCACGATGGCGTTGCTGGGCTGGCTGTACTTCACGATCCGCGAACTGCGTCCGGGCGGCGCGCTGACGACCGAGCGCCCGCAGCGCGGCCGGCGCAAGTCCGTCGCGGAGATGCTCGCCGAGGACGAGGACGAGTACACGCCGACCGCCTAAGTGGCCTGGTCGTTTCTCGGGAAAATGGCTCTTTGTCGGGGCCACTTGCGGCGCTGATACTGACGGCATGCTGATCCACCCCTGGGACGCCGCGGACGAGAACGAATGGCGGGAATGGCTCGCCGGACACGATTTCGGCGAATTGGTCGCCGGCGGCCGCGGCCGCGATCTCCCCGTGGTGGCGCCGACGCACTTCGTCTTCGACGGCGACGCGACCGTCCGCCTGCATCTCGCCCGGCCGAACCCGGTGTGGCCGCTGCTGGAGGAACATCCGCGCGCCCTGCTGACGGTGACCGGCGACTACACCTACATCCGCTCGGACTGGAACACCGCCGACGATCCCGCGCTCGGCGTGCCGACTTCGTACTACGCGAGCGTGCAATTGGCCTGCGACGTCCGGGTCATCGACGATCCCGAGGAGAAGGCCGCGCTGCTGAACCACCAGCTGGCGCACTTCGAACCGGACGGCAAGCGCACCCCAGTGTCCGCTGTGGACGCTCCGGATCGGCGGCTGCTGCCCGGGATTCGCGGCATCGAGCTGACGGTGACCGAGGTGCGGGCCAAGTTCAAGTACGGCGGGAACAAGAAATCCGAAGACCGGCAGCGGATCAGCGCACAGCTGTCCGAACGGGACGGTTTCAACGACGCGGAAGCCATCGCGCACCTGAAACCCTGACGGCTCAAGGGTTTCGGCGGCGCACCCCGGTCAACACCGCCACGACCACCGACGTTCCCGCGGCCAGCCAGCCGACCACCCGGGACAGCTCCACCGCGCGCGTCACGTGCCCGGCGTCCGGATTCCGGCCGACCCCGAGCACCGGCAGCTCCACGACCCCCTGCGGGTACTCGGTCCGCCCGCCGACGCGAATCTCCAGCGCACCGGCGAAAGCCGCCTCGACCCGGCCCGCGTTCGGGCTCGGATGCGCGATCGTGTCCCGCCGCCAAGCCCGCCACGCGCCGCCCGCCGAACCACCGACGACCGGCGCGCCGAGAACCGTCAACGCAGCCGCCACCCGGGTCGGCAGGAGGTGCACGAGTTCGTCGAGCCGGTCGAGGACCCAGTGCCCGGGAAGCAGCCGGCGCAGCAAGCCGATCGTCCGCGCCGCGAGCAGCCCGGGCACGCCCGCGACCGCGCCCCACAGCAGCGGCGTGACGACCACTTCGGACGTGTTCTCGGCCAGAGTTTCCACCGACGCACGGGAAAGTCCGATCGTGCTGAGGCTGTCGGTGACGCGCGGGTCCAGTTCGGACAGTGTGTCGCGCGCGGGTTCGAGTCGGCCTTCCTCGAGATCGCGAGCGAGCTCCGTGCCCTGCGTCGCCAGCCCGGCCGCGCCGACGACCGCCCAGGTCGCCACTGCCGTGGTCGTCGCTTGCAGCACCGGGCTGCGGCGGCCGGTCCGCTCGACCAGCACTCCGGCCGCGACCGCCGCGCCCGCGATTCCCAAGCCTGCCGCACGTCGTGCCCCCGTGGCGGCTACGACCTGCCGGAAGGCGGTGACCGGCGGACGTCGCCGCGGGTCGCCGAGTGCCCCGTCTGCGGCCAAACCGAGAATCAAGCCGATCGCGCGCGCCGCGCTCACCTGTAGCCCCCCGAACGTGGACGATTCAGTCGCCGAGATTACTCGACACCGCGGCGGCGATTTCCTCGCGTGCCTGCTCCACGATGTCGCGCATCGCGCGTTCGGCGCGAGCCGCGTCGGCGAGGTCGATCGCTTCGGCGACCTCGACGTGCAGCGCGACCGCCTCGGGCTGCGGTTCGTCCGGCATCAGGCCGTGCCCGGTGCGGCCGGCGAGCACTTCGGCGACCACTGAGGACAGCTGCGCGAACATCGGATTCCGCGACGCGGACAGCAGCAGATCGTGGAATGCGACGTCGTGGCCGAGGAAGGCGTCCAGGTCGCGAGCCCGCGCCGTGCGCTGGAGATGCACCGCCAGCGCACGCAGCCGTCCGCGTTCCTCCGGGGTCGCCCGGAGCGCGGCGAACCGCGCGGCACACGGTTCGACGGCCGAACGCAGCTCGGTCAGCGTGCGCAGCGCGGTCGGCCGGTCGGCTCCGTCGAGCTGCCAGCGGATCAGCCTCGGGTCATAGTGGTTCCACTCGGCCGGCTCGCGGACGGTGACCCCGACGCGGCGGCGGCTGCTGGTCAACCCCATCGTCTCGAGGACCCGGACCACCTCGCGGGCGACCGTCCGCGACGCCCCGTACCGCTCCTGCAGCTCCTCCGAGCGCAGCACCGCGCCCGGAGCCAGCTCGCCGCTCGCGATGGCCGCGCCGAGCTCGTCGAGCATGTCCTCGTGCCGATCATTCCCCACCGGCCCAACCTAACCCTCTGACTCGATTAAGTACTACTTCTTCTTGATTAAGTAGTACTTTTGAGTTTGACTCTCCAGGGCACAAAGACGTGGGAGGTGCGCATGACGGTCATCGTGGTGATGGGCGTATCGGGCTCGGGCAAGACGACAGTCGGCACGGCGCTCGCGAAGGAACTCGGGACCGGGTACGCCGAAGCAGACACCTTCCACCCGCGAGCGAACATCGAGAAGATGACCGCCGGGCACCCGCTGAACGACGAGGACCGGGCACCGTGGCTCGCCGCGATCGCGGAGTGGATCGGCAAGCATCACGAAAACGGCGCCGTGGTCAGCTCGTCCGCGCTGAAACGGCGCTACCGCGACGTGCTGCGCGGCGGCGGGGACGTGTGGTTCCTGCACCTGCAAGGCTCGCGCGACCTGCTCGCCGAGCGAATGAAGACCCGCAGCGGCCACTTCATGCCGGTTTCGCTGCTCGATTCCCAGCTCGCCGACCTCGAACCGCTGGAAGCGGACGAGCCGGGAGCGACCTTCGACATCAGCCGCCTGCCCGCCGACCTCGTCGCGTCGGCGCTGAAAGCGTTCCAGGAGCGCGCATGACCGCCCTCGCCGCCGGCTGGACCGGCCACGACACCCGCCTGATCGTCGCCACGGTGCTCGCCATCGCCGTGATCGTGGTGCTGATCAGCAAGGTGAAACTGCATCCGCTGCTCGCGCTCACGCTGGGCTCCGGCGTGCTCGGCCTGGTCGCCGGGATGCCGATCGACAAACTGCTGAAGAGCTTCACGAACGGCGTCGGCAGCACCGTCGCGTCCGTCGGCGTGCTGATCGCGTTCGGGGCGATGCTGGGCAAACTGCTCGCCGATTCCGGCGGCGCGGACCGGATCGTCGACACCGTGCTCGGCCGGGTTCGCGGTCCGGGGCTGCCGTGGGCGATGGCGCTGGTGGCCGCGCTGATCGGGTTGCCGATGTTCTTCGAGATCGGCCTCGTGATGCTGATCCCCGTGGTGCTGCTGGTCGCCAAGCGCAGCGGGAAACCGGTGCTGCTGCTGGGAATTCCGGCGCTGGCCGGCCTGTCGGTGCTGCACGGCCTGATCCCGCCGCACCCCGGCCCGCTGGCCGCCGCCGGTTCGCTGAACGCCAACGTCGGCCTCACCCTGGGGCTGGGCCTGCTGGTCGGCATTCCCACGGTGATCATCGCCGGCCCGCTGTTCGGCCGTCTCGCCGCCAAGATGGTGCCCGACGCCGCTCCGCCCGCCCGGCTGGTCCCCGAATCCGAGGGCACCGACGAAAAGCACCGCCCGAGCTTCTTCGCGACGCTGGCCACGGTGCTGCTGCCGGTGGTCCTGATGCTGGCCAAGGCGCTGGCGGACATCTTGGCGGACAAGGGAAACCCGGCGCGCCGCGTCCTGGACTTCATCGGCGACCCGCTCGTCGCGCTGCTGCTGGCGGTCCTCGTCGGCATGGTCGTGCTGGGCCGCCCGGCACGGCTGAACCGGGAACGCCTCTCGTCGATCATCGGCGACTCCCTCGGCCCGATCGCCGGGATCGTGCTGATCGTGGCCGCGGGCGGCGGGTTCAAGCAGACCCTCGTGGACGCCGGGGTCGGCGACGTGATCACCAGCCTCTCCAAGGGCGCGGACCTGTCCCCGCTGCTGCTCGGCTGGCTGGTCGCGGTGGCGATCCGCCTGGCGACGGGCTCGGCCACGGTCGCGACCGTCTCCGCGGCGGGCATCGTCGCGCCGCTGGCCGCGACGCTGGACCCGACGCACAACGCACTGCTGGTGCTGGCCATCGGCGCCGGGTCGCTCTTCTTCTCGCACCTGAACGACGCCGGATTCTGGCTGGTCAAGGAGTACTTCGGGATGTCGGTCGGCCAGACGCTGAAGAGCTGGTCGGTGATGGAAACGGTGATCTCGGTGGTGGCGATCGCGTTGATCCTGCCGCTGGGCGCGTTGCTTTAGCGCTCCCCCTCCGGCCGCTGGGTTTCCCTCCGGGGAAGCTCAGCGGCCGTTCTTCTAGTTGACATGTGACCTTTTGGTCACCTATTCTCGGTGCGTGCCCGACGAGGACCTGGTTTTCAAGGCTCTGGCGGATCCGACCCGCCGGTTCCTGCTCGACCTGCTCTACGAGCGCGACGGCCGCACGCTCACCGAGCTGGAGTCCGAAGTGGACATGACCCGGTTCGGGGTGATGAAACACCTCAAGCTGCTCGAGGAGGCCGAGCTGGTCGTCTCGCGCAAGGAGGGCCGGGAGAAGCGGCATTTCCTGAACCCGGTCCCGATCCGCCAGATCCACGACCGCTGGATCGACAAGTACACCGCACACCACACCGCGGCGCTGCTGGACCTCAAGGCCCAGCTCGAAGCCGAAGAATCCCAGAAGGAGCCCGGACCATGAGCGACACCACGACCGTGCTGGTCAACCGCGTCTACATCAAGGCCTCCCCGCAGGCGGTGTGGGACGCCGTCACCAAGCCGGAATGGACCGCGAAGTACGGCTACACCGGCCTGGCCGAGTTCGACCTCAGGCGCGGTGGCAAGCACCGCGCCAGGCCGACTCAGGAGTTCATCGATTTGGGCGTCACCAACGATCTCCTCGACGGCGAAGTGCTCGAGGTCGATCCGCCGCGCAAGCTGGTGATCACCTGGAAACTGCAGATGGACCCGAGCCTCGTGGCCGAGCCGTACACCACGCTCACCTACGACATCGAGGAAACCCAGACCGCCGGCACCCGGCTCACCGTCACCCACGACGTCACCGGCGCGCCGAACCACGCGGCGCTCGTGTCCGGTCAGCACGAAGACATCAACGCCGGCCCGGGCGAGAACGCGGGCGGCGGCTGGGCGTGGGTCCTGTCCGACCTGAAGTCCGTCCTGGAGACGGGCAAGAACCTCACCGCCTGAGGCGAGGCAGGGGTGGCTGCTTTCGGGCAGCCACCCCAAACTCACGCGCGTTGCGTCGCGGCCTTCAACGCAGCCTTCGCGAAGTCGGAAGCCCCGAGCTTGTCCAAACCGAACAGCGCGGCACCGACCACCGGGTTCACCTCCACCACCCGCACCTACGCCCGCAGGGCGACTTTCAGGCAGCGGCGCTCGTGTCCGGTCAGCACGAGGACATCAACGCCGGCCCGGGCGAGAACGCGGGCGGCGGCTGGGCGTGGGTGCTGTCCGACCTGAAGTCCGTGCTCGAGACGGGCAAGAACCTCACCGCCTGAGGCGAGGCAGGGGTGGCTGCTTTCGGGCAGCCACCCCAAACTCACGCGCGTTGCGTCGCGGCCTTCAACGCAGCCTTCGCGGAGTCAGAAGCCCCGAGCTTGTCCAAACCGAACAATGCAGCACCGACCACCGGGTTCACCTCCACCACGCGCACCTGCGCCCGCGGTGCCACCTTCAAGCAGCGGCGTTCGATGTCCGCGATCACCGACGCGCCGACCCCGGTCAGCACGCCGCCGCCGAGGATGACCTCGGGGGCCGACGTCGTGAGGTCCAGGCGGCGCATGATCGCGGCCACCAGCAGGCTCACTTCCTCGGCGAACCGCGTCACCACGTCCTGCGCGACCTCGTCGCCGGCCGCGGCTACCTCGAACAGCAGCGGGCAGAGGCCGTGGATCGAGGCGGCATCGATCTCCTCGAAGTGCAATCCCTGCACCACATCCAGCAGTGTCGAGGCACCGTAGTACTCCGCGACCGCCGATTCCAACGCAGTCCGCGGACCACGACCGTCCTCGGCACGGACGGCCCACCACAGGGCTTCCTCACCTAGCCGGTAGCCGCCGCCCCAGTCGCCGGAAACCTTGCCCAGCGCGGGAAAACGGTAGGACCGGCCGTCCGGGGCGAAGCCAGCGCCGTTGATTCCGGCACCGCACACCACCGCTACCCCGGTGCCGTCGGAGCTTCCCGCTCTCAGCAGCGCCAGCACGTCGTTGCCGACGTCCAAAGTGGAACTCCACCCGCGCGCCGACAGAGCCTTGTGCAGCGCCGCTTCTTCCCGGGAGAAGTCGAGGCCCGCCAGGTACGCCGAGGTGTGCACGGCGAACGGCGGTTCAGCGGGCAAGCCGCCGGAGCGGAGGGCTTCCTGGACAAACTCCTCAAGTGCGGCAACGCATCCGTCGACTCCGACCCGCTGGGGAGAAACGCCGGGGCCGCGGGAAGCGCCGAGCACGACGCCGTCCCGCGAAACCACCAGCACCTCGGTCTTGCTGTTCCCCCCGTCGATCGCGACGACGGTGTCGCTCATGCCCGCGCCCAGGGCAGGAAATCCCGGTTGCGTGCGACGAGTTGGTCCGCGAGCTGGTCCGCCTTGGTGTACTGGCCGACCAGCGGGTGCGCGAGCAGCGCGTCCGCGACCCGATCCCGGCCGCCCTTGATCGCGGCGTCCAGAGCCAGGTACTCGTACGCGGTGACCCCGGCGATCAGCCCGGCGAACCGCGGGTCCACCGGAGACTGCGGAATCGGGGTCGCGCCCGCGGAATCCACAGTGGACGAAACCTCGATCACCGCGTCGTCCGGGAGGAAATCGAACGTGCCGTTGTTGCGGACGTTCACCACGTGTTCCTCGGCGGCACCGCCCGAAGTGAGCGCGTGCACGAGCTGCACCGCCGCCTCCGAGTAGTAGGCACCGCCGCGCTTCTCCAGCGATTCCGGCTTCGTGACCTGCTCCGGGTCGAGGTAGATCTTCAGCAGTTCTTCCTCGACGTCGCTGACCACCTCGGCGCGCGGACGCTCGGTCTGCTGCTTCGCGACCTGCGCGTCGTGCGAGTAGTAGTACTTGAGGTAGTACGACGGCACGGCCTGCATCCGCTGCATCCACTCGACCGGAACGCTGACCTCCTCGCCGAGGTATTCCGCGTGCTGGGCAAGGAGTTCCGGCAGCCGGTCGACGCCGTCGACCAGGACGCCGCGTTCCCAGCTCAGGTGATTCAGTCCAGTGTGGACCAGCTTGACGTCGCCGGTCGAAGCGCCGAGCAGCTTCGCGAACTTGCGCTGCAGGTTGATCGCGACGTTGCACAGGCCGACCGCGCGGTGCCCCTCCTGCAACAGCGCGCGGGTGACGATGCCGACCGGGTTGGTGAAGTTGACGATCCAGGTGCCGTCGCCGGCGACCTTGCGCACCCGCTCAGCGATGTCGAGCACCACCGGCACCGTGCGCAGCGCCTTCGCCAGGCCGCCCGCACCGGTCGTCTCCTGGCCGACACAACCGCACATGTGCGGGAACGTCTCGTCCGACGCGCGCGCCTTCTGACCTCCGACGCGCAGCTGGATGAGGACCGCCGACGCGCCGTCGACGCCTTCCTCCAGGTTCGCCGTCGTGCGCACGCGGGCCGAATGCCCCGCGTGGTTCAGCAGCCGCTGGCTGAAATCGCCGACTGCCTCGACCCGGTAGGCGTCCGGGTCGATCAGCACGATCTCGTCGACGTCGAGCGAGGCCCGCCGTCCGGCGATGCCGTCGATCAGCTCCGGCGTGTAGGTGGACCCACCGCCGACCACTGCCAGTTTCATCCCTTGACTCCCGTGAACGTGATGCCCTTGACGAACGACTTCTGCGCGAACACGAACAGCACGATCACCGGCAGCATGATCAGCGCGGTGGCGGCCATCGTGAGGTTCCATTCGACGTGGTGCATGCCTCGGAAGGACGCGATCGCCAGTGAAAGCGGCCAGTTGTCTTTGTTCTCGCCCGTGTAGAGCAGCGGGCCGAAATAGTCGTTCCAGGTGAACAGGAAGCAGAACATCGCGGTGGCCGCGATCCCCGGCTTCGCCATCGGGATCAGCACCCGCGTGAGCACCCGGAACTCGTTGCAGCCGTCGATCTTCGCCGCTTCCAGGTAGTCCTTCGGAATGGTGAGGAAGAACTGCCGCAGCAGGAAGATCGAGAAGGCGTCGAAGAAGAAGTACGGCACGATGAGCGGCACCAGCGTGCCGGTGAACCCGAGCCGCACCCACAGGTCGTACAGCGGGACGACGGTGACCTGCGGCGGCAGCATCATCGCGACCACGACGAGCATGAAGCACAGGTTCTGCCCGCGCCACCGCAGTTTCGCCAGCCCGTACGCCGCCGGGATCGCCGAGACCAGCGCCCCGATCGTCGCCAGCGCCGAATACAGGAAGCTGTTGCCGAAGTACTCCAGCAACGGGGCCTTCCGGAACACCTCGACGAAGTTCTCGAAATGCCATTCGGTGGGCCACAGGCTGGACGTCATCGCCTGGTCGCTCTTCATCACCGAGGTGAGGAAGACGAACAGCAACGGCAGCATGAAGATCACGCCGAGCGCGATGCCGACCGCGTGCGTGGCCACAAAGGACAGTTTCTTGTCCCAGCGCCGCTTGAACTTCTCCCGCGGATGCACCGGAGCAGCCGGACGCGGCGGTGCCGAAAGCGTCGTCATGCTCCGTCCTCCTGATGTTGCGTCTTACGCATCTGCCGCACCAAAATCCACGTGAACCCGGCTGAGACCAGGAACAGCAGCACGGCCATCGCCGCCGCGTAACCCATGTTGAAGTACCGGAAACCCTGTACGTACAGCCAGATCGGATACGTCAGCGTCGAGTTTTCCGGCGCACCGATCAGTTTCGAGTTCCCCGCGACGTCGGCGGTGCCCGCGGAAGCGGACGCGGCGACGATTGCTTGGGTGAAGAACTGCAGTGCGTAGATCATCGAGTTGACCACGCCGAACAGCAGCACCGGGGAGATCGACGGCAGCGTCACGTGCCAGAACCGGCGCACCGGGCCGGCCCCGTCGAGTTCCGCGGCCTCGTACTGCTCCTGCGGGACGTCCAGCAACGCGGCCAGGATGATGATCATCAGCTCGCCCGAACCCCACAGCGCGAGCAGAGTCAGCGCGGGCTTCGACATTTCCGGGCTGTTGAACCACAATCCGCCGTCGATGCCCACGAACCGCAGGAACCGGTTCACCGGACCGAATTCCGGGTTGAACACGAAGACGAACGCGAGCGTCGCGGCCGCCGGCGGGGCGAGCGCGGGCAGGTAGCAGAGCGTGCGGACGATGCCGACGCCCGACTTCAGCCGCGAAATCACCGACGCGACGCCGAGCGAGAACAGCACCCGGCAGACGGTCAGGATGATCACCAGCCACAACGTGTTGTACGCGGCGGTTTTCACCAGCGGCTCGCTGGTGAACATGCGCACGTAGTTGTCGAACCCGATCCACTGCGGAGGGTTGATCAGGTCGTAGCGGGTGAACGAGTAGAACAGCGTCGCGCCGAGCGGGTAGGCGAAGAAGATGAGGAACCCGATGGTCGCCGGCGCCATGAACCAGAACACCGTGCGCCTGCGCTTGGCCCGGGGAGACCCCCGCCGCGCCTGGTTCGGCGCGGAGGGGGTTCCGGTTTCCGCTGCGGTCAGCGTGGTCATCCGCCGGCGCCCTTCTGCGCCAGTTCGTCGTTGATCTGCGCGTCGACCTTCTTGAGGCCCGCGTCCAGATCAGGCACCGACCCGGCCTGCCACTTCTCGGCGAAGTCGTTGACCGCCTTGAGGAACGCGTCGCCGATCGGCGTCGTCGGGTTGGCGACCAGCTTGCCGCTGTTGTAGATGTCGGTGAAGGTCTTGAACTGCGGCGGCATCTTCAGGTTCGGCGAGTTCAGCGAATCCTTCGTGCTGGGCACGTTGTTCAGGCCGTTGGCCATCTCGACGAGGGTGTCGGTGTCGAGCGAGGCCTGCTTGATCAGCTCCCACGCCGCGCCGGGGTTCTTCGCGCCCTTCGGGATCGCGATGATCGTGCCGGTGCCGAACCCGCCGCCGTACTGGCCGGCCAGGCTGTCGAGCACCGGCGCGGGCGCGGTGCCGTAGTCGAGCGAGGGCACCTGGTCCTTGATGAACGCGGTGCGGAATTCGCCGTCGTAGATCATCGAAAGCTTGCCGGTCTGGAAACCGTTGTCCTTCGAGTATTCGTCACCGAGGCCGGCCTTGAACTTCTCGACCTTCTCGTGCCCGCCGTAGAAGTCGATGAGCTTCTTCTGGAACTGGAACATCTCCTTCCAGCCGGGGCTGGAAGCGAGCGACGATTTCCCGTCCGGGCCCATGAACTTGGCCCCGAAGTTCGGCGCCCAGTACTGCGCCTGGTTGGCGTAGAACGGCATCGACGGCAGGAAGCCCGCGGTCTTGATCGAACCGTCCGGGTTGAACTCGGTGAGCTTCTTGACGTCCTCGAACAGTTCGGTGGTGTTCTTCGGCGGGCCGGCGATGCCCTTGGCCGCGAACTGCGTCTTGTTGTAGAAGAATCCGTACACGTCGGCGAGCATCGGCATCGCGCACCGCTTGCCCTGGTACGACGTGTAGTCGCGGACCGCCTGCGGGATCTGCTCGAGGTCGATCTTGTCGCGCTCGATGTAGGGCTTCAGGTCCTGGAAGCTGCCGGTCGAGCACCACGCGCCGAGGTTGTCGGTGTAGAACGAGATCGCCACGTCCGGCGGGTTGCCGCCGCGGATCGACTGGGTGAGCTTGTCGTCGTCCTGGTTCCCCTCGTGCTTGATGGTGATGTTGGGGAACTTCGCCTTGAGCTTGTCCAGCGCCTTCGTGACCACGCCGTACTCGCGGTCGGTGAACTTGCTGTAGACGGTGATGGTGAGCTTGTCGTCCTTGTTCGGCGGGGCCGCGGCGTCACCGCCGCCTGCGGGCGCGGCGGCGCCGCACGCGGCGGTCGCCAGCAGCGTGCTCGCCGCGAGAGCGCTGAGCACCAGGGATCCGCGCTTGCGCGCGAGACCCCGGATGCGGGTGGGAGCGGACATGAACCCTCCTGTCCATCGGGTGGGTCTACTCGGTCGGGGACGGGGCTTGCTCTCCGGCGGACCGACGCGGCCCGAGGAGCGTGGGGGTGACGACGCCGAAGACGTCCTCACGGGCGGTGGCGAGCGCGGACTGCAACGCACCGGCGCGCACCGCGTTGCCCTGCACCGAAGCGACGCCGACCGGCGTGCGCGGCAGGACAAGTTCGTGCAGTTTTTCCGCGACGATTCCGGCGAACTCGTCGCCGCCGGCGCGGCTGGTCTCGCCGCACAGCAGGATGAGCTGCGGGTCGGCGACCGCGACGAGGCTGGCGACCCCGCTGGCGACGCGCCGCGCGAGATCGTCCAGGAACCCTTGGTGGGCAACGCGTCGTGCCTGGGTGACGGCGTCCCATCCGCTGTCCGCGGAGATGCCGTGCGCCTTGGCGAGCCGGACGATCGCGGACGAGTCGACCAGGTTGCCGTACCGGGCTCCGGCCGAGGGCCAGCTGTCGCCAGTGTCCACAGTGGCCGGATCGGGGACGCGCATCCAGTCGATCTCCCCGCCGCCACCGGTCGCGCCGCGCAGCAGCCGCCGTCCGATGACGACCGCGCCGCCGACGCCCTCGGACAGCCACACCAGCACGAAATCGTCGACGTCCTGCGCGTTACCGACGGTCATTTCCTCAACGGCGACAAGGTTTACGTCGTTTTCGATCTTGACCGTCACGCCGAGTTCGTCGCTCAGCCGCTTCGGCACGTTGAACCCGAGCCAGCCCGGGATGTGCGGTGCCGAGGACAGCAATCCGGTTCGCGGGTCGAACGCGCCCTGCGCGCCGATGACCACATTGGCCAGATCGTCGAGCTGCATGCCCGCGGCCTTGGTGACCCGGCGCAGCGCCTGCCCGAACGAGCCGACGACATCGGCGTCCTCGGCCACCGGAAGCTGCACGCGGTACTCGGCGAGCACTGCCCCGGCGACGTCGGCGACCACGAAGTCCGCGACCCGCGGGGTGAGGTCGACGGCCGCGACGTGCGCGAGGGCGCCGTTGACCGCCCACAGCTGGGCGCGCGGCCCGCGTCCGCCGCCGGCGCGCTCCCCGGCTTTGCCGACGAGATTGTCCTGCTCAAGGCGGGTAAGCAGCTGCGCGGTGGCGGGTTTGGACAACCCGATGGCGGCCTCCAGCTCGGCCCGCGTGAGCGGCCCGTTCCGCAGCAACGCCTCGATCGCCGCGCGGTCGTTCATCTCGCGCAACGTTCGCGGACTGCCGGCTCGCACCTGGCTGCTCCTTTATTAGGAAACTTTACAGACGGTTTTCCGGGACTGTAGTGAGCGCGGCCACACGGCGTCAATGGGCTCGGGAAACAGCGCGGTAACGGCTTGATACCGCGGGATGTCCGCGCTGGGCGCAGGGTGACCAGGCGAACGCGCAGGGTTGGCCGAGGCGGACCGCGGGCAGGGCGTGGTCCGGGGCGGGGAGGCCGCAACGCAACTGGGCCTCGTGAGTGGCTAGACCGGTTAGAACCGGCGTCGCCGCTCACGAGGCCCAGAGGCTCGCATCGCGGGAGAGTTACTCCTCGGCTTCCGCCCACGCTTTCAACATCACGCGGGCGATCGACGAGTTCCCCGGCAGCAGCAGATTCGACGCGCCACCGGCGATCGGCGTCGGCACTCCGGTTCCGGCGTTGCGGAACGCGGCCCGGACGTCCTCACGGGACACCCACAGCGCTTCCTCGATCTCGCCCTCGGCCGGGACCAGCGGCGCGTTGCGGTCCGCGCGCGCGGTGAAGCCCAGCATGATCGAGCGCGGGAACGGCCACGGCTGGCTGCCGAGATACCGCACGTCCCCGACCTCGATCCCGGCCTCCTCGCGGATTTCGCGGACGACGCAGCCCTCCAGGGACTCCCCCGCCTCCACGAATCCGGCGAGCACCGAGTACCGGTCCGGCGGCCAGATCGGCTGGCGCGCGAGCAGCACGTGCGAACCGTTGACGCCGTCGAGGTCGTGCACCAGGCAGATCACCGCCGGGTCGGTGCGCGGGTATTCCTCGTGTCCCTTGGCTTCGCAGCGGCTGGCCCAGCCGAACTGGATCAGCTGCGTCGGCGAGCCGTCGCGGGTGCAGAAGCGCGACTGCCGCCGCCAGTGCCGCAGCGCCTGCGCGGTGGTGAACAGCCCGGCCGACGTGTCGTCCAGCTGCTCGCCGTAGCCGCGCAGTTCGACCCACAGCTCGCCGTTGGCGCGCGGGACCTCTTCGATCACGCCCCAGCTGCCCGCCAGCCGGACGCTGTCGACGTCGCCCTCGATGGAGCCGGGCAGCGACCAGTAGTCGACGTCCTCCCACTCGCCGAGGAACACCGCGTCGGCGGGCGGTTCGGTGCCGAAGTCCATCGCCTTGCGGGTGGCCAGCGATGAGCCGCCCTCGAGGACCGGCGTGCGGCCGGTGTCGTCGAGCAGCACCACGCGGGCTTCCGACCATTTCGCGGCGAGCCGCTCCGGGTTGGTGCGCAAGGTTTCCTGCCGGTCCACTGTGGAACGCGACAGGGTCGGCAGTGCCCCTAGTTCGAACGGAACGCTCATCAGTCCTTCTCGCTGGTGGAAACTCCGAGCGCGGCCAGCTTCGGCGTGAGCAGGTCCGCGTCGCCGACCACGACTCCGGTGAAGCGGCCCGGCGCGAAGAACTCCGCCGCGGCTTCGGCGACCTGCTCCGCGGTGACCGCCGCGAGCCGCTCCGGGTGGCTCTGCAGCCATTCGATGCCGAGGCCGTTCGAGGCCAGCGCCATCAGCTGCCCGGCGAGCCCGCCCTGCGACGACGTGCCGGTGACGAGCGAGCCCATCGCGTACTGCCGCACCGATTCGACCTCTTCGGCCGTCGGCGGCACGGTGCCGAGCCGGAACAGCTCGTAGCGGGTTTCCAGGTACGCCGCCGCGGTGACCTCGTTGGCGGTGTCCGCGTCCACATTGACCACTGCGGTGTCGCCGGTGAACTCGAAACCGGAGTGCGCGCCGTAGGTGTATCCCTTGTCCTCGCGGATGTTTTCCACCAGCCGCGAGGAGAAGTACCCGCCGAACGCCAGGTTCGCCAGCTGCAGCGCCGGGTACCGCGGGTCGACGCGCGGCACCGTCTGCGCGGACAGCCGGATCTGCGACTGCACCGCGCCGGCACGCGGAACCAGCAGGACGTTGCCGCCGGTCAGCGCGGGCAGCGGCGGCAGCACCACGGCCGAACGGTCCGACTTCCAGCCGCCGAGCGCGCGCTCCAGTTCGGCCGGAACCTCTTGCGGGTCAAGGTCTCCGACCAGCACGAGCACCGCACCGCGCGGCAGCACCGAAGCGTTGTGCAGCGCGCGCACCTGCTCGGGAGTCACCTCGGCGACGTCCTCGGCCTGCGGGACCTCGCGGGTCGCCGGGTGGTCGCCGTACCGGTGCTTCTGCAGTGCTTCGCGCGCGATGGTGCGCGGCTGCGTCCGCGACACCGCGATGCGCTCGATCAGCCGCTCCCGCTCGCGCGCGACCTCCGCGTCGCCGTACGTGGCTCCGGTGAGCACGTCGCCGAGCACGTCCAGCAGCGTCGGCAGACCGTCGGACAGCGCGGTGCCGCCGAAGTACAGCCGCTCCGGGTCCACGCCCGCGTTGAGGTCGCCGCCGATCAGCGCGACCTCGGCGTCGATTTCCACCCGGTCGCGCCGCGCGGTGCCGGTGAGCACGGTTTCCGCGAGCACCTCGGCGGTGGCCGCGTGCATCCGGTCCTCGCCCGCGAACGGGATCCACAGCCGCAGTTCGACCATCGGGACGCTCGCCTTGCGCACCGCGAGCACGCGCAGCCCGTTGGACAGCGTGGTGTCCACATGGGACAGATCCGCGGCGGCGCGCTGGTGCCCCAGCGCGGGCAGCGGCCGCGGTCCGGCGGCGGTGCGGCCGATCTCCTCGGCGCTGCGGTGTGCGGCTTTGACCTGTTCAGCCGAGGTCACTGTTCCGTCCCTTCGGTGCTTGCGGGCTTCACGACGAGCACGGCGCGCGCGTCCGGGCGCAGCGCCTTCGCCGCCGCCGACACAGCCTCGCCGGAGACCGCGGACAGGCGGTCGGCGAGCTGGTAGACCAGCGACGCGTCGCCGTAGAGCAGTTCGAACGCGCCGAGCGCCAGGGTGCGCGACACGAGCCGGTCGTGCTCCGCGTGCAGGCTCGCCGCCCAGCGCGCGGTGACCTTCTTCAGCTCCTGGTCGTCCGGCGGCGTGGACGCGAGCTTCTCCAGCTCCTCGTCCAGCGCGGCCAGCACGCGCTCGCGCGGCACGTCCGGCGGGTGGATCGCGGTGATGGTGAACGTGTCCGGATCGCGCGCCTCGAACGGGCCGAAGAGCCCGGCGCCCGCGCCGACGTCGACCACCAGCGGTTCGACGTGCACCAGCCGCTGCTGCAGCCGCGAACCGTCACCGTCGGTGAGCACGCCCGCCAGCACCAGGTACGCGAGGTAGCCGTCGAGGTCGTTGATCGGGTCCGGCATCCGGTAGCCGACGGCCAGCGCGGGCAGCGGCGCGTGCGGGTCGGTGTGCTCGCCGTTCAGCTGCGTGGTGGGCAGCGGCTCGGAGAACGACGGACGGACCGGGGCCGGCCGGTGCGGGACGTCGCCGAAGTGCTTCTGGACCAGCGCCTTCGCCTCTTCCACCGCGAAGTCGCCCGCGACGGTCAGCACCGCGTTGGCCGGCGAGTAGAAGGTGTCGAAGAAGGCGGCGCAGTCGTCCAGCGTCGCGCCCTCGAGGTCTTCGAAGGCGCCGTAGCCGTCGTGCGCGTTGGCGAAAGTGGAGTACAGCACCGGCGGCAGCAGGATCCACGGGAATCCGCCGTACGGCCGGTTGCGCACGTTCAGCCGGATTTCCTCCTTGACGACCTCGATCTGGTTCGCCAGGTTCTCCGCGGTCAGCTTCGGCGCGCGCATCCGGTCGGCCTCGAGGAACAGCGCGCGTTCCAGCGCCGCGGCGGGCAGCACCTCGTAGTAGTCGGTGTAGTCCGGGTGCGTGGAACCGTTGAAGGTGCCGCCGCTGGACTGCACGTGCCGGAAGTGCGCCAGTTTCTCCAGGCTTTCGCTGCCCTGGAACATCAGGTGCTCGAAGAGGTGCGCGAAACCGGTCAACCCCTCCGGCTCGGAGCGGAAGCCCACGTCGTAGTGCACGCTGACCCCGACCACCGGCGCGGTCGGGTCAGGAGCGAGCACCACGCGCAGACCGTTGTCGATCGTGAAACGGAAGAGCTCGGGATCGGCCATGCCTCCACCCTACGCAGGCGCGGGCGTCTTCGGCTCGTCCGGTCGGAGGTCCCTCACGCCCTCGAACGCGACGGTCAGTGCGGTCACGAATCCGCTGGTCCGCGCCAACGGCACGGCGTCCTCGCCGGAGCTGCCGTACCAGTACGCCGACAGCGAACAAGCGTTAACTAGCCAAGCGTCTGCTTCCCCCAGCGCGTACGCGTACGGGAGCGCGCGAGAGCCGAGCAGTTCGTCGTCCGGCGCTTCCATCGTGCGCAGCTGTGCGTTAAGGCCGAGAAGGCGGTCTCGGAGGTCCAGTCCGGCCTTCGTCCGCTCCGGCAGGAGACGCGCGGCTGCCGTCACCACGATGCCGGTGGCGAGAAGCACCAACCCGAGTTGTGCGTAACCGACGGTGAAGGCCAGCAGGACGGTGAGGAAAACGCCGTACCCACATAGCCGCGGGCCGATCTTCGACAGTCGCTTCGGGGAGCGCCAGCCGCGACGGACAGTGTCGGCGGCTAGTTCGCGTACGCCCGCTTCGCGGACTTCGGCGAGCGTCGCGGCTTCGCCGGGCACGGCGGCTGTGTACACCGCGCGCTCGAAGGCCGTGAGGTGTTCGTCGGGTGGGTTGCGGCGTACGAGGACCCAGTTGCGCGGGCCTTCTTCGCTGATCCATAGGTAGTTACGGACGCATAGGTCCAGCACTGTCGCGGCTAGGTCGACGGAGCTGACGCGTCCGGTGAGAAGCAGTCCTACGTGCCCGGGGAGCACGCCGTCGGGCGAAGAGAAGCGGCCGTTGTCGAGAAGCTGTACGGGGGTGGCGTGGCCGGGCTGTTGGTCGCGTCGGCGGCGTACGTACACCGCGACGGCACCGGCGATCGACAGGACGGCGAAGGCCAGCCACGACCACCACACTGGCGCGGTCGCGGCGAAGGGACCGCTGGGGATGAGCTTCTCGGTCGCGGTGACGGTGCCGCCGGGGAGTTCGGCAGTCAGCTGTACGCGGGAGCCGGGCTCGAGTTTCGGCACCGAGACGCGGGTCAGGCCGGAGTGGTCGATCTGCGCGGCACCGCAGCGGGTCGTCGAACCGGGCGGACCGGCGAGGCAGCTGAGCGCGTCCGGGATGGCGGGCGCGGCGAAGGTCGCGCGGACCAGTTCGAGCCGGGTGTCCCAGCCGCCCGCGACGTCCCAGGTCACATGCTCGACGCCGAGGCTCGTGCCGACCGCACCGTCCACTGTGTACCGGAGCACGGACGTTCCGCCACGCAGATAGAAGGTCACCTGGTCGTTGCCGGATTCGGCGTTGCCCGCGCCTTCGATGCTGATGTCGCGGATTCCCAGCACGCGGTCGTTGGCGCGCAACGGAATGGTGCGGGTCATAGAGGTGTCGCGCGGCACCGACACTGCCTCGGTGACGGAGAGGCTGCCGTCGCGCTGGACCTTCAGGGCTACTTCGACGCTCTGCGGCAGACCGGGCAGCGACGGCTGGTCTTGCGCCGCAGCGGGTGTCGCGGAGAGGAACGGGATCAACAGCAGCGCGGCGAGTTTCATTGCGCGGACACCGCCGAGCGTCGTTCGGCCATGGCTTGGATCGCGCCGATCTCTGCCGCCAACGGTGATTCGCCTCGTCCGGCAGGAGTCCCCAGCGCGCGGCCACGGCGGGGTTGAACCAGCGGAGCGGCGGCGAAGGTGGCGATTCCAGCGATCAGGAGCGCGACGCCGATCAGCGCCTCGCCGACGGTGAGGGCGAGGACGACGGTCGTCACGATGCCCGCAGCGGCAAGGATGAGCCCGGCCCAGCGGACGAGCGGTTGCCTCGCGGACAGCCAGCCTTGGCGATGCGCTTCGGCGTCGAGAAGGGCGCGCAGCTCATCCTGATCCGGCCGTGCGGCAGCGAGCGGACCCGGCGGGAAGGCGGTCTTGACTGCCTGCTCGAACGGCGTGAGCGGATCGGCTTCGCCATGGCTGACCTGTCCGTCGACGATGTGCAGATGCCCGCGAGCGACGAGGTCGAGGACCGTGCCGGTGAGGTCGAGTTCGCCGCGCGGCCGGGTGCGGCGACGCAGCACGCTGGCACCGACGAGCAGGTAGAGCACTAACGCGAGACCACTGAGGACGGTCGGAAGTCCTGGCGCGAAAACAGCCAGCGGTCCAGTCGGGACAAAGCGGGCGTTGTCCGGCAACGGTCCGGTTTGGACCGCCAGATCGATCCGTTCCCCTTGGAGCAGACCGTTCTGTTCGGCATGCGCTCCCCCGCTCCGGAGTTCGGAAAACGTGCATTGCCGCGACGATCCCGGTTGACCGGCGTAACAATCCGCAGTGGACACTTCCGGCCCGTTGAAGGCGGCGGTGACCCGATCGACCGTCCGATCCCAGCCCCCGGTGAGCTGAAACCGGACCTGCCCAGCCGCGACCGCACCGTCCACTGTGTACTTCACGGTCGCCGGCCCGGTGACCGTGACCGTCGTTCCGTCGGCGGCAGCGGCACCGGAGACCTGCAGATCGGTGATCGAGTAAAGCCGGTCCTCGTCGTCGGTGACCGGGACGCGTTCGGCGATGCGGTGGACGGCTGGGGCGTCGGTGATGATGCGCTCGATGACCGTGAGCTGACCGTCCTGCGCGGTGGTGACGGTGACGTCGTCGGCGAGCATGTCCTCAGCTCGGCGGGGTGAAGGGGTTGTCGGATTTCGGCGGTGCGGGAGGCTGGACCGGCGGCGGAGCGGAGGCGGGCGGGCCGTACTGCATCGGCGCGAGCCGGGCGTGGTCGCGGTTGCGGCGTTCGGCCAGCACCGCGGTGAGGAAGACCCACGGCGGCATCCCGTACGGCATCGGCACCCCGATCGCCGCGGAAACCTGCTGCGCCAGGCCGAAACCGAGCGACGCGGCCGCTTCCGGGCGCAGTTCGTGGTAGCGGCCGAGGTACTGGCGGGCGGCCATGGCGAGGTCGTCGGTGAGGCCGCTGAGATCGAAGTGCGCGGCCCACGCCTCCAGACCGGGCGGCACCACGAGAATCGCCTGCGCGGATTGCGGCACGCGTTCGCGGATCACCAGGGTGCCCGCGAGGTAGTCGCCGACGCGCCGGCCGTTCGACGACGTCAGCGACACGATGACGGCCACCGCGCCGAGGAAGCCGAGCGCCCAGAAGTCGACGAAGAAACCGGCGAGCGCGCGGGTCAGCGCGTGCCGGAAGCTGATCGGGCCGCCGTCGAGGCGCACCACGCGCAGGCCGAGCGCGAGTTTGCCGAGCGAACGGCCGCGGCTGAGCGTTTCGAACAGCACCGGATAGCCGATCACCACCAGCACGAACACGGTCAGCATCAGCGCCACGGTGAGCGCCGAGTCGAACGACCCCGCGGTCAGCATCAGCGCGACGAGCACGAGCAGCAGCAACGCGGCCTGGACGAGGACGTCGAGCAGCATCGCGACCGCGCGGCTGGCGAGCTTCGCCACCCGCAGGTCGAGGACGACGGCCTCACCGGTGACGAGATCGGACTCTTCCTGCACGAGGCCAGCGTAGAGCGCCTGCCTCTATCCTGGCGGGAGAGGAGGTGGCCGGTGGACGTCGACGTGTTCGTCGCGGCGCACAGCGCGGAGTGGAGCAGGCTCGGCGAACTGGCCGGACGGCGCAGGCTGACTGGTCAGGAGGCCGACGAGCTGGTCATGCTCTATCAGCGGGCGGCGACGCATCTGTCGATGATCCGCTCGACCGCACCCGACCCGGCCCTGCTGGCGAGGCTGTCGGCGCTGGTCGCGCGCGGCCGTTCGGCGGTCGCCGGTTCGCACAGCCCGGCGTGGCGCGAGGTCGGGCTCTTCTTCACCCACCGCTTCCCGGCCGCGGTGTACCTGAGCCGCCGCTGGTGGATCCCGGCGGCGCTGCTGTCGGTCGCGGTGATGGCGGTGCTGGGCGTGTGGATCGCGGGCGACCCGCAGGTGCGCGCGTCGCTGGTCTCGCCGGACGAGGTGAAAGCGATGACCGCACCCGGCGGCCAATACGAGACGTACTACTCGAACGGCCCAGCGGCGTCGTTCGCGGCGAAAGTGTGGACGAACAACGCGTGGGTGGCGGCGACGTGCCTGTTCCTGGGCGTCGCGCTCGGCCTGCCGGTGATCGCCGCGCTGTGGATGAACTCGCTCAACGCCGGGGTCGCGATCGGCCTGATGTCCTCAGCGGGCCGCGGCGATGTCCTGCTGGGCCTGCTCCTGCCGCACGGCCTACTGGAACTGACGGCGGTGTTCATCGCGGCCGGGACCGGACTGAAACTCGGCTGGACAGTGGTGGATCCGGGCCGCCGGTCGCGCAGCGCGGCGCTGGCCGAGCAGGGCCGTTCGGTGGTGGTGATGGCGCTGGGACTGGCGTGCGTGCTGCTGGTGTCGGGCGTGATCGAAGCGTTCGTGACGCCGTCTGGCTGGCCGACGTGGCTGCGGATCGGCATCGGGGCGGTGGTGGAGCTGCTGTTCCTGACGTACGTGTTCACGCTGGGACGCCGAGCCGCGCTGGGCGGCGAAACCGGGGACGTGGACCGGCGGGTTGCGGGGGACGCGCTTCCCGAAGCTGGGTAGAAGTCCGTGAAGGGCTCCTTGAGGGACCTAGATTCCCTCAAGGAGCCCTTCACGGACCTACAACCGGCCTGCGGCTTTCAGGGCCAAGTAGCGGTCGGCGAGCGCAGGCGGAAGTTCCTCCGGCACCGCGTCCACCACCCCGACCCCGTGCCGGGTCAGCCAAGCCACCGAGGACTCCCGGTCCGCCAGCGCCCGCTCGGCCGCGGCCGCGTCGTAAACCGCCTCCGCGGAACCCCGCGAAGCCGCCATTTCCGCGACCCGCGGGTCCGCCACCGAAGCCACCAGCACCTCGTGCCGTGCGGTCAACGACCCCAGCACTGGGAACAGACCCTCCTGCAACGGTGCCGGTTCCAACCCGGTCAGCAGCACCACCAAAGCCCGCCGACGGGTCCGGCGCAGGACCTCCGCCACCATGCCCCGCGCGTCCGTCTCGACCAGTGACGGTTCGATCGTCGCTAACGCGTTCACCAAAGACGGCGTCGACGCGTTCGGCACCGAAGCCTGCACCCGCCGGTCGTAAGCCACCAGATCGACCCGGTCCCCCGCGCGGGAAGCCAGCGCGGCCAGCAAAAGCGCCGCGTCCATCGCCGCGTCCAAGCGGGGCGCGTCGCCGACTCGGCCCGCCGAAACGCGGCCGGTGTCCAGCACCAGAACGACCTGCCGGTCGCGTTCCGGACGCCACGTCCGCACCATCACGTCCGACGCGCGAGCCGTCGCACGCCAGTCGATCGACCGGACGTCGTCGCCGATGACGTACTCGCGCAAGGAATCAAATTCCGTTCCCTGACCCCGAATCAGCACCGCGTTGCGGCCGTCCAGCTGCTGCAGCCGAGCCAGCCGCGAAGGCAGATGCTTACGGCTGTGGAACGGCGGCAGCACGCGAACCGTCCACGGCACCTCGTGCGAACCCTGCCGCGCGGCCAACCCCAGTGGGCCCACCGCACGTACGGTCACCCGGGCCGCAACACGGTCCCCGCGGCGAGTCGGCAGCAGCGGGGTGACGAGAGCACGCCGTTCGCCGGAAGGAACCGCGAGCGGGTGCCGGTCGTCGGCACCGGCGCTCGGCGGCCAGGCATCCCGCAGCGAACCGCGAACGGTGCGTCCGCCGGGATTCGTGACGGTCAGCGTGACCTCGGCGGGCTCCCCCAGCCGGACGGAAGTGGTGCCGCTGCGCGAAAACCGCAGCGCTCGCACACTCCCGGCAAGGACGAGGTCCACGACGACCAGCACCAGCAGCACCGCGACCACGACCGCGACGCCGGTGCCGGACGGGAACAGCAGCCCGACCACCAGCGCTCCCAGGAGCGCCAGCAGCCCGAGCCGCCCGGTGACGGCCATTTAGCGCGGCACCGGCACGGAAGCCAGCACCCGGTCGAGGACGCCGTCCGCGGTCACGCCTTCGAGTTCGGCTTCGGGCCGCACGTCGAGCCGGTGCCGGAGCGCGGGACGGGCGAGCGCCTTGACGTCGTCCGGCGTCGCGTAATCCCGGCCGGACAGCCACGCCCACGCACGCGTCACGGCGAGCAAAGCCGTTGCGCCACGCGGAGAAACGCCGATGCGCACGGCCGGGAGTTCCCGCGTCGCGCGGCAGAGGTCGACGACGTAGCCGATCACTTCCGGGCCGACGGTCACCTTCGCGACCGCTTCCCGAGCGGCAGCGAGATCCGCCGCGCCAGCGACCGGACGGATGCCCGCGGCGGCGAGGTCACGCGGGTCGAAACCCTGTGCGTGCCGCCAAAGAATGCCGATTTCGTCCTCGCGCGACGGAGCCGGCATGGTCAGCTTCAGCAGGAACCGGTCCAGCTGCGCCTCGGGCAACGGGTAGGTGCCCTCGTACTCCACCGGGTTCTGCGTCGCGACGACGACGAACGGATCCGGCAGCGGACGCGAGGTGCCGTCGATCGACACCTGCCGCTCCTCCATCGCCTCCAGCAGCGACGACTGCGTCTTCGGCGGCGTCCGGTTGATTTCGTCGGCCAGCAGCAGATTCGTGAAGACCGGGCCCTCACGGAACGAGAACTCGCCGCTGTGCGCGTCGTACACAATGGACCCGGTGACGTCGCCCGGCATCAGGTCCGGCGTGAACTGCACGCGTGTCGTCTTCAGGTCCAGCGACGCCGCCAACGCCCGCACCAGCAACGTTTTCGCGACGCCGGGAACGCCTTCCAGCAGCACATGCCCCCGGCAGAGCAACGCGAGGATGAGCCCGGTGACGGCCGCGTCGTTGCCGACCACGGCCTTCCCGACCTCGGTGCGCAACGCGATCAGGGCCGCCCGCGCGTCCTGCATTTGTTCGGTACTCAAGAACGCTCCACCTCTCGTTCCACCGCGTCCAATTCGTCCGCCAGCCGCACCAGCGCCGCCTCGTCGGACGGCGACGGGCCGTACAGCACCGCCCCGACCTCGTTCGGCGCCCGGCCGGTCCGCGCGCTCACCGTCTCCACCACCGCGGGCGGACCGGCGTCGCGCGGCAATCCCAGTCTCTTCCGCAGCCGCGTCCGGGCCGCCTCGCGCAAGGTTTCCGCCGCGTGCCCGGTCGCGCCGCCCCGCCGGTACAGCCGGGCCCGGCCCTCCGCCGTTTCCGCCGACCGCACGACCACCGGCAGCGGTTCCCGCACCACCGGCCCGAGCCGTCGCGCGCGCCACAGTGCGAACAGGACGATCGCGATCCCTACGGTCAGCGCGCCGTATCGCCAGCCCGGCGGGATCAGGTCGACGAAGGGCTTCTTTTCGCTGTCCAGCGCGGGGTCCTCTGTGGACGGGACGTACCAGATCAGCTGCCGGTGATCGCCCAGCAGCCGCATGCCGAACGCCGCGTTGCCTTCCTTGGCGATCTGGTCGTTGGTGAACGCTTCCGCCGAGCCGAGCACGGTCACGGTGCCAGTCCGGTCGGCCAGTTGCACGAAAGTCGGTTCGCCGCCGTCGCGATAGCAGGCACGCGCGGTCTTGTCGTCCGTGCGGTAATGGCGCCCGCCGAGCGTGACCGAACCCGCGCTCACCGCCGCGCCGACCGTGCAATCCGGTTGCAGCGTACGGATGTCTCCCGCCCCCGCCGAGGAAACAGTCGGCGCGGCCATGTCCAGCGCGGTCGAGCCGGGCGCGACGAGCACGAGGTGCGCGACCCGGCGGCGCAGATCGGCCAACCCGTTCGCGGGCACCAACTGCGGGTTGGTGATCAGCAGGGTTCCGCCGTCGGCGGCCTCGCGCGCTTCGGCAAGCGAATGCGCGGCGCGGATCTGAACGCCTTGCTGCTCCAGCAAATGCGCGAGCGCGTGACTTCCGCGCGGTTCGTAGGAACCGGGGTCGAACTCGCCGCTGGTCTGTTTGCCGCGACTGAGCACAATGGCCAGTGCGATGATCACGATCAGCAGGAGCAGCGCGAGCGGAACCCGGGCACCGCGCCAAATTCGGCGCAGATCCGGCGAAACGGCCGTGCTCATGCGTCCGCCAGCACCGGTCGGGCACGCCGGACGCGATCGTCCAATTCGGACAATGTGCGGTAGCCGGATTCGGTGCCCGGCCGTCCGCCGTAGTGCACGTCGTCGAACTGCCGTGCGGCGGCGATGAGGTCAACAGCCAGGTCCGGCAGGAACCTCCCGGCTTCGGCGACGGCTTCGTCGGCGGTCCGGCCGGAGCGGACGTCCAGCAGCGCGCGTTCTTCCATTCCCCGCACCAGCGCGCGGAACCGATCCCGCACCGCGTCGGAGAAATCGCCGCGAGCAGCGGCTTCCTCGGCGGCTTTCCGGTACTCGTCCGCCGTTTGCCGCCGTCCGCTGAACACCTCGCCGGACGTTTTCGCCGCCCGGCCGACCTTGCCGACCCGCAGCCGCACGACCACGATCAGCACGATCAGCAGCGCCACCACCAGCAGCAGGCCGAGCGGGCCGCCGGGCACTCCGGACAACGCGTCGAACAGGCTCGGAAATCCGCTGTCCGAGCCATTGCCAGAACCGTTCGAGCACCCCCGGCCGCGCGGCCGCGTAACCGGGATCGGTGAGTTCCTGGATCGCCCGCAGCCGGGCGGGGTCCCGGTCGATGTCGACCGGGACGTCGGCGAGGAAGCCGATCACCACGCCTGCCGCGGCGGCTGCGGCGGCTGGATGCCCGCCGCCCTGGCCAGTTCGATGTCCATGCCCTCGCGGCGCATCCGCTGGTCGATGTAGAGCACCACGGTGACCAGCGCGGTGAACGGCATGACGATCGTCTCCGCGATCACCTTGCCGACCGACTGCAGCACCAGGCCGCCGGTCGTCACCGTCGGCAGGGTCGTCTGCGGGTCGAAGATGCCGCTGAACGCGCCCGAGCCGAGGCTGAACGGAATGCCGATGATCGCCGAGATCAGCCAGCTGATCACGGCCGCCAGCAGCAGCACCCCGAACACCCGCCAGAACATCCCGGCCACGAGCTGCCGCGACCGCGTGAACGCCTGCCCGATGGTGCCGCGTTCCAGCACCAGCGCCGGACCGGCGAGCGACCAGAACACATACGGCAGCACGGCCGGGATCAGGCAGAACACCGCCGCGACCATCGTGGCCAACGTGTACAGGACGGTGACCGCCAGCAGCGGCAGCAGACGCGGCGCGGCTTCGCGCATCGCCGACCCGAAGTCGACCGGACGGCCCAGCACCGCCTTGCCCATCACCACGGTGAGGAAGCCGGTGAGGAAAGTCTGCGTCAGCATGGAGATCACCAGCACGGGCAGCAGCGAGGTGAGCGCCGAGCCGAGCAAGCTGTAGGCCGCGTCGAGCTGCTGTTGCTGAGTCGCGGCTGGGCCGAGCTGGGCGACCCGGTTGAAATCGGGAACCAGCCACAGCGACGCGACGAGGTTCAGCCCCGCCGAGATCACCGCGACGACCGCGGACACCCCGAGGATCAGCAGCGGATACCGGCGGATCGCGGTGATCGCGCCGTCGAGGATGTCGCCGACGTTCAACGGACGCAACGCGATCACGCCCGGTTTGCCCAGCCCGTTCGGCCCCCAGCCCGCACCGGGACGGCCGTAGCCGCCGCCCGGGTACTGCGGAAGCGGTTGCTGGCCCGGGGATTGCCACTGTGCGCCGCCTGCCGGAGGCGGAGTCCCGCCGGGCGGCGGGAACGCACCGGGCTGCGACGGGGTCGCGCCGGGGGACGAAGCCGCTCCGGCCGAGGTCTCGCTGCCCGGCTGCGGGGTGGCGCCGGAGCTTTCGCTGCTCGACTGCGACGTCACGCTTTCGCCGCTCGGCTGAGATGTCGCGCCAGCAGGGCTTTCGCCGCCTGACTGCGGCGTCGCGCCACCCGGGCTCACCCAGCCCGGCTGCGACAGCGCAGGATCCTCACCGGCCGAAGGCGAACTCCCACCGACTGAGCCGCTCGACTGCGGAGTCGCGCCACCCGGGCTCACCCAGCCCGCCTGCGACGGCGCCGGATTCTCACCGGCCGAAGGCGAACTCCCACCGACCAAGCCGCCCGAGCCACTCGACTGCGGCGTCGCACCAGCGGGATTTTCGCTGCCAGCCGAAGGATCCGCGCCGGTCTGGTTCGTCCCGGCAGCCGGATTCGTCCCGGTCGAAGCGGCGTTTTCGCTGGCGGACGACGAAATTCCGGCGCTCGTGCCGGACGGCGCGGACGAGGTGTCCGTTTCGCCGGTCTCCGGCGGGGTGGCGGCGGACGCGTCCGGATCGGGAGCGGCGAAGCCCCGGCTCGGCGTAGGCGTGTCGTCCCCCGGCCCGGGCGAACCGGGTGAATTTGTCATCGGAGCCCCTCGTCTGCACGGCCCTTGCGGTTGCTGCCGTCACTCTTCCAGAGCCGTCCGCACCCGGCCAGACCTGGGGGGACGTCCGGACGGGAAGCCAGTCCGGCGAAGTGCTGCGGCGGGCCGGGCGTCCCCCGATATGCTGAACGGCAAGCCGGGGGACGCCCGGCCCGCGCCGAGACCCACCGGGACTGCCCTGATGACGCAACCGCCCTACGGCCAGGTGCCGCCACGCGGGACCGTTCAACCCCCGCCGGTGCCGGGTCAAGGACCGGTGCCGCCGGGCCAGTACCCAGGCCAGGCGCAAGGCGGCTACCAGGCCCAGCCTGGACAGGGTCCGTACCAGGGGCAGCAACCGCCGTTTCAGGGCCCGCCGCCGCAGGGGCCGCCGTGGCAGCAGCCGCCGCCGTCGTATCCGGTGCCGCCGCGCAAGCCGACCGGGCTGATCGTCGGGCTGTGCCTCGGCGCGGTCGCGGTGCTGGCGCTGGGCGTCGTGGCGATCGTTTCGCTGAACCGCGGGTCGGGGCCGAGCAACGCCGGCTACCAGGCCGCGCCGCCGTCGCCGTCCTCCGCTTACGAACTGCCGCCGACCAGCGGCTCGTCCGCCCCTTCGAGCACGCCGACCAGTCCGTCGGAAAGCCCGAGCACCTCGACCAGCGCCGGCCCGCACAAGATCCTCAAGCTGGCCGACCACCCGATCCTGCAGGATCCCAACGCCGGCCTGCAGAACCGCGTCTGCAACCTCCCGCCGTGGACGAGCACGCAGGACGGCGCCGAAGCCTTCTTCACCGCCGCGAGCAAATGCCTCGACGCGGCGTGGGGTCCGTTCCTCGAGTCCTACAACCTGCCGTTCACGCCGCCCGCGCTGCACTTCCCGACCGGCCCGAGCTTCGACACCGAATGCGGCACCATCCAGGTCGGCATCGCCACCGCGGCGTACTACTGCGAGAACAATCTGTACGTTCCGTTCAAGGGCCTGCAGACCGACCAGTACGGCAACAATCCCGGCGTCTACCTGGCGCTGTTCGCGCACGAGTACGGCCACCACGTACAGGAAGTCGCGGGCATCATGGACGCCGCGTGGCAGAAGATCTACGCGGCCGGGCAGAACAGCCCCGAGGGCCTCGAGATGTCGCGCCGCAAAGAACTCCAAGCGCAGTGCTTCTCCGGAATGTTCCTGGGCGCGCACGTCGACCGCGGCGGCACGATCACCCGCGACATGTACAACAAGGCCTGGAACGACCAGGAAACCCGCGGGGACAACACTTCCCGCAGCCACGACCACGGCACCAACGCGCACTACGCGCAGTGGTGGCGCGCCGGGGCGAAGGACAACCGGATCGCGGACTGCAACACCTTCGCCGCTTCCTCGTCGGACGTCAGCTGACCTGGCAGCCACTGCGCCCGTAGTGGTTCGCGTCCAGGCACTACGGATGTAGTGGTTTCCCGCAACGGCCGTGCTCCGAGCCGCGTCAGCTGAGCAGCGCGAGCTTGCCCGGACCGCGGATCACCAGGTACGCGTACATCCCGCCGCAGAAGCAGGCGAACACCAGCAGCGCCAGCGCGATCGGCGCGCGGAGGTCCTGCGCGCCCGCCGAGGTGTCCGGCATGGTGACGGAGACGATCCCGTCCGCCGGGGCGTCGTCCGGGACCAGCACCTGGAGATGCTCGTCCTTCCCGTGCCCGCAACTGTCGAGGGTGCCCTGCCGCGGTTTGCCGCCGAGCTGGAACGAGACCGATTCGGCCGCCCCGGGAACGGAACAGTCGACGGCCTTGGTGACCTGGGCGTCCACCGGCGCACCGGGAGACTTCGCGCGGATGCCGAGCATCCCCGGACCGGCGAGCCACACCAGGACCACGACGAGCACCCCGACCGCGACCGGGATGCCCACCTGAAGCCACCGCTTGACCGCGCTCTTATGCGGGGGGTCGGAAACCTGCACGACGCCATGCTTCCAGATGCCGGGGGCAAAACCCAGTGAGGTGCCCGCGCACGGGTGACCCCGGGCGAGGTCGCGTCCGTCACTCCCGGTGGATGCTCGCCGCCACCCGACTCGGGGGCGGCCCTTGCCACTACCCGGCTCCGGCCAGACCTCGCCGCCACCCAGCCCGCTCGGCCCTCGCGCCACCACCCGGCGCCGGTCGGCCCTCGCCTCTGCCCTGGCGCGGGGCGGTGAGCCTCGTCTCCGCCCCGGCTCGCCCGCGCGAACGCCCCATGCCGCGTTGCGTGCCTCTCACACAGCGCATTCCGTTGCGGCGGCGGCGCATGGATGAAGCACCCAAAGCGGCATTGGTTGCGTCCCACGCACCCAACGCGGCCCCCGCCCCGAACCCAGCGGAACCCCAGCGAGCCCGCCGCACCTCACCGCTCGATCTGATCCACCTGCGTGACCTTCTTGACGTACAGCAGCCGGTCCCCCGGCTCCAGCGCGTCCGCCTGCGGAGCGTCCACCCGGTAGAGCACGCCGTCGCGCACCACGCCGAGCACCGTGTCCGCCAGGTGCCGGGGCGAGCCGCCTTCCTCGCTCGGTTCGATGCCGCGCTCGGCGATCGCCAGTCCGGATTCCGGGGTCAGCAGGTCCTCGACCATGTCCACTACAAGCGGAGTGGATGTCGCCATCCCGAGCAGCCGCCCGGCGGTCTCGCTCGACACCACGACCTGGTTGGCCCCGGACTGCTTCAGCAGGTGCACGTTCTCCGCCTCGCGCACCGACGCCACGATGTGCGCCTTCGGGGCCAGCTCGCGCGCGGTGAGGGTGACCAGCACGGCGGTGTCGTCGCGGTTCGGCGCGACCACTACGGCCCGTGCGTGCTGCACGCCCGCGACGCGCAGGACGTCCGCCCTGGTCGCCGAGCCGTGCACGGTGACGAGGCCGAGCGCGCTCGCCGCGTCCAGCGCCTGCTGGTCGGTGTCGACGACCACGACGCGGTTGGCCTGCACCTCCTCGTCGCCGAGCAGCGCGTTGACCGCCGAGCGGCCCTTCGTGCCGAAACCGACGACGACGGTGTGGTCACGCACCTTCGTCCTCCACTTCTGGATTTTGAACGCCTGCCGGGAGCGCTCGGTGAGCACTTCCAGGGTGGTCCCGACGAGGACGATGAGGAAGAGCACCCGCAGCGGCGTGATCACGATGACGTTCACCAGCCGCGCGGACGCGGTGGCCGGAGCGATGTCGCCGTAGCCGGTGGTCGAGAGGGAAACTGTCGCGTAATAAAGCGAGTCGAGAAGGGAAAGGCCGTCGCCGTTCGCGTCGCGGTAGCCGTCCCGGTCGAGATAGACGATCAGCACCGTCGCCAGCAGCGCCAGCATGGCCCCGATGATCCGCTTGACGATCGCCCGCATCGGGCTGACGGTCAGCTCCGGCATGCGGATCACGCCGACGAGCTCGTGGTCGGGCCGGTCGTTCAACCGGACGTTGAGGGGCAGCCGTTTCAAGGCCTTCATGCACCGGCTCCCCGCGCGCGTTCGGCGTCACTCACAGCCGGGAGGATAACCCAATCGGAGCACCCGCACACCCGTCGCGGCGATCATGCTGTGGCAGGCTTGCCGCATGTCCGAGCCTCGCGCGTCGCAACGTCCAGCGCTTCTTCTCGCCGCCGTCCTCGCCGGGGCGGGCGTTCTGCACTTCGCCCGGCCGAAGCAGTTCGACGCGCTGGTCCCGAAGGAATTGCCCGGTGACCGGCGCACCTGGACGTACGCGTCGGGCGTCGCCGAGCTGACCGTCGCCGCCGGGATCGCGATGCCGCGCACGCGCCGGCTCGGCGGATTGGCGGCGGCGCTGCTGTTCGTCGGGGTGTTTCCGGGGAATGTGAAAATGGCGTTGGATTATCAGCGGCGCGGCCGTCCGGCCCGCGACCGCGCGGTGGCGTGGCTTCGGTTGCCGCTGCAATGGCCGTTGGTGAACTGGGCGTTGACCGTCCGGGATCGGGCCTAGCTTCTATTCCTGCGGAACGTTGCGCAGCAAGGCGCGCAGGCCTTCCGCGTCCAGCAGGTCGGCCGGGCGCAGCGTGTGTCCATGCCGGACATAGTGGAAGGCCGCACGCACCCGTTCCACCGGCACTTTCTTCAGCGCGGCCCATGCCAATCGGTACGCACCGAGCTGAATAGCCAAGGCCGGCAGCCGTTCTTCGGACGGGACGGAACCGGTTTTCCAGTCCACGACGGTCCAGCCGCCGTCCGGGTCCGCGTACACCGCGTCCATCCGGCCGCGCAAGGTAATGCCTTCGACGTCCGCGGAGAACGGCACCTCCACGGCGACCGGGACCCGGTCGGCCCATTCGCTGTTCTCGAAAGCTTCTTGCAGGGATTCGAAATCGGTATCCGGTGCTTCGCCGACGTCGGCCGCGCCCGGGAGGTCGTCGATCTCCAGCAGCCGGTCGCCGGAGAACCGTTGCTCCAGCCAGCTGTGGAACGCGGTGCCGCGACGAGCGAAAGTATTGGGCGGCAACGGAAGCGGACGGCGCAGGCGTTGCGCCAGAGCGTCCGCATCGGACGCCAGGTCCACCAACTGGCTCACGCTCAGCTGCGCGGGCAGCGCAACGCGATCCACAGTGGACTGCGAGCGCGCGCGTTCGGCGAGGAGGACGTCGGTGTCGGCAGCCCAGCCGTCCGGGTCTTCCGGATCGATGACGTCCTCGTCGTCTTCGAAGTACTCGTCGTCCGGCAGGAATTCTTCTTCGTCCTCGGGTTCCGGCGGCAACGGGATTTCGTCGTCGTCAGCGGCCGGAAGCGGCTCGGCTTCCGGTTCGCGCTCCGGTTCCTCTTCCAGGACGGCCATTTCCGCCAGCAGCAGATCCACCCCGGTGGCGACGCCGGACCGCCGCTCGCCCAGCGGGTCCACCGGCCACTGCGCCGTGCGAGAGTCCGCGACCAGCGGGTTCTCCTCGCCCTCCTCCGGTTCCTCGGCCCAGACGTCCACCACGCCCAGCGGCGGATCGGCCTCGTTCATCACCTCGGCGATTTCGGAGAGGAAGATCGACGGCCCTTTGGCTCGCGTACTGCTTTCGTTCCACCAATGCCCGGAAACGAGCAGCGCCCGCTCGGAACGGGTCAGCGCGACGTAACACAACCGTCGTTCCTCGTCGGCCTCGCGGGCGACGAATCCTTCCTCGTGCAGTTCCAGCGCTTCCTGCACTTCTTTGCGGTCATAGCCTTCCGCGATCTGCAGCTTCGGCAGATCCGCCGCGTCACCGCGCAAATGCGCGGGCAGCGCGGTAGAAGTACGCAACCACGACGACGAACGACGCTTGCCCGGGAACACCTCAGCGACCAGATGCGGTACCGCCACCACTTCCCACTCCAGCCCCTTGGCGGAGTGCACGGTGAGCACCTGCACGCGATCCGGAACCACCTGCACCTCACCAGGTGTTAGCCCGTCTTCCGCGTGCGCAGCGGTGTTCAGGTAGTCCACAAAGGACAAGAGAGTCGCTGTCGGCGCTGTCTCCGCGTAGTCAGTAACGACTTCGGCAAAAGCATCCAAATGCGCGCGACCCGCTGACCCAGGTCGGGCGAGCGATTCAACGTCGAGCAGCATCGTGCGTTCGACATCCGCCACCAATTCCGGCAGCGACTGATCCAACCGACGGCGCAAGGCGGTCAATTCCGCGCCCAGACGGCGAATTCGCCGGTAGCCCTCCGCGGAATACCGCTCAGGCGCACCGGGTTCGTCGACGGCGTCGATCAGCCCGGCCTGTTCCGCGCGTTCGGCAACTAGTTCCGGCTCTTCGCCCTCCTTCACCCGAGGCTCGGGTGAGGTGAGTTCGTTGGCCCGCCGCCACAACGCCGCGACGTCCGCCGCCGCGATCCGCCAGCGCGCACCGGTCAGCAATCGAGCGGCCGCGCTGCCGGCCAGCGGATCGGCGAGCACCCGCAGGGTGGACACGAGGTCGGCGACCTCAGGTTCGTCCAGCAACCCGCCGAGGCCGACGACCTCCACCGGCAGCCCGCGCATCCGCATTTCCGCCGCGATCGGCGCCATGTCCGCCCGGCGGCGCACCAGCACCGCGGCGGTCGGCGGCTTGCCGGATTCTTCTTTCTCCGCATGCCAACGCTGGGCCATCGCGTCAGCAACCCATTCGCGTTCCGCGCGCACATCCGGCAACAGCGCGACCGCGATGTCCGCCGGACCGGCACCGTCCCGCGCCCGCAACCGTTCCACGCCAAGTCCGCGCTGCCGCAGCGGTTCCGAAATCGCGTTGGCCAGTTCCAGGATTTCCGGCGGATTGCGGAAACTGGTAAGCAGCCCGAATTCGTGCGCCGTTTCGAGCCGTTCCTCGCCACGGCGCGGGAAGTCCGTGGTGAACCGGGGCAGGTTCGCCGCGCTCGCGCCGCGCCAGCCGTAAATCGCCTGCGCCGGGTCGCCGACCGCGGTCACCGGCATCGGCGCATGCTCAACGCCGCCGAACAACGACCGCAGCAACACTCGTTGCGCGTGCCCGGTGTCCTGGTATTCGTCCAGCAGCACCGCCCCGTACCGCTCGCGCTCCCCCGCCACCACCGCCGGATACCCGTCGGCGAGCTGCGCCGCGAGAGACATCTGATCCGCGAAGTCGAGCGCACCTTCCGCCCGTTTGCGGCGATGATAATCCTCGACCAGCGGCAGCAGTGCCAGCCGGAACCGTTGCGCTGCCAGCACTTCCTGCAGCTTCACCGGCAGCGACGCGCGCTGGCCTTTGGCGCGTGGCGCATTCTCGATGACCTCGCACAGCCACTCGGTGTATTGCCCGAGCTTCTCCGTCGAGATCAGATGCTCGCCCAGTTCCCCGGCCAAAGCGAGCAGCTGCGCGGTGACCGTCGGCGGCACGCGGTCGGTGTCCAGGTCATTGTCCCAAGTGGACACCACTCGATGCGCCAGCTGCCACGACGAAGTCTCCGACAGCAACCGGACACCAGGCTGCACCGGAAGCCGCAACCCATGCTCCGAAAGCAAACGCCCGGCGTACGCGTGATAAGTCAGCACCGTCGGCTCACCGGCGACCACAGTGGCCCGCAACGCGCCCGACGGATCGATCCGCTCCAGCAGCCCCGAACCGGCGAGCCGCCGCAACCGCGCCCGCACTCGCTCCCCGAGCTGACGCGCGGCTTTCCGGGTGAAGGTCAGCCCGAGCACGCGTTCCGGGCTCACGATTCCGTTAGCCACCAACCACACCACGCGCGCGGCCATGGTTTCGGTCTTCCCCGCGCCCGCGCCCGCGACGACCAGAGACGGCTCGACCGGCGACGCGATCACGGTCGCCTGCTCGGGCGTCGGCCGGTGCAATCCCAGTGCGTCGGCGATTTCCGCGGGCCCGACGGGATTGGCGATCACCACCGGGCTCACGGTCCGGTCACCTGCCGGCCTTCCGGACGCAACGGGCAGCAACCGCGCGCCGGGCACCGGTCGCAGTCGGCGTTCTCGTGCGCCTGGTAGTCCGGACCGACCGCGGCGGCCGCGGCCGAGCGCACCAGTTCCAGCCACTCGCGCCCGTTGTCCTCGTCCATCGGCGGCTGATCCCGTTGGGTGGCCCCGGTTTTGTTGTTCCCCTTCGCGACATACACGAGCTTCGCGCCGCCGGGTGTCGTCTTGCCCTCGACCGCGCCCAGCAGCACCGCCAGCTGGTACGCCGCGAGCTGCGGGTGCTTCTCCGCGTCCGCGCCGGACACCGGGACCTTGCCGGTCTTGATGTCCACGATCACCGGACGGCCGTCCTTGTCCATCTCGACCCGGTCGACGCGCCCGCGCAGCAGCACGCGCACCTCTTCGTCGCCCATCGGCAACTCGACCTCGATGTCCTGCTCGACCCCGGCCTCGATCAGCTCCTGCCGCGATTTTTCCAGCCACGACACGAAGTTGCGCAGCATTTGCTCCACCCGCGACCGTTCGCGTCGGGAGAACCACGGCGCGCCGGCGTCGACGCGCACCCACGCTTCGTCCAGCGCAGCCTGGATCTGCTCCTCCGTGCTGCCGCCCGCGATCGCCTGCGCCAAACCGTGCACCAGAGTTCCGGTCACCGCCGCCAGCTGCGCCGGATCGCTGCCGCCGTGCCGTTCGATCAGCCAGCGAAGCGGGCACTTCACCAGGATCTCCACAGTGGACGGCGAGATCCGCATCAGGTCGCCAGGCCCGTGCACCGGGTCCTCTGTGGACGCTTCCATCAATCCGTACCAAGTGTCCGGATGCGCCCCGGGAACCCCGGCCGCGGCCAGCCGGGCGAGCTGTTTCGCCGCCCGCTTCCGGCGTTCCGGATCCGTCTTGTCGTCGCACACGACCTCGCGCAACTCGCCGACCAGTTCGGCCAGCACGAGCGACCGGCCCGGCGGTTTCATCCGGGAGTCGAGCATGCCGTCGTCGGCGCCGTTCTCCTCAAGGTCGTCGAGGAACCGGGACGGCTGCTCGTCTTCCCCGGCGACCGCGGTCACCAGCAGCGTCCGGCGCGCGCGGCTCGCCGCGAGGTAGAACAGCCGCCGCTCCTCGGCGAGGATCGGCGCGATAGCGGACACCTTGTCGTGTTCGTCCACTCCGGACAGCAGGTCGACCAGCCGTTCGACACCCAGCAACGAGCCACGCAGCCGCATATCCGGCCACGCGCCCTCCTGCACCCCGGCGACCGCGACCACTGTCCACTCGCGACCCGCCGACGCGTGCGCCGTCAGCAGGGAAACCCCTTCGCCCGGAATCGCCGCCGGTGCGAGCGTGTCCCCCGCGATGTTCTGCGACGACAGGTAATCCGCGAACGCCGCGACGCTCGCCTTGGGCAACCGATCGGCATACCGGCCTGCCGCGTCGAACAACGCCACCACGGCGTCCAGGTCGCGATCAGCCTGCGCACCGAGCGAGCCGCCGCGATCCACCAGACGCAGCAACCGTTCCTGCAGCCCGCTCGCCTGCCACAGCTCCCACAGCACCTGCTCGACGCTTTCGCCGCGGCTCACCGCCTGGTGCGTGACGCTCAACAGCTTGCCGACCCGGCGAACCGGCAACGCCTCGTTGTCAGCGAGACCGACGAGAATGTCCCCGCCTCGCAACGCTTCCACCAGCAATTCATCACTGGACCGCTGCCCGCCGCCAGCCAACTCCAGCCGACGAAGACCGCGCCGCAACCGTCGCAACGCCAACGGATCCGCTCCGCCGAGCGACGAGGACAGCAACATCTCCGCGATGTCGACGTCCAGCAATTCCGGCTCCGCCGCGATCCGCAACACCGCCAGCAACGGCCGTACCGCGGAATGCTTCGCCAGCGGCAATTCCTCAGTGGCCGAACCGATCGGCACCCCAGCAGCGCGCAAGGCGCGTTGCAGCACAAGGAAAGTCCGTGCTGGAGACCGGACCAGCACCGCCATCTCCGACCACGGGACTCCGTCAACGAGATGCGCCCGCCGAAGCTGGTCGGCGATCCAGCTGGCTTCCGCCGCCGGAGTCGGCATCAGCCGCACCCGCACCTTGCCGCCGCGTTTCCCTTGCGGGGTAACCAACTTCCGATGCGGGGAGGCACCCGGCAACGTCGCACCGAGCTTCGCGACCGCCGCCCGGACCGTCGGAGCGAGCCGGTGCGAGGTGGTCAACATGACCGTCCGGTCGCCGTCATTGTCGGAATCGGCGAACAGTTTCGGGTCCGCGCCGCGGAAGGAAAACACCGACTGATCCGGATCGCCTGCCACCACGAACTCCTCCGCGGTGTGCCCGATCGTGCGGATCAGCTGAACCTGCAACGGATCCAGGTGATGCGCGTCGTCCACGAACAAATGCCGGACCCGGCCGCGCTCGCGTTCGCGCAATTCCTCGTCGTCCTCCAGCGCGAGCAACGCCGACGTCACCAGCTCCGCGGCGTCCAGCGCGGGCGCGGCAGGCAGGCCCAGCGCGTTGCCGCCCGCCCCCTGCAGCTGGGTGACCTCCTCGTACTGCGCCCAGAAGTGCCCCGCCGCGACCCACTCCTCGCGGTCCTGGCGATGCCCGAGTTCAGTCAGATCCTCCGGCCCGAGCCCGCGTTCGGCCGCCCGCATCAGCAGGTCGCGCAGCTCCTCGGCGAACCCGGGCACGGTCAGCGCCGGACGCAGTTGCTCCGGCCAGTCGGTCGCGCCCGCCTCCAGGTCGCCCTCCAGCAGTTCGCGCACGACGACGTCCTGCTCCGCCCCTGCCAGCAACCGCGGCGGCGGCAGTTCCTCGGCGCGAGCTTCCAGACGCAGCAAGGAAAACGCGTACGAATGCACTGTGCGCACAAGCGGTTCACTCACCGTGCGCGGCAGCGGAGACTCCTGATCCGGGTCCGACGTGAGCCGCCGCGTGAGGTCGGCGCGCAGCGCGTCGGCGGCCCGCCGAGACGTCGTGAGCAGCAGCACGCTCTCCGGATCCGCCCCCTCGGCGATCCGGCGCGCGGCCGCGGTGGCGAGCAGCGCCGTCTTCCCGGTGCCCGGCCCGCCGAGCACGCGGCGGAATCCCGCGGGCGCCGACAGCAGCCGTCGAGCGTCCTCGTCCCAGGTGAACGTGGGTGCGGCGGGGACCGGCGGGCGCACCAGCCGCGCCTGCCCAGTCCCTGCTCTCCGCACGTGCACATCAGCGATGGAACCATGCCCGCTCACCCGGGTGGCGCACCGGCACACCCCTCGGCGGGACTATCATTCCCCGGGTCATGAACGACGAACTGCACGAGCGGATACGCGCAGTCATCGCCGACGTACCCGCGGGGACAGTCGCGACGTACGGCGACGTCGCAGCGCTCTCCGGTGCTCCCTCTCCGCGCATGGTCGGCCGCGCCCTCGCCGAGGACGGCCACGACCTGCCCTGGCACCGCATCCTCCGCGCGAACGGGACCCCCGCGCCGCATCTGCTGCACGAACAGCTGGAGCGACTGCGCGCCGAGGGCGTCCTCGCGGACGGCGGCAAGGTGGACCTGCGGAAGTACCGCTGGAGCCCGGACGGGGACGAGCACGGGGAGGACGAGCCGGTCGGCTTGTTCTAGTGACGGCTTTAGCTTCCTGCTGACGCTGCGGCGTCCGCGATACTGACGACCGTGAAGGACTCCCCGAGGGACTCTGATTCCCCCAAGGAGTCCTTCACGGACCTCTGCCGAAACCCGCCGCTTGGTCCGGGCCGCACCTGACCGGGCCGTCGCGCACGACCCGCACCTCGGCGTGCCGACCACCCGGTGCCCTTGAGCGACGCCACCTCCCAATCCGGAAAGCGCCGTGGCCTCACCACACCCTGGCCCCGCCGACCACAACCGCACCCCGACCGACGCCACCGAACCCGGCAAACCGTGGCGTCCGCCATCCTCCTCGGCCATAGCCCGCCCCACCCGTTTTAGGTTAGCCTCACCTCATGAGCGTCCTGACTTACCACCCCGGCAGGGTCACCGCGGTCCGGCGGGTCACTCCGCACATGGCGCGGGTCACCTTCGACTGCCCGGGGCTCGCGGCGGCGGGCCCGGCGGCGCCGGACGCGTACGTGAAGGTGTTCTTCCCCCTCCCCGGCGACGAGGAGCCGCACCTGCCGCCCGCCGAGGTGGGCGAGGACGACGTCCTGTCCTGGTATCGCCGGTACCTCGCGATGCCCGACGAGGTCCGGCCGCCGATGCGGACGTACACGGTGCGCGCGGCGCGTCCGGAGACCGGCGAGGTGGACGTCGACTTCGTGCTGCACGAGGAGAGCGGCGGCCCAGCATCGACGTGGGCGGGGCAGGCGGAGGTCGGCGGCCGGGTGGCGTTCCTCGGGCCGCACGGGCTGTACGACGTGCCGGACGGGACGACGTGGCAGCTGCTGGTCGGCGACGAAACCGCGCTGCCGGCGATCGGCGGGATCCTCGAGCGGTTGCCGCAGTCGGCGCGCGCGTCGGTGTACGTCGAGATTCCGGACCGCGCGGAGCGACAGACCTTCGAGACCAACGGTGTCGTCGAGGTGCACTGGGTGGTCCGCGGTGCGCGTACGCACGGCGAAGCGCTCGTAGACGCCGTACGCGCGGCTGAGCTGCCTAACGGCACGCCGTACGCGTGGGTCTCCGGCGAAGCAGGCGTCGTGAAGCTCGTTCGGCGACACCTTGTCCGCGAGCGCGGCTTCGACAAGACAGCCATCTGCTTCACCGGCTACTGGCGACAAGGTCTCAGCGAAGAGGCTGCGGGACGACAGCAGGCCGAAGCGTCCTAACCGAGCTTCGCGACCACCAGCTTCACCAACGCTCCGAGCCGCTGACGCTCCGGCTGTAACGTGCTGATCCCGGCTGCCTCCAACGGCGCTGCAGTCACCGGACCGACGCACGCGCAGACGACCGTGCCGCCGCGCAGGGTCTCGCGCAGCTCGGCGCCGTGGCCGGATTCGTCGGCGAGGGTCAGGAAATTCGTCGCGGCCGGGGCGCTGGTGAACACCAACGCGGCCAGTTCTCCGGACAGCACTTCGCGGATCAACGAGAACACCGGCTCCGCATCCGGCGGCGTGTGCCAGCGGTAAGGCTGCACGGCGAGCACCGACGCCCCGGCCGCGGCGAGCGGATCGGTGAACTCCGGCAGCGGCGCCCCGTGCAGTTGCAGCGCGACGCGCGCGCCCTCGACACCGGCTTCGGTGAGCGCGCCGAACAGCTCGTCGTTGGTCTCGCCGGGCGCGGAGTACTCCTCGCGCAGGCCGACGCCCCGCACCGCGCCGACCGCTTTCGGCCCGCGCGCGAAGATGCGCGACCCGGCCAGTGCGTCCAGCAGCGCCTCGCGAAGTCCCCAGCCCTCGGCCGCGTCGAGCCAGCCGCGGAACCCGGCCCCGGTGGTGACCGCGGTGAGGTCGACCGGCGCGGCGAGCACGGCTTCGGTGCCGCGACGCAGTTCCGGATCGTCGGCCAACGGGACGATCGTGATCGTCGGCGCGTGCCGCACTTCCGCGCCGTGCCGGAGCAACGCGCCGATCAGGTCGTCCGCGCGCCGCTCGGCCGTGACGCCGATCCGCACGCCGTCCAGCTCACCCATTCGCTTGCCCCGTCTCTTGCGAAAACCCGATCAGCTCGCTCATCCGCTCGTCCTGTCTCCGGCGAAGGCGGGCAGCCAGCCGAACCCGCCGCACTCACTCATACGCCTGCCCCATCTCCCGGATCGCCGCCGCCAGTTCCGTCCGCAGCCCCTCCGGCGCGAGCACCTCCAGATGCGGCCCGAACCGCAGCAGTTCGCCAATCGCGGCTTCTCCCGGTTCGACCGGCAGGTCGATTGTCAACCATCCGTCGCTGTCCGGTTCCGCTCCGGCGGCGGTTGCCTCGCGCAGCGCCCGGGCACCGACGCTGCCCGCGTAGAACGGTACGAGAGCTTGGGCCCTCGGCGAGAGGCGGACTGTCGCCTTTCGGGGGTACATCCGGCGTTCGAACTGCTCCGACCACTCCTGCCAGTAACGAGCGAGGTCGAATTCCGCCGGTCGCTCGAACTCCTCGCCGAGGTCGGTCAGCTCGTGGATGCGCGAAATCCGGTAGGTGCGATCGGTCCCCTCGCACCGGGCGGCGAGGTACCAGTTGCCTGCTTTGAGGATCAGCCCGAGCGGCTCCAGCACCCGCTCGACCTCGCGCTGGCCCCATCGTTCGTACCGGACGCGGACCCGTCGCCCGGCCCAGACCGCGTCGGCGACCGCGGACAGGGTCGGCAGGCTTTCGATGCCGCGATGCCAGCCGGGAACGTCGAGGTAGAAGCGTTCGGCGACGCGGCCGGCGCGGCTGCGCAGTTCGTGCGGCAACGCGGCGTACAGCTTCAGCTGCGCCGCCGCGAGCACCGTGCCGAGCCCCAGCTCCGCGGCCGCCACCGGGAGCCCGGCCAGCGCCAGCGACTGGGCTTCGTCCTCGTTGAGCCCGGTCAGCCGGGTCCGGTAGCCGTCGACGAGCTGGTAGCCGCCGCTGCGGCCGCGGTCGGCGTAGACCGGCACGCCCGAGGCCGACAGCGCCTCGATGTCCCGGTACACGGTCCGGACCGAAACCTCCAGCTCAGCGGCCAGTTCTTCGGCGGTCATCCGGCCGCGGTTCTGCAGCAGGAGAAGCACGGTGAGCAAACGGCCGGCACGCATGGGGCAAGTATGACTGAAATACCTGACACAAGATGGCAGGTATAGGTGATTGAGTAAGCGGCATGAACACGTTTGGCATGACGAAGTGGGAAGAGCACGTGGCGAGCGGCGAGGAGGGCGGCCCGCGCGTCGCGTACGTACACGCCGCGATGGACTACTCGGGCGTGATCCAGGGTGCGGCCACGGGCGACTACCTGCTGTACTACCCGGGCGAGGGCTACGACGGCGGCGCGACCACGTCGCCGGGCTACGACCGGTTCGAGGGCACTGTCGACGGCCGCCGCGGCACGTTCGTCGTCCGCCAGGAGTGGAGCTTCGACCCGAAGAGCATCAGCTCGAAATTCGAGGTCGTGCCGGGCTCCGGGACCGGCGAACTGGCCGGAATCGGCGGATCCGGGACAGTGCACGGCGTACTGGGCGAGCCGACGGTGTCGTACACCTTCGATTACACGCTCTGAAGGAGGCCGGGATGCTGGAGGTGTCGCGCGAACAGGCGCTGGCGTACCGGATCGCCGAGCAGGGGCTGCACCGCTCCGTCGCCGATCCGTACGACCTGCCGCTGCTGGACCTGGGTCTGCAGGACAGCATGCGCGACACCGCTTTGCTCTCGCTGGCGGCCCGGATGCCTGGTCCGGTCACGCCGGAGTCTCTTGTGGACGATCAGCGGCTCGCCCTGGTGTGGTCGCACCGGGGCGCGCCGCATTTCCACCGGCGCGCGGATCTGCCGGAGCTGGCAGCCGCTTTAGTGCCCATCGGCGATCCGGACGCGCTGGCGCGGATGTTGTGGCAGAAGAAGGACATCCAGGCGGCAGCGGAGTCCCCAGTGGACATTGTGTTCACCACCGCGCGGGCGATCCGCAAGGTCGTCACCAAGCCGATGACCAAGGGGGCGGTGAGCGGGGAAATCACGAAGTTGTTGCCGCCCTCGTTCAGCCGGTGGTGCCGTGGCTGCAACGCCACTCACGTGCACGAACAGCTCATGCGTGTCGCTGCCCTCCACGGCGGAACGAGGCTCGAAGCCGGGCAGAGTCCGGCGACGCTCGCGCCGCTGGAAGGTCGCGGACGGATGTCCACGCGCCCGGTTCCGGCGGCGGTTTCGCGGGTGCTTGAGCAGTATTTGCGCTTCAACGGACCCGCGACGCCGGGCGACGCGGCCGGTTTCGTCGGCACCGCGAAGACGTGCATCAACGAAACGTGGCCTGCCGCGGTCACCGAGGTCAAAGTGGACAGTCGACGGGCCTTCATCCCGAATGACCGGCTGGCCGCGCTGGAGAACCCGCCGTCGCCTGCCGGAGTACGCCTGTTGCCGCCGCTCGATCCGTACACTCAGGGCCGCGACAAAGCCGTCCTCGTGCCGGACAAAGCACGGGCGAAAGAGGTGTGGAAAATTCTCGGCAGCCCGGGTGCGCTTTTGGTCGACGGCGAGATTCTGGGCACTTGGCGCATGAAGGCGTCCGGCAAACGGCTGACTTTCACGCTCGCCGAATTCGATCCGCTCCGCCGCCCGGACCGCGCGGCGGCCGAGGACGAGGCGGCCCGGGCCGCGACCGCGCGGGGTTACCAGGACTTTTCCGTGACCTGGGCTTGACCGGCGGGCTACAGTTTCTGACGTGCTGAAATGGCTGCTCGACTCCGACCCGGCGCTGCGCTGGCAGGTCGAACGTGACTTGGCGGACGCGCCGCCCGAGGTCTGGACGGCCACCCGGCACAAGATCGCGACCGAGGGCTTCGGCGCGCAGCTCCTCGCCCGGCAGGACCCGGACGGTCAGTGGGCGGGCGGTGCTTACTTCCCGGCGCGATTCACGCCCGGTCCCGATACCGGGCAGCCGTGGACAGCCACCACGTGGTCGCTCAATATGCTGCGGGAATGGGGAATGGATCCCGCGGTCTTGCGCGCCAATCGCACCGCTGAATTGCTCGCGGAGAATTCCCGGTGGGAATACGACGATTTACCGTACTGGGGCGGCGAGGTCGACGTCTGCATCAACGCCTGGACGATCGCGAACGGCGGCTGGCTCGGCGTCGACGTCTCCGGGCTCGCCCGCTGGTTCACCGAGCACCAGATGGCCGACGGCGGCTGGAACTGCGAATGGGTCGAGGACTCGAAGCGCTCGTCCTTCCACTCGACGCTGAACGCGGTGAAAGGCTTGCTCGCCTACGACATCGCGACCGGCGGGACCGACGAGACGCACGCCGCCCGCCGCGCCGGTGAGGAGTACCTGCTGAAGCGTCGTCTGCTCTATCGGCTTTCGACCGGCGAACAGGTGGCTCCCTGGGTCGACCACTTCGCGTACCCGACGCGGTGGCACTACAGCGCGATCAACGCCCTCGAATACTTCCGCGAAGCCGCCGTCGTGGACGACATTCCGCCCGACCCGCGCCTCGCCGACGCCGTGGAACGGGTTCGCGCCGCCCGGCAGCCAGACGGAACTTGGCTGCAGGACGGTCGACTGCCCGGCGACATGTGGTTCGAGGTCGACGTCCCGGCCGGCGAACCTTCGAAGTGGCTCACGTTGTACGGTGCCCGGATTCTGTCCTGGTGGGACTCCGCGCAGTCCTAACTGGACCGCGCGACGCGAAAGCCGACGTCGTCCACCCGGAACGTCGGGTGGCTCCGCCGACGCACCGACACCCGGACGCTCCAGTGCTCGTCCGCCCAGCCGCCGCCCTTGAGCACCCGGTACTCGCCGTAGACCGCCGGATCGTAGAGATCCCAGCACCAGTCCCACGTGTTGCCCAGCAGATCGTGAACACCCCAGGCGTTCGGACGCTTCTCGCCAGGCGGATGCAGCCGACCGCCGGAATTTCCTTCGTACCAGGCGATCTCGTCCAGGTCGCCGTACCTCGAACCCTCAGTTCCCGCGCGGCAGGCGTGTTCCCATTCGGCTTCAGTAGGCAGCCGGTAGCCGGACGCGGACCGGTCCCACGCCACTTCTCCGCCGTCAACGCGATACGCCGCTGCCAGTCCGTCCCGTTCGGACAGTGTGTTGCAGAACCGCACCGCGTCCAACCAGGACACCTCGACGGCGGGGAGACCATCGCCGCCGTCGTATTGCTCCTGGGTGACCGGGAACGCGCCAAGCTCGAAAGCGGGCACGTCGACTGTCCAACTGCGTTCTGTCCGCCGGTCGGTGAGCGTCACCGTTCCCGGCGGAATCGGGACCATCCGCACCGTGCCGAGGCTAGCCGATCGACGCTGGGGTGTCGCCGGGATTCACTGCCAGCCGGTACCCGCGCTTGACCACCGTCTGCACCACACCGGCACCGCCGAGAGACGTCCGCAACCGGCCGATCGCCGTCTCCACCGCGTGCGCCTCGCCGCCGGACGGAAGCTCGGCGGACAACTCCCGGCGCGCGACCACCCGGCCGGGCTGTCGCGCGAGCGCACGCAGAAGCGCCATCGGGGCCGGAGCGATCTCGCGCCATTCGCCGTCCACCAGCGCGCCGGTCCCGCGGATCTGCAATACATGTCCGGCGGCATACAGCGTCGGCGAGGCGGTGACCAAGGCGTCCGCGACCGTTCTCGCTAGCGCTCCGATCCGCGACCGTCTCGGTTGGACAGTCGGAATGCCGAGCGAAGCGAGCGGCGCGGCCGCGATCGGGCCTACGCACGCCACGACCACGCGGGTGCTCAACACCTCGATCAACGCAGCGAGCCGACCGGTCCGCCGCGCCATCGCGACCGTGGACGCGGCAGCGGGCGCACTCGTGAACGGCAACGCGTCGATCGTGCCTTCCAGGACCGCGTCCAACAGCCGGTCCAGCGGCCCCGGATCAGCCGGAGCCACCCAGCGGTACACCGGGATCTCGATCACCTCGGCACCCGCCTGCCGAAGAGTCTCCGCGAAGTACGGCAATGGCTCGCCGTGCAACTGCAACGCGATCCGTCGTCCGTCCACTCCGGACTGCGTGAGGTACTGCAACAGCTCCGCACTGCTCTCCGACGCGGGTGAGTAGTCCTCCGCCAACCCGGCCGTGCGCACCGCCCCGGCTGCCTTCGGACCGCGAGTGAGCAACGAGGCGTCCGACAGATGGTCCAGCACCTTTTCGCCGAGACCCCAGCCTTCCGCGGCCTCGATCCAGCCGCGGAAGCCGATCCCGGTCGTCGCGACCACGATGTCCACTGGGGATTCCAGCAACCGCATCGTCGCCGCGTGCAATTCGGTGTCGTCGGCCAGCGGCACGATCCGGATCGCCGGTCCGTACCGGACGGCCGCACCCTGGCGCACAAGCAGCGCGCCCAGCTCTTCAGCTCGGCGCGCTGCCGTGATTCCCACCGTGAACCCGGCCAACGGCCGGACGTCCGTCACGGCGAGCCCACCTCGATCACCCCGTCCCGTACGCGAACCGGATACACCGGCACCGAAACGCCTTCCGCGTCGAGACACGCGCCGCTGCGAAGCGAGAACCGTTCCTTGTAGACCGGCGACGCGACCACCGGCTCTCCCCCGGCGTCGCCGACGATCCCACGCGACAGCACCGCCGCGCCGCTGCACGGGTCCCAATTGGACAGTGCGTACCAGCCGTCTCCGGCGTGGAACACCGCGACCTGGTGGCCGTCGATCAGCGCCGCCGCTCCGGAGAACTCCGGGATCTCCGCCGCCGCGCACACCGCGGTCCAGGATGAAGTCATGGTCATCGCCGCACCTCCGGAACTCCCAGCAGCACCGGGATCTTCTGCTCCCGCTCCGCACGGAACGAGATCGACGGGTCCGGCGTCCCCGGCGCGTTCACGAACGAACTGAACCGCGCCAGCTTGTCCGGATCCTCCAACACTCCTCGCCATTCGTCGGTGTAACCCTCGATGTGTTTCGCCATCGCCGCGTCCAGGTCCTCGCAGATGCCGAGACTGTCGTCCACGATCACCGCACGCAGGTGGTCGAGCCCGCCGTCGAGCTCCTCGATCCACGGTGCCGTGCGCTGCAACCGATCCGCCGTGCGCACATAGAACATCAGGAACCGGTCAATCGTGCGCACCAGCGTTTCGGTGTCCACATCAGACACCAGCAGTTCCGCGTGTCGCGGCGTCGCTCCGCCATTGCCGCCGACGTAAAGGTTCCAACCGTGTTCGGTGGCGATCACGCCGAAGTCCTTGCCGCGCGCTTCGGCGCATTCGCGCGCACAACCCGATACTCCGGCCTTGATCTTGTGCGGCGACCGCAGTCCGCGATACCGCAGCTCCAGATCGATCGCCAGCCCCACACTGTCCTGCACCCCGTAGCGGCACCAGGTCGATCCGACACAGGATTTGACCGTCCGCAAAGACTTTCCGTACGCGTGCCCGGACTCGAAGCCCGCGTCGACCAGTCGCCGCCAGATGTCCGGCAGCTGGTCCACAGTGGCCCCGAACAGGTCGATCCGCTGTCCGCCGGTGATCTTCGTGTACAGCCCGAAATCCTGCGCGACCTGAGCGATCACCATCAGTTTCTCCGGCGTGATCTCGCCGCCGGGAATCCGCGGCACCACCGAATAGCTGCCGTTGCGCTGCATGTTCGCCAGGAACCGGTCGTTCGTGTCCTGTAGCGCCGCCTGCTCGCCGCCGAGAATGTGCCCGTTGCCCAGCGTCGCCAGAATCGACGCCACCGCGGGCTTGCAAACCGCACAACCCGTCCCGGTGCCGTACCGGCTCACTACCTCGCTGAACGTCGTCATTTGCGTCGCACGGATGATCTCGAACAGCTCCGCACGAGACTGCGTGAAGTGTTCGCACAACGCCTTCGACTGCTCGACGCCGCACGCGTTCAGCAGCTTCGCCAGCATCGGCACGCACGAGCCGCATGACGTTCCCGCGCGCGTGCACGCCTTCAGCTTCCCGACCGAATCACAACCGTCCTCAGTGATCGCCCGGGTCAGCGCGCCCTTGGAAACCCCGTTGCACGAACAGACCTGCGCCTCGTCCGGCAACGCGTCCACGCCGACCGCCGCACCGCCGCCGGCCGGGGCGAGCAACGCGCCCGGGTCGGCGGGCAGCGGACGGCCGACCAACGCCCGCAGCGTGTTGTACTCCGCCGCGTCGCCGACCAGGACCCCGCCGAGCAGCGTCCGGCCGTCGTCGGTCACCACGAGCTTCTTGTAGGTCCCGGCCACGGCGTCGTTCACCGCGACTTCCAGCGCTCCTTCGGTGACGGCGTGCGCGTCGCCGAAGCTGGCGACGTCCACGCCCATCAGCTTCAGCTTCGTCGCGGTGTCCGGTTCGGGGAAGCTCGCCGTCGTGCCGGCGAGCTGCGCCGCGACCACCTCAGCCATCGCGTATCCCGGCGCGACGATGCCGTACACCCGGCCCTCGACCGCCGCGCACTCGCCGATCGCGTACACCGACGAATCGCTGGTCCGGCACGTCGCGTCGACCAGCACGCCGCCGCGCTCGCCAACGTCCAAACCGGACTCGCGAGCCAAGTCGTCCCGAGGACGGACCCCGGCGGAGAAGACCACCAGGTCGACGTCCAACTCCGTGCCGTTGCCCAACCGAGCCAGCAACCGCGTACCGTCCGCCTCGATCGCATCCGTCGAGGTTCCGGTGTGGACAGTCACGTCAAGGTCGGCGATCAGCCGTCGCAACAGACCGCCGCCGCCATCGTCGACCTGCAATGGCATCAACCGCGGTGCCATCTCCACCACGTGCGGCGACAACCCCATGTCCCGCAATGCCTTCGCTGCTTCGAGACCGAGGAGACCGCCACCGATCACCATCGCTGCACGACGGCCGCGACCCTGCCGTTCTGCGGCGGCCCGAATCGCGTCGAGGTCTTCGATCGTCCGGTACACGAACACACCCGGCAGATCCCGCCCCGGCACCGGCGGCACGAACGGACGCGAACCGGTCGCCAGCACCAGCGAGTCATACGACTCGACATGTCCGGACGCCGTCGTCACCGTCTTGGCTTCACGATCCACCGACACGACGACTTCGCCGAGCCGAAGGTCGACCGTGTCGTCGTCCGCGTAGTCCGATCCCGGCAACGCCAACGCGGCCGGATCCCAGCTGTCCACATAGGAGGTCAGCGCGACCCGGTCGTAAGCGGGACGGTTCTCCTCGCCGAAGACAACGACCCGCCACTCGCCCGCCTTGTCCGCCGCGCGAAGTGCCTCCACGAACCGGTGCGCGACCATGCCGTGCCCGGCAACCACCACTGTGGGCATTTCAGACCTCCGCTCCTGCCAACGCCACCTGCGCGCGCACCGCTGGCTTGCGCAGATAGCCGAACCACGTCACACCCACGCACACCGCGTAGAAGACCAGGAATCCGACGAACGCGGGAACGCCGCTGTGCGCTTCGGCGAACGACTGCCGGAACGCGAGGTTGATGAACAACCCGCCCAGCGCACCGATCGCACCGGCCAGCCCGATCAACGCGCCGGACAGCCGCCGCGCGTTGCGCAGTTCCGCCGTCGCGTCCGCACCAGCCTGAATCGCCGCCTGTGCCTTCACCTGGAAGATCGCCGGGATCATCTTGTACGTCGATCCGTTGCCGATTCCGGTGAGCACGAATAAAACGATGAACGCGGCGGTAAATGTCGCCAGCGAGTCCGCCGAGGAAGCCAGCACCAGCACCACGGTCGCCAACGCCATCGCGCCGAACGTCGCGAAGGTGACGCGGCCGCCGCCGATGCGGTCCGACAGCCATCCGCCGATCGGCCGGGACAGCGAACCCAGCAGCGGACCGAGGAACGTCACCGCGGCCGCCTGCAACGGCGTCCGGCCGAACTGGTTCTGCAGCACCAAACCGAAGGCGAAGCTGTAGCCGATGAAGGAACCGAACGTGCCGACGTACAGCAGCGACATGACCCAGGTGTGTCCATAACGGACTACCTCGCGCATCGCTTTGGTGTCCCCGCGAACGCTGGCCAAGTTGTCCATGAACAACGCGGCGCAGGTGGCGGCGATGACGATCAGGGGAAGGTAGATGTAGAGCACCAATCGCGGCGCGGTCGCACCAGCGGTGCCGATGACGAGAAGTCCGACGAGCTGAATCACCGCGACACCGAGGTTTCCGCCGCCGGCGTTCAACCCGAGTGCCCAGCCTTTGTGCCGTTCGGGATAGAAGGTGTTGATGTTCGTCATCGACGAAGCGAAGTTGCCGCCACCGACGCCGCCGAGCGCGGCCATCAGCACGAAGGTGCCCAGCGAGGTACCCGGGTGCAGCACGATGGCGGTCAGCACCGTCGGAATGAGCAGCAGCACCGCGCTGATGACTGTCCAATTGCGACCGCCGAAGCGCGCGACCGCGAAGGTGTACGGGATCCGCATGATCGCGCCGACCACCGTCGGGGTGGAGACGAGCAGGAATTTGTCCGCCGCGCTGAACCCGTAGGCCGGGCCCATGAACAGCACCACGACCGACCACAGTGTCCAGATCGAGAAGCCGATGTGCTCGGAGAACACGGAAAACCACAGATTGCGCCGGGCGACGCGCTTGCCGGTCGATTCCCAGAACTCGTCGTCCTCGGGATCCCAGTGCTCGATCCAACGGCGGGTCATGGCGTCCTCCTCGTTACGGGGGGCGGTCATTGCGCGGCCAGCCAGTCCGCGACCGCGCCGACCGTGTCGCGGCAGCTGCCGCATCCCGTGGTCGCGCGGGTGGTGCGGGCGAGTGCGGCAGCGTCGGTGGCGCCACCCCGCCAGGCTTCGATCAGCCGGCCTTTGGTCACCGCGTTGCAGCGGCAGATCACTGTGGACGAAGGAAGATCCGCCGGGCTCGCCGCCGTTGGCGCACCCGCGGGCAGCGCACGGCCGAGCAGCACCGCGAGCCGGTCTTCGGGGACCGGCGTGCCTCGGTCGTGCAGCTGCGTCACGGTCGCCGCCGCGTCCGGCAGGCCGAGCAGGATCGCGCCGGTCACGCGGTCGCCGCGGACGACGAGCTTGCCGTACCTGCCGCCGGACGGATCGTCGAAGGTCACGACCTCGGCCGCGGCGTCCTCGCTGGTCACCTGCGTTTCGCCGAGCGCGGCGAGGTCGATGTCGCGGGCTTTGAGCCGGGTCACCGTGCGGGTGCCGCGATAGCGTGCCGTGGCGTCCGAGCCGGTGAGCAGGTCCGCGAGCACCGCGGCCTGTTCCCACGCGGGCTGCACCAATCCCGGCGGCGCACCCGGGTGTCGAGCGCAGTCGCCCAGTGCGTGGATCCGGCCGTCGCTGGTCCGGAGCAGATCGTCCACCAGGATTCCGCGGTCCACCGCGAGCCCGGCGGCTTCGGCGAGCGACGTCTCCGGGCGCACTCCCGCCGCGACGACCACCAGGTCAGCGGGAACGAAGCTGCCGTCATCGAGTTTGAGACCGTCTCCGGGCAGGTGCCGAGCGGCCGTCACCTCGAATCGGAACGTGACGCCCAGCTCCGCCAACCGCCGCGCCAGCACCCGGCCGGCGCCGGAATCCAGCTGCCGTTCCAGCACATGCGGCTGCGGATGCACCACCGTGACGTTCGCTCCGCGTCCGGCCAGCCCTCGTGCGGCTTCCAAGCCAAGCAACCCGCCGCCGAGCACCGCAACCGGCGCGCCCGGACGTGCGGCGTCCACGATGCGCGCGCAGTCGTCCAGCGTGCGGAACGCCACGACCTCCGGTCCGAGTTCGAGCCCTTCCACCGGCGGCAGCCAGGGCGCGGCTCCGGTCGCGAGGACGACCGCGTCGTAAGGGAAATCCTCGTCTTCGGTGCAGACGACCCGGCGCATCGGGTCGATCCGCGTCACCCGCGTTCCGAGCCGCAAATCGACTCGCGTCTGCGCGGCCCACTCGGAATCGTGCAGCCGCACCGTGTCCGGGCTCATCCCGCCAGCGACCACAGTGGACAGCAGCACCCGGTTGTAGGCCGGATGCGCCTCCTCGCCGAGCACGGTCAGCCGTACCCGGTCGCCTTCCGGATCGCGCCGCCGGATCTCGTCCGCGAGCCGGGCCCCGGCCATCCCGTAACCGATGACGACGACGTTCCGCGCGCTCATGCTTCCGCCTTCGCCAACGACACCGCGCACACCTTGAACTCCGGCATCCGGCTCACCGGGTCCAGCGCCGGGTTGGTCACCAGATTCGCCCGCGCCGCACCGGGAAAGTGGAACGGCAGGAAGACGAGGTCCGCCCGCATTGACGGCACACACCGCACCAGCGCGACGGTCTCCCCGCGCCGCGACCGCACCACCGCGTGGTCTCCGTCGGCCAGCCCGGACCGCGCCGCGGTATCCGGATGCACCTCGACGAACGCCTCCGGCACGACCGCCGTCAACTCCGCGATCCGGCGAGTCTGCGCACCGGATTGGTAGTGCTGCAACACTCGTCCAGTCGTCGCCTGCAACGGAAAAACCTCGTCCGGCAGTTCCGCGGGTCCACTGTGGTCAACCTCGGCGAACCGCGCCCGGCCGTCTGGATGCGCGAATCCGTCGAGGAACATTCGCGGCGTGCCCAGGTGGGTCTCGTCCAGCACCGGCCAGTGCAATGCTTCCCCGGAACGCAGCCGTTGGTAAGTCACCCCGGAGTAGTCCGCGGCTCCACCCTTCGACGCGGCTCGCAGCTCCTCGAAGACTTCCACCGCCTCGTCGGGAAAACTTTCCGCAGGCTGTCCAATTCGGACCGCGAGATCCCGCAACAGCGACAGATCGCTTCGTACTCCGTCCGGCGGCTCAATCGACCTTTGCCGCAAGAGGACTCGGCCCTCGAGGTTGGTCAACGTGCCCTCCTCTTCGGCCCACTGCGGGACCGGGAACACCACGTCGGCCAGCTCCGCGGTTTCCGAGAGGACAAAGTCCGCCACCACGAGAAGATCCAGTCCGGCCAACCGTTCCTGCACCCGGGACGAGCGCGGAGCCGACACGACCGGATTGCTTCCGAACACCAGCAGGGCCTTGATTGAATCGCCCAGCGCGTCGAGCAACTCGACCGCGGAACGCCCCGGCCCCGGCAAGCTTTCCGGCGGTACACCCCAGACCTCGGCAACATGCGCACGCGCCGCCGGGTCGTCGATCTTGCGATAGCCCGGCAGTTGGTCTGCCTTCTGCCCGTGCTCGCGTCCGCCCTGGCCGTTGCCTTGTCCGGTCAGGCACCCGAAGCCAGATCCGGCACGCCCGGGCAAACCGAGTGCGAGCGCGAGATTGATCCACCCGCCGACCGTCGCGGTTCCGGACGCGTGCTGTTCGGTCCCGCGCCCAGTAAGCACATACGCGTTGCGAGCCCGGGCGAGCATTTCCGCGGCCTGCCGCTGGTCCGCGGCCGAGACCCCGGTGACCCGCTCGACCCGTTCCGGCCACCAGGTCGCGGCGATGCGCCACATTTCGTCGAACCCGGACGTCCGAAGATCCACATAGGACTTGTCCAGGTGTCCTTCGGCGACGACCGCGTGGAGAATTCCCAACGCCAGTGCAAGATCCGTTCCTGGTGCCGGGGCGAGGTGCAGCGCAGCCCGCTCGGCGGTCGGCGTGCGGCGCGGGTCGATGACGATCAGTTCCGCGCTCTCCAGATGCTGCATGAACGGCGGCATCGTCTCGGCCGGGTTCGCCCCGGCGAGCAGGACGACGTCCGCGTTCGCGAGATCGGTTACCGGGAACGGGAGTCCACGGTCGACGCCGAATGCGTGCATCCCGGCCGCGGCGGCGGAGGACATGCAGAATCGGCCGTTGTAGTCGATTTGCGACGTTCCGAGCGCGACCCGGGCGAATTTCCCGAGCAGATAAGCCTTTTCGTTCGTAAGCCCGCCGCCGCCGAACACAGCGACCGAATCCGCACCGTGTTCGCGGCGCGAGGCAAGCAGTCGGTCCGCGACGAAATCCAGTGCCTCGTCCCAGGAAACCGGCTGGAGTTCGCCGTCTCGGCGGAGCAGCGGCGAGGTCAGGCGTGCGCCGGATTCCAGCAGGGCGCCGGCGGTCCAGCCTTTCTGGCACAGGCCGCCCGCGTTGACCGGGAAGTTCCTTGGGGTGACCCGGGTCTCATCCAGGCGCATCCCGCACTGCAGGGCGCAGTACGGGCAATGTGTGTCGACGTGCGGCACAGGCGCTCCTCGGGTCGGCGATGACCCGACGGTAAGGACGCTGTGTTACCTCGACGTGCCGGAATGTTTCGGGCAGTTGACATTGCCCGCCGTCATGGCGGAGGCGCGCAGTGAGTCAGAGGATCGCGCTGACCTCGCGGGCCGCCGCGCGCAGGCCGTCCAACGCGGCGTTCGTGGACCTGGGGTCGAGTGCGTGCGAGGCGAGACGGAAGAGGATGGCGCGCAGCAGGAGCTGGGGCCATTCGGGGAGGTGGGCCCAGCGCTCCAGGAGAGCTCCGGTCGCGCCGCCCCAGATCAGCGAGTCGACCGCGGCGATCGCGGCACCCCATTCGCCTGGGCGGTAGTACGGGACGAAATCGACCACGCCGGGAGCTTCGTCACCGTCGAAGAGCAGACCCGCCAGGAGTTCGCCGTGCGCGACCTGGTGCGGGAGTTTGATCGGACGGCGGGCCGGGGCGAGGATTTCGAACCAGCGGCCGCCTTTTTCCTCCGACAGCGGGCGGTCTAGTTCTTCCCAGGCGATCCGGTCGGCTACCGCGTCGATGTCGTCGCGGGCGGAGAGGAAGTCCGGCCTGGGGAGGTCTGCGGTGGTCCGGTGGAGGCGTACCGCGGCGAGAACCGCTTCGTCACAGCGGTGTTCGGCGGTGCCAGGGAGGTAGCGCCAGGCCGACCAGTCCCCGACGATCCAGCGGCCGTCTCGTGAGCGGACCGGTTTGGCGATGCGGAGGCCGGGGTCCTCGGCGAAGTCCAGGGCTCGGGCGGTCCAGAGGGCTTGGGAGCGGTCGGTGACGCGTTTGAAGACCACGTCGCCGGCGTGCCAGGTTTCGGAGTCCGGGAGGAGGGTGATGGCGTCGGCGTCGCTGCCGAACGCGTTGCAGACGCGTTCGGTGGGGCGTTCGAGGGTTGACCGCACAAAGGGGGAGGTTACCCCGGGGGCGGTCGGATTATGGGGGAGACTCGCTGGTCGTTGGGCGGCTCGTCGCCTGGCGGCGACATTGCTTTCTGGCGTGCGGTGGGCACCCCGAAGCTTGATTGTGCTGACGGTCTGGGGTGGCTTGTCAAGGCGGGAAAGATGCCTTGACAAGCCACCCCAGACCGCAGGAGAGCTTCGTATCGGGGTGCGGGGGTGGTGTGGGTGCACCGACAGTTGAGTGCACCGGCGGCGGTTTCTCGCAGTGTGGGGCTAGCGCCCCAATGTGGCATTGGGTGCATCTGACGCACCCAATGTGGCGTTCGGTGCGTGGGACGCAACCAATGCCACATTGGGGCGGCATCCCGAGCGGGCACGGGGCGAGCGGGCGGGCCGTGAAGGGCTCCTTGAGGGAATCCAGGTCCGTGAAGGGGTCCCTCACGGACCGTCGGCTGGTCGTGAGGGGAACCCTCACGGAATCAGAGTTCCTCAGGGTGGCCCTCACGTCACCAAAAAAGCCGTGAAGGGCTCCTTCAGGGAATCTAAGTCCCTCAAGGAGCCCTTCACGGCCAAACGGTGCTCAGTAAGTCGGCAGGCTCGGGTCGATCTGCCGTGCCCAAGCCAGGACTCCGCCGCCTAGGTGGGTGGCGTCCTTGAAGCCTGCTGCGTGCAGCGCGGCCAGTGCCTCGGCCGAGCGGGCGCCGGACTTGCAGTGCAGGACGATGGGCTTGTCCTGCGGCAACTCCGCCAATGCCTCGCCGGACAGGATGCGGTCCTTCGGGATCAGCGTGGCGCCCTTGATGTTGACGATCTCGTACTCGTGCGGTTCGCGGACGTCGATCAGGGCGAAGTCCTCGCCCGCGTCGAACTTGGCCTTCAGTTCCGCCGGGGTCAGCGTGCTGCCCGAGGCGGCCGAGGCGGCTTCGTCCGACACGACGCCGCAGAAGGCTTCGTAGTCGATCAGTTCGGTGATCTTCGGGGTCTCCGGGTCCTTGCGGATCTTGACCTCGCGGTACTTCATCTCCAGCGCGTCATAGGAGATCAACCGCCCGAGGAGCGGCTCTCCGATGCCGGTGATGAGCTTGATCGCCTCGGTCACCATGATCGAGCCGATCGACGCGCACAGCACGCCCAGTACGCCGCCTTCGGAGCAGGACGGGACCATGCCGGGGGGCGGCGGCTCGGGGTAGAGGTCCCGGTAGTTGAGGCCCTTGCCGTTCGGGGCGTCCTCCCAGAAGACGCTCACCTGGCCTTCGAACCGGAAGATCGAGCCCCACACATACGGCTTGCCCGCCAGCACCGCCGCGTCGTTGACCAGGTAGCGCGTGGCGAAGTTGTCCGTGCCGTCGAGGATCAGGTCGTACTGGTTGAAGATCTCCAGCGCGTTCGCCGATTCCAGGCGCTCGGTGTGCAGGTGCACCTTCACCAGCGGGTTGATCTCGGCGATCGATTCCTGCGCCGACGCGGCCTTGAGCTTGCCGAGGTCGGACTGGCCGTGGATCACCTGGCGCTGCAGGTTGGATTCGTCGACGACGTCGAAGTCGATGATGCCGAGCGTGCCCACGCCGGCGGCCGCCAGGTACAGCAGCGCCGGGCTTCCGAGGCCGCCCGCACCGATGACCAGGACCTTCGCGTTCTTCAACCGCTTCTGCCCGACCACCCCGACGTCCGGGATGATCAGGTGACGGCTGTACCGGGCCACCTCTTCCTTGGTGAGCTCGGCTGCCGGCTCGACGAGCGGCGGCAGTGCCGTGTCTGACATCGGGTCCTCCATACTCGCGCGGGTCGCGTAGTCGATCCCAGTATGTTCAACGCCCGCCCGCAAGAGACACTTCCCTGCTCTCAGATCGTGGGACGTTGTTACGGGCCCTGCGGAGTCGGGTTCGGCCACCCGTTCGGCTTGCACACGTGGTGGTCCGCGGCGACCTTGCCCTTGTCGCCGCCGGGGATGTCGTTGAGCTTCGCGACGTAGTCGTCCGCGACGCCGAACGTCTGCTGCATCATCACCGGGGCCGGTTTGCCGTCTCCGGGACAGCCCACGTGATGGTTGCCCAGCGCGTGCCCGACCTCGTGGTTGATGGCGTACTGCCGGTACCCCGTCATGTCCGGGCCGTAGGCCTTCGCGCCGCGCACCCAGCGCGACAGGTTGATCAGCACCCGGCCCATGCTGCTCCGGTAGCACGAGGCCTCGAATTTGATCTGGAACCCGCACGCGTCCGGCCGGTGCGTGGTGTCCGGCGTGGTGAGGCTCACCCGGAAGGTCGGGTTCGGATAGCTCGCGTCGACCCGCTGCAGCCGGAGCTCGCCATTCCAGGTCCAGCTGCGCGGATCGGACAGAATGCCCTGCACCGCGGTGCCGAAGCTGTCGTCGCCCGCGTAACTGGCCGGGTCGATGCCGTCCTCGACCTCGACGGTGTAGGTGTAGAGCTTCCCACCCTTGCCCACGACGTCGCCGGACCCCGGCACGACGTGCCAGGTGCCCTTGCCCGTCTGCGTGTAAGGGCCGCCGGCGGGCAGATCCGCGGTGGGCACGTTGAGGTCCACCGGCTGCGCGGGGTTCTCCGGGATGCCGCCGCCGCTGTCGATCGCGCCGGAGGACGTGTCGCCGGACGCGACCTCGCCGCTGCTGCCGGCGACCCCGGCGTCGGACGGGCCGGAGGCGGTGTTGACCGCGACCAGCACGGTGATCACGGCCAGGATCGGCAGCGCGTACACGCGCCAGCCGTAGGTCTTCACGAATCGCGCGAACGGCGACTGCTTCTTCTTCGGCGTTGGGCGCTTCTCGGAGCCGCCGTCCTTGGGTTTCCAGGAGGCGGCGAGCGGCTCGGCGCTGGTGCGGCGTCCGCCCGGCCGGTACCGGTCGTCGCCCACGCGCTGGGCGGGCTTGCGCGCGGGCCGGTACTGGCCGACGCGCGGAGAGTCGGCCTCCGCATCGCCGGAGCCCGCCGACCCCGAGGACGCTGAACGCCGGGCCGACCCGGCGGTCGGGCCCCGCCGGTCCTTCGCTCGCGCGTCCTGCTTCAGCCGGTCCACCGACCCAGGGTGCCACACGACGGCGACGTTCCCGGCAGCGACTGGCGGGCTCCCCGGCGATCCGCGGTCCCCCGTCCGGGCTACCAGGAGCCCTTGTCCGCGCCCTCCCACAGACCCAGCACGGCCTTGGCCACCACGTGCGGACGTTCCATCTGCGCAACGTGTCCGGTGCGCGGGAGGACCAGCATCCGGGCGTGCGGAATCGTCTGCGCGGTCCGCAGCGCGCGCTTGACCGAGATCACCCGGTCGTGGAGACCCCAGACGACCAGCGTCGGGGCCTGGACCTGTTTGGCGACCGACCACAGCGACGCGGCACCGAGCGCGGTCCAGCGCCGGAAGATGCCGAACGTGCTGCGCTCCATCGCGGCCAGCGCCCACGGGAACCCGGCGCGCGCGGCGTGCTCCTCGACCAGTTCGTCCAGCCGGGCGTCCGGGAAGCGGGACGGATCGTGGAAGCACAGCTTGATGACCTGCGCGGCGCGTTCGCGGGCGGTCATCCCGGCCATCCGGCGGCGCACCCGCGCCCCGACCACCGGGAGGTAGGCCAGCGCCATCAGCGGATCGGACAGCCTGCGCGGGTCCGGGCGGCGGTCCGGCATCGCCGGGGAAATCAGGGTGAGAGTTCTCACCAGCTCCGGCCGCCGCGCCGCGACCAGCAGCGAGATCGCGCCGCCCATCGAGTTGCCGAGCAGATGCACCGGCTCGCCGAGCCGTTCCAGCCTGCTCGCGATGACGTCGGCGTGGTCGTCGAGGCTGTAGGCGAATCCTTCCGCGGGCTCCGAATAGCCGAATCCGGGCAGGTCAACGGCCTGTCCGGCCGCGGTCGGGGCGAGCAGCGCGGCGAGGTCGGTCCAGTTCGTGGACGACCCGCCGAGCCCGTGCACGTACACCGCGGGCGTGCCGTCCGGACCGGGCGTGTGCCGGATGTGGAGGCCGTCCTCGACCGTTCCCGGCCAGGCAGGCAGCGCCCCGTCGAGCGGCGGAAGGGGCGTAGTCGACAATGGCACCTGGGTCACCGGCGGGCGGACCGCCGCCGCGGCGGCGGGGCGGGAGGTCGTGGTGGTCACCGGTCCAGGATGCCTGACCCTTGGCATTTCGGGCGTACCCACGGGTAATGTCAGATTCACTTCACGCGGTGGTGAACCCGCCCGGCGAAGGCTGCGGACGGAGGAAGAATGACGGAGATGGCGCGACTGCAACGAGGCGTCCGGTTGCCCCGGACGGAGCGCCGGGCCCAGTTGCTGACGGCCGCGCAGCGCGTCTTCGCCGAGCACGGCTACCACGCGGCGGCGATGGACGAGATCGCCGAGGAGGCCGGGGTCAGCAAACCGGTCCTCTACCAGCACTTCCCCGGCAAGCTCGACCTGTACATCGCGCTGCTGGAAAGCCACGTCGACGACCTCGTCGGCCGCGTGCAGGGCGCGCTGAACTCCACCACGGACAACCGCCAGCGCGTCCCGGCCACGGTCGGGGCGTTCTTCGACTTCGTGAACAACGACGCCGGCGCGTTCCGCATGGTCTTCGAATCCGATCTCCGCGGCGAGCCCGCCGTGCAGGAGGCGGTGGACCGCGCGACCTCGGCGAGCGTCGAGGCCATCACCGAGACGATCACCTCCGACGCCGGGCTGGACGAGGAGAAGGCCCGTCTGCTGGCGGTCGGCCTGGTCGGGATGAGCCAGGTCAGCGCGCGCTACTGGCTGCAGCACAACCAGTCGATGAGCCGCGAGGACGCGGTGGCGCTCACCGCGAACCTCGCCTGGCGCGGCATCGGCGGCGGTTTCCCGCTCAAGGACAACTGACGCCCGTGCGCGTGGTCGCGGTGCCGGGCACGTTGTGCAGCCCGCTGATCTACGCACCGCTGGCGGCCGCGCTGCCCGATGGACTGGACGCGGTCGACTGGATGACCGCACCGGGTCCGTGGCGGATCGAGGACATCGCGGCGCGCGTCGCCGACCGGATTGAACAGCACGGCGGCCCGGTCACCCTGATCGGGCACTCCACGGGCGGCTGCGTCGCGGCGACGGTCGCGGCCACCCGGCCGGACCTGGTTTCGGCGCTGCTGCTCGCGAACACCGGCGCGCACATGCGCGGCCACGGCGACGTCGACCGGATCCTCGCCACGATCGCCACCGAATGGGGTCCCGACCTGCACGCAGCCGTCCTCGACCGGTCCTTCGCCGCGCCGTTGCCGCCGGATCTGCGCACTCAGCTGCTCGACTACGCCGCCCGCGTCCCGGCCGAAGCCGCGCTGGAAGTCCTGACGAGCCAACGGAATCTGGACCTCACGCCGCGGCTCGCGGCGATCCGCTGCCCGGTCGCGGTGCTGCACGGAATCCACGACCGCGCCCGCACGCTCGCGGACGCCCAGCACCTCGTCGACCACCTGCCGGACAGCGAACTCGTCACCGTCGAGACCGGGCACTCGCCGATCTGGGAAGACGTCCCGGCCACCGTCGCCGCGCTCGAACGGCTCCGCTAGCTCATTCGCGCGGTTTTCGCTGGCGGGGCACCGATCTCGCCGCTCCGGGCAGTTCGACCAGCAGCTGTTCGAGATGGTCCGGCAGCGCGCCGTGCGGATCGGTCAGCCAGGCGTCGGCTTTGCTTCGCCGCGACGGTTGTTCGCTGTCTGACAACAAGGCGACGTAACAGCCGTAGTCGATGGCGAACCCGTCGTAGAGCGTTCCCGGCCGCTTGCGGTTGACGATCCCGCGCCGTACCAGGTGAACGAGCCGGGCGTCGTGCAGATCGCGCATGGTCTCGTCGTGCGCGCCGCTGGCGTGCTCGAGCAGGAAAGTACGCGAGCGGCGCCGGCCGACCACCTCGTCCACCAGCCAGCGAAGCGTCGTCAAGGCCGGTTCGTTCCCGGCGATGGCGGCGTATTTGTCGCGCAGGTACCAATCTTGTGCGGCCTGCCGGACGTGCCGGATCCCGATCGTCGCGGTATTCGCGTGCTGCGCGGCCAGCGCGGCGATGTTGATCGCGTCGCGGGGCACGCCCTCGGCCGCGCGCACGAGTTCGGGAAACGCGGTGCGGCTGAACGCCGTGGCCACGAATTCCGCCGGGTCGTCGGTCATCGGCATCCGCGGTCGTACGTGATTAAGGAAGAGTTCGGCGAAAAACTGTCTCGACTGGGTCCGGCCGTGGTCGAACAGCAGCACGTCGTCGAAGCTGACCGCGGAGGCCGCGTCCGCGCCGACCTCGATGCCGACGTAATCGCCGTCGCGGCCCGGTTCGCGGAACCGGGACCGGCGTTCGATCGCCGCGATCTTGACCGTCGTCCCGCGCGTCGGCAGCACGCTGCGGCGCAGCAGATCCGCCAGCAACGGTTGCAGCTCAAGGGGAATCGAACTCCACTCGTCCAGCAGCAGCCACAGCCGGGCCGGCGCCAACGCGGCCGTGACCCGGGCCAGCGCCCGGCTGAGCGGCCCGAAAATGACCTGATGATGCTCGGTTCCGGTGCGCCGCAAGCGATCCGAAGCCGTCACCGATTGCCGGCTGCTGCCCGACATCGTCACCCGGCCGCGCGGACCGCCCGGTCCCCAGGACGCGGAAGCCCCGGCGCTGGTCGCCTGCTCGGCTGAACCGCCGACGGTCGTCTCCCGCTCGACATTGCCGACGACCTCGACCGTCGTCGCCGCCTCGGTCAGCTCGTCGAGGCCCTGCAGCAAGCCTCCTTGATCGAACACCTGCGTCTCGATCGCCGTGGTCAGCAGCTGTTCGTGCACCGCTTCCAGCGTGTCGACCAGCAGCTGCGTGCCTCGAAGCGACACTGGCAGCTGCTGATTCGCATACAGCCCGCTGGTGGACCCGATCGTGCGGAGATCCAGGTACACCGCGACATCGTGCGTTTCCTCGACCAGATCGGCCAGATACAGCAAGGCGTGCGTTTTCCCGGTGCCGCGGCGGCCGTAGAAGATCTGGTGGTCAGCCGAATGCAGCATCGCCGAAAACGACCCGGCCACCACGAAGGTCTTGGCCAGAGTGTGCCGGTCCACGCTCTCCGCCCGCCGGGAAATCGCCATCAGGCTGCGGTTGACGTGCGCGCTCAGCGGCTGCCCCATGCACCCGTCCTGTCTGTCGGCGACATCCCAGCCACCCAGCGTGACAGCGCCGGGCGGCCGGGACCAGCCGACAGACAGGTACGAGCGCGAACGCGAAGGGTCACGAAACCCGCAGCAGCGCCCCGATGCGTTTCGCGACCTCGCCCGCCCGCTCCTGCGGCAACATGTGCCCAGCACCGGGAAAACGGACAAACTCCGCGTCCGGCAGCTCGTCCGCGATCACTTTCGCGTGCGGCAGCGGGCAAAGCCGGTCCTTCTCCCCCGCCAGCACGACGGACGGCGTACCGCGCAAGGTCGCCAGCGCGACGCGGCGGTCGTGCGTCGAAATCGCGTCCTGGAACGCGCCCAGGCTCGCCGGATGCGCGCACAACAGCTGATCCGCGACCAGCCGCAGGTCCGCGCGGCGCGGATGCTCCCCGAACACGAGGAACCGCGCGCCCGAACGCACCATCGCCGGGCTCAACGGCAGCCGCTCGCCCTTGCGGTGCGACAACGCTTTCGCCAGCCTGCGCTCGAACCGCGCGGAGAACTGGCCCGCCATTCCGGGCAGCCCCAACGTGATCCTGTCCATCTGCCCCGAGGACGTCGCCACGAACGCCGCGCCGACCACCCGGTCCCGGACCAGTTCCGGATGCCGTTCGGCCAGCGCCATCATGGTCATGCCGCCCATCGAATGCCCGGCGAGCACCAGCGGACCCGACGGCACGCGCGCGGCGATCAGTTCGGCCAGATCGTCGGCCAGCCGCGGAATCGTGCCGGTTTCCTTGGTCGCGGGCGCGGAACCGCCGTGCCCGCGCAGGTCGTAGCGCAGCGTCCGGACGCCGGGGCCGAGGTGGTCCATGACGCCGTCCCACGTGCGGTGGTCCTGCGTCCAGCCGTGCACCAGCACCAGCGTCACCGCGGCATCGGCCGGGCCGCTCAGTTCGACGTGCAGCGCACAGCCGTCACTGGTCACGAACCGGTGCTCACGAGCCGGATTGCGCAGCCGCTCGACGGTAGTCATTTGCCCTCCGGCAACAGGAAAGACTTGCGCCAGAACGGTTTCCCTGGCAACCCGACCAGACCGGACTCCTGCAGGAACGGCATGATCTTCTCCCCGGCCCACGCGATCGTCGCGCGCCAGTGCGGGTTGTTCAGCGCCGTCTCGACGCCCTCGCGCGGCCGGATCCCGACCGCCTTGTAGACGTTCGGGTTGATGAACGCCCGCGTCACGAAGTACGAGATCAGCGCGATGCTGAACTGCTGGTAGGCGACCTCCGCGCGGCCGAGTTTCGCCATCCCGCGGGTGACTTCCTCGCGGGCGAAGGTGACGTGCCGCGCCTCCTCCAGCACGTGGATCCGGTTGACCATCCGGACCAGCGGCTGGATCTGGTCGTCGTTCATCTGCTCGCGTTGCAGCCGGTCGAGCACCTCCTCGGCGACCAGGATCGCGCCGTAGCGCGCCGGGCCGTAGGAGATGGTCGGCATCAGTTTCGCGAACTGCCGCAGCACCGGCACCGGGCCGTAGGTCGGGCAGCCGATCCGCGCGGACATCCGGGCGAACATCGTGGAGTGCCTGCACTCGTCGGCGATCTCGGTGAGCGCGAACTGCGCGTGCGCCGTCGTCGGGTCCTGTGCGTAGACCTCCTTGAGCAGCATCTGCATCAGGAGGATCTCGAACCACAGCCCGGTGGTCGCGATGCTGGCCATCTCGTGCTTGCCCAGCTCGATCCGCTGTTCCGGGCTCAGCCGGTCCCACAGCGGGGTGCCGTAGAGCGACGAGCGCTCCGGCAGGATGTACCGCTTGCCCTCGACCAGCGGCGCGTCCCAGTCGATGTCGACGTCCGGGTCGTAGAACTTGTTCGCCGCCGACTTCAGCAACCGCTGTGCCGTCGCCTCCCGGTCGGTCACCTTGAGCGTCCGCGTCATCATCAGCCCCTTCCAGCGCCTGACTCGCCGTTGAATCGAGAAGCCGCGTCCCGCCTGTTGCCCCGGGCTCTGTGCTCCAGAACATGTAACCCGTGGTAACAGTTACCTCTGGTAGCATGACCGCCGTGATCGAACGTGTCAAGCGCTCCAGCAAGCAGTCCGGCAAGCAGGCGGCCGACACCGAAACGAGCACCGGGGACGCGCGCCGCGATCGCTGGCGCAAGCACCGCATCGCCCGTCGCGCGGAGTTCGTCGAAGCGGCCCTGCGCGCGCTCGACGCGCACGGTCCAGACCTCGGCATGGAGGACGTCGCCGCGGAAGCGGGCGTCACGAAACCCGTGCTGTACCGGCATTTCGAGGACAAGGCCGACCTGTACGTCGCACTCGGCCAGCGCGGCACGGAGATCCTTTTCGAACGGCTGATCCCGGCGATCAACGCGGAACTCGCGCCGGTGCCGCGGATCCGGATGGCGCTCGACGCGTTCTTCGGCGTCATCGAAGAGCACCCGAACCTGTACCGCTTGCTGGCACACGGCGGACTGCCGGGCAAAACCACCGATTCGGACGTCGTCGCGGAGGACAAGGAGGTCATCGCGACCGCGCTGACCGCCCTGCTCGGCGACTACATGCGGATGTTCAACATGGACTCCGGCGCGGCCGAACCGTGGGCGCACGGGATCGTCGGCATGGTCCAGAGCACCGGCGAATGGTGGCTGGACCGGCGTTCGATGGGCCGCGATTCGGTGGTCGAGTACCTCACCCAGATCATCTGGGCGGCGATCGACGGGCTCACCCGCCAGCAAGGCGTGGTGATCGACCCGAACCTGCCGCTCGAGGAGAACAAGGTCGTCCAGCTCGGACGCACCGAGAACGACACCGCCGCCGGCGACGAGGCCGGCTGACGAGAGGACCCCGGATGAGCGACGAAGACGGCTACACGGGCTCGGCGACGCTGGTCGTCGACGGCACGGAGATCGCCGCGGACCTCGATCTGCGCGGCTATTTCCAGCCGATCGACGGGTACTACCACTGGTACGGCCGCGTCGCCGCGAACCCGAAGCTGGCCGAGGCGGTCGGCGGGCGCAAGAAGGCCTGCGAGGTGCGAGTCGGCGAGCACACCGCCGAGGGAGAGCTGTCCGATCCGGATCCGTGGGGCCGCTACCGGCTCACCGGCACCTCCACGCCCCCGTTCTCAGTCCCGAAAACGCTGGCCGAGGTCGAAGAAGCAACAGCCTGAACCACGAAAAAGGCCGCTCCGGAAGCTGTGCTCCGGAGCGGCCTTTCGCGTGTACGGCTGAATCAGTCGCCGACGCCGAACCCGACCTTGCGGACGTCGGACGGGGCGATCTCGACGTACGCGATGCGGTCGGACGGGACCAGGTACTTGCGGCCCTTCTCGTCGTTGAGGCGGAAGAGCCCGTCACCGGCCGTCAGCGCCTCGGCGACCAGCTTCTCCACCTCTTCGGGAGTCTGGCCACTGGACACCACCAGCTCGCGCGGCGTGTCCTTGATGCCGATCTTGACCTCCACGTGGGACCTCCGCTGGAAACTCGTTGTGACTACGCCCGGCAAGGCTAACCGAAGCGGGCCGCCGCGGTGGCGCGCGACCAGCAGGTGATTCGCGACCACTCGCTCAGCCCAGCCCCAGCGCCTGCATGCGCTTGGTGTGCCCTTGCTGCAACCGGCGGAACAGCGCGCCGATTCCCGCGAGATCGCCGGACCCGGCGACGATCAGTTCGGCCAGGCCATCGCGCTCGGCCACCACGTACTGGGCCTGGGTGAGCGCCTCGCCGAGCAGCCGGCGGCCCCACAGCGCGAGCTTGTCGCGGGCCTTCGGATCGGCCTTGATCCCGGCGGCGACTTCGCGTTCGGCGAACGCGGAGTGCCCGGTGTCGGCGAGCACGGTCAGCACCAGGTCCTTGGTCTCCGGATCGAGCCAGTTCGCGATCTCGCGGTAGAGATCGGCCGCGAGCCCGTCCCCGACATACGCCTTGACCAGCGACTCCAGCCACGACTTCGGCCGGGTGGAGCCGTGCCAGGCGTCCACTTGCGACACGAACGGGGCCATCGCGTCCTCGACCGCGACGCCGTTCGCCGCGAGATGCTTCGTCAGCAGGTCGAGGTGCCCGATCTCGGCGGCCGCCATCGAGGCGAGCGCGGCGCGGCCGGCCAGCGTCGGCGCGCTGCGGGCGTCCTCGGCCATCCGGTCGAACGCGGACAGTTCGAGGTAGGCGATCACGCCGAGCAGGTCGACGACGCCTTCGCTGATCGCGGGCGGGGAAGTTGCGGGCGCGGCTTCGGCGGGGTCGGTCACGGCGACGAGGGTATCGCCGAACCGCAGGCCCGCGCCGCGAAGAGACCGATCCCACGCCGCGCCGCCCGCTCCCGGTATTCCCCGGAAAACACCTGACCAGGTACAGTGGGGTCGGATAAACAGAGCTTCGCCGCGCCGGACCGCCCTTTTTCGAGGGCCCCGACAGCGGCGGGAACCAGGCGAACGGCCGGTGCCACCAGGGCGGCCGGGGTTCGCCGCAAGTGTGCGTGCACGCCTCCTAGCGGCATTCCCGGGAGGGCGGCTCCGGCGCCACAGGCCTCCGCAGACGAGGCCGCGGCGTGAGTCAGGCCCCCGGTCGAGTGTCGAGTGACAACCGGCCTGTGCGCGCTGGTCACGAGAGAGGCGATCACCCTGACCGCAGAACAGTCCACAACCGAACAGACCGAAACCGCGCAGGCCACCGCCGCTGTCGCTCTCGAGCACAGCGAAAACGGACCGGCCGCGCTGGACACGTCGCACCCGCTGCAGGCCGGTGCACCGGTGACCGAAGAGGCGCCGACGTTCGAGTCCTTCGGTGTGAAGCCGGAAATCGTCAAAGCGCTCGCGGAAGCGGGCATCGTGCACACGTTCGCCATCCAGGCGCTCACCCTGCCGCTCGCCATGGCCGGCGACGACCTCATCGGCCAGGCCCGCACCGGCATGGGCAAGACGCTGGGCTTCGGCGTCCCGCTGCTGCACCGCGTGCAGGTGCCCGGCGACGGCACCCCGCAGGTGCTGGTCGTGGTGCCGACGCGCGAGCTGTGCATCCAGGTCGCGAACGACCTGAAGGGCGCCGGGAAGCACCTCGGCATCCGCACGCTGGCGATCTACGGCGGGCGGCCGTACGAGCCGCAGATCGAGGCGCTGCGCAAGGGCGTCGACGTCGTCATCGGCACGCCGGGACGGCTTCTCGACCTCGCCGAGCAGCAGCACCTGGTGCTGGGCAAGATCCGCGGGCTCGTCCTCGACGAGGCCGACGAGATGCTGGACCTCGGCTTCCTGCCGGACATCGAGCGGATCCTCCGGATGGTGCCGGACGAGCGGCAGACGATGCTGTTCTCCGCCACGATGCCGGGCCCGATCATCACGCTCGCGCGCACGTTCCTGAACCAGCCCACGCACATCCGGGCCGAGGAGAACGACGCCGGCGCGATCCACGAGCGCACCTCGCAGTTCGTGTACCGGGCGCACTCGATGGACAAGACGGAGCTGATCGCGCGGGCGCTGCAGGCCGAGGGCCGCGGGCTCACGATGATCTTCAGCCGCACCAAGCGCACCGCGCAGAAGATCGCCGACGACCTGGTGGAACGCGGTTTCGCCGCGGCCGCGGTGCACGGCGACCTCGGCCAGGGCGCCCGCGAGCAGGCACTGCGCGCGTTCCGCTCGGGCAAGGTCGACGTCCTGGTCGCCACGGACGTCGCGGCGCGCGGCATCGACATCGACGACGTCACGCACGTGATCAACTACCAGTGCCCGGAGGACGAGAAGACCTACGTGCACCGCATCGGCCGCACCGGCCGCGCGGGCCGCACCGGTGTCGCGGTCACGCTCGTCGACTGGGACGAGGAACCGCGCTGGAAGCTGATCTCGGACACGCTGAACCTCGACCTGGCAGAGCCGGTCGAGACGTACTCGTCGTCGCCGCACCTGTACAGCGACCTGGGCATTCCGGAGGGCACGAAGGGCCGCCTGCCGCTGTCGAAGCGCACGCGGGCCGGCCTGTCCGCCGAGAAGGAAGAGGACCTGGGCGGCAAACGCCGAGGCCGTCGTGGTGCGAACGGTCCTTCCTCGCCCGCCGCGGAAGAAGAAGCCCCGCGCAAGCGCAACCGCGCCCCGCGCAAACGAACCCGAGGCGGCGCCCGCTCCGCCGCGGCCATCGAAGCCGCCGACGCCGCGTCGGCTGCCTCGGACCAGCAGGAAGACCGCCCCCGGACCCGCCGCCGCACCCGCTCGGGAGCAGACGCGACCGGCCCGGCGACCTCCGCGGGCAACGCCACCCCCGCGACGACGTCCGACTCCGGAGAAACCGGAGACCGCCCGGCACGCCGCCGCCGTCGCCGTCGTCCGTCCGCATCTGATACACCTGCGTCGGCAGACTGAGCGACACACCGGGAGTCAGTTACGTGAACGACCACGGGAACGGCACCGACGAAACGCCCCCCGAACCCGGATCGAACGTAGCGGGCACTCCCGCGAATCCCGACGAACGCCCCCGGCCGGATAATCCGGCCGGGGAGCACGTCCCGGACGAGGCCCCTGCTGGGGTGGGCGAGGTGCCTTCCGCTGAGCGGGGCGTTTCGTTGTCTGGGGATTCCGCTGTTGTGGGCTCTGGTTTTGGTGGGGACGCTTCGGGATCGCCTGCCGGGGAGTCGGCTGCTTCCGCTGCCGACGGTGCTTCCGCTGCAGCAGAGGAGCCGTTTGCGGGCTCTACCGGGGCGGTTTCCGGTGCTGCTGGAAGCGCTTCCCCGGCACCGGCCGTTCCTGGCTCGCAGCCCGGAGACTCCGCCGCTCACGCCGCCGACGCAGCTGCCACCGAACCCCACCGGCCTTCCAGCACCGCCGGAAACACTCCCGCGGCACCGACCGCTCCCGGCACACAGCCCGGAAACTCCGCCGCACACGCCGCCAACGAAGCTCCCGCCGAACCCCACCGGCCCTCCAGCACCGCCGGAAACACTCCCGCAGCACCGACCGCTCCCGGCACACAGCCCGGAGACTCCGCCGAGGAAGCTCCCGCTGAGCCCCGCAGGTCCTCTGCAGTCTCCAGCGCTGCTGGAAACACTCCCGCAGCATCAGCCGTTCCTGGCTCGCACGCCGGAAACTCCGCCGCACACGCCGCCGACGAAGCTCCCGCCGAGCCTCATCAGCCCCCCGCAGCAGCCTCCCGCGCTGCCGGAGACACTCCCGCCACGCCAGGCCCGCAAACCGGTCAGCCGATCGAGCCTGCGCACGAAAAGGCTTCCCCCGCAGGTGCCCACGCCGCGATCCCCCCGGTCACTCCCGAGGAGCAAACCGGCCCGATCGCGCGCGTCACCGACGAACCCGCCGGGGTCAGCAGCACCTCCGCCGAGCCCTATGGTTCCGAAAACCTCCTCCCCCGCCAGCCCGCCGCCGCGGATTCCGTTGCGCCGCCAGGGAAAGCCCGTCGCTCGCCGTGGAATCGGGGGCGGGACCGGGTGATCGCGGGGGCGATCGTGGTCGTGGTCGCGGTGGTCACCGCGATCGTCGCGATGAACAGCGACAATCTGCACACCAGCCGCGCGCTGGCCGATCCGCCGCATGCCCTCCCCGCGCCGCCGACTTCCGTGCCTGGGTCGATGACACAGCTGTGGCAGGCCCCGAGTTCCGCGACGCCGATCCCGATCGGACAGTCCGACTCCGTCGTGACCGCGGACGGCAGCGAGGTCGCCGGCCGCGATCCGCTCACCGGGCAGATCCGCTGGCACTACACCCGCGAAAATCTGCAACTGTGCACTGTGGACACCGCATGGGGCCGGGTGAACGCGGTGTACCACAAGTCCATGGGCTGCAGCGAGGTCACGCAACTCGACCCCGCGACCGGCCGCATCACCGCTCAGCGCAACGGCGACGCCGAGCTGGGCACCCGCCTGATCAACGACGGCAGCCACGTCACGACGACCGGCAAACATCTCCTCGACACGTGGCGCGACGATCTCGTGAAGAGCATGGAGTACGGCAAAGTCCCCTTCCTGCAAAACGCGAACAAACAACCCCGCCCCAACTGCACTTACGGCACGGTAGCAGCGGGCGCCGACAAAATCGGCGTGATCGAACGCTGCCCCGGCGATCGCACGGACCGCCTGACCGTCTACAAGGCGACCGCCGAGCACGAAGACGAACCGAAGGTCACCTACACCGCCCTGCTGGCCGGCAAACGAGCCCGGGTCATCGCGATGTCGGGCGACCTCACCGGAGTGCTGCTGCCCGACCAGAAGCTGTATGTCGTGTACGGCGCGGACGGTTCGCAAAAAGCCGCCTACCCCATGGATCTCCCCGCCGCGGACACCGCGAACGACCCGGTCGGCGGCACCGAGGCGACGACCCGCACCGCTGCGGGGATCTACTGGTACACCGGCTCCAAAACCGTTGCCCTGTCCCGAGACGACCTGTCCCCGCGCTGGACCTTGGACGGCACGCTCGGCCCGGGAATCACCTTCGCGACCCAGTTGGTCGTGCCCATCCGCGGCGGCCTGGCCGTGCTGAACGAAATGAACGGCGCAACGCTGCGCACAGTCGGCATCGACCGCGGTGCCTACACGGGCCCAGTCCGCCTCACCGCACTAGGCCCGGTACTGCTCGAACAACGCGGCCCGACCCTCGCCGCCCTGCGCTGACCTCCCTCAGAACCACCACAACAGACTGAACGCCGCGCCCGCGACGACCAGCACCCCGGCACCCGCCCCGACCGCCACTTTCCCGACGCGACGGTCGGCAACCCGTTGCAGCACAAGCGCAATCACCGCAGCGACGGGATGCCCGACCAGCTTGAGCGGACCTGGCCCGGGTGCTCCGTTGACGAGGCACAACACGCCGACCACGAGCACCCCGAGGGCCAGGACCGCCAGCCCCGCGGCGACCGACCCGGTGAACCCACGCCACCACCGCCCACGCGGCTTCCGCTTGACGGACGACTCATGGCGCTCGGGTGCCGCCTTGACTGGCGCTTCGTCTTCGCCGGTCGCGCGGTCTGGCAGCGCCGAATCATGGATAACCGCATCCTCGCCAGGCACAAGACCATCGGCGGCGGTCGAGTCATGGATAACCTCGAACCCGGCGCTGTCCTCCGCCGCTGAACTCCGCGACGCCATCGCAGCGCGCTTCGCCTCAGAACCAGTCAGAGCAGCATCCTCCGCCGCAACACCGCTGCCCCATGCCGCGCTATCGCTTCCACCATGCGACATCGCGGCACCGCGCGTGTCCGCGCGGCCGTTCCCCGCCGTGCTGACCGCATGCGAGCTGGCGTCCTTGACACGACGACCGTCACGAACCCCGCCAGATCCCGCGGCAAGATTCGTCGACACAGCAGCAGAATCCTTCCTTGCTACGCCGTGAACCGACCCATCACCCGCGACTCCACGGCCCCGGCCAGCGTCGCGACCATGCGCAGCACCAGCCCCGCCGCGGGACGGTTTTTCGATGTCCGGTGACGCCACGATCCTCGGGTCCAATCCACGTCTCGGGAAACCCCCTACGGCGCAAGCAAATCCCACGGTTGCGCGGCAGGGGCGGTCTGCTGTCCCGCCACGCAGCTCGGGCGGAAGTCGCACCATGCGCAGCGGCGGTCGGGGCGGGCGGGGAACAACGTGTCTCCGTCGCCGCCTGCGTCAAGGGTATCTGCTGCCAACCGCAAATCCCCCGCGGTCTCCTCGGCGCGTTCCAGGTGCCGCTTCAAGGTTTCCGGCGTGTGTTCCGCCGCGGCGATCGTGCCGGACGGCAAATGGTGCAGCTCGACCTTCGTGCACGGCATGCGCAACGTGCGGGTGGCCGCCACGGCGTACATCGCCAGCGCTTGCGACGCGCGGGCCTCGTGTTCGTCCGGGGCTCGGCGGCCGGTTTTGTAGTCCACGATCACCAGTTCGCCGCCGCGCTGGTCGATCCGGTCGGCTCGGCCTTCGATGATCATCGTCGGGCGGCCGCCGGTGGTGCTGACCGGGGCGGACACCCAGCGTTCAAGGCCGACCGGGTCGTCGCTGACGTCGTTGTCCTCCACGTACTCCGCGACCCAGCCCTTCGCGCGCGCACGGTAGCGCGCGGCCTGGTCGTCGTCGGCGAAACCGGCGTCTTTCCAGTGCTCGGCCACCAGCGCGATCCCGCGCTGCGGCGTCCGTTTCGCCACCGGCAGGTCGAAAAGCGCCCGCAACGCGTTGTGCACCACCGCGCCCAGCGTGCTGTGCGCCCACGGCCCGGTGCGCTGCGGTGTCGGCCGGTCGAGATAAGCCAGCCGGTACCGGCGCGGGCAATCGTCAAAGGTGCTCAGCCGTGCGGGCGAGACCTTGGTAAGCCGTTGCGGTTGCTCGACGCCGAAGTCGAACCCCATCTGTTCTTTCACGCCGCCCCCTTCCATCGACGCCCACGCTACGCACCACCACCGACACTTTCCGGCGTGGGCTAGCCGCCCGCGATGAAGCCCTGCACGGAATTCGCGACCAGCTCGACGGCGATCGCGGCGAGCAGCAGGCCGGCGATCTTCGCCAGCAGCGTGATGCCGCTTTCCTTGATCAGCCGGATGACCACGCCGGAGAACCGCATGCAGGTGTACAGCACGAAATGCACGGTCACGATCGCGAGCGCCAGCGCGATGTACGCGCCGAGGTGTCCGTCAGCCTGCCGGACGAACACGATGGTCGCCGCGATCGCGCCCGGACCGGCCAGCAGGGGCGTGCCGAGCGGGACGAGGGCGACGTTGACGTCCTCGGCCGCCTCGGGCTCGTTGCTGCCCGCGTTGCTGGTGAGCAATTGCAGCGCGATCAGCAACAGCAGCAAGCCGCCCGCGCCCTGCAGTGCCGGGATGCCGATGCCCAGATACGCCAGGATCGCCTGCCCTGCCACCGCGAACAGCGAGATGACCAGCAGCGACACCAGCACCGCCTGCCGGGCCGCTTTCACCCGCGTCGCCATCGGCTTGCGGCCGACCAGGCTCAGGAACACCGGCACGGTGCCCGGCGGGTCCATGATCACGACGAGGGTGATCGTCGCGCTCATGAAAAGCTTCGCGTCGAAGAAATCCGAGACGGCCATCTCAGCCTTTCACCACTTGGAAGCCGGTCGCCCGCCCCACCAATTCCTCCAGCTGGTCCGGTTCGGTCGTTTCCTGGCCGAGCCCGATGGTCTTGTTCGTGCCGTGGTAATCGCTGGACCCGGTGCGGACCAGGCCCAGCTCGTCGGCCAGTTCCCGGGTGCGCACCCGGGTCGCCGGATCGTGGTTGGGATGGTTGACCTCGACGCCGGTCAGCCCGCGCGCCGCCAGGTCACGCAGGGTGTCCTCGCTGATCGTCGCGCCGCGGCTGAAGGCGAAGGGGTGCGCGATCACGGTAACCCCGCCTGCCGCGGTCACCATGTCGATCGCGTCCTCGACCGGGGTGTCGCGGCGCGCGACGTAATAGCCGCGACGGCTGTGCAGATAGTCGCTGAACGCCTCGTCGACGGAGCTGACCAGCCCGGCGCGGACGAGCGCCTGCGCGAGGTGCGGCCGCCCCGCGGGCGAGTCCGCCGGCAGCAGGCCCAGGATTTCGTCGGCGTCGACCGGGAGGCCGTCGGCGGCCATCCGCTCGGCCATCCGCCGCAACCGGGTGCGCCGTTCGATCCGCAGCCGCGTCTGTTCCGCGACGATCGCGGGCGCGGCCGGGTCGAAGAGGTACGCGAGCAGGTGCACGCTGATTTCGTAGCCGGTGTCCGGGTCGATCGAGACCGTCGACAGTTCCGCGCCCGGCACCAGCGTCAGGCCGGCGGGCAGGGCCTCGGCGGCCGGTTCCCAGCCCGCGGTGGTGTCGTGGTCGGTGATCGCGACGACGTCGAGACCGGCACGCGCGGCAGCGCCGACGAGCTCGGCAGGGCTGTCGGTACCGTCGGAGGCCGTGGAGTGGGCGTGCAGGTCGATGCGCATCGGACCCATTCTCGACGATGCGCTGCGTCACCTCGGCACCGGGACCAGGGCCGACGCGCCCCGAGGTCAGCCGACCGGCTTCTTGCCCCGCGCCGCGCGCTGCGCCTTGATCATCGAGAACCGTTCGGCCTGCTTCTGCTTGTCGCCGAACACGAGCTCGGAGATCGTGTCGTAGAACTCCTCGGGCCGCGGCAGGTAGTCGATCCGGTTCAGCGCCTGGATCTGGCCCGCCGATTCGACGACCATCGTGCCGTAGCCCAGCATCCGGCCCCAGGCCGAACGCTGGTAGGTGAGGTCGGTGACCTTGCTGATCGGCATCATCAGCACCTTGGTGGTGAAGACGCCGGTGGTCATCACGAACCGTTTGTCGGTGACGACCAGCCGTTCGACCCACCACTCGATGATCACGTAGGCGAACCGCAGCACCACCGCCAGCGCGACGTACCAGAGGATGTTCTGCACCACCCACAGCGAGGGCGGCAGCAGATACGACACCAGCACGCACACGATCAGCAGCGCGGCTGCCTCGAACGTGTCCCAGAGGAGCACCGCCCAGTGGCGGCGGATCCGGATGACCCGCCGCTCGGTGTCGAGAAGGTACTCGTCAGGGTCGCGTGGCGCGAACATGGTTCGAGGGTATCCCCTGTCGTCAGTGGAAGATGTTGCTGACGAACGTGATCACCGATTCGGCCGAGCTGCGGAGGAAGTCCACAATGTTGCTGACAAGACCAGCAGCATGGCCCGGCTGAGCGATCACGAAGAACAGCACCAACGCGATACCCACGAGTCCCGCAAGCTTCTTCGCGTTCACAGCGATCAATCCCGTCTCTTCCATGACACCCGGAAAACTGACTTTCTACGTTGTACCGCACTGACCACTCACGCGGGAGGAAAGTCCCGCGCATGGGTCAGCCAGGCGCTCGAAGTGTACCGTACGGCTACTCTCCGTGTACAGGTTCCCGAACGCTAGGGGGCGCGGCCGGGTTCGGCTACCTTCGTGGCATGGACGGCCTCGAGCGCTGCGTGGGCGGAATTGTGTTCGACGACCAGGGCAGACTCCTGCTCATCCGGCGCGCGAACGATCCGGGCAAAGGCCAGTGGTCGCTGCCCGGCGGCCGGGTGGAACCGGGCGAAACGGACCACGAAGCCGTGGTCCGGGAGCTCCGCGAGGAGACCGGGCTCGACGTGAGACCGCACACACTGACCGGCTCGGTCGTCCGCGGCAACTACGACATCCACGACTACGAATGCACGTGGACCGGCGGAATCCTCACCGCCGGCGACGACGCCACCGACGCGCGGTGGGTCAACTCGGCCGAACTGGTCAATCTGGACGAAGCGGGCCACCTGGTGGACCAGTTGCTCATAACGCTGCGTGACTGGAATGAGTGGCCCGCCGCGTAATCCGGAGCGGCTATTTCCGTATTGCCTCCGGCGGCGTCCGCGATTGCGAACGCATTGCGGAGTTGTCGGAAAGTTTCCCCATCGTTCAAGCATCCGCGATGAGCACGGAAAATGCGCGGAACGCGTATTCGATATCGCCGGACACGCATCAGTCCGGCGGCGCGGGCGCGTGCGGGACAGTGTGACTGATGGGGTGAATGTGACACACGTTACTCACGGCGCCCGAGCGATGCCGAGCGGCACCGAGCGACGTCGTGCGCGGCGATCACGGTTCCAGCCGCGGTCGCCGCGCACGAATCAGCTCACGGCAGCCAGGTCATCCGCTGCCCGTGCGGCGCCGTCCTGGCCAGCGCGCGGGCCTCGGGTTCCCCGCCGACCCAGCTCGTCAGCCCCAGCACCGCCATCGCGGGCTCGCCGGCGGCCGCGCCGTCCGAGGACAGGTCGTCCCGGCCGGGCATGACGGTCTCCAGCCCGGCTCGGTAGAACTCCTGGCTCACCCACCACACCGGCCGGGACGAGGACAACCGAGCCAGCTCGGCCACGAAATCCGCCCGCCGGTCCCCGAGGTACGCCAGCGCGTGACTCGTCAGCACCACCAGGGGCAGTTCCTCGGGCAGTCGCGCAGCCGCCGAGGCCAGGTCGTCCACCGCGTCCCCGGCGATCAGCTCCGGCGCGTGCTTCCGCTGTTCCGCGGCAGCCGTGCGCAGCAGCCGGATCCGGTCGACCTGGTCGGCCCAGACGCACGCCTCCAGCCACGCCAGTTCGTCCTCGTCCGAGAGGTCCACCGGTGCCCGGTCCAGGCCCGCTCGGGCCGCCACAGCGACCTTCTTCGGCAGCTTGGGCAGCTTCGCACCAGGCGCGACGTCGATCGCGCAGTGCAGCCCGACAGCGGCCTTCGCCGGACCCGCCGCGAGCTGTTCGCCGCCGTCGCACTGGTAGCGGTAGCCGAACCGGTCGAGCCCCAGCAGCAACCCCGCGCTGCAGCCGACCTCGAGCAGCGCGATCTTGCCGCCCGCTTCCTTCGCCGCCGCCGTGACCGCCGGGTACAGCAGCGCGGCGCGGCGCACCTCGTTCGTCTGCGTGTAGCGGGTCGAGATGATCTCGCGGGCCTGGTCCGCGCGTTCCAGCAGGAACGAGCGGAACAACGGCCACGTCTCGCTGTCGACGCCGTCGAAACCGCCGACCGACGGGTAGTACCGCGACAGCGGATGGATCGGATCCGCCTGCACCAGCCGGTGCGCGGCGGCGAACAGCAAGGTCCCGCGCGCTTCGCCGCCGCGAGCGTCGGTCAGCAGCGCGGCGACGTCGTCGTCCTCGGCCGCGTGCGTGGCGAGGTGGTCATACAGCGGCGAAACCCCGCGCGCCTCCACCTCGGCGAACTTGCGCAGCGTCTGCTTGATCTTCTCCAGGGCGATGGCCACCCGTGCTCCCCTTCGGCGGATCGATCACTCGTGCGGCGTCGGACGGCCGGGCTGCTCCCCGCCGCGGGTGTCGCCGTAGGACCGCTTCGGCACCATCACTTTGCGCCGGAAAATGCACACGATGGTGCCGTCCTGTTTGTACCCTCGCGTCTCGACGTACACCACTCCCCGGTCGTCCTTGGACTTCGACGGGGTCTTGTCGAGCACCTCGGTCTCGCCGTAGATCGTGTCGCCGTGGAACGTCGGCTTGACGTGCTTGAGCGATTCGACCTCGAGGTTCGCGATGGCCTTCCCGGACACGTCGGGCACCGACATGCCGAGCAGCAGCGAGTAGATGTAGTTGCCGACCACGACGTTCTTGCCGAAATCGGTCGTCTCGCCCGCGTAGTGCGCGTCCAGGTGCAGCGGGTGGTGGTTCATCGTGATCAGGCAGAACAGATGGTCGTCGTATTCGGTGACGGTCTTGCCGGGCCAGTGCTTGTAGACCGCGCCGACCTCGAACTCCTCGTAATACCGGCCGAATTGCACGCTTGCGCCTCCTGTCCGGGTAACACCTGCCGAACCAGGTGCGACACGTATCCGTGGTGAGGAGTACCCTCGACCATCGGTGATCGCGCGTCAACGCGACCCCTGCCACTTCGCACGCCCTGGCGTGTCCCGGCCGAAAGGAGGTGAGGAACCGCTCATGAGCAGTGGTGATAGTCCGCTCCCTAGTAGTACGTGCGTTCCCGCCTCGCCGGCCGGCCTTCTCCCTTCCTGGTAGCCCGCGTCCGGGAACTCACGGTGCCGCCGGACGGACCCCCGCAGTCCGCCTGGCCGTCGTCTTCGTGCTTCACGACGCCTGCCCAGGAGAACCCATGCCTGCCATTCCCTCGCTAGGCGGCCTTCGCGGCCGCGGCAACAACCGGGCCAAGGCCAATCTCGACCGGCCGATCCCGGTGCCGCTGTCGGCCTATGTCGTCGATTGCGCGGTGTATGTCGACGGCAAGCGGCTGCCCGGGCGCTGGACGCACGCCGAGGCGATCCGCGAGGTGCGCAAGCGCCACGCGGGTTTCGTCTGGATCGGCTTGCACGAGCCCGATTCCGACCAGATCCAGGGCATCGCGGACACCTTCGGCCTGCACGAACTGGCGGTCGAGGACGCGCTGGAGGCGCATCAGCGGCCGAAGCTGGAGCGCTACGACGACACGCTGTTCCTGGTGCTCAAGACAGTCCGCTACGTCGAGCACCAGTCGCCGACCACGGCGAACGAGATCGTGGAAACCGGCGAGCTGATGGTGTTCCTCGGCCGCGATTTCGTGATCACCGTCCGGCACGGGAACCACTCCGGGCTCGCCCGGCTGCGCCGCGACCTCGACGACGACCCGGAGCGGCTCGCCCTCGGCGCGGCGGCGGTCGTGCACGCCATCGCCGACCACGTGGTCGACCACTACCTGGAGGTCACCAGCCGGATCGAGGCGGACATCGACGAGATCGAGGCGCAGGTGTTCGCGCCGCGTTCGTCGGTGAGCGCCGAGCAGATCTACCTGATGAAGCGGGAAGTGCTCGAACTGCGGCGCGCGGTGGTCCCGCTCGCCACGCCGGTGTCGCGGCTCGCCGAGGGCTACACGCGGCTGGTGCCCGACGAGGTCCGCTCGTATTTCCGCGACGTCGCCGACCACCTCGCCACCGTGTCCGAACGCGTGGCGGCGTTCGACGAACTGCTCAGCACCCTGGTCGACGCGACCGTCGCGAAGATCTCGCTGCAGCAGAACACCGACATGCGCAAGATCACCGCGTGGGCGGCGATCATCACGGTGCCCACGATGGTCGCGGGCATCTACGGCATGAACTTCGACTACATGCCCGAACTGCACTGGCAGTTCGGCTATCCGATCGTGGTCACGATCATTCTCGCGATCTGTCTGCTGCTGTACCGAATATTCCGGAAGAACGGCTGGCTGTAGCCGCCCTCGCGGTCCCCTTTTCTTCCCCCGGTCGCAGGAGGTTTGTCTCGTCATGTCCCGGTTGCTGTCCAACCTCAAGTTCTGGGCTCTCGCCCTCTGCCTCGTCTGGATCGTCGGCATCGTCGCGATGATCGCGCTCAACCCCGGGTTCGCGCACGGCATGAAGTGACGCCGCGTGCGCCGTAACCTTGGCGCATGCCGAAAGCGCTGGTGGTGGCCGACGAGGCCGACGAGCGGCTGTGGACCTCCGCGGTCCGCTCGCTGCGGGTCGACCTCGTCGTCGCCGCCGGCGATCTGCCGTTCGCGTATCTCGAGTTCCTCGCCGGCATGCTCGACGTGCCGTGCGTGTTCGTCCCCGGCAATCACGATCCGGACCTGAGCGGCTTCACCCGCTACGGCGGACTGTCCATGAAGGACGGTTTCCCGACCGAATGGCCGGGCCCGGCAGGCGGGATCAACGCCGACGGCCGGATCGTCGACGTCGCCGGGCTCCGCATCGCCGGGCTCGGCGGTTCGATCCGCTACCGCGACGGCCCGAATCAATGGACGCAGCGGCAGCAGGCGCGCCGGGCCCGGCGGCTGGAGCGCCGGTTCCGCTGGCGGAAATGGCGCGACGGCAACGGAATCGACATCCTGCTGACGCATTCGCCGCCGCGGCATCTCGGCGACCGCGAAGACCCGCCGCACCAAGGTTTCACCTGTCTGCACCGAACGATCGACACCCTGCGGCCGCAGTGGCTGCTGCACGGACACATCCACCCGCACGGCGAACCGGTGCCCGATCGCGTGGCAGGCCGTACCCGGATCCGCAATGTGGTGGGCTATCAGGTGATGGAGTTCCCGCGATGACCCGACCGACCGGTTTCCCGCGTGCCGACGCCGAAAACGACTTCCTGCGCGCCCGCCGCAGGCAGGTGCTGTCGCGGCTTTCCACGTGGCTGCGCCGCGAACCCGACGACGTCAACATCATGCTGCCGTTCCACGAAGTGGTGCAGGCGCTCGGTTACGTCAGCGAGACGCGGATCGGGACGCGAGTGATCACTTTGGACTCGATCGTCGGCACCGTCGACCGGAGCCGCGATTTCGACCGCCGCTTCCGCCCGACGTCCGCCCGCGTCCGGCAACGCTGGGAACGGCTCGCACTGGCCGCCCGGCGCGGCGAAGCGATCCCGCCGATCGAGGTGTACCGGATCGGCGAGCTGCACTTCATCATCGACGGCCATCACCGGGTTTCGGTCGCGCTGGCGCAAGGACTGTCCACAATAGAAGCTTCGGTGACGGTCGTGCGCACCAAACTGGACCCGAGCGGCATCCGGTATCGCGGCGACCTGATCGTGAAGGACTACCGGCGGCTGTTCCTGGAACGAGTCCCGCTGTCCGGACACGCCCGCGCGTCGGTGCTGATGACGGATCCGTGGAACTACGCGCAACTCGGCGAGCACGTCGAAGCGTGGGGTTTCCGGCTCATGCAGGACGAAGGCCGGTTCACCGACCGCGCGACCGTCGCGCAACGCTGGTTCGACGAGGAATTCACGCCGGTGGTGGCGATGCTGCGGCAAGCGGATCTGATCGGCGACCGCACCGAGGCCGAGGCATACCTGTGGGTCGCGTGCGAGCGGTACCGGCTGATCCGGACGCATCGCTGGGACGAGGAGGTCATCGAGACGCTGCGCTCCCAGCGGTGACTTGTCAGGCCACCCCTGACGTGTCAGGATGATCCTGACACCAGGAGGTTGCTGATGACTTCGTACTGCTCGTTCTGCCTCAAACCGGCCGACGAGGTGGCCAAGCTGATCGCCGGCTCCGGCGTCTACATCTGCGACGGCTGCGTCGGATTGTGCGAACAGATCCTGGCCGGGAAACACGAGCCGGGAACGCCCGAGGTGACGCTGTGGGAGCGGAAGACGGACGAGGAGATCCTGGAGAGCATCCCGCGGATGGCGAAGGTCAGCGCGCAGACGGACGCGCGGATCCAGGAACAGGTGGACCTGCTGCGGAACCGCGGCGTGGCGTGGGCGCGGATCGGCGAGGCGCTCGGAGTGACACGGCAATCGGCCTGGGAGCGGTTTTCCGCCGAGCGGAAATGAGAAGGGCCCCCTCCCGTCTGGCGGCGGCAGGGGGCCGATCGAGCTCGATGGTCTGCTCAGTCGTTGGGGATGATGGCCCAGAGGATCAGGTACGCGACGAACTGCGGCCCCGGCAGCAGGCACGACAGCAGCGCGAGCACCCGGACCTTGCCCGGCGTGGTCCCGAAGCGGCGGGCGAGCCCGGCGCAGACGCCGCCGATCATGCGCCCCTCCCGCGGCCGGCTCAACCGGCGAGTGACAGGTGCGGTCATCGTCTTCCCCTCCCGTTTGGGTTCGTACCTCTATGTCACCACGTCCGGCGTCCGGGCACATCGCTCCGGGGGACGATCTGGACCCCTAAGGGGTTGGGGCGCGGCGGTGGGGAGAAGTCGGGGTCGGGGCGGGAACTCGCAGGTCAGGATCCGGCCGCGAGCCATGCGTCGCTGACGCAGCCCTCCTCGTAGGCCCACGAACCGTCCGCCCGGCCCTCCTGCAGCGCACGCTTCGCCTCGGCGAGGTTCGCTCCCGGCGGGACCGTGAACCCGACCATGCCGAATTGGCTGAACTGTTCGCCCTCGAAGCCGAACGGGGCGAAATGGTCGATCGCCCGGCCGAGGTCGCCGCCGAACGGGCCGTCCGCCCAGACGATCATCCGAATGGTGCAGTTCCCGGACCATTCCACCCGTTCGACCGGCCGGAGCACCCCCTCCTCGTCCCGCTCGACGCGGAAGACGTCGCCTTCGGCGGCGCCCCGGGCGAACCACGGAATGCTGGCCAGGCGGACGTGATCCGGTCCGAGCGGGACCGCCCACAGCCCTTCCCTGCTCACCGGCGGCCAGTCGTCGCCCTCGGAAGGGAGTTCGAACACCACCTTGACGTGGGTCGGCTGATCAAGGTCGGCGGATTGTTCAGGCACCGCCGTATCCCGCCACCCGTCCGAAACCGCCCGACCAGCGGTGATGACGCAGCGAAGTGTGGGATTTCCCGGCGAGGGCTGGATTTTTCGCCACTCACGGTGATACTGCACCCCGTGCGTAACCCACTCGGAGTCCTCGCAGTCGGCTGTTCGGTGCTGCTCGCCGCGACGGCCGGATGTGCCGCGGAGTCTGCCCCGACGACGGCGCCGACGCAGTCCACGCCGGTGCCCTTGACCGCGATCTCGGCGCTCGGGGACTTCGCCACGCTCGATTACTGCAGCCTGCTCGACCCGAAACGGCTCAAGAACAGCACTGCCGACACGCCAGATTCCTCGTTCACCGCTTGCCAGGCGGACTTCGTGCAGGCCGGGCGGCCCCGGACGGTCACCATCGGGCCGCTTGCCGCTGATCGCGATCCCAATGTGCAGGCGTACGCGTATCCGGGTCAGGTGCCGGACGGGGTTTCGGTGCAGCAGGCCGGGTTCGTGCCCCCGCGGACGTGCGGGCGGGCGGTCACGTTCGCCGACGGGGTTCGGCTTGCCGTCTCGATCACGGACAAGGACGACAGCGGCAGTGCGGAGGATCGGTGTACCGCGGCGGACGACGTGGTCGGCGGGGTGCTGGACGCGGTGACCGGCAACCGGGTACGGCATCCGCAGTTGCCGGACCGGTCGTGGGGACGGGTGGATTCCTGCGCGATCCTCAGCGCGTCCGGCGCGCAGGGCGCCGACGCGACGGCCGGGTTCGCCGGGCATTCCTGCATCCTCGACAAGGTGAGCCTGGAGTTCGCGGTGGTGCGGCAGGCTCCGGCAGGACCGTCGGAAACGCTCGGCAACCGGACCGCACGGGTGGCGGCCGACGGAGCGTTCTGCCGCGTCCGGACGGTGCAGCCCTCCCCGGCCACTCCGGGACGCGCGGAGCAGGCGACGGTGAGCGTGGTCGACACCAGCGGCGCAGGCGGGGAAGCTGCTTGCCCCGCCGCCCGCACCGCTGCTGCGACGATCTTTTCGCGGATCCCGTGAAGGGCTCCTTGACGGAATCTGATTCCCTCAAGGAGTCCTTCACGGACTGGCAACTCAGTCGGAGTAGGTGACGTTCCGGCCGTCGGACGGGTCGAAGAGCTTCACCTTGTCCGCGTCGAACCACATCTGCAGGTCCTGGTTCTCCGCGGCCGCCGATTCGGCCGACAGCCGGGCCACGATCAGCGATTCCGCGCCGGGGACGTCGGCCGAACCGCTGTCCGCGGCCAGTTCCGCCAGTTCGGCCGAGGTCGCGGCTTCGCCGTCCACGGTGAAGTGCGCGAACTTCTCCGAACCCATCGACTCCAGGACGTCCACGTGCGCGGTGAACGTCGCGCCCTCCCGGCCCGATTCGACCAGGGCGGCGTCCTCGAAGTGCTCCGGGCGGATGCCCATGATCACCTCGCGCGGGGCGTTCGCCGCCTCGGCCATCCGGCGGATCCGGTCGGTCAGCGGGGTCGTGCCCAGCGAACTGCGCAGCTCGCCGTTTTTCAGCGTCGCGGGGACGAAGTTCATCGACGGGGAGCCGATGAACCCGGCCACGAACAGGTTCGCCGGGTTGTCGTAGAGGAACTGCGGCGAACCGATCTGCTGCACATACCCGGCCCGCAGCACCACGACGCGGTCGCCGAGGGTCATCGCCTCGGTCTGGTCGTGCGTGACGTACAGCGTGGTCGTGCCGAGCTGCTTCTGGATCTTCGACACCGACGTCCGCATCTGGCCGCGCAGTTTCGCGTCCAGGTTGGACAGCGGTTCGTCCATCAGGAACGCCTTGGGGTTGCGGACGATCGCCCGGCCCATCGCCACCCGCTGCCGCTGCCCGCCGGACAGGTTGGCCGGTTTGCGGTCGAGATGCTGGGTCAGGTCGAGGATCTGCGCCGCTTCCTCCACTTTGGACCGGACGATCTTGTCGTCCACTTTGGCCAGCCGCAGCGGGAACGCCATGTTCTCCCGCACGCTCATGTGCGGGTACAGCGCGTACGACTGGAACACCATCGCGATGTCCCGGTCCTTCGGGGCCTTCTCGTTGACCCGCTTGCCGTCGATGCGCAGTTCGCCGGAGGAGATGTCCTCCAGCCCGGCGACCATGTTGAGCGTGGTCGACTTCCCGCAGCCGGACGGGCCGACGAGGATGATGAACTCGCCGTCGGCGATCGTGATGTCCACTTCGGACACCGCGAGCGCGCCGTCGGGGTAGCGCTTGGAAACCTTGTCGAGAACGATTTCAGCCATGGGTCAGCCCTTCACCGCACCGGACGTCAGCCCCGCCACGATGCGACGCTGGAAGAACAACACGAACAGGATGATCGGCACCGTGATGACGACCGCGGCCGCACACACCTGGCCGGTCGGGTCCTCGAACTGCGAGGACCCGGTGAAGAACGACAACGCCGCCGGCACCGTGCGCGACGACTCGGTGGACGTCAGCGAGATGGCGAACAGGAAGTCGTTCCAGCAGAGGATGAACACCAGGATCGCCGTGGTGAACACGCCCGGCGCGGCCAGCGGCGCGATCACCTTCCGGAACGCCTGCGCCGGCGTCGCGCCGTCCATTTTCGCCGCCTTTTCCAGTTCCCACGGGATTTCCCGGAAGAACGCGGACAGCGTGTAGATCGACAGCGGCAGCGCGAACGTGATGTAGGGCAGGATCAGCCCCGGCCAGGTGTCGAAAAGGCCGAGCCCGCGCTCGATGTTGAACAGCGGGGTGACGAGCGATACCTGCGGGAACATCGCGATCAGCAGGGAAAGCCCCACCAGCACCTGTTTCCCGGGGAAATCCAGCCGGGCGATCGCGTACGCGGCCATCGTGCCCAGCACCACCGCGATGACCGTGGAGATCACCGCGATGCCGATCGAGTTCACCAGCGCGTGCAGGAACTCCGTGGTCTGGAAGATGTCCGCGTAGTTCTTGAGCGTCCATTCCACCGGGATGAAATTGCCGTCGGTGAGCGTCGCCTTCGTCTTGAACGACAGCGAAAGCACCCACAGCACCGGGACGATCGCGAACACCAGCACCAGGATGTCGAGCAGGCCCCAGCCGACCTTGCGGCCGGTGGTGGCCGCACCTCCGATAGCCATCAGCGCTTCCCCCCGTCGTCCGTGCCGGGCGCGGCGGTGCCGAACACCTTGATGAAGAGGAACGCGATGATCGCCACCGTGATGAAGATCAGCACCGCCATCGTGGAGCCGATCCCGAGGTTGAGCCCCTTGACCAGGTTGTCGTAGGTCTGCATGGACACCGATCCGGTGTCCTGCGCGCCGCCGGTGAGCACGTAAATGTTGTCGAAAATGCGGAACGCGTCGAGCGTGCGGAACAGCAGCGCGACGAGAATCGCCGGTTTCATCACCGGCAGCATCACCTTGGTGAACCGCTGCCACGCGGTCGCGCCGTCCATCGCCGCGGCCTTCAGCAGGTCGTCGGGCACCAGCGCCAGCCCGGCCATCAGCAGCAGCGCCATGAACGGCGTCGTCTTCCACACCTCGGCGAGAATGATGATGAACAGCGACGGCCACTGGTCGGTGAGCGGTGCGACGCCCTCGCCCAGCGCGTTCGCCAGGTAGCCGGTTTTGGGCGTCCACGCGAAATACCACGAGAACGCGGCCACCACGGTGACGATGCCGTACGGGATCAGCGCGACGGTGCGCACCAGTCCGCGGCCGACGAGCGTGCGGTGCATGATCAGCGCGAGGCCCATGCCGAGCACGAACTCGATCGCCACCGACACGACGGTGAGGAACATCGTGGTGCCGAACGCGGTCCACCAGTAGGAATTCGTGAGCACCGCGGCGTAATTGTCGAAGCCGATGAACTCGTGCTTCGCCGGGAACCGCAGGTCATAGCGCTGCAGCGAAAGCCAGACCGAATAGACGATCGGGTATCCGGTCACCGCGATCATCACGAGGAACGCGGGCGCGCACAACCACAGCCCAAGCCGCCGTTCCGCCTTCTTGCCCTCGGAAAGCTCAGGCTTTCCCTTGCGGTGCGCCGCTTCTTTGGTGGCGGCGGCGGGATCCTGGACGGTCACGGGATCACTCCCTTCGACTGGAGCGCGTCATCGAGCTGTTCCCGCAGTTTCTGCGCGGTCGTCTGCGGATCGATCGCCGAGGGCGGGGAAAGGATTTTCGACATCACCGTGGACAGGTTCTGGTAGACCGGCGTGAGCGGCCGTACCGCGGCGGTCTTCAGCGCCGACAGAATGGAGTCGCGCATCGGGTACTTCTCGGCCATGTTCGGGTTGTCCGCCGACGCGGGCTTCGAAGGATCCAGCGGGGTGTCGTCGTGGTACACCGACTCGATCGTCGGCGGCACGCCGTCATTGATCGCGGACACCTTCTGGTTTTCCTTGCTGCGCAGGCACAACGCCGCTTCGTACGCCTCGGGCTTGTGCTGCGAGAAGGCGCTCACCGCCAGGTCGAACCCGCCGATCGTGCTCTTCGACGGAATGCCCGCCTTGGCCTGCGGATACACCGCCCACTTGAAGTGCGACAGGTCCTGCGGCTTTTCCTCGGCGTAGGAGGCGTAAACGAACGGCCAGTTGAGCTCGAACGCGGCGCCGCCGCCCTGGAACGTCCGCCGGACGTCGTCCTCCTTCTGGTTCGTCAGCGACGGGTCGGTGATGCCCGACGACGTGACCTTCTTCAGCAGCTCCAGCGCCTGCACCGCGCCCTCGTCCATCACGACGGATTTCCCGTCGTCGGACAGAATGTGCCCGCCGAGCGATTCGACCAGCGTGTTGTAGATGACGACCAGGCCCTCGTACTGCGCGCCGGTGAACACGACCGAATACGGTTTGTGCTCGCTCTTGAGCCGCTGCGACATCTGCATCATCTCGTCCCACGTCTTCGGCGGGGTCGGGGTGAGGCGGTCGTCGTACCAGAGCAACTGCACGTTGGTGTTCTTCGGCGCGGCGTAGAGCTTTCCTTGATACGTCGCGGTTTCCAGCGGCCCCTTGAGCACGCCCTCGGACGCGGCCGCCTTGTTCTGCCCGGTCCACTCGTCGACCCAGCCCGCCTCGGCGAACTCCGAAACCCAGGTGACGTCGAGGCCGAGCACGTCCATCGACGTGTCGCCCGCGGCGAGTCGGCGCGCCATCTGGATCCGCTGGTCGTCCGAGCCGCGCTGCAGCTTGTTGTAGACGATCCGGTACCGCCCGGCGGCGGTCTTGTTGCAGTTGTCGACGACCGTCTGGAAATGGTCCTCCGGGGAGTAGTAGACGTTGATCGTCGTCCCGGAAGCCGATCCGCAGCCCGCTATCAGGCCGCTGCCCGCCAAGCCCGCGGCGAGCAGCGCCGCCGCGCGGGCAGGTCCTCGTTTCTTTCCGCTGGGCCGTTTCTTCCCCATTCAAGCCTCCTCGCCATGTGCACACGGCACCGTCCGGCGCCGCCCCCAGACAGCACGCCGCGACGAGGCGGACCCGAGCCAGCACCCCGACGTGCCAGTTGCCGGCAGGCCGCGCTGGAGGACACGACCGGCCAACCGGTGTCGGTCAACCTATGCCCGGCGATCACCGGCCGCAAGCAGGGTCGGTAACGATTCAGCCAGGTGCGCGCGAACCATCGGAAGGACGGGTGAAAAAGTCCCGTGGGTAGTTATGCGGTGGCAGGCGGCGGACGCAACGCCAGCTTCGCCAGCAACTCCCGACCCTGCTCCGCACTGCGCGGCTGACACAGCACGTCATACCGGCCAGCCACAAGCTGACTCGCCGACGAGAAATCCCGACGCCCCCGCGACGTGCGGTAACCGATCGCGGAGAACGCCAGCCCGGACAGCACGCCCAGCACCAGCCCAGTCAGCAGTTGCAGCGTGAATCCGCCCTGGTTGACGAACATCCCCAGCAGCAGCCCGGCGAACAGGCCGAACCACGCGCCCGACATCGCGCCCGCGGCGAGCACGCGGCCCCACGACAGCCGTCCGATGACGCGTTCTACCAGCATCAGGTCGACGCCGACGATCGTCACGTCGGTGACCGCGAACTCGCTTTCGGCCAGGAAATCGACCGCCTGCTGCGCTTCGCCGTAGGTCGAGTACGACCCGATCGGCCAGCCGGTGGGCGGCGTCGGGAGCCGCGGCAGCCCGGCCGGGCTCTGGCCGCCACCAAAGGGACTGCTCACCATCATCACCTGCGCTCGTCCGGTCCGAGGGTTCCATCTTGTCAAGAACCGGCGGAGCGCGCGAACTCCGGCGAAGCGCGGGTCAGGCTTTGTAATCCCGCAGGAGGCCGCGGCTGATGATGGTTTTCTGGATTTCGCTGGTGCCCTCGCCGATCAGCAGGAACGGGGCCTCGCGCATCAGGCGCTCGATCTCGTATTCCTTCGAGTAGCCGTACCCGCCGTGGATCCGGAACGCTTCCTGGGTCACCTCGGCGCAGTACTCGCTGGCGATCAGCTTCGCCATCCCCGCCTCGACGTCGTTGCGGGCGCCGGAATCCTTCAACCGGGCCGCGTTCACCATCATCAAATGCGCGGCCTCGACCTTCGTCGCCATCTCCGCCAGCTTGAACGCGATCGCCTGGTGCTGCGCGATCGGCTTGCCGAACGTCGACCGCTGCTGCGCGTAGGCGATCGCCAGCTCGAACGACCGGATCGCGATCCCGCACGCCCGCGCCGCCACGTTCACCCGGCCGACCTCGACCCCGTCCATCATGTACGAGAAGCCCTTGCCCGGCGCCTCTCCCAGCACCTTGTCCGCGCCGATCGTGAAGCCGTCGAACACCGCTTCGGTGGTGTCGACGCCCTTGTAGCCCATCTTGTCGATCTTGCCCGGGATCGTCAGCCCCGGAAGCACCTCGCCGAACCCCGAGGGCTTCTCCACCAGGAACGTCGTCAGGTTCTGATGCGCCTTCTCCGCGCCCTCATCGGTCTTCACCAGCAGCGCGATCAGGTTGGAGGAGCCGCCGTTGGTCAGCCACATCTTCGCGCCGTCGATCACGTAGTCGTCGCCCTCGCGCTTAGCGCGGGTCTTGATCGCCGCCACGTCCGACCCCAGATCCGGCTCCGACATCGAGAAGCTGCCGCGGACCTCGCCGGTCGCCATCCGGGGCAGGAAATGCTGCTTCTGCTCCGGCGTCCCATGCTGCTTGATCATGTGCGCCACGATGAAGTGCGTGTTGATCACGCCGGACACGCTCATCCAGCCCCGCGCGATCTCCTCGACCACCAAGGCGTAGGTGAGCAGCGACTCGCCCAGGCCGCCGTACTCCTCCGGGATGGTGAGCCCGAACAGGCCCATCTCCTTCATGCCCTCGACGATCTCCGCCGGGTACTCGTCCGCGTGCTCCAGCGCCTGCGCGTGCGGGATGATCTCCTTGTCCACGAACGAGCGCACCGTGGACAGAATCTCCTGCTGTACATCGGTCAGGCCGGCGGTCCGGGCAAGACGGGCCATCACTGGGCTCCCTTCGGCGGCGACGCCGGCTCCCGGCGCTGGGTTACCGGGGAGTATGACTGGTTCGCGCCCGAGCGGCTATGAGGGTGCTCACGCCCAGCCCCGGTTTCCCCCGTTAAGGTGCGGATAAGGTGCTGATCCACCCGAAACCGCGAAGGATCCCGATGAGCGAGGGCAGCGACGAGCCTGCTGGCCGCGACAGCTACGAGCACCCGTCGTACGAGCACCAGCCCTATCCGCCGCGGGGTCCGGCGCCCGGCGCTGGGCTCGCGATCGGGTCCCTGATCTGCTCGATCGCCGGGTTCGTGGTGTGCGGGCCGATGGCCATCGCGGGGATCGTGATGGGGCACGTCGCGTTCTACCGGGCCCGGCGCGGCCGCGGCACCGGCGGCGCGCTGGCGGTCGCCGGGTTCGTGATCGGCTACGCCGCGCTGATCGTCTGGGGCATCGCCGTCCCGCTGGTCGTGCGCGCGCTGGTCCAGTCCGGCGTTTTCGGCTGATGCCGCCGCGAAACCCGGTAGCGTCGTCCTCCGAACCCGGCACCGTGAGGGAGCCCCGATGACCACCCCGTCCGACCGCGATCCGGTGCCGTACGAGCCGCCGCCGACCGCGGACCCCGCTCCCTACGAGCCACCGGCCACCGCCGATCCCACGCCGTACGAGGCTCCGGCGGACGCCGTGTCGTCCACCGCGGAGACCGACTCGCCCCGTCCCGCCGCCGGGCTGGACCGCACCCGATCCCGGACCGGTCGCGGTGCTGCCCGGTGAGCAGCCGGCTGCCGCCGCGGAACCGCCCGCGACGCCGTACCCCGTTGCGGCGCAACCGGATCCGTTCGCGCCGCCGCCCGCGTACCAGGGCTTCCCGGCTCCGCCTCCGTACGGCGGTGCCTACCGGCCGTACCCGAACACCAGCGACAGCGGGCTCGCGACCGGCGCGCTGGTGTGTTCCGTGCTCGGCCTGGTGACCTGCGTTCTCGCGATCCCCGGCATCGTGATGGGGCACGTCGCGCTGGCCAAGGCCAACCGCAACGAGGCAGGCGGCCGCACCATGGCGTTGTCGGCCGTCGTGGTCGGCTACGTCATGGCCGCGCTGTGGGGCAGTTTCTTCGTGACGCTGCTGGTCCTCGGCATGAACGGCTACCTCGACCGCTGATCCGGCACGTCGCTCGCCTCGCTCGCGGGCGGCGCGACCTGTCCGTTGCTGGCCGCTTCCGACGCCGACGGTGCTCGCGGCTCCGGCGGTTTCGCGGCCGGCGCCGCGGGGTCGGTCCGCGCGTCCAGGAACCGCAGCAACTCCACCGGGAACGGCAGCACCAGCGTCGAGTTCTTCTCCGCCGACACCTGCACCACGGTCTCCAGCAGCCGCAACTGCAGGGCCGCCGGGGTGTCCGCCATCGTCGCGGCGGCCTGGGCGAGCTTGTGCGACGCCTGCAGCTCGCCGTCCGCGGAGATCACCCGGGCGCGGCGTTCGCGTTCGGCCTCCGCCTGGCGCGACATCGAGCGTTTCATCGACTCCGGCAGCGCGACGTCCTTGATCTCGACCCGGTCGATGTGGATGCCCCAGTCGAGCGCCGGGCTGTCGATCATCAGCTCGAGGCCCTCGTTGAGCCGTTCGCGGTTCGACAGCAGGTCGTCCAGGTCGCTCTTGCCGATGATGGACCGCAGCGACGTCTGCGCGACCTGGCCGATCGCCGACCGGTAGTCCTGCACGTGGACCGCGGCCAGCACCGGGTCGATCACCTTGAAGTACACGACCGCGTCCACCCGGACGGTGACGTTGTCGCGGGTGATCCCGTCCTGCGCGGGCACCGGCAGCGTCACGACCTGCATGTTCACCTTCTGCATGCGGTCGGCTATCGGCAGCAGCAGCGCCAGCCCGGGATCCCGGACCTCCGGCCGCACCCGGCCGAACCGGAACACCAGCCCGCGTTCGTACTGTTTGACCACGCGCACCGCGGAGGCGAGCCACACCCCGCCCGCGACGACCACCGCGCTGACAATCTCGACGATCATGGCAGCTCCCGGGTTCGCCAAACCCCTATCCGTTCACTGTACGCGCGCGAAACAGCCCCGGAAACGGTTTGCGCGCCCGACCAGGATGGGCGTTGTGACCGTTTTGGAGATCCCGCCCGTCTTCGCTGAACGCGCCCCCAAGGTGCTCGGTCCGGAAGCCGTCCCGTGGCTCGCCTCGCTGCCCGCGCTCGCGCAGCGGTACGCCCGGAAGTGGGGGCTGGAGTTCGAGGACACCGCCCGGCACGGCTACGTCGGCGTCGTCCAGCCCGCCCGGCGCGCGGACGGTTCCCGCGTCGTGCTGAAACTCGGCTGGGTGGAGGAAGAATCGCGCGACGAGCCGCTCGCACTGTCCACATGGGCCGGTCGAGGATCGGTGCTGCTGCTCGAATCCGCGCCCGAGGACGGCGTGATGCTGCTGGAACGCCTCGACGACAGCCGGACGCTGGAGGACGAACCGCTGCTGCCCGCCGTCGAGATCATGAGCGAACTCGCCCGGCGGCTCGCCGTGCCCGCGCCCGCCGAGCTCACCCGCACGTTGTCCGCAGTCGCGGAGGAACTGCTCGAAGAACTGCCCAAATCGTGGCGGGAGCTGGCCGAACCGCTCCCCCGCCGAGAGCTGGACGCGGCGCTCGAGGTCTGCCGTGACCTCGGCCCGGAAGCCGGAAACGCACTGGTGAACGAGGATCTGCACTACGAGAACGTGCTGTCCGGCATTCGCGAGCCGTGGCTGGTGATCGACCCGAAGCCGCTCGCCGGCGACCTCGAGTACGGCGTGCTTTCGTTGCTGTGGAACCGGTTCAGTGAATCCACACTGGACTCGAAGCTCGCCGCGAGCGGGCTGGACCGCGACCGCGCCAAGGCCTGGACGCTCGTCCGGGCGGTGCAGAACAGGCTGTGGCACGCCCAGGATCTGGTCGATTTCGGCGGATTGCCCGAGGATGACGACGGCCCGTCCGCGGACGCGCTGCCCACGCTCACCCGGTGGGCCATGGCAGGCTGAGAATTCGCCGAGTCGCGGCACGAGCGCACTCGGGCGCCAGCCGATAGTGTCGGCGCCATGGCAGGCACAAACCGGGTTTACGCAGCACAGCTCGCGGGTCTGCCGGTGTTCGGGCCCGACGGGGAGTCGATCGGCAAGGTCCGCGACGTGGTCGCCGGGCTGCGGCTGGACCAGCAGCCGCCGCGGATCCTCGGCATGGTCGTGGAGCTGGCGACCCGGCGGCGGGTGTTCGTGCCCATGCTGCGGGTCACCTCGATCGAACCGAACGCCGTGACGCTGGCCACGGGTTCGGTCAACATGCGGCATTTCCACCAGCGGCCCAACGAGGTGCTGGTGTGCGGCCAGCTTCTCGACGCGCACGCGACGCTCACCGGCGCGGACACCCGGGTGACCGTGGTCGACGCGGCGATGGAGCCGACCCGCACCCGGGACTGGGTGCTGGCGAAACTCGCCGTCCGCGAACGGCCGACCCGGCTGTCCCTGAGCAGGCGGCGCACCGCGATGCAGGTGCTGCCGTGGAACGAGGTCGCCGGGCTCGGGCTCACCGACCTCGCCGGACAGCCGCAAGGCGCGGGCCAGCTGCTGATGCTGTTCGACACGATGCGCGCGGTCGACGTGGCCGCGACCCTGCGCGACCTGCCGATGAAGCGCAGGCACGAGGTCGCCGACGCGATGGACGACGAACGGCTCGCGGACGTCATCGAGGAGCTTCCCGAGGACGACCAGAAGGAACTGCTGTCCTACCTCGCCGAGGAACGCGCCGCGGACATCCTCGAGGCGATGAACCCGGACGACGCCGCCGACCTGCTCGCCGAACTCGCGCCCGCCGAGCAGAGCAGGCTGCTGGAACTGATGGAGCCGGAGGAATCCGCGCCGGTCAAACGGCTGCTGGCGTATTCGTCGGACACCGCGGGCGGTCTGATGACGCCGGAACCGGTGGTGCTGACGCCGGACGCGACGATCGCCGAGGCGCTGGCGCACATCCGCAACGCCGAACTTCCCGCCGCGCTCGCCAGCATGGTGTTCGTGTGCCGTCCGCCGACCGAGACGCCGACCGGCCGGTTCGTCGGCGTCGTGCACTTCCAGCGGCTGCTGCGCGAACCGCCCGCCGAACTGGTGGCCAGCGCGGTGGACACCGACCTCACCGCGTTGCGCCCGCAAGCGACGCTGTCCGAGGTCACCCGGTATTTCGCGGCGTACAACCTGGCCTGCGGCCCGGTCGTCGACGCCGAGGACCACCTGCTCGGCGCCGTCACCGTCGACGACGTGCTCGACCATCTGCTGCCCGACGACTGGCGCGAAACCGGGCTGCACGACGTCACCGATGGCGCCGACGGCGCTGATCTGGAGGAGGCCGAACGTGCCTGAACTCAGGACCGGCCGCAGGCTCGACCAGCCGCGCAGCCAGGCCCGCCTGCGGCTGAACATCGACCCGGACACCTTCGGCCGGTTCACCGAGCGGATCGCGCGCTTCCTCGGCACCGGGAAGTACCTGTTCTGGCAGACGCTGATCGTGGTCGTCTGGATCGTGCTGAACCTGGTCGCGGTGTCGCTGCGGTGGGACCCGTACCCGTTCATCCTGCTCAACCTGGCGTTCTCGACGCAGGCCGCGTACGCCGCGCCGCTGATCCTGCTCGCGCAGAACCGCCAGGACGACCGGGACCGGGTGTCGCTGGAAGAGGACCGCACGCGCGCCGCGCAGACCAAGGCGGACACCGAGTACCTCGCCCGCGAACTGGCGGCGCTGCGGCTGGCGGTCGGCGAGGTCGCGACCCGCGACTACCTGCGCAGCGAGCTCGACCGGCTGCGCGACGATCTCGACGTGGACTCCAAGCCGCGCAAGGCCAAGCAAAGCTGAACTGGGCAGTACGTACGATGGAAGCGTGACTGGTACACAGCAGCTCCCCAGCGTCGACGACGTCCGCACCGCGCTGAAGGACGTGTACGACCCGGAAATCAAAAAACCGATCACCGACCTCGGCATGGTCAAGGACGTGGCGGTCGGTGACGACGGGCTGGTCACCGTCGGGATTTACCTCACGGTCGCGGGCTGTCCGCTGAAGGCGACGCTGACCGAGGACACCAAGAAGGCCGTCTCGAAGCTCGCCGGCGTCGCCGACGTCAAGGTCGAGCTGGACGTGATGAGCGACGAGCAGCGCACTGAGCTGCGCAAATCGCTGCGCGGCGACGCGGCGGAACCGGTGATCCCGTTCGCGCAGCCGGGTTCGATGACGCGGGTGTACTGCGTGGCGTCCGGCAAGGGCGGCGTGGGCAAATCGTCGGTGACGGTGAACCTCGCCGTGGCGATGGCCGAGCGCGGCCTGTCGGTCGGCGTGGTGGACGCGGACATCTACGGCCACTCGGTGCCGCGCATGCTGGGCGCGCGCGAGAAGCCGACGAAGGTCGACACGATGATCATGCCGCCGCAGGCGCATGGCGTGAAGGTCATCTCGATCGGCATGTTCACCCCGGGCAACACCCCGGTCGTGTGGCGCGGCCCGATGCTGCACCGCGCGCTGCAGCAGTTCCTGGCCGACGTGTTCTGGGGCGACCTGGACATCCTGCTGCTGGACCTGCCGCCGGGCACCGGCGACATCGCGATTTCGGTGGCGCAGCTGATCCCGAACGCGGAAATCCTCGTGGTGACCACGCCGCAGCAGGCCGCCGCCGAGGTGGCCGAGCGCGCGGGCGCGATCGCGATGCAGACGCGGCAGCGCGTCGCGGGCGTGATCGAGAACATGTCGTGGCTGGAAACCCCGACCGGCGAACGCATCGAGGTCTTCGGCGCGGGCGGCGGCCAGACGGTGGCGGATTCGCTGTCGAAGTCGGTGGGCTCCACGGTGCCGCTGCTGGGCCAGGTCCCGCTGGACCCGCGGCTGCGCGAACAGGGCGACGAGGGCACGCCGATCGTGCTGTCCGATCCGGAGGCGCCGGCGGCGCTGGTGCTGAAGGACGCGGCGAAGCAGCTGTCGGTCCGGGCGCGCGGGCTGGCCGGGATGATGCTGAACGTCAGCCCCGCCGGACGCTGATCCTGCTCAGCAAAGAGGCGTGCACCTGATCCAGGTGCACGCCTCTTTTTTGTGCTTTTTAGGACGCGTGGATCGTCACCAGGAGGGCGCCGGACTCGCGGAGCGTCACCTTGGTGTCGCCCGGCTTGCTCACGGTCCAGTCGATGTCCTCGGGCTTCTTCGCGGACACGTCGCCCGACTTGTCCGGCAGGTCCTGGACGTCGATGTTCTGCGGCTGGTCGGACGACACGAGGATCTTCACCTTGTTGCCGACCTTGACGTCGACGACCTCAGCCGGCGGCGTGACCTTCCCGCCCTGGTAGGCGACGGTGACCAGTACGTCGACACCCGCCTCGCCGGTCTGCGCGCCGCGCTTGACGTTCGGCTGCTCACCGGTGGCACTGCCGTTCCCAGGAGCGCTCGACGGAGCGTTCGACGGGGCCGAAGAGGACGGCATCGCCGGGGCGGGCACCGAAGTGTAGGTGGCGGGCGCCTTGGTGCTGGGCTCGTCGTCGGCACTGCACCCGGCGACGGCGAAGGCGGCCGCAGCGATCGTTCCGGCCAGCGCAGCCGCACGGCGTGACATATCGGGAACCTCCAGGGTCGGTTGAGCTGATGCCCTGAGGCTACCCAGCCTGATCAGCGCGTCGCCCGGCTGGTCGTACGAGGAATCAGGTCGCGTCCGGATCCACCGGCGGACGCTCGCCCGGCTTCAACGGCTCCGGCTGCGGCAACGCGGTCTGCGGCTTGATCGTCGGAGCACCGTTGGAGCCGTTCCCGTTCGACCCAGCGGATCCGAATCCCGGTCGAACAAATGCTGCGCGACAACCCGCTTCGGATCGAGATTGCGCAGGCCGCGCAGGTCTTCCAAGGGCTTCCGCAACTGGTCAGCCTCGGGATCCATCTCCTCGCGAGGAATCAGGTCGCGTCCGGATCCACCGGCGGACGCTCACCCGGCTTCAACGGCTCCGGCTGCGGCAACGCGGTCTGCGGCTTGATCGTCGGAGCACCGTTGGAGCCGTTCCCGTTCGATCCGTTGAGCTCGTTCTTGAACCCGTTCAACCCCAGCGGATCCGAATCCCCGTCGAACAAATGCTGCGCGACAACCCGCTTCGGATCGAGGTTGCGCAGGCCACGCAGGTCTTCCAGGGGTTTGCGCAACTGGTCGAACTCGGGGCCCATTTCCTCGCGCAGCTGCTCGCGCGCGCCGGTCGCGAAGTCGCGGGCCTTGCGGACGCTCCTCGCCATCCAGGCCGCCGCTTCGGGCAGCCGTTCGGGTCCGAGGATGAAAAGCCCCGCGATGATGATCACGAGGATCTCGCCCCAGCCGACACTGTCGAACACCCGTGAAACCTCCGCTCGGTGCTGCCCCGCCCAAGACTACCCGGGCCGTTTCTCGTCCCGGCAGGCCCGAACGTCGCACGGGAGCTTAAGAACGGGTGTCAGTCCGACCCAAGAGTGACGTCCACCACCAGCAGCGCGCCGTCGCGAGCCAGTTGCACCGGGACGACCTGGCCGGGATCGTGGCTGCGCACCGCGACGGTCAGTTCGGCGGAGTCGCGCACGACGTGGTCGCCAACCTTGGTGATCACGTCGCCTTCCTTGATCCCCGCCGACGCCGCCGGTCCGCCCGGGGCGACGTTGCGCACCTGCGCGCCCATCGTGGTCGAGCCGGCGACCGTCGAGGCCGCGTTGATCCCGATGTCGGCATGCTTGACCTTGCCGTCCTTGATCAGCGCCTTGGCGATCTTGATCGCGTAGTCGCTGGGAATGGCGAACCCGATGCCGATGCTGCCGCCGTCGGAGCTGGACGAGCGGATCGCGGAGTTGATCCCGACCAGCGCCCCGGTCGAGTCGACAAGCGCACCGCCCGAGTTGCCGTGGTTGATCGCCGCGTCGGTCTGGATGGCCGAATAGGTGACCGGAGCCGCCCCGTTGTCGCCGCCTGCGGTGACCGGCCGGTCGAGCGCGCTGACGATGCCCGCGGTGATCGAGTTCTGCAGCGCGAGCGGCGAGCCGACCGCGATCACCGCGTCCCCGACCTGCAGATCCGACGACTTCCCGACCTGCATCACGACCGGGTTGGTCACGTTGACCTTCACCACGGCGAGGTCGGTCTTCTGATCCGCGCCCACGATCTTGGCCTCGGTGCGCGTCCCGTCGTTGAACACCGCGGTGATCTTCGTAGCCGCGTCGCCGACCGCCGTCGCGACCACGTGCTCGTTGGTCAGCACGTACCCCTGCGGATCGATCACCACGCCGGAGCCCTGCTCGCCGCTGTCCGCGCCAGGCTTGACGACCTCCAGCGAAACCACCGCGGGCGACACCCGCCGCGCGATGTCCGCGAGCGACCCCGGCGGCCGCTCCTTGGCCGCCTCCGCCTCGGAAATCGTGGCGCTGCCGGTCAACGCGGACCCCGTGTCCGCGACCCACCAGCCGACCAGCCCGCCCACCGCGCCGATCACCAGCGCGACGACCCCCAGCAAAGCCAACGCCTTCGGCTGCACCCGCCGCCCGAACAACACCTCGGGCAAGCTCAACTGCGCGCCCTTGGGCAGCTTCGGCTTCTCGGCCTCGTCCTCCTCCGGAGCGACCGCGGGCCCAGCCAACACCGCCCCGGCCGCCGGATCCCGCCACGGATCGCTGGCGTCCGTCCACAACGGATCTTCGGAAGTACCGCTCTCCCCGGAAGCCTCGAGCGGCCGCTGCAGCCGCACTCCCTCGGCCCCCGCGGGACGGCTGAACGCCTCCGCCAGCGACTCCGGCGTAGGCGGCGCGAGATTGAGCTTCTGCCCGTTCCCGTTGGGCGCAGGGGTGTAAAGCTTGTCGAACGCCCCCTCGACCCCGTGCGGCCGCCCGAAGACAGCCGCCTGCTGCTGGTCGACCGCGGGCCGCTCAAGCGGCCGAGGCCCCAACCGGTCCGTTCCGACGGCACCGGACTGATCAGAATTAGCGTTCGGCTGGTCGGTCATCATTCCCCGGGATGCGGTTCAGTCTGGCTGGGAGTCGACGATACCCAAGCCTAGGGATGAGTGTGCCCAGGCCGCAGTGAAATGCCTGTTGCCTGCCACTCCCACACCCCCGCCCGCCAGCCGCCAGTCAGTGAGGGGCCCCTTCACGGACCTGGATTCCCTCAAGGAGCCCTTCACGGACCACCCCCGCCCCGCCAGGGATGCGCCCCAATGCGGCATTGGGTGCATCTGACGCACCCAATGCGGCGTTCGGTGCGTCCCACGCACCCAATGCCACATTGGGGGCGCTAACCCCGCCCCCAACCGCCGCCCGCCGAATCCACCGCAACCACGCCCCCACCCCGCGCGCCCAAAACCGCAGCCAGTGCACCCAACGCATCGAGGCACCCACACCACCCCCGCACCCCGATACGAAGCCAAAATGCGGACGGCGGGTGCTTGTCAAGGCATCTTTCCCGCCTTGACAAGCACCCGCCGTCCGTCATCACAATCAGCTTCGGGGTGCCCCACGCAACGAAGGGGCGCAATGTCGCCGCCAGGCGACGAGCCACCCGCGATCTACCGAGCCGCGACAGCAGCCCCAGCCCGAACCACCCCAGCTTCTTCCGGCTCCGGCGAAGACGAAGGAGAAGGCGCAGGAGAGGAAGAAGACCCACCAGCCCGAGGCACATTCATATTCGCTGGCAGCAAATTAGCGTTAGGCGTCCGAACCGGCCCACTCCCGCCGGACCCGTCCCCGCTATCCGCCGCGGTCCCGACGAGCGCGAGCGCGCTCAGCACGAGCCCGGACACCACGACTCCGGCTCCTTGCGCCGCCCGCTTCCGGCTGAAAGCGAACCGACCGCCGCCGAGCACGTTCGCCGACTGCCCGAGCGGCGCGGTTGTTCCCAACGGCGCAGCACCCCCGAGCACCCCCGCGTCGCGCAGTCCAGCCACCCGGTCCGGCCGCTGGATCGCCACCAGCTGACCATCCGCGGTGACCGCGAGGTTGTCCGGCGTGCCCGGCAGGTCAGTGTGCTCCGGAATGGACCGGAGACTGGCCAGGAAGCCCGCCGACATCGACGGCGCGCCCGCGTCCTTCACCGCCGCGACGGCCTGCCGCTGCGACGTCACCTCGGCCGCGCAGTCCGGGCAGCGCGCGAGGTGCGCGAGCGCGCGGTCGTGGGCGACCGGCGTCAGCTCGCCGTCGACCAGTGCGACTACCGCGTCGGGCATGAGGTGGGATTCGGCGAAACGCCAGCCGGTCATACGGGCACCTTCGCAGATTCCTCCCGGGCCGCGCGACGGCGCTCCAGCGACGCGCGCAGCGCCGAGCGGCCGCGGTGGATGCGGCTGCGCACGGTGCCGAGCTTGACGCCCAGCGTCGCGCCGATCTCCTCGTACGACAGTCCTTCCACGTCGCACAGCACGACCGCGGCCCGGAACTCCGGGGGCAGCTCGTCGAGCGCCTCCTGCAGGTCGGGGTCGAGGTGGGTGTCGCTGTAGTGCTGCTCGGGGCTCGGGTCGTCGCCGACGATCCGGTCGGTGTCCTCGGGCAGTCCCTCCATGCGCACGCGCGAGCGGCGGCGCGCCATGTCGAGGAACAGGTTCGTGGTGATCCGGTGCAGCCAGCCCTCGAAGGTGCCGGGCTTGTACGACGCGAGCGACCGGAAGACGCGGATGAACGTCTCCTGGGTCAGGTCCTCGGCGTCGTGCGTGTTGCCGGTGAGGCGGTAGGCGAGCCGGTACACGCGGTCGGCGTGTTCGCGCACGACCTCGTCCCACGAGGGCGGCGTCCAAGCCGTCTCGGCTGCGTCCACGGTCACCGGGGCGGCTTCCGGCAGTTCGGCGTTCTGCATCAGGGGAGCAGGCACCTCCATCTGGGTCAACTCCTCTTCACCTCTGCCAACGCGGGCCGGGCACACGGTGTTCCCGTGTGGTTGAGACTCAGTCTGTCGGTCTTCCTTATGGAACTCATGAGACCGATCTGAGAGCAGCCTGAGAAGTTGGCCGGCGAGGTCCTTTCCAGGGCGATCGCGGGCTTTCCCCCGGGCCGGAAGGCGCTTACCAGGGAGCCTTCGCTGATTTATCGACAACCAGCGCTAACCTTCGCGCGTGAGTTCGGGGACAGAGGCGGCGGCCGAGACCGGGGCGGTCGGCGCCGAGCAGGTCGACGGGTACCTGCCCGACGACGACGTGCTGGCCGCGGCACGGCTGCGCGCGGTCGACCTCGGGTGCGCCCCGCTGGCCCCCGGAGCAGGCACGACGCTGCGGTTTCTCGCCGCGACGGTCGCCGCGCGGGCGGTCGTGGAGGTCGGCACCGGATCCGGCGTGAGCGGGCTGTACCTGCTGCGCGGGATGGCCCCCGACGGCGTGCTGACCTCGATCGACGTCGAGCCGGAGTACCAGCGCGCGGCGCGCAAGACCTTCCTCGAGGCGGGCTATCCGCCGGGCCGGATGCGACTCATCGTCGGCCGCGCGCTGGACGTGCTGCCGCGGCTCACGCCGGGCGGCTACGACCTGGTGTTCGTCGACGCCGCGCGGATCGAGTACCCGGGCTACTACGAGCAGGGCGTGGCCTTGCTGCGCCGCGGCGGGGTGATCGTGTTCCACCAGGTACTGGCGGGCGGCAGGCTCACCGACCCGGCGCGGCGCGATCCGGAGACGATGGCGTTGCGCGAGGTCGCGCGAGCGGTCCGCGAGGACGACCGGCTGATCCCGGCGCTGCTGCCGGTCGGCGGCGGACTGCTGGTGGCCACCGCGTGCTCGTGAGCGGTCAGCTCCCCACCAGCACCCGCTTCTCGCTCCGCACCCGCGTGCCCACCTGCACCGCCGCCACGGCCAGCCCGAGCCACACCACGACGGCCACGATCAACCAGCTCCACCCGTCCGCTCCGTAGACGACGCTGCCGACCCCGCCGCCGACGCTGCTGCCCAGGTAGTACATGAGCATGTACAGCCCGCCGACCTGTCCGCGCGCGTTCTCCGGGGCCTCAGCTGCGGCCCAGCTGTTCGCGATCGAATGCGCGGCGAAGAACGCCGTCGTCAGCACGAGGAAGCCGACGACGATCAACGGCAGCGAGTCCGGAATCGTCAGCAGCGCCCCGACGGCGGTCAGCAACAGCGCTCCGACCAGCGCCTGCCGACGGCCGATCCGCGCGGACAACCGGTTGGCCGTGGCCGAGGAAACCGAGCCCAGCGCGTACGACACGAACACCAGCGACGCGATCGCCGGCGACAGGTTCAGCGGCTCGCCGGTCAGCCGGAACCCGGCCGCGTTGTACAGCGCGACGAACGCGCCCATGGCCAGCAGCGCGACGGCGTACTGCGCGAGCAACACCGGCCGGCGCACCGCGGAAAGCAGGCCGACGCCGATGTCGCGAAGGCCCTGCCGCTCCCCCGTCCGGACCGGCGAAGGCGGCAGCGTCACCACAGTCACGACCGCGCAGACCAGCGAAAGCCCAGCCACCACGTACAGCGCGCCGCGCCAGCCGAACGGACCGGCGGTGAACCCGGTGGCCAGCCGCCCGGTCATGCCGCCGATGGTGTTGCCCGCGATCATCGCGCCGACCGCGGCCGCGACGCCGGTCTTCCCGAGCCGTTCCACGAGATAAGCGGTGGCCACGCCGGGGAATCCGGCGATCGCGACGCCCTGCACCGCGCGCAGCACCAGCAGCAGCGGGTAGTTCGGCATCAGCGGAAGCAGAAGCCCGAGCACCGAGGAGAGCACGACGGACGCGATGATCACCGGCCGCCGCCCGATCGCCTCGGACAACGCGGCGATGGGCAGCACGGAGATCGCCAGCGCGCCGGTCGCCACGCTCACCGCGAGCGCCGCGCCGCCGGGATCGAGGTGGTACTGCCCGGCGAGCTGCGGCAGGACCGCCTGCGGGGCGTAGAGCAGGGCGAACGACGTGAAGCCCGCGGCGGCGACCGCGACCTTGGCCCGGCGGGCGGAGGACAGCATGACCTCGAAAGTAAGCTTCGCTAATCAATACGTCTAATACGCAGATCTGCCATCATTCATACCGTGCCGAATGAGAGCCTCACTGCGCAGCTCGTCCCGCACCTGTGTCTGCTGGCCACACTGCGAAGCACCGGAAACGTCACTCGCACGGCCGAGCTCCTCGGAGTGCCGCAACCCACAGTCAGCAGGCGACTGGCCGCGCTCGGACAGACCCTCGGCGCACCGCTGACCGTGCCCGACGGGCGCGGTGTCCGGCTCACCCGCGCCGCCGAACTGCTGGCCGACGCTGCGGAACGCGCCCTTCCCGTGGTCGACGCCGGGGTCCGCCTCGCCCGCGAGGAGATCGAGCCGGCGAGCGGCCGCGTCGTGCTCGGATTTCTGCACCTGCTCGGCCGGTCGCTGGTGCCGGAATTGCTGCGCAGGTATCGCGAACAGGCCCCGACCGCCCGGTTCTCCCTCGTGCAGGGTTCGTTGCAGGACATGGTCGACCGGCTCGTGTCCGGCGAACTCGATCTCGCTCTGCTTGCCCCGGTCGTCGAGGACGAACGGCTGGAGACCGTCGTGCTCGACCGGCAGCCGATCCATCTGTCGGTCCCGGCCGGGCACCGGTTGGCCGGGCGGCGCAGCGTGCGCGTCGCGGAGCTGGCCGACGAGCCGTTCGTGCTGCTGGAACCCGGCTACGGACTGCGCCGGATCACCGACGACCTCTGCGCTGCCGCCGGTTTCACGCCGAAGGTCGCCTTCGAGGGGCAGGAATCCGACACTGTCCGCGGACTCGTCGGAGCCGGGCTGGGCGTCGCGCTCCTGCCGCGCTTCGAGCCGGGCTCCCCGGCCGGGGTCGCGGAGGTGCCGCTGCACCCGCCGGTCCACCGGACGATCGGGCTGGCCTGGCGCGCCGGGGAACCGCTTTCGCCCGCCGTCCAAGCGTTCCGCGACCACGTGCTCGGCAGGACGGATTAGCCGCCGGGGTGGTATTTGTATCCCGGTACCGTGCTAGCGTTTCCGGTATAGAAATACCGGAACTTGAGGACGCGAGGTAGTCGTGATCGAGCTGAAGACGCCTGCGGAGATCGACCGCATGCACGTGACCGGGCGGTTCATCGCCGAGGTGCTGACCGAGGTCGGCAAGCTCGCCGACGTCGGCGTCAACCTGATGGACATCGAGCACCACGTGCGCGGCATGATCAAGCGGCGCGGGGCCGTCTCGTGCTACTGGGATTACGCGCCGTCGTTCGGCGAGGGCCCGTTCCGCAACGTCATCTGCCTCTCGGTCAACGACGCCGTCCTGCACGGCCTTCCGCACGACTACCCGCTTCGCGACGGCGACGTGCTCACCGCGGACATCGCGGTCACCATCGACGGCTGGGCGGCCGACTCGGCGCGCACGATCATCGTCGGCACGCCCGCCGAGGAGGACCAGCGGATCATCCGGGCCACCGAGGAAGCGCTGGAAGCCGCCATCGAGGCATCCCGTCCGGGCAACCGGCTCGGCGACATCTCGGCCGCGATCGAGGCGGTCGCGACCGGCTACGGCTACCCGGTCAACACCGAGTTCGGCGGGCACGGCATCGGCCGCACCATGCACGGCGACCCGCACGTGTCCAATCGCGGCCGGGCAGGCCGCGGCATGAAACTCCGGCCCGGCCTGACGCTCGCGCTGGAACCGTGGCTGGCTCGCACGACGGACAAGATCGTCTACGACCCGGACGGCTGGACCATCCGTTCCGCGGACGGCTCACGCACCTCGCATTCCGAGCACACAGTCGCGATCACCGACGGGGACCCGATCGTGCTGACCCGCCGCGAGGAAGAGCTGGCAGGGAAGAACTAGCCCGCACTGCCGCGGCGACTTCCGCCGCGGCAGCGACCGGCTAGCCCTCGTAGGAAGCCGCGAACTCCACCAACGTCCGCGCCGCGAACCCGGACGCGCCGGGCACCACGTCGTCGTACGTCTTGTCCGCGCGCGCCGGGCCCGCGATGTCCAGGTGCGCCCACGGCAGCCCCGCGGTGAACTCGCGCAGGAACAGCGCCGCCATGATCCCGCCCGGGCCGCCGGGGGCCTGCCGGACGTCGCCGAGTTCGCCCTCGATGCCGGTCGCGTAGTCCTCGACCAGCGGCATCCGCCACCAGGCCTCGCCGGCGCGGGCACCCGCCTCGATCACGCGGGCGGCGAGGTCGTCGTCCGTCGCGAAGACGCCGCCGGTGCGCAGGCCGAGCGACACCTTCATCGCGCCGGTCAGCGTGGCCGCGTCGACGATCAGGTCCGGCTTGAACTGGGAGATTCCGTAGGCGAGCGCGTCGGCCATCACCATCCGGCCCTCGGCGTCGGTGTTGCCGATCTCGGTGGTCCGGCCGCCGTAGTGCCGCACGATGTCGCCGGGCCGGTACGAGCCGCCGGAGACGTGGTTTTCCGCCGCGGGCACCAGCGCGGTGACGCGCACCGGCAGCTTCAGCTCCCCGATCGCGCGCATCGCGGCGATCACGGCCGCGCCGCCCGCCATGTCGGTGCGCATCAGGTGCATGCCGTCGGCGGGCTTCAGCGAAATGCCGCCGGTGTCGAAGGTGATCCCCTTGCCCACGAACAGCAGGTGCTTCGTCGCGCCGCGCGGGCGGTGCGTCATCTCAATGAGCCGCGGCGGCGAAGCCGAACCGCCGCCGACCGCCAGGACTCCGCCGAACCCCTTGTCGGCGAGCCACTTCTCGTCCCGCACGGTCACGTCGACCGTGCCGCCCAGCACCTTCGCCGCGGTGTTCGCCAGCCACGCCGGGTTCTTGATGTTCGACGGCGCGTTCGCCAGGTCGCGAGTAAAGGCAGCAGCCGCCGCGAGAACGCGTACGCGCGCTACGGCGTCTGCGTACGTGGGTACGGCACGCTCGTGCGCGACAACGAGGCGTACGGCGGGCACCGGCGGCTTCGGCTCTGTCGTGGTGACCACGAACCGGTATCCGCCCAGCGACAGTCCAATCGCCAATTCGGCTGCGTGCTCGGCTGTCGCGTCTTCGGGCAGTACGACCTGGACTGTCCGGATCGGACGGTCCCCGGCCGCTTCGCGGAACGCGCGCGCCAACGCGGCACCGGTCTGTCGAAAGTCCTTCGGCGCGCCTTCGCCGATGCCGGCGACCCAGCGCGGAGCGTCGCCGTCTTCGGGCACTTCGCGTACTTCGGCGGCGCGTCCGCTCGACCCGTACGCTGTGCCTTCCTCCGCCTCGGCCGGCGCGATCAGCACTGCTCGCGGGACTCCGCGGCGCGTCGCGGCGACGACCTCGATTTCGGGCAGCTTCGTGGGGACGGGTGGTAGCGAGTTACGCACAGCGAGCAACCTTAGGGCGCAGACGAACCGACCCCGGCCTCCAGAAGGAGACCGGGGTGCACAGTGGACAGAGCGGGGAGAGCGCAGGTCAGCCAGTGACCTCCTGCAATGCGGCGCCGAGGTCCTTCGCTTCCTCCGCGGAGAGCTCGACGACCAGCCGGCCGCCACCCTCCAGTGGCACCCGCATGACGAGGCCCCGCCCCTCCTTGGTCACTTCGAGGGGACCATCTCCGGTCCGGGGCTTCATGGCCGCCATAGCGTGCTCCCTCCGTCTCAACCGGCGCGCCCGGGTCGCGCACTCCCATGCCAGCCGGGTCTCGTCCCCCATTGTCCCTCATCAGCGCCCGGGCGCGAACGCGGACCGATCATTTGCCGCCGCATCGGTGCTGGTATGCCGCCCGCCGAGGGTGCGAGACTCAGTCCCGAGAACCCGAGCCGCCGCTTCAGAGGAGCATTTCGTGACCACATCCGACGTCCTGTTGACCGCCGACGCCGACGGCGTGCGCACCCTGCGGCTGAACCGGCCGGAGGCGTACAACTCGCTGACCGTCGAGCTCAAGGAGCGCCTGATCGCCGAGCTGCGCGCGGCCGCCGAGGACCCGGACGTCCGCGCGGTGGTGCTCACCGGCACCGGCAAGGCGTTCTGCGCCGGACAGGACCTCAAGGAGCACGTCGGCCTGCTGCAGGCGAACGACCCTGCCCCGCTGCACACGGTGAGCGACCACTACAACCCGATCGTCAAGGCGATCACCGGGATGCCGAAGCCGGTCATCGCGGCGGTGAACGGCACCGCGGCCGGGGCTGGCGCGGCCTTCGCCTATGCCAGCGACCTGCGGATCGCGGCGGAGTCGTCGTCGTTCTTGATGGCGTTCGCGAATGTCGGGCTTGGGCCGGACTCGGGCGCGTCGTGGACGTTGCAGCGGTTGATCGGGTATGGCCGGGCTGCCGAGTTGATGTTGATGGCGCGGACGGTGGACTCGACGGAGGCGTTGCGGATCGGGCTCGTCGGGGAGGTTGTGCCGGACGAGGAGCTGGCCGCTCGGGCGCAGAAGGTGGCGGCGAAGCTCGCGGCTGGGCCGACTGTGGCTTACGCGAAGATCAAGAGTGTGTTGGGGGTGGCGGCTGAGTCTTCGTTGGAGGAGGCGTTGGCTGCTGAGGACGCTGCGCAGACGGAGTTGGGGGGTACTGCGGATCACGCGGAGGCTGTGGAGGCGTTTGTGGGGAAGCGGCGGCCTAATTTTCAGGGGAAGTGAAGGGTTAAAGAGGAGCGGCTGCGCCGCATAAGAAAAGAGGGTTGCGTGGGGCACCCCGAAGCTTGATTGTGCTGACGGTTCGGGGGTGCTTGTCAAGGCGGGAAAGATGCCTTGACAAGCACCCCCGAACCGCAGGAGAGCTTCGTATCGGGGTGCGGGGGAGGGCTGGGTGCCTCGCTCGTTGGGTGCATCGGCTGCGGGATGGGCTTGGTGCCTCAACGCGTTGGGTGCACCGGCTGCGGGGGGCTGGGTGCACTGATTGTTGGGTGCACCGGCGGCGGTTTGGTTGGGGTGGGGGTTAGCGCCCCAATGTGGCATTGGGTGCGTTGGATGCACCGAACGCCACATTGGGTGCATCTGACGCACCCAATGCCACATTGGGGGCGTATCGCGGGTGGCGGGCGGGGCGGGCAGCTGCCGGGTGGTCCGTGAAGGGCTCCTTGAGGGAATCTACGTCCGTGAAGGGGCCCCTCACCGAACGAGCGGCCGGTCGTGAGGGCCACCCTGGGGGAATCTGTGTACGTGAGGGTTCCCCTCACGTACTTCACGTTGCGCGGAAGCAGCCTTTTACGTGGTCGTCGACCATGCCGGTGGCTTGCATCAGCGCGTAGCAGGTGGTCGGGCCCAGGAAGGCGAAGCCGCGCTTCTTCAGGTCCTTCGCCATTGCCTTCGACTCGTCGGTGATCGCCGGGACGTCGGCCATGGTGCGGGGGCGGCGGTGTTTCGCGGGGGCGAAGGACCACAGCAGCTTGTCCAGTGGGATGTCCAGGTCTGCGACAGCGCGGGCGTTCTTCACGGCTGCCTCGATCTTCGCGCGGTTGCGGACGATTCCCGCGTCTTGCATGAGGCGGTTGACGTCCTTTTCGCTGAAGCGGGCGACCTTCTCCGGTGCGAAGCCTCGGAAAGCTTTCCGGAAGTTCTCGCGTTTGCGGAGGATGGTGATCCAGGACAGTCCGGACTGAAACGATTCCAGGCACAGGCGTTCGTACAGCTCGGCCTCGCCGTGGAGCGGGACGCCCCACTCCTCGTCGTGGTACGTCGCGTAATCGGGGGCTGAGTTACCCCAGCTGCAGCGGGCGATGCCGTCTTCGCCCAGTAGCTCCGTCATTGTTCCCCCATTGAATAATTTTCCGCGAACCTCGCGAACTGTCGCAGTGAATGGCGTACACCGAGGGCGAACGCGGGGCGCGCCAGGGGCCAGCCTGCGCGGCCTAGCAGGCCGAAGGGCAGTTTGAGGTGTTCGGCCCACACGAAGGTGCAGTGGCCGGCGCCCTTCGACAGCACCTGGAACACGCCGGTTCCCTGCACCAGGCTGCCCAGGTGGCGCACCGTGCAGCGCAGGGGCGGTTCCCAGGTCGTGATCTCCATCGTGTCGGTGAAGCCGATGCCTCCGAAGCCGGTGAAGGCCGCGAGTTTCGAGCCGACGCTGCGGCCGTTGCCCTCGACGACCCGTACCTGCGTGCCGAGCATCCACTCACCCTGGCGGGCCCAGTCGGTGAGTGCGAGCCAGGTCGTGCCAGCCGGTGCCGCGACGTCTACGGACAGCACCAGGTCACTCACCCGTCGGCCTCCGGTGCGCTGCTTCGCGGGGCTGTTGCGCGGCCTCGAGCCGGGCGACCCGTTCGCGCAGTTCGTCCAGTTCCACGCCGGTCCTGCGCAGCACCCAGTCCACTTCGGACATCTTGTACCCGCGGAACACCAGCTGGAAGCGTACCTGGCGGACGTCCTCGCCGGTGATGTCCTCGGCGGGCAGACGAGTGGGCGAGCTGCCCGGCGGCAGCGGCGCCAGTTCCTCGCCCCGGCCGAACACCACAGCGGCCAGGAGGAACACCACGGCGGCCACCAGCAGCATGACTACGAGGTAGATCAGCGCGGTCGTCACGCGACGATCGTGGCACACCGCCGCCAGGAACGTCGCGCTAGCACGACAAGTCGGAACGACAGGACCACCCAGGCGACCATCAGCACGCCGCACGGGCCGCTCAGGAACAGCCGCGCCGCGTCGACCACGCCGGTCGCTCCGATCAGCAGCAGCACGGAGAACAGGTTGAGGCCCACCGCGATCGCGCCGAGCGTCCGGCTGACCCGGGCCGTGCGGACGCCGTCGAACCGGCGGCTGAGGAACCGCGTGCCCAGCAGCGCGAGCAGGCCGAGCACCGGCACGGCGTAGATCGCGGCGTGGGTGAACTGCGTGACGTACGGATACCAGCCGGGGTTCGGCGTGGTCAGCCGCGACCAGGAGCCGTACGTGAAGATGCGCGCCACCTCCCACGACGTCTGCATCGCGGGCACGCCGAGCACGAGCAGCCACAGCGTCCGTACGCCGTTGTGCATGCTCAGTTCCGCTTGGTAGTCACCGGCGATCTCGCGGACCTGACCGAAATCCGCTACCGCGCGGCGTTGCGCCTCGACCTCGCTCCAGCCGCCCTCGCGGTACGCCTCGGCCGCGTCGCGCAGACCGTCGCGGGCTTCGGCGAGCAGGTCCGCTTTCGTGCCGCGGCGGCCGATCAGCGCGCGGTCCAGTTCGGCCAGGTAGGCCTCGATGGGGCTTGCCGCGGTCTGGCTTGTCGTGGTCATGGTTCCAGCACTCCACCGATCACCGTGGTGAACTCCCGCCACTGCACCCGTTCCGCGGCCAGCGCCTGCTGCCCGGCGCGAGTGAGCCGGTAGGTGCGCCGCTTGCGGCCGGACACCACGTCCCACTCGCTGGCAAGCCAGCCGGCGCGCTCGAGCCGGCGCAACGCCGGGTACACCGTGCCGGTGGGCAGGTCGAGCGCTCCGTCGCTGCGCAGCGCCAAAGCCTCGATGATCGCGTATCCGTGCAGCTTGCGGCCGTCGAGTACGGCGAGCAGCAACGCGTCGAGGTGTCCGCGCAACGTGTCCGCTTTCATAGGTCGGCAGTCTACTCATCTTGACCCTGGCAGGCTAATCTCCGCGCCTTCCCGAACCGTCCGGGAAAAACCCTGAGATCACCCCGATCTCATGGGTTTTCCCGCTACATGTAGCCGCGCTACGTATAGGCTGCGTCGGCATGGACCCACTGCCGATAGCGCGACTCCAGTTCGCGACCACAACCTCGTTCCACTTCCTGTTTGTGCTGCTCACCTTGGGTTTGGTGACCATGGTGGCGATCATGCAGACCCGCGCGACGCTCCGCGGCGGCGAGCAGCTGCACCGGATGACCGCGTTCTGGGGCCGCCTGTACGTGGTCAACTACGCGCTCGGAATCGTCACCGGAATCGTGATGGAATTCCAGTTCGGGATGACCTGGACCGGGCTGTCCGCGTTCGCCGGGGACGTTTTCGGCGCGCCGCTCGCGATCGAGACGCTGGTGGCGTTCTTCCTGGAATCGACGTTCCTCGGCGTGTGGATCTTCGGCCGCGGCCGGATGAACAAGTGGGTGCACCTTGCGGTGTTGTGGCTGGTCACGCTCACCGCGTACGCCTCCGCGCTCTTCATCATGGTCGCCAACTCGTTCCTGCAGAACCCGGTCGGTTCGCGGATGGAGAACGGCGTGCTGCGACTGGACGACTTCGGCGCGTTGTTCGCCAACCCGGCGCTGGTCGCGTCGCTGCCGCACGTTATCGGGGCCGCGTTGCTGACCGGCGGCTTCTTCGTGACCGGCGTCAGTGCGTACCACTTCCTCAAGCGCACCAGCGAGATCGACTTCTTCCGCCGGTCGCTGCGGATCGGGGTGGTGACGTCGCTGATCGGCAGCGTGCTGGTGGTCCAGGCCGGGTTCGCGCAGTTCGCCGAGGTCGCCGGGTATCAGCCGGACAAGTTCAAGGGTTCGGTCGCCGTCGGGCTGCCGCTCGGGATGATGATCAATATCGGCTTCTTCGCGTTCTTCGCGGCGCTGGTCGGCACGCTGCTGTTGTTCCGCGACCGGCTGCTGCGGGCGCGGCCGGTGCTCATCCTGATGGTGCCGGGGATCGCCGTGCCGTTCATCGCGGCGATCATGGGCTGGCTGGTCCGCGAGATCGGCCGTCAGCCGTGGCTGGTGTGGGGCAAGCTGCGCACCGCGGACGCCGTCGCCGACGTCAGCGGCGGGCAGATCCTGTTCTCCTTCATCGCTTTCACGCTGTTGTTCGCCGTGCTGGCCATCGCCGACTGGGTGCTTCTCGCGCGGATCGCCAAACGCGGTCCGGCGGTCGCCGCGGCGGAAACCGAACTTCCTGTCCTGAGTGGAGTGTGACCCCGTGGTGACGATCTGGTGGGGTGTGCTCGGTTTGCTGCTGGGCGGCTACTTCGCGCTGGCAGGCTACGACTACGGCGTCGGGATGCTGCTGCCCGCGCTCTCCCGCGACGAGGCTGGACAGCGGCGCGTGCTCGGCGCGGTCGGCCCGTTTTTCCTGGCGAACGAGGTGTGGCTGGTCGCGGCGGTCGGCGTGCTGTTCGGCGCGTTCCCGCATCTGGAAGGGCGGGTGTTCGCCGGGGCTTACGTGCTGATTGTGCTGTTGCTGCTGGGCTTGGTCACGTTCACCGCGGCGGTGCAGCTGCGGAGCCGGCATCCGGAGGGCAACCGGCGCGGGTGGACGTTCGCCATTACCGCGGGCGCGCTGGTCACCACGGTCTCGTGGGGATTGTTCCTCGGCAACCTCACGCGCGGGCTTCCGCTCGACGCGCAGGGCCGTCCGGTAGACGACGTTCTGGCGTTGTTCAACCCGTACGCGGTGTTATGGGGGCTTGGGTTTGTCGCCCTGTTCTGCTTGCAGGGCTTGGTTTTCCTCGCAGTACGTGGCCCGGCGGAAATTGCCGGACGGGTTCGGCGGCTGACTCGGTCGTTCCTGCTTCCGGTGGGCGTTTTCCTGGTTACAGCGACGGTTTGGGGAGCTTTCTCCGGTGGTTCTTGGGCCGCACTGGCGGTAGTAGCGGTCGCCTTCGCCGCCTACCTGACAGTCCTTTTCGGACTCCGGCGACCACGGTTGGCGCTCCCCGCCGTCATGCTGCTGAGCGCGTGCCCCGCGCTGCTGGTCGGGGTGCTGCGGTTCCCGGTCGTCCTGTCCTCTGGCGCGGGCTACCAGTTGACCGTCGACCAGGCCGCCACCACGCCGGACATGGCCGCGGTGCTCGGATGGTTCGCCGCGCCCACGCTCCTCGTGCTGGTCGTCGTGCAGTGGCTGACCTGGCGAGCGCACCGACGTCCGGTCGACGAGAAGTCGTTGCTGCACTATTAAAAGGAGTCTCACCATGCCTGGTCTTCGCGGCTACCTGACAGCGCTCGCTGTGCTGGGCGTCGGCACCGCTGTCACCGTGCTCGTCCAGGCGGACGGGCTCGCGACCCTGCTCACCGGCGGCGGCGTTTCGGTTGCCCTGTGCGTCGCCGCCGGGGCGAGGCTTCTGCTCGTTGTCGCGCAGGGCCTGCTCACCAGCCACTTCGCGGCATCGGCACAAGCAGGCCTGCGTCGTCGGTTGCTAGACGCGTCCGGCGACCCCGGCGTGACCGCCACCCGAATCACCAAAGGCGTCGATGCCACCGCCACCTACCTCACGGGCTACTTGCCAGCGATGGTGCTGTCGACCGTGGTCCCGGTCGCAGTACTGGCAAGGCTTTTCACTGCCGACCTGACCTCCGCCTTGATCGTCACCGCCACCGTCCCGTTGATCCCGCTCTTCGGCGCGTTGATCGGTGCGCACACGAAAGCACGTACACAGTGGACACTCCTAACGCGACTGGGCGGACACTTCCTCGACATCGTCCGAGGTTTGCCGACGCTCAAACTCTTCGGCCGCGCGCAAGCCCAGACCCGAATCGTGCGCGAAATGGCCGACGCGCACGCCGACGCCACCATCCGGACGTTGAAAGTCGCCTTCCTGTCCGCGCTGGTGCTGGAACTCGTCGCCACCCTGTCGATCGCGCTCGTCGCGGTACCCATCGGGTTCCGCCTGCTGTCCGGCTCGATGACCGCGCACACCGCGATGCTGGTCCTGGTCCTCGCCCCGGAGGCGTACCTGCCGCTGCGCGCCGCCGGAGCGAAGTTCCACGCCGCCGCGGAAGGACTCACCGCATGGAAAGAAATCCTCAGCGCACCAACGACAATCCGCCGGTCCGGCACGCGGACACGTCGCCTCGGTCCGCCGGAAGTGGTATTCGACCACGTATCCGTGCATTACGGCGAAACTTGCGCACTGTCCGAAGTAGACTTAACTATTCAACCCGGCGAACACCTCGCCTTGGTCGGGCCGAGCGGTTCCGGCAAATCCACTCTGCTCGCCGTTCTGCTGGGTTTCGTCGAGCCGACCGCCGGGCGAGTGCTCGTCGACGGCGTCGACCTGCGCACCCTCGACCACTCGTCCTGGCTGCGCGACACTGCGTGGCTACCGCAACGTCCGACGCTCTTTCGCGGCACCCTCAAGGAAAACACCGGCGGACGCCGCGTTGACGACATCGTCACCGACCTCCCCTACGGCTACGCGACGCAGATCGGCGAACTGGGCGCGGGACTGTCCGCCGGGCAACGCCAACGCGTCGGACTGGCCCGAGCTCTGTCCCGCACCGAAGCCGGACTCGTCCTGCTGGACGAACCCACCGCTCGCCTCGACACCGGTACGGAAGCGACCGTGCTGGCCGGTGCCAAGGAACTGCTGCCCGGCCGCACCGCAGTCCTGGTCGCACACCGACCCGCGCTGGCAGCACTCGCGTCGCGGACGGTCGAACTCAAGCATGGGGTGACGGTATGAAACTCGTCCGCGCGACCCTGCTCGCCGTCGGTGCCGAACTCGCCGGACTCGGCCTGACCGGCACCGCGGCCTGGCTGCTCATGCGTGCCGCCGAGCAACCTCCGCTCGCCGCGCTCACCCTCGCGATTGTCGCCGTGCGCGTCTTCGCCTTGGCGCGCGGCGGACTCCGTTACGCCGAACGCCTTGCCGGACACGACGTTGTCCTCCGCTACCTCGGCTCCCTCCGGACCCGGGTGTACCAGGCCCTACTCCCCCGTCGCGTCGCCGAACACTCCGGCGCGGACTTGGTCACTCGCCTGGTGTCCGATGTGGACGCCGTGCAAGACGCCATCCTCCGGCTAGCGCTACCGGCCGTGGTCGCGAGCACTGTCGGTCTAGCGGTCGTGGTTTTCGCCGGGCCGGTAAGCCTTCCGCTTTCCGGAATTGTCCTCATCGGACTGCTCGCAACAGGACTTCTGTTAATCCCCCGAAGCAAAGCCCCCGAGCCGCCGCAGGAACTCGCCGAACGCACCGTGGAACTCGTCCTCGGCCGCCACGAACTCATCGCCTACGGCTGGGAACAACGAGAAAAAACCCGCGCCACCACGGTCATCGACAAGCTGGCCGCAGAATCCCGCCGCACCGGCCGCCGTCTCGCCCTGACCACTGCCGCCGGAGTGGCCGTGCAATTCGCGACCACCGTCGCGGTCGCGCTGCTCAGCCCCGCGAGCATCCCGGTCACCGCCGCCCTCACCCTGACCACGATGGCCCTGTTCGAACTGGTCCTTCCGCTGCTTCCCGCCGCCGAGCGAATCCCCGAAATCCGCGCCTCGCTGAGCCGGGTGCGCGCCGTCCTCGCCGCGCCGGCCCGAACCCCCGAACCGATCCCCGGACCAGGGCATTTCCGGCTGACCAACGTCGGCGTCCAGTATCCCGGCCGCCGCGCCGCGCTGGAAGGCATCGACCTCGACCTGCCGCCCGGCACCCGGTTGGGCATCCTCGGCCCCTCGGGCGCCGGAAAAACGACTCTGCTGCACGTCCTGCTCGGCTTCGTCTCCCCCACGTCCGGTTCGATCACCGTCGACGGCCGCCCCGTGACCGGACCGCACCCCGCGGTGATCTCCGGAGCCCTCGCCGACGCACACGTCTTCGCCACGACCGTCCGCGAGAACCTGCTGCTCGCGAACCCGGAAGCCACCGACGACGACCTGCGCGCCGCCTGCGAAACCGCTGGCTTCGACCTCCCGCTGGACCGGGACACCGGCCAAGACGGCGACGCCCTCTCCGGCGGTCAACGGCAACGGCTGATCCTCGCCCGCGCGGTACTCGCCGCACCGCCGGTCCTGGTCCTCGACGAACCGGTGGAAGGCCTCGACCCAGCACACGGCGACGAGGTCCTGGCGAGGATTCTCGCTCAGGCGAAGGGAACCGTCGTGCTGGTGACGCACCGGCCGGAGCACGTCGCCGGGTTCGACCAGATCCTCATGGTGGAGGACGGTCGGCCAGCGCTCACTGTTCCCGGATGAGCTGGATCGGCGAGTCCATCGGATCGAGGTGGAACAGGTCGTTGGCGTCGACGTACGGCTGCGATTCCGGCGATCCGCGGAACAGCGCGACGACGACAGCGGTGAACCGGACTCGGCCGTCGCCGAGATGAGTGATCCCCTTCGGCTCGGCGAGACCGGCCAGCCACTCGGCCTGCACCGGGTGCATCGTGGCGGTGTAAGTCCCGGTCCGGCCGGCGCGGGCGGCCAGGACGTCGCCCCACCGGGCGAGCGAGAGGATCTCGTCGATCGCCAGCCGGATCTCGTCGCTTCCCCCGTAATCCAACGCCGTGTACCCGGCCTGGCGGGCAATTCCGCCGCGCCAGTAACTGGAGTCGTCGCCGGGCACGCTCCGGTAAACCGTCTGCCACGCGGGCCGCCGGTGAAAAGGATGCGGAGCCAGTTCGGCCCAGCCGACCAGGAACCCGTCCCTGCTGCCGTCGTCCGCGTAGACCCGCACGGTGTTCCGGTCCGGCTGCCGAAGAACCAGATCGCGCAGCTCCAGCCGGCGCGCGCTCGAAGGATCCAGTCGGTCTTTGGCCACGTCCATCGCCCCCGCTGCTCGAATCGGATCGGCTCCGGAACGTAGCGCGCGGCGATGACATCTCGATGAAGCCGCGTTCTGTCCACTGTAGACAGAAGGTCATTCCTGCCGGGCGGCCAGCACCTCGCGCATCGGCGGCCGATCCGCCACCGGCACCTCCGTCACGTCGGGCACCCACTCCCCGGACACCTGCACGAACTGCGTGAACCGCGCCGCCTCCGCGCTCGGCATCCCGCAGCGGGCCAGCGCGGTGCCGAGGATCTGCCGGGCCATCACGCCGAGTTGCAGCAGCGACCGGTTGCGGTGTTTGCGCACGCCGAGGTTGACCTGCGCCAACCCGTCGAGGCCGTAGCGCTCCTCGGCGTCGAGCAGCAGGCCGATCTCGACGCCGTATCCCCCGGCGAACGGCACCGACTCCAGGAACTCGCGCGTGCCCGCGTACTCGCCGCCCAGCGGCTGCACCAGCTCGCCGAGAGCCGGGCGCAGCGCGGACAGCACCGGGCGCGCCAGCAGCTCGGTGACCCGGCCGCCGCCGGTGCTCTCCAGCCGCAGCGGACGGCGGTAGAAGCCCTTGACCAGGTGCACGCCGTCCTCGGTGAGCAGCGGGCCGAGCAGCGACGGCACGAACGCCGGGTCCGGGTCGACCAGGTCGGAGTCGAGGAAGACCACGACGTCGCCGGTCGTCGCGGCGAGCGAGCGCCACAGCACCTCGCCCTTGCCCGGACGCGGCGGCAGCTCCGGCACGACGTCCTCGCGGAGGACCACCCGCGCCCCGGCGGCCGCGGCGACCTCGACGGTCGCGTCGGTGGAACCGGAGTCGACGACCACCAGCTCGTCGACCACTCCGCCGAGCAGCGGGCGCACCGAGGCGACCACCGCGGCGACCGTTTCCTCCTCGTTCAGCGCCGGCAGCACGACCGACACGGTCCGGCCGCGTTTGGCGGCGAGGATGTCCGCGGCGCTCCACCCGGGCTCCTGCCAGGTGCGACGGTGAAACCAGCTCATGGAGGCGATCGTGCCATGCTGGAGCCGGTGCCCGATCCTCCGGAGGGAGAACCCTTGCTGTCGCTGCTCGTCCGTTTCGTGCTCGGACCGCTGGTCCGCGCGCTTTACCGGCCCCGGGTCGAGGGGGTCGAGAACATCCCCGAGGACGGTCCGGTGCTGCTCGCCTCCAACCACCGGGCGGCGCTGGACACGGGTGTGATCACGTTCACCACCCCGCGGCAGGTCCGGTTCCTCGGCAAGGCCGAGTACTTCACGGGCAAGGGCGTCAAGGGCCGGTTCATCGCGAAATCGCTCGACGCGCTCGGGTACGTCCCGGTCGAACGCGGCAACGCACAGGCCGGGCTCGCCGCGCTCGAAGCGGGCCGGAAGGTGCTCACCGACGGCGGCGTCTTCGCGATCTACCCCGAGGGCACCCGCTCGCTCGACGGACGGCTGCACCGCGGGCACACCGGCGTCGCCGCGCTCGCGCTGTCCACCGGGGCGAAGGTGGTCCCGGTCGCGTTGTTCGGCACCGAGGGCATCCAGCCGAACGGCGCGAAAATCCCGCGGCTCGCCAAGATCAAGGTCCGCTTCGGCGAACCGCTGGACTTCGCGCGCTACGAGGGCCAGGACTCGTCCTCGGCGATCCGCCGCTCGGTCACCGACGAGATCATGTACGCGATCCTGGAACTGTCCGGGCAGGAATACGTCGACACCTATCACAAGCGACCGGACGAAAAAGCGTCGTAGGCGCCTTATCCGACCGAGCGGCTCATGATGTCGACCAGCTTGTCCGCGTCGGACGCGACGCTGATCAGCTCCCGCGTTTCCGGCCGCAGGAATCCCTTCTCCAGCATCTGATCGGCGAACGCCACCAGCGGCGAGTAATACCCGGCCACGTCGAGCAGCCCGATCGGCTTGCGGTGAATGCCGAGCTGCGCCCACGTCCACACCTCGAACAATTCCTCGAGGGTGCCGACCCCGCCGGGCAACGCGACGAACGCGTCCGACAGCGCGGCCATTTTCGCCTTGCGCTGGTGCATGTCGGCGACCACGTGCAATTCGGTGAGACCGCCGTGCGCGATTTCCACGTTCGACAGCACTTCCGGGATCACGCCGATCACTTCGCCGCCCGCGGCGAGCGCGGCGTTCGCCACCACGCCCATGGTGCCGACGCTCGCGCCGCCGTAGACGAGGCCGATTCCCCGCTGCGCCAATAGTTTCCCGACGCCGGCCGCCGCTTCGGCATACTCCGGCGAAAAACCCTGCGCCGAACCGCAGAACACACAGATCCGCATCAGTGCGTGTCCTCCCAAGCCTGATAAGACTCCTGCACGACGCGCACCGCGTCGTCGATGTCGTCGGTCAAATGCAGCAGATCGAGGTCCTTCTCGCCGATTTTCCCGCCGTCGAGCACGGATTTCGCGATCCAGTCGTACAGCCCGCCCCAGTATTCGGTGCCGAACAGCACGACCGGGAACTTCGTGACCTTCTTGGTCTGGACCAGCGTGAGCGCCTCGAACAGTTCGTCGAGCGTCCCGAATCCGCCGGGAAGGCAGATGAACGCCTGCGAGTACTTGACGAACATGGTCTTGCGCGCGAAGAAGTAGCGGAAGTTCACGCCGAGGTCGACCCACGGGTTCAGGCCCTGCTCGAACGGCAGCTCGATGCCGAGCCCGACGGAGAACCCGCCCGCCTCGTTCGCGCCGCGGTTCACCGCTTCCATCGCGCCGGGACCGCCGCCGGTCATCACCGCGAACCCGGCGTCGGCGAGCGCGGCCCCGATCTTGCGGCCCAGTTCGTACTCCGGGTGGTCGCGTTTGGTGCGCGCCGAACCGAACACGGTCACCGCGCGCGGAACCTCGGCCAGCGCGCCGAATCCCTCGACGAACTCGGCCTGGATCCGCAGCACGCGCCACGGGTCGGTGTGCACCCAGTCGCTCGGCCCCCGCGAGTCGAGCAGCCGCTGATCGGTGGTGCTGCCCTGGTCGCGCCGATCGCGCCGGAGCACCACCGGGCCCTTGTGCCGCTCCACCGGACGTTCGGGGTACTGGCCGTCGGGAAATTCAGACTGTTCGCTCACCAGCCAAGCCTACGGGCCGATCGGCCGCGGCGGGCGCCCGAGGCGGCACCGGAGCGTGACGGCTCGGTTGCCCGCGGCTGAACGCGGGAAAGCGGACCACCAGCGGGTTCCGGTCCTCCTACCAACGGCCGGTTGTCAGGAACTACCTACGAAAGTCGTCCGGCCCGTCCCGAACCGGCGTTTTCCCTGCTACGGGGCTACTTGCGGGGAATAGTCCCGATCGCCCTCGAGGTCCCGCTGGTCCGTTCAGCGCATTGACCGCCCCCGTGAGCGCTTTTTTACTCACGGTGTCCGCGGCCTGATCAGCCCAGCTCAACGCGTTGCGCTTTTCCCCATCGTGTACCCCGAAAGGACTGTCGATGACGTCCAGAAGAGGGCTCGCCACCGGCATCGCAAGTGTCGCCGGTCTCGCCCTTTCCCTGCTCGCGCTGCCGGTGACCCCGGCATCCGCGGCCCCCGCCCACCCCACCGCAGACCCGCAGGCCACCGCGATCGCGGCCGCCGACCGGGCCGCCGCCGCAGGCGCGGTCGGGCTCCGCAAGAGCTCGGCCGAAAGCCTGCACCGCGTCAGCACCACCCTGGGCGACGCCGGGCTGTATTACAACTCCTACGAGCGCACCTACGACGGCCTCCGGGTCGTCGGCGGGGATGCGGTGATCGTCGCCGACGGAACGGGCCGCGTGCGCGGCACCGACTCCGCCGAGGGCGCGGCCATCACCGTGGGCACCAAGCCCACTGTCGACGCGGCGCGCGCGGCCTCGGTCGCCCGCGCCCAGTTGCCGACCGTGAGCACGGTGAGCAAGCCTGATCTGGTCGTTCTCGGCGGCGCACAGCCGAAACTGGCCTACGAGGTCGTCGTCAAGGGCCGCACCGCGAAGGCGCCGAGCAACCTGCACGTCTTCGTCGACGCCGCCACCGGGAAGGTCCTCGACCAGCGCGACGACGTGAAGGCCGAAAGCCCGGCGAAGTCCGGCGCGAACGCCGCGGCCCCCGCCGCGGCGGGCAACGGCAACAGCTACTACGTCGGCCAGGTCAGCATCGACACCACCGGGTCGGGCAGCTCGTACTCGATGCGCGACCCGAACCGGTCGGGCATCAGCTGCGGCCGCGAAAACGGCTCGGTGTTCACGAAGTCCAGCAACAACTGGGGCAACGGGCAGGGCACCGACCTCGAAACCGGTTGCGTCGACACGCTTTACAGCGTGCAGACCGAGTGGAACATGCTGAAGGACTGGCTGGGCCGCAGCGGCATCGACGGCAACGGCCGCGGGTTCCCCGCCTCGGTCGGGCTGAACGACGTCAACGCGTACTGGGACGGTTCGTCCACGCACTTCGGCCACTCGCAGGACAACCAGCGCCAGGCGACGTCGATGGACGTGGTCGGCCACGAGTTCGGGCACGGCATCTTCCAGAACACGCCGGGCGGCGCGGGTTCGGGCAACGAGAACGGCGGGCTCAACGAGTCCACCGGCGACATTTTCGGCGCGCTGACCGAGTTCTACGCGAACAACCCGGTCGACAAGCCGGACTTCACCGTCGGCGAGGGCGTCAACCTGGTCGGACAGGGCCCGATCCGCTACATGTACAACCCGGGCCAGATCGGCGACCCGAACTGCTACTCGTCGTCGATCCCGAACACCGAGGTGCACGCCGCCGCGGGCCCGCAGAACCACTGGTTCTACCTGCTCGCCGAGGGCAGCTCTCCCTCGGACGGCCAGCCGTCGAGCCCGACCTGCAACAACAGCAGCGTCACCGGCGTCGGCATCCAGAAGGCGGGCAAGATCTTCTACAACGGCCTGCTGCACAAGACCTCGTCCTGGAACCACAAGGCGGCCCGCAAGGCCACCCTTCAGGCGGCGGTCGACCTGTTCCCGGGCAGCTGCACCGAGTTCAACGCCACCAAGGCGGCGTGGGACGCGGTTTCGGTCGGCGCGGTTTCGGGCGAGGCCACCTGCACCGGCAACCCGCCGGCGGGCAACGACTTCTCGGTCGCGCTGTCCCCGGCGACCGCGACTGTCCAGCCCGGTGAGTCGGCCAAGTCCACGGTGACCACCAAGATCACCAACGGCAACGCGCAGTCGGTGAAGCTGACCGCGAGTGGCCTGCCCTCGGGCGCGACCGCGACCTTCGACCCGGCGACCATCCAGTCCGGCGCCACCGCGACCGTCACCATCGCCACGACGGCCAGCACGCCGAAGGGCACCAGCAAGGTCACGATCACCGCGACCGGCGCGAACGCCACGCACACCTCGGACTTCACCCTGACCGTGGGCAGCGGCACCCCGCCGGGCTGCGGCGGCATCGCGGCGTGGGACTCGAACACGTTCTACGGTCCGGGCGACGTGGTCTCGTACAACAACCACAAGTGGACCTCGACGTGGTACTCCGTCGGCGCTGAGCCGGGCGCACCCGGTTCCTGGGCCGTCTGGACCGACAACGGGGCCTGCTGACGCATTAACCGCACTCTAGTTTCTCGGCCTTCTGGACCAGCCGGGCACGGCGCCTCGTGCCCGGCTGGTCCGTGTTCGTCCACTTGTCCAGACCACCCTGGCGGAATTTGTCTAGACCATACGTTCGGGGGTAGGAATCCCCCGGTGCGCCGCTTACCGTTGCGACACCACCGTTACCGGGGACGGGAGCCGTGATGAACGGACGGAAATCGCGCTGGTTCGGGACCGCCGTGGCGGCCCTGCTCGCACTGCCGCTCGCGGGAATCGCCCCCGCCTCAGCGGCCGCTCCGCAGTCGGACACCTGCGCGGTAAAACCGAGACCCTCCGGTTCGGTGCTGCAAGGCTATTGGGAAAACTGGGACGGAGCCTCGAACGGCGTCCACCCCGGCATGGGCTGGGTGCCGATCAACGACCCCAGCATGGCCGCACACGGGTACAACGTCATCAACGCCGCCTTCCCGGTGATCCTTTCCGACGGCACCGTGCAGTGGGAAGACGGCATGGACTCGACGGTGAAGGTCTCCACGCCCGCCGAGATGTGCGCGGCCAAGGACGCCGGAGCCACCATCCTGATGTCTATCGGCGGCGCAGCAGCGGGTATTGACCTGTCGTCCAGCTCGGTCGCCGACAAGTTCGTCAGCACCATCGTGCCGATCCTGAAGAAGTACAATTTCGACGGAATCGACATCGACATCGAGACCGGTTTGTCGAGCAGCGGCGACATCAATTCGCTGTCCGCCTCGCAAGCAAACCTGGAACGCATCATCGACGGCGTACTGTCCCAAATGCCCGCCGGCTTCGGCCTGACGATGGCCCCGGAAACAGCATACGTAACGGGCGGCTCGGTAACCTACGGCTCGATCTGGGGCGCATACCTCCCCATCATCAAGAAGTACGCCGACAACGGCCAACTGTGGTGGCTGAACATGCAGTACTACAACGGCTCCATGTACGGCTGCTCCGGCGACAGCTACGAAGCCGGGACCGTGCAGGGATTCACCGTGCAGACGCAATGCCTGGACAAGGGCCTCACCGTACAAGGCACCACAATCCGCGTCCCGCTGGACAAACAAGTCCCAGGCCTCCCAGCCCAACCAGGCGCAGGCGGCGGCTACATGGATCCGGGCCTGGTCTCGCAGGCGTACCAGAGCGTCCCCGGACTCAAGGGATTGATGGACTGGTCAATCAACTGGGACGGCTCAAAAGGCTGGACCTTCGGCGACAACGTGAAATCGCTGCAAGGCCGGTAAAAAAAGCTGCTGTGGGCCGGGGTGCTTGCGCATTGCGCCGCCCCGGCCTCAGCCCACAAACCAACGGGCCGCCGGTTCTCCCCGGCGGCCCTTTCTGCCGTGAGGGGAACCCTCACAGACGCTGATTCCCGCAGGGTTCCCCTCACGACCATGCTCCGGACGTGAGGGGCCCCTTCACGGACGTAAACCGCACCGGC
>NZ_JBAGKF010000017.1:0-185394 GCF_037034185.1 Amycolatopsis sp. VC5-11 | reverse complement strand
CTAGCCCCAGCTAGAAACCGCCACCGATGCACCCAACGAGCGTTGCACCCACACCACCCCCGCACCCCGATACGAAGCCAAAATGCGGTCTGAGGGTGCTTGTCAAGGCATCTTTACCGCCTTGACAAGCACCCTCAGACCGTCATCACAATCAAGCTTCGGGGTGCCCCACGCAACCACAAGCGATGTCGCCGCCAGGCGACGAGCCGAAGTACCCCCTCAGCAGTAAAACGCGCAAGTAGCCCCCACCGCAGACAACGACACAAAGAACCAAACCAAAAAGATCACCGCAGGAATAGCCGCCAAGATCCCGCACACCAGCCCGGCGATCCCCATCCCCTGCCCGGTCCACCCAGGCTTCCCGCCCTGCACCATCCCGGCCCACGACAACCCGATCGCCGTAATAGCCGCGACCACGTCGAAGAACGGAACCCAGAAGAAGATCAACGCGACGATCCCGACCACCATCCCGGCGATCGCGAGCCCGCTGGTCTTCAACGGCGTGACCCCGGGATACGGAGCCGCGTACGGCGCCCCGTACATCGGCGCCCCGTAGGGCACCGGCGCCTGACCGTATCCAGGCGTGGCCGGATACCCCGGCGCGGGCACCGGTCCGGAGGGATGCCCCTGCGCCGGGTCCTGGCCGGGGTAAGGCTGCTGCTGATACGGGTCCGTCATGGGTGCACTCCTGCTGCGACTGTCGCGACGGTGAGTCGTCGGCGGCTAACGGCGAAACGTTACGCGCGGTCGCGGGTCGATGTGACGGTTTTCAGCCTTTCAACCCGGATTCGGTGACCCCGCGTACCAGATATCGCTGGAGGAACGCGAAGAGCAGGACAATCGGCACGATCGACAGCACCGCGGCCAGGAACAGCAGGTTCAGCTGCGGGTTCTGCGCGGTCAGCAGCCCGGACAGGGCGACCTGCACCGTCCACGAGTCCGGCGACTGCGCGATGATCAGCGGCCACAGGAACGCGTTCCAGCTGCCGATCACGGTGATCACCGCGATCGCGGCGAAGAAGCCCCGCGAGTTCGGCACCACGATCTTGCGGAAGACGCCCCAGCGGGACAGGCCGTCGACGCGGCCGGCGTCTTCCAGTTCCTTCGGGAAGTCCAGGAAGTACTGCCGGAACAGGAAAACGCTGAACGCGCTGAACAGGCCAGGGATGACCAGGCCGCGGAAATCCGAGAGCCAGCCGAGCGTCGAGACCACGACGAAACTCGGCACGAACGTCACCGACGTCGGGATCATCAGCGTCGCCAGCACCGCGTAGAACACCGGCTTCGAGTACCGGTACGGCACCCGGGCCAGGCCGTAGCCAGCGAGCGAGCACACCACCAGCAGGCCCACGGTTTGCAGCACCGCGACGACGACCGAGTTCACGATGCTGCGCGCGAACGGCACGTCCTGCTGGTCGAACAGCTTCGTGAAGTTCTCCCAGTGGATCTCCTTCGGCCACAGCGTCCAGCCCGGCGCGGTGAGCTCCGCGCGCGAGGCGAGACCGTTGCGCAGCAACAGGTAGAACGGCAGCAGGAAGAGGATCGCGGACACTGTGAGCGCTGTCCAGCGAAGCACCGCGCGGATCATGTCGCGCTCCGATCGAACCGGAAGAGCTTGCCCTGGAGGAGGGTGACCACGGCGATCAGCAGCGCCAGGATGATCGCGCCCGCGCTGCCGCGGCCGAGATCCTGGCCGCCGGAGCCGAGCGAGGTGTAGTAGAGGTACACCAGCGGCGGCCGCGCGAACGGCGGATAACCCCGGGAATCGCCCATGATGTTGTAGAACTCGTCGAACGCCTGGTAGGCGTTGATCAGATTCAGCAGCAGCACGGCCACCGACGTCGCGCGCAGCTGCGGCAGCGTGATGTGCCGGAAAACCTGCCATCCCGGTTTCGCGCCGTCGAGCCACGCCGCCTCGTACAGATGCTGCGGAATCCGCTGCAGCGCGGCGAGGAAAAGGATCATGTAGAAGCCGAGCTGCAGCCACAACCGGGCGGTCACCAGCACCACCCAGTACAGCGGCGGGTGCACGGTGCCGGTCCACGCCACCGGGTCGATGCCGAAGACGCCGAGCACGGTGTTCGCGAGACCGTAGCGGACGCCGGAGAACAGCGACGTCTTCCAGATCAGCGACGCCACCACGTACGAACACGCGAACGGCAGGAAGAACACCGAACGGAAGAACGCCTTCGCGAACCGCAGCTGGTTCACGCCGACCGCCAAGGCCAGCGACAGCACGAACGTCAGCGGGACGATGAACAGGGCGAACACGCTGAACGTGCCGAGGCTCGCGACGAACGGGCCGTCGGAGAGCATGTGCGCGTAGTTGTCCAGTCCGACGAAGACGCTGGGGGTGACCGTGTTGCGCGCGTCGAAGAACGACAGGTACAGGCTCCACCCGATCGGCACGTAGGCGAAGATCGCCAGGCCGAGCAGGAACGGACCCACGAACCCCCAGAACGCCAGCGTGTCCCGGGTTTTCCGGGACAGCTTCATCCGAACAGGCGTTTCAGCTCGGCCTGCGCGACGGTGACCGCGGCCTTCGTCTGCGCCACCGGGTCCGCGCCCTCCTTGGCGATCTTCGCGACCGCGTCCGACAACGCGGTGTTCGACGTCTGCGTCCACACCGGACCGCCGATGAGGTGGCTGTTCTCCTTGACGAACTTCACCACGTCCGCGGCCGGACCGCTTTGCAGCGTCTGCGCTTTGTCGATGAGGCTCTGCCGGGCGGGCACGTGGAAGCCGTAGCGGGTGGCGAACTCCAGCTGGCTGTCGGTCTGGTCGATCCACAGCCACTTCACGAACGCCTTGGCCTCGTTGACGTGCGCGCTCTTCGCGTTGACCATCGCACCGTACGCGCCGACCGGGACCGACGGCTTGCCGCTGTCGTCCAGCTTCGGGAACGGCAGCACGCCGAAGTCGTCGTTGAGCGCGTCGCGGATCTTCGGGACGTTCCACAGCCCGGTCCACTGCATCGCGCAGAGCCCGTCGACGAACGCGCCCGGATCCGACCAGTCGGCGGGTGCGCCGAGCAGCAGGGAACCGTTGGCGTTCAACGTGTGCAGCTTGCTGAACGCGGCGGCCGCGCGCGGATCGTCGAAGCCGACCTCGCGGTTGTTGTTCTTCAGATAGTCGAGCCCGGCCGACCACATGAGCGGCCCGGTGAGCGTGCCGACCCCGCCGTCATTGCCCGCGAAGAACCCCTTCACGCCGTCCTTCGACAGCTTGCTCGCGGCGTCGATCAGCTCGTCCACGGTCTGCGGCGGCTGCACACCGGCGGCCTGCAGCATGCTCTTGCGGTAGAAGAGGACCTGCGTGTCGGTGGCCTGCGGAATGCCGTAGACCTTGCCCTCCACGGTCTGCGCGGCGAGCACGGCGGGGCTGAAGTCGTTCTTGACCGGTCCGATGATGTCGTCGAGCGCCACCACCTGGTTCTGCCGGACCCAGTCGATCTTCACCTGCGCCTCGAAGACGTCCGGCACCGGGCTGTTCTGCAGCGCGGTGACGATCTTCGAGTCGTAGTCGCCGGGGTTCCACACCACGTTGACCTTCGCGCCCGGATAGCTGGCCGCGTAGTTCTTGACGGCTTGCTGCACGCCGTCCTCGCCGTAGGCGTGATACCACTGCTGCAGCGTGACCTTCGGGGCCTGCGACGGGGTCGAGGCTCCCGCCGACATCGCCGTGGACGGCGGCGGATCCCCCGGACGCCCGGTGTTCGACCCGCACGCGGCCGCGACCGCGCCCACCGCCGCTGTTCCCGCCAACGACAGGAACGACCTCCTGCTCCGCTGCTGCATCCCCAGTTCTCCTCCGACGTGCTGGGAAGGGCTCCTTGCCTGCAACAGATTCCCTCACGAAGCCCTTCCCAGGCCGACAACTCGCCGGAGATTTACCGCTCAGAGGTGTGAGATGTCGAGCTTTCCCTCGGAGTAGGACGCGCGCAGCCGCTTCTTGTCGAACTTGCCGACGCTCGTCTTGGGCACCTCCTCCACGAACGTCCAGTTCTCCGGCAGCTGCCACTTCGCGACCTTGTCCGACAGGTACTCGCGCAGTTCCTCGGCGGTGGCCTGCTGGCCCTCCTTGACCACGACGGCGACCAGCGGGCGTTCGTCCCACTTCTCGTCCGGGATGCCGACGACCGCCGCCTCGGCGACCGCCGGATGGCCCATCACCGCGTTCTCCAGGTCGACCGACGAGATCCACTCGCCGCCGGACTTGATCACGTCCTTGGCGCGGTCGGTGAGCGTGAGGAAGCCGTCCGGGCTGATCTTGCCGACGTCACCGGTGCGCAGCCAGCCGTCGTGGAACTTCTCCGGGTCGATGTCCGACCCGCCGTGGTAGGCACCGGCGATCCACGGACCGGACACCTCCAGTTCGCCGACCGCCTCGTTGTCCCACGGCAGTTCCTCGCCGTCGTCGCCGATCAGCCGGGCCGCCACGGACGCTGGGAAACGGCCCTGGGTGTAGCGGTAGGCCCAGCGCTCCTCGCCGGTCGCGCTGGCAGGCGGACGCGCGACGCTGCCGAGCGGCGACGTCTCGGTCATGCCCCACGCGTGCAGGATCGGCACGTTGTAGCGCTCCTCGAAGGCGTGCATCAGCGACGGCGGCGCGGCCGACCCGCCGACGACCACCTCGCGCACGTGGCTGATGTCCTGCGGGTTCGCGTCCAGGTGCGCGAGCAGGCCCTGCCAGATCGTCGGCACCGCGGCGGCGAAGGTCGGCTTCTCCGCGGCCAGCAGCGCGGCGATCGGGGCGGGCTGCAGGAACCGGTCCGGCATCAGCAGCGAGGCGCCGACCATCATCGCCGCGTACGGCAGGCCCCACGACATGGCGTGGAACATCGGCACGATCGCCAGCGCCAGGTCTTCCTGGGCGAGCCGCATGCTGTCGGTCATGCAGACCTGCATCGAGTGCAGCCAGATCGACCGGTGCGAGTAGACGACGCCCTTCGGGTCGCCCGTGGTGCCGGAGGTGTAACACATCGCGGCGGCGGCCCGCTCGTCGATCTCCGGCCAGTCGAACTCGTCGGACTGCCCGGCCAGCAGCTCGTCGTAGGAGTGCACGGTGACGCCCTCGGGCGCGGTCAGCGCGGACGCGTCGCCGTTGGCCACGATCACGTGCTTGACCGTCTTCATCCCCGGCAGGTTGCTCGCCAGCAGCGGCACGAGCGTGCCGTCGACGATGATGACGTGGTCTTCCGCGTGGTTCGCCACGAAGACCAGCTGCTCCGGGAACAGCCGGATGTTCAGCGTGTGCAGCACCGCGCCCATGGCGGGCACTGCCAGGTAGGCCGCGAGGTGCTCGGCGTTGTTCCACATGAACGTGCCGACCCGCTGGTCGCCGGTGACGCCGAGACCGCGCAGCGCGTTCGCGAGCCGGGCGGCGTGCTTGCCGAGCTCCGCATAGGTCTCCCGGCGGGCTTCTGAACCGGTCCAGGTGACGACTTCGCTCTTCGCGTGCACCTTCGTGCCGTGGCGCAGCAGCTTCGCGAGCGACAGCTGTCCGTCCTGCATCGTGCTCAACATGGGTGACTCCCGTGGTGCTCGTTCGCCGGTGAACTGGGGTGCGCCCGACTCTAATGCGGATCCGCCGGATCGGGCACGAACAAGTTCGGTCACGGCTTGTCGGCCCTCTCCCGCCATCGGGTGGCGGCCCCGCGCTTCCATGATCCACTTCTGTCGCGATTCCCGTTGCGGGACAAGAAAATGCGTTGTGTTAACTGCGGTGAAATACACTCTCGTTCGGGTGAGGTAATGGGGGTGGAAATGAGCCCATCGAGGCCGTTTTCACAGGTCGCGAGGGGTCCCCTCGCGCAGGTCCGCCGCGCCCGTCGACGGGTGATAAGTGCGTGTCGGTTGCGCGTACTGCGGGCACGTGGCGTTTACTGGGGCCGTGGTAAGTGATGGCTGGCCAGCGCTTGCAGCTGCAAGCATCGGCTGAGACCGTCGGCCGCGAAAGCGGAGACCTGAGAGGAAAGGACATTACGTTGGCTCTGCCCACGTTGACTCCGGAGCAGCGCGCCGAGGCCCTCGCCAAGGCGGCAGAGGCTCGTAAGGCGCGTTCGGAGCTGCTCGCTTCGATCAAGTCCGGCAAGGAGAGCATCGAGTCGGTGCTCAAGCGGGCCAAGGAGAACAAGACCGTCGGCAAGACGAAGGTCACGCAGCTTCTCAAGGCGGTGCCCGGCCTGGGCGCGGTCAAGGTCGCCGCGCTGCTCGAGCAGGCGGGGATCGACCCCGACCGCCGGGCCGCTGGCCTGGGCGAACGGCAGCGCGAAGCGCTGATCGACGCGCTCAAGTAACGCTGATCCGGCGGCCGCGGGGAAGGTGGCGCGAGGTGTTGCACCGGCGACACTTTCCCCGCGGCGCTCCCGGATCCTGAGACGCTGGTGAAGTGACGACCAGTGCCGCGCCGGCGACCCCGGCCGAGACCACCGTCCGCTACCAGCGTGGCGACTTCTTGTTCGCGACCGCCCGGCGTGCCCTGCTCGCCCGCGGTGCGCTCGGGACAGTCACCGACGCCGACCCACGCCGCCTCGCCCGCTCGGCAGCCGCTGAGCTGGACCGTTCCGGCGTGCCGCTCGCCGTCGGCGTGCTGCCGTTCGACACCGGACCCGGCGCTGCCTCGCCGGGGCACCTCGTGCTGCCCCGGACGGTGCACCGCGCCCAAGGCGAGGCCTCGGCCGTGCCGCCCGCCGCCGACCTGCCCGCTCCGGCGGCCACCCGGCGGCTTCCCTCCGCCGACGGCCACCGCGAGAACGTGCGGGCCGCCGTCGCCGCTCTGCGCGACCGTGACCTGCGCAAAGCTGTGCTGGCCCGTGCGCTCGAGCTGGAATTCGACGCGCCGATCCCGGTCGAGGCGATCGTGCGCAACCTCGCGCGCGGCAACCCGCGCCACTTCACTTATGCCGCCGAACTGCCCGGCGGCCGCACGCTCGTCGGGGCCACCCCCGAGCTGCTGCTTTCCCGGACGGGCGACTCGGTGTTCACGACCCCGCACGCCGGGTCGATGCCGCGTTCGGCCGACCCGGAGACCGACCGGGCCAACGGCGAAGCCCTCCTCGCGTCCGCGAAGGACCGGGAAGAGCACGACCTGGTGATCGACTACGTCGTCGAGTCGCTGCGGCCGTTCTGCCGCAAGCTCGACGTCCCGGCCGGCCCTGAGCTGGTCTCCACGCCCGCCATCTGGCACCTGCGGACGTCCATCACCGGCGAGCTGGCGGACCGCTCGGTGACCGCTCTCGACCTCGCTGCCGCCATGCACCCGACCCCGGCCGTCTGCGGCACCCCGACCGTCGCCGCGCGTGACCTGGTGCAGGAACTGGAGCCGTTCGACCGCGGGTACTACGCGGGCGCGGCCGGCTGGGTCGACGCGGCGGGAGACGGCGAGTGGGCCGTCGCGATCCGCTGCGCCGAGGTGGCCGAGAAGTCGATGCGGCTCTTCGCGGGCGGCGGCATCGTGCCCGCGTCGGACCCGGACACCGAGTACCAGGAGACGATCGCGAAGTTCCGCACGCTGCTCGGCGCGATGGGGCTGGACGACAGCGCGTCCTGAGGCTTACGGCAGCCAGTGCTCCTCGGTGACGCTCAGGCTGTCCGAGGTCAACGCCGCGACCGCCGCCCGGTGCCCGTCCGCCGCCTTGAGGTCGGCTAGCCGGGTGCGCGCCGGATCCAGCGCCTCGTCACCCGAGGCCATCAGCTCGGCGGGAGCGTCGTAGCGGGAGAACGTGATGCTCTGCAGCGGGATCTTCAGCCCCTTGCCGGTGGCCTTCATCACCGCTTCCTTGCGCGTCCAGTAGATGAAGAAGGCCGCCGAACGCTCCTCGTCCGACAGGCCCGCGACGGCGTCCCGCTCGGCCGGGCTCAGCGCGTACTCCACGAGCGACGCGTCCGCCTTGCGGCTGGCGGTTTCGACGTCGAGGCCTACCGGCACGCCGTCGGCGACCGCGAGGCCGATCAGGTTGCCCGAATGCGAGATCGACAGCACGAGGTCCGAACCTGGTACGCGCGGACGGCCGTGCGGTTTGCCGCAGTCGTCGCAGGTCGCGTCGAAGCGCACGGACTCCGCCCCGCCGCCGAGCCGTTCCGCGACGAGGGTCTTCGCGAGCACCCGGCCGGTCAGGAAGCGGCGCTGGTCGATTTCGAGCCGGTACGCGTCGTAGCGGCCTCTCTCCAGGTCGTCCAGCAGCTTCAGGTAGCGGTCCTCCGCGGGCAGCGGTTCGGACCAGCGCACCACGATTTCGGTCACCGGCATACCCTCCCTCGTCCGCCTCCGATCTTGCCCGGGCGCGCCGAGGTTTGTCATGCCCCTATCCCGAACGCGGCGAAGGCCCCCTCGGAGTCCGAGAGGGCCTTCGCGGCGGAGATGACGAGTGCTAAGACTTGTTCTTGTCGCGCATCGCGATCGGGACCCCGGCTAGGTCCTCCTCGTTGCACAGCAATTTCACGTCGTAGTAGGGCGAACCCTGTCGCTCGTCGTAGTCTAGGTGGATCGCGAGGACGTCGAGCGGTTCTCCCAGCCACTCCTGCGCTTGGCGCAGCCAGACTGCGCAGCGCTCGAGCGCGCTGGGCAGGTCGTCGTCACGAAACTCGACTGGTCGATACGGCACGTCCTGGACCTGATCGCGCGGGTTTGAAGGCGCGGGCAGGCCAGGAGAGAGACCCGAGTCGTCCAGTTCGAGTTGGATCGTTTGCTCAGTCACCCTTCGAGCGTCCCCCACGTTCGCCGTCTGAGCAAGGCGTACGGCGCTAAAAGCCCTCTTGGACAGGCAAGTCCCACACCTGGGCGACCACTTCGAGGCATTGCCGGAGGTCGTGCGCACGCACCGCGACCGGATGTCCGAGGGCCCGCAATGCCAGCTCCGCGTAGTGCGTGGCCAGGTCTTCGAGCTTGAGCGGGCCCTTCGGGGAATACCACCGGGCCACGCCGCTGCACATTTCCAGCAATGCGAGCCGCGTCACGGCCGGTTGTGCGGTGTGGAACACGTTCGCCGCGGCGCCGTCTTCGATCGCCTTCGCCCAGAACTGCTCGTATTCGTCCCGCAGCGCGACGACCTGGGTACGCGCCGGAGCCGAAAGCGCGTCGACTTCGTTGTCCACCACCCGGGTTTCGCCCGGCTGGGCGGCGTGCGCGAGGACATGCAGCGCGACCAGCGTGCGCATCCGGGCCACCGGATCGTCGCTGCCCGCGGTGGCCTTCGCGACCGCGTCGATCAGGCGGTGCAGCGAGGTCGTCATGATCTCGACAAGAAGATCTTCCTTGGTGCCCATGTAGTGGTAGAGCGTCGCCGAAGAAAGTTCGGCTTCCTGGGCCAGATCCCGAATGCCTGTGCCGTGGAAACCCTTGGTGGCGAACAGTTTCACGGCGGCCGCCCGGACGCGTTCGGCGCTGCTCATCGCCACTCCCCGGTGCTGCGGTCCCAGGAACCGGCGCGCAGGTCGGCGACCTTCCGCAGTTCGCCCTTCGCGACGCGTTCGGACGGCGTGCGCGGCAGGTCGTCCGCGAAGGCCCAGAAGCGCGGCACCTTGAAGTACGCCAGTTGCTGCGCGCAGAACTCCGCCAGCTCCTCGGGTGACGGCCGGTTCTCGCCGCACACCACGTACGCCTTCACTTCCTCGCCGCGCAGCTCGTCCGGTACCGCGAGGACGGCCGCGAGTTGCACCTTCGGATGTTGCAGCAGCGCGCGCTCGACCTCGTCGGCGGAGATGTTCTCGCCGCTGCGCCGGATCATGTCCTTGGTGCGGCCGAGGTAGTAGACGCGGCCTTCGTCGTCCATCCGGGCGAGGTCGCCGGTGTGGAACCAGCCGCCGGCGAAGGCGCGCGCGGTCGCTTCGGGATCCTCGTGGTAGCCGTGCATCAGCCCGATGCCGCGGATCAGCAGCTCGCCGGTTTCCCCACGAGGCAATGGTTTCCCGTCCTCGCCGGCGATCATCGCTTCGCGGTCGCGGGTCGGCCGTCCGATGCAGCCGGTGCCCACCGCGGCGTCGTGGTCGGATTCGGAAACCCGGATGTCCCCGCCGGTCTCGGTCATCCCGAACGCCTCGTACCACGGCACGCCCCAGCGTTCTTCCAGCTGAGCGTGCAGGTCCGGCGGGATCGCCGACGCGCTGATGGCGCGGACGCGGTGGTTCCGGTCGTCCGGATGCGGCGGCTGGCGCAGCAGCAGCGTCGGCATCAGGCCGAGGCAGTAGAACCAGGTGACCTCGTACTCGCGGACCTTCGCCCAGAAGGTGGAGGGGTGGAAGCGGTCCAGTACGACGAGCGTCGCTCCGGCGGCCAGCGCGAGCGCGACGTTCCACTGTGGATCAATGTAGTGGAACGGTTGTGCGGTAAGCAGAATGTCGTCTTCGCCGACGGCGGGGAAGTCGGTGGCGAGTCCGATCGCGAGCGTGGTCCAGTACCGGTGCGGCAGCACGCAGCCCTTCGGCGCGCCGGTGGTGCCGGAGGTGTACTGGATGTTGACCGGCTGTTCGGCCGCCACCACCAATTCAGGTTCGCAGCGTGTTTCCGACTTGAGCGCGTCCGGCGTGAGGACGCGTTCCACGGCTGTTTCCGGCGCGATTTTCTCCAGCAGTTCCACGAACTCTTCGGCGGCTACCGCCAAGCGCGCGCCGGAGTGGCGCAGGACGTGCGCGCCGTCGAATTCGCGGTAGTTGATGTTCACCGGAACCAGAACGGCGCCGAGTTTGGCGAGTGCGAGCCACATGAGCGGGAATTCCGGCTCGTTGCGGAGCATCACCGCGACGCGATCGCCTGCCCGGACGCCTTGTTCCTGGAGCGCTTTAGCCAGGCGTCCGCTGCGGTCGTCGACCTCGGCGAAGGTGAACCTGGTGCCGGTGCTGTCGAAGATCCACGCGGTGCGGTCCGGCCAGAGCTGCGCGGCGCGCGTGACCAGCGCGACCAGCGTGTCGACGTTCTGCAGCGGCGTCACGCCCGGCTCCGGAACGCTTCGGTCGACTCGCGGACGGCGGCCGAGTGCTCGGTGATTAGGGCATGGGTGACCTCGAGTTCCAGCGCTGAGTCGAAGGCGTGGTCGATCCCGGCGTCGAGTGCTCGCTTCGCCATCGTGGCGGCCTCCGGCGGGTGATGCGCGATCTTCTCCGCCCAGCCGAGCGCGAGGGGCATCAGCTCGTCCGCTGGCACGGCGGCGTTGACGAGGCCGAGGTCGTGCGCGCGACGGCCGTCGAACCGGTCGCCGAGCAGCAGCAGTTCCTTCGCCTTGACCGGCCCGACCAGCAGCGGGAGCAGCCTCGACGCGGCACCGGTGACGCTCAGCCCCAGCGACACCTCGGGGAACGCGAACACCGCGTCCTCGGCGGCCAGGATCAGGTCGCAGCCCAGCGCGAACTCCGCGCCCGCGCCGATCGCGTACCCGTGCACGGCGGCGATCACCGGCTGCCGCAGCGCGCGCAACCGGCGCGTGACGTCCTGGAGCCGCTCCAGCCTGGCGCGGGAGTCACCCTCCGGGGTGGGTTCCTTCAGGTCGTGCCCGGCGCAGAAGGCGCGGCCGTTGCCGGTGAGGAGGACGACGCGGGCTTCGCTGTGCGCGACCTCCTCCAGTGCGGTGAGGAAGTCGTCCACCAGCACGGGCGCGACGGCGTTGAGCCGCTCGGGCCGGTTCAGCCGGATCTGCGCGATGCCGCCCTCGAGGGCCAGGTCAACGGTGCTCATGGAGGGGAGCCTAGACGTTCGATCGATCGATCGATAGTGTCCAGGGCATGCAGGTTGACGCGGTGTACGAGAACGCCAGGCTGGTCACCGGCGACACCGCGCTGGCGGTGCTGCACGGCCGGATCGTGGCGCTGGGCGACGACGCGCGCGAACTGTCCGCCCGCCGCCGGGTAGACCTCGGCGGGGGTTTCGTCGCGCCTGGGTTCCACGACGCGCACAACCACATGGCCTGGTTCGGCATGGGCCTGGACGACGTGCCGCTCAGCGACTGCCGCAGCGTCGACGAGGTGTACGACGCGGTGGCGCGGCGCGCGGCCGAGCTGCCAGCCGGGAGCTGGGTCGTCGGCAGCGGCTACGACCAGAACAAACTCGCCGGCGGCGAGCACCCCGACCGGCACGGCCTCGACCGCGCCGCCCCCGGCATGCTCGTGCGGCTCAAGCACACGTCCGGCCACATGACGCTGGTCAACTCCGCGGTGCTGGACCAGCTGGACCTCGCGAACGTCCCCGTCGGCGGCGACGTCGTCCAGTCAGCCGACGGCTCGCCGACCGGTTTGCTGCGCGAGCAGGCGCAGTTGCTGCTGCGCCCGCTGACGTACCCGACGCCGCTCGAATCGGTGGTCCGAGGCCTCGACCGGGCGAGCCAGCAATACCTGTCCGAGGGCATCACGAGCGTCCAGGAAGCCGGCATCGGCGGCGGCCTGGTCGGCGAGACGCCCGCGGAGCTGGCCGCGTACCAACTCGCGCGCGAACGCGGCGTCCTGCGAGTCCGCAGCACGGTGATGGTCGCCGCGAGCGTCCTGCACGACCTCCCCGACGGCGCCGGCTTCGGCCTGGACCTAGGCCTGCGCACCGGCCTCGGCGACGAGTGGCTGCGGATCGGCCCGATGAAACTCTTCGCCGACGGTTCGCTGGTCGGCCGCACCTGCGCGATGCACGAGCCGTTCGACGGCGAACCGGACAACCGCGGCTACTTCCAGGTGCCCGAGGACGAGCTGACAGCCACCATCCGCCAAGCCCACGACGCCGGCTGGCAAATCGCGACCCACGCCATCGGCGACCGAGCCATCACGGTCGTCCTGGACGCCTACGAAGCCGCCCTGGCCGCCAACCCGCGCCCGGACCACCGGCACCGCATCGAACACTGCGCCGTACTCCCGCCCGCGGAACTGACCCGCCTGGCCTCGCTAGGCCTGATCGCGTCCCCGCAAGGCCGCTTCGTGAACGAACTGGGCGACGGCATGCGAGCAGCCCTCGGCGAAGCGCGGGTGCCGTGGTGCTACCGCCTCCGCAGCGTCCTCGACGCCGGATGCGTCCTGCCAGCCAGCTCAGACCGCCCCGTCGTCGACGGCGCCCCACTGCTCGGCCTCGCCGACATGGTCCACCGCCGCACGTCCACCGGCGAACCGTTCGCGGCAGAGGAAGCGCTGACCCCGGCGGAGGCCCTGCGCGCTTACACCTACGGCTCCGCCTACGCGACCTTCGCGGAGAGCTACCTGGGCACCCTGGAACCGGGCAAGCTCGCGGACTTCGTGGTGCTGTCCGCGGACCCACTGTCCACTGTGGAGGACGCCCGCGTGCTCGGCACCGCGGTGGGCGGAGAACTCCGGTACGAGGCCTCGTGATGGGGAGGCCAGTCGTGCGGTCGGCTGGTGGGCTGGGTTGCCTGCCGGTTGGGGTTGGCGGTCGCCGCGGTTCGGCGACGGCTTGGTCGGGTGCTCCGCGCCGCTCGGTGGTTGGCTTGGACGCTCGCCAACGATTGTCGGTTGGCTTGCGTGTTCGCCAACGTCCGTGGATCGGCTTGCGCGCTCCTCGCCGTCCGGCGGTCAGCGAGTGTGCTCGCCACTGCTCGACGGCTCCCTGGCCGACTCATGCGCCTATTCACTTGTCGATTCACCGATCAACCGTCACCAACTCCTTCCCTCTCGTACCGCTCCACACCGGCTCCGCCGCGCCGGATTTCCATTGCCCTGCTCTGATACCTGCACCGTAGCCGCCACCACCGACAAAAAAGGGGTGCCCGATGCCCGTTCGCGACGCCGTCTTCGAGGATGTCGAGGAGATCTGCAGCCTCATCGAGGAACACGCGGTCTACGAGGACAAGCACGACCTCAAACTCGACCGCGCCGAGATGAGCAGCCACCTGTTCGGTCCGGAGCCGAAGGCGTGGGTGCTGATGTGCACGCCGCCGGGACGTCCGGACGTCGTTGCCGGGTTCGCCTTCTGCAGCTGGAATTTCTCCACGTGGGAGGGACGCCCCGGTATTTGGCTCGATGACCTGTTCATCCGCCCGGAGCACCGCAGGCACGGGCTGGGCAGGGAACTGCTCGACGCACTGCGCGCCCGCACGACGGGGCGCGTCGAGTGGGACATGCAGGCTGGCAACGCCAAGGCGGAGGCGTTCTACGCGCAACTCGGCGCGGAACCGGTGCCGGGCTGGATCCGCTACCGCTGGCGGCCGTGATCTGACAGTCGGGGCGTCGCGTCGATAAGCACGCGACAGCTGTCACCGGGCGGCTGCGGAGAACAGCGCGATCGCGAACGGCAGGGACACCGGCGGCGGATGGCCGGGTGCCTCCGCCGCGGAACGCGCACGCCGACCTGCCAGCTGGGAAGAATGAAGAGCGGCATCCGGACAGCCGCCTAGGACCTGACCGAGCACCAGGGAGCCGACCAACGCTCCCACCGACCGCAGTCCCGCGACAACAACCCCCGGCCGACCCCCACCGCCCCTGACCGGGCGACCCCGGCAGGCTTGGCCCCGTATCGTATGCGGCATGGGAGATGGTTCCGTCCGGAGGTCGTCGTCGGTCGAGGACTACGTGCGCGTGATCTACGGGCTGGTCGAACGGGGCGAGGCGGTCACCAACGCGTCGCTGGCCGGGCGGCTTGAGGTGAGTCCGTCGTCGGCGTCGGGGATGGTCACCAAGCTTTCCCAGCTCGGCCTGGTCGCGCATGTGCCCTACCGCGGCATCGAGCTGACCTCCGAGGGGCGGCAGCTCGCCCGGTCGGTGCTGCGCAGGCACCGGCTGATCGAGACGTACCTGGTCTCCGAACTCGGCTACACCTGGGACGAGGTCCACGCCGAGGCCGACGCGCTGGAGCACGCTGTCTCCGATCGGCTTGTCGACCGGATCGCGGCCAAGCTCGGCAACCCCGTTCGCGATCCGCACGGGGATCCGATCCCGGCTCCGGACGGCAGCGTCGAGGAGCTTCCGATGCGTATCCTGGACGACCTGCCGCCCGGTGCGGTTGGCGAGATCGTCCGCGTGTGGGACACCGATCCGGACCTGCTTCGCTACCTCACCGAGCACGCGATCGGACTCGGCGAGCGGATCGAGGTCGTCGAGCGGCAGCCGTTCGGCGGGCCGATGGTGGTGAAGGTCGGCCAGCCGCCGGACGCCGCTACGCACGCTATCGGCAAGGAGATCGCGCAGGCGTTGTCGGTCACCCTGCGCTGAGGGGCGTACGCGCGAGTGTCGCTGCTGGGCGGATGTGTCCGGCAGCTGACCCGCCGACGATGGGTCGCATGACCACTACCAAGCCGTTCCGTTTCGGCATCGTCGCCGGGTTCGCCCCGGATCTGGAGTCCTGGACCGCGCAGGCCCGCCGGATCGAGGAGCTCGGGCTCGACACGATGTTCGCGACCGACCCGGTCGGCGGGCTCGACCCGTTGACGCTCGTTCCGGCCGCCGCCGCGGTCACGAGCACGCTCACCGTCGGCACCTTCGTGCTGGCCGATCCGTTCCGCGACGCCCGGAACCTCGCGTGGCAGGCCGATTCACTGCATCGGGCGACTGGCGGCCGCTTCCTGCTGGGGCTGGGCGTCGGGCATCCCGGGGCGGGCAAGCACGCCGCGACGCTGGGCCGCGAGTTTCTTTCGCCGGGTGAACGCGTCGCCCGGTTGGCGGACACCATCGAGGTGCTTTCGGAGCGCCCCGAGCGGCCCCGGATATTGCTCGCGGGGTCCGGGCCCAAAATGCTCGCGCTCGCCGCGCGCACCGCCGACGTCGTGACGTTTTCCTGGGGGCCGCGCACGACCGAGGACCAGGCTGACTCCATTGTGGACACTTTTCGCTCGTTCGCGGGAAGCCGGGACGTCGAATTGGCGGTGAACCTCACCGCGATCGGGGACAAGTCTTCTCCGCAGCTCGCCCGCTACACCGGGGTCGACGTGCCGCAGCTGGTCGAGGAGAAAGCGGTCACCGTGGTGCCGGAAAACCCTGACGCCGCCGGGGAAATGCTTCTCCGCTGGCGCGAGCGGTGGGGGATTTCCTGTGTCACGGTCAATTCCGGCTACGCCGAACCGTTCGCCGCGATTGCCCGGGCACTCTCCGCACAAGGGTGAAAGCCCTTCCGATCATGCGATGTCCGGCCTACGCTCCGAGGTTTCCCAGCGACGTGGTTCGGAGCGTGTGCGATGACCGGTCAGCGAACACCGACGATCGACCGGGGGAGTATTGCGGGACGGGATCTCGGGCAATTGCTCGAAACCGGCCCGTTCGCCGAAGCGCTGCGCGCGGCCATCCGGGCCCGCGGGCTCGGCCTCGAACGCATCAGATATCGGCTGCGGGGAAGGGGAACGACGGTCAGTCTCGCGACCTTGAGCCACTGGCAATCCGGCCGCTGCCGTCCGGAACGCCCGGAATCGTTGCGGGCATTGCGAAATCTCGAGCAGATCCTCGGCGTCCCGGACGGGTCGTTGCGCAGGCTGCTCGGCCCGCCGCGTCCGCGCGGCCAGTTCCACCAGCCGGGCCAGCCGCTCTCCTGAGCGCGCCCGGCCGCGGCGGACGGCGCAGTGCGCAGGCGTATCCCGACGCTTACGCACCGTCGTCCGCCGCGTTCGCAAGATCCGCGCATGGATGAACCCGATGCGGTTTTCCCGGAAGGCCGACGGGACGTGCCGGTACGTCGGAAGTGGCGGCGAAGCCAGTCACCCGCGAGGCGGCTTCTACGATCGGACCCATGCGTGCGGTCGTGATCGAAGAGTTCGGCGTGCTTCCCGAAGTGCGGGAGGTACCGGATCCGGTGGCCTCGGACGGCGGGGTCGTCATCGCGGTCGAAGCGACCGGGGTGTGCCGCAGCGATTGGCATACCTGGCAGGGGCACGACGAGGCGGTCCGGTTGCCGCACGTTGCCGGGCACGAGCTCGCGGGGCGGATCGTCGAGGTCGGTGCGGGTGTCGTGGGCTGGACGAAGGGCGACCGGGTCACTGTCCCGTTCGTGTGCGCGTGCGGCGTCTGTGCCCAGTGTGCCAAGGGCGACCAGCAGATCTGCGACGACGAGTTCCAGCCCGGTGCGACCCACTGGGGTTCCTTCGCCGAGAAGGTCGCCATCGAGCACGCGCAGACGAACCTGGTCGCGTTGCCGGACTCGATGTCGTCGGCGGAAGCTGCTGCGCTCGGTTGCCGCTTCGGGACGGCTTTTCGCGCAGTGTTGCGTCAGGGCGGCGTACGCGCGGGGCAGTGGGTCTCTGTGTACGGCTGTGGCGGCGTAGGCATCTCCGCGGTCCTCCTGGCGACTGCTGCCGGCGCGAAGGTGGTTGCGGTTGATATCTCGCCGAAGGCGCGTGCCGCGGCGGAGCGTGCTGGCGCAGTGTTGAGCGTCGACGGCAGCGCGTTCGACGGGCCCGAAGCGCTGGCCGCGTACGTCCGTGAGCGCACTGAAGGCGGTACGCACGTGTCGCTGGACTGTCTCGGTTCCCCGGCCACCTGTGCGGCTTCGGTGGGCAGCTTGCGCAAGCGCGGCCGCCACGTGCAGGCCGGGTTGATGCCGCCCAGCCAGGGGGTGCCGCCGATTCCGATGCATCGGGTGGTCGGCGGCGAGCTGGAAATCGTCGGGGTCCACGGGCTGCAGGCGTATGAGTACCCCGAGCTGCTGGGCGTGGTGGAGCGGTCCGGCATCGATCTGGCCGGGTTGATCGGCACGCGGATCGGGCTGGACGGGGTGCCAGCGGCGCTCGCTGCGATGAGTGACCCGGTGCCTGCCCGGGCCGGGGTGACTGTCGTCGAGTTCGGGTGACGAATGGTGACCGGCACACACCCTGGGTGGCGAGTCCGAGTTGTAGCTGATCGAGACCTGGCGGGACCCTCGGCGGTGTGGAATTCTCCGAAGCTTGGCGGCAAGTGGCGAGGGGAATCCGCCGCAGGAGCGCCCGTCCGGGTGGCTCCTGCGGCCGCCGGCCCCGGGGCGGCGTGATGGAGCTGCTGCCGCGTCCGCGCCGGGAAATCTCCCCGGGCGCGGTGCACGTCCCGGATTGGCTCACCGAGCAAGAACAACGCGACCTCGTCACGGCCTGTCGCGGCTGGCGCGGTTACCGGGCGACCCGGCTTCCCGGCGGCGGAGTGATGTCGGTGCGCACGGTCTGCTTGGGCTGGCAGTGGCGGCCGTACCGCTACGAGCGGCTGCGCGAGGACGGTTCGCCGGTGGAGCCGCTTCCGGACTGGCTGGCCGACCTCGGCCGACGCGCGCTCGCCGACGCCTACGACCGGCTCGCCGACGACTACCAGCCCGACGTGGCACTCGTGAACTACTACGACGTCACCGCGAAAATGGGCATGCACCAGGACAAAGACGAGCTCTCGACGGACCCGGTGGTCTCGCTGAGCCTCGGCGACACGTGCGTGTTCCGCTTCGGCAACACCGAGCATCGCAACCGGCCGTACACCGATGTCGAGCTGCGTTCGGGCGACCTGTTCGTGTTCGGCGGCCCGGCGCGGCTGGCGTTCCACGGGGTGCCGAAAACCCTCCCGGGCACGGCGGATCCGGATCTTGGCTTGACCGGGAGGCTCAACCTGACGCTGCGGGTGTCGGGGAAGTGAACCGGACCCGCTGCCCGGGCCGGAGCTGGGCCGCAAGATCGAGGTCGTCCTCGTCCACGACGGCGGCGACGGGATAGCCGCCGGTCACCGGATGGTCGGCCAGGAACAGGATCGGCACGCCGGAAGGCGGCACCTGGAGCGCCCCGGGCACGGCGGCTTCCGGGGCCAGTTCGCCGACGCGGGCGCGGGTCAGCGCGGGGCCGTCCAGCCGGACGCCGACGCGGTCGAGGTCGCTGGTCACGGTGTAGGCACCAGTGAGCAAAGTGGACAGTGCGGACGGGGTGAACCAGTCCAGCCGCGGGCCGGGTTCCAGGCGCAGCACCGGTTCTTCCGCGAGCCGGCGCAGCGGGGCGAGATCGACACAAGGGTCGCGCTCGATCACCGAACCGATCGGCAGCGTCATTCCCGCCGCGAGGACGGGCGGGCCGAGTTTGCCCAGCGTGTCGGTGGCTCGTGCGCCAAGCACCGGCGGTACGTCCAGGCCGCCGCGCACCGCGAGGTAGCTGCGCAGGCCGAGCGACGCGACACCGAGTTCGAGTTCTTCGCCAGGGCGCAGGACGATCGGCGCACCGACGGCCGCGGCCCGTCCGCCAGCGCGGATCGGCAGCCGCGCGCCGGTGACCGCGACGACGGTGTGCTCCGAAACCCGCAGCCGCAGGCCGCCGAGGGTGACCTCGAGCGCCGCGTGCGTTTCCGGATTGCCGACGAGCCGGTTCGCCAGCTTCAGCGAACCCCGGTCGGCCGCGCCGGACCGGCCGACGCCGACTGCCGCGTATCCCGGGCGGCCGAGGTCTTGCACGGTCGCGAACGGACCGGGCGCGAGGATCTCGATCTTCCCGGTCACCGGATCGCCTCGAACCGCACTCGGGTGCCCGGGACCAGCAGGTTCGGCTGTTCGCGGCCAATGTCCCAGACCTGCGCGTCGCTGTGGCCGAGCAGGTTCCAGCCGCCGGGTGAGGGATGCGGGTAGATCGCGCTGTACTCGCCGGCGATCGCGACCGCACCCGCGGGCACGCGCGTGCGCGGCGTGCTGCGGCGCGGCAGGTGCAACACCGGGTCGAGGCCGGTCAGGTAGGCGAAACCGGGCGCGAAACCGCAGAACGCCGCGACGTAGGTGGCTGCCGAATGCCGTTGCACGACCTCGGAAACCGACAGTCCGGCGGCCTCGGCGACGTCCGCCAGGTCAGCGCCGTCGTAACGCACCGGCAAGGTGACGGTGTCCGCCGAGCGTCCGGAAACATCCATTGTGGACAGTGAAGCAAGCGAACGAGCGAGCGTGGCCGAATCGGTGCGGGCCCGATCGAACCGGACCAGCAGAGTGCGTGCGGCGGGCACGAGTTCAACGACGCCCTCGGGCTGGGCGGCTTCGCAGGCCGCCTGGAACCCGAGTACGTCGTCGACCTCCACCAGCAACGCGGAACGGCCGTAGCGCAAAACAGTGCTCACACGAACGACCTCAGCACCACGCCGGATTCGGTGAGCAGCTCGCGAATCCGCCGGGCCAGCTCGACCGCGCCGGGCGTATCTCCGTGTACGCACAGGGAATCCGCCCGTAGCGTGAGCTTGCCGCCGTCAGCGTCGACCACCTCGCCGGTGGTCGCCATGGTGAGCGCACGCGCGGCGACTTCGTCGGCGTCGTGCAGTACCGCGCCCGGCAGCTTGCGCGACACCAGTCGTCCTTCAGGCGTGTACGCGCGGTCGGCGAACGCTTCTGCGTACGCAGGCACGCCCGCCGCTTGAGCCGCGCGCAGCATTTCGGAGTCCGGAGGACACAGCAGTGCCAGATCGGTGTGATAGCGCCGTACGCCTTCGACAAGCGCAGCCGCCTGCTCCGGATCGACAGCTGCGGTGTTGTACAGCGCGCCGTGCGCCTTCACGTAACGCACGCAGCTGTGCGCCGCGCGCGCGAAGGCGTCGAGAGCGCCGATTTGGTACAGAACTTCGTCCGCGAGGTCTTCCGGCGCGATGTCGAGCGCGCGACGGCCGAAGCCGGCCAGGTCGCGGTAGCCGACGTGCGCGCCGATGGTGACGCCGCGTTCGGCCGCGCGTTCGCACACGCGGCGCATCACGCGCGCCTCGCCCGCGTGGAAGCCGCACGCGATGTTCGCGCTGGTCACGATGTCGAGCATGGCTTCGTCGTCGCCCATGGTCCAGGCGCCGAAGCCTTCGCCGAGGTCGCTGTTGAGGTCCATGTCATCCCACCTGGTAATCGCGATCGGGTTGGTCGGTCAAGAACATGTACCCGGGGGCGTGCGTGACGGCGAACGGCGGCCGTGACGCCATCAGCGCCGCCTGCGGGGTGACGCCGCAGGCCCAGAACACCGGCACGTCCCCGGGCTCGGCGTCGACCGGATCGCCGAAATCCGGCCGGGCGAGGTCGGCGATGCCCAGGTCGGCCGGGTCGCCGACGTGCACCGGAGCGCCGTGCACCGCGGGCATCGCGGCGGTGATCCGCACCGCGTCCTCGACCAGGGTTTCCGGGATGTGCCGCATCGACACCACCATCGGGCCGCTCAATCGGCCAGCCGGTTCGCACTGCCGGTTCGTCACGTACATCGAGACGTTGCGGCCCTGCTCCACATGCCGCAGCGGAATGCCTGCGGCGCGCAGCAGCGTCTCGAAGCTGAAGCTGCAGCCGATGGAGAACGCGACCATGTCGCTGCGCCACACCCCGGTGGCGTCGGCGATTTCGCTGGTCAGCGCGCCGTTGTGCCAGACGCGATAGCGCGGCAGGTCGGTGCGCAGATCCGCGCCGGGAGCGAGCCGCGTGGTCGGGTCGCCCGGTTCGCTGACGTCGAGCACCGGGCACGGCCGCGGGTTGCGGGCGCAGAACTCGCGGACGTCGTCGGCCCAGTCCGCGGGGACGGCGATCAGGTTGGTCTGGGCGTAACCGTCGGCCCAGCCGGTGGTCGGGCGTTCGGTGCCAGCGCGGAAGAGCGCGCGGGCCTCGGCCGGAGTGAGCGTCGAAGGATCGTAGGAAGTCGTCATACCTCCACCAGTTCCTTGCCTCGCGTTTCCGGCAGCCCGAGCAGCGCTACCGCGGCAATTGCGTAGCCGACCGCGCCGAGCACGATCGCGCCGCCCGCACCCAAAAAGCCCACCACGGCGGGGAAAGCGGCGCCGACCGCGCGGCCGAAGTTGTAGGTGAAGCCCTGTCCGGTGGCGCGCAGGGCGGTCGGGTACAGCTCGGCGAGGTACGCGCCGAAGCCGCTGAAGATCGCCGAAGTCGAGAAGCCGAGCGGGAAACTGATCAGCAGCATCAGGCCGTTCGCGCCGTAGGGCAGCTGCACGAACAGCACAATCAGCAGCGCGGACACGACGGAGAACAGCAGGAACGTCTTCTTCCGGCCGAGCAGGTCGGTGAGGTAGCCGCCGCAGATGTAGCCGATGAACGCGCCGGGGATCAGCAGCGCGAAGTAGCCGCCGGTGTTCACCACGGACAGGCCGCGGCTGCTCTGCAGGTACTTCGGCATCCAGGTGAACAGTGTGTAGTAGCCGCCCTGGACGCCGGTCGCGAGGAGCGCGGCGAACACCGTGGTGCGCAAGAGATTCGGGCGGAAAATCCCGGCGAGCGAGCCCTTGACCTTCGCTGAGACCCGTCGCGCGGCTGCTTCGGGCGCGTCCTCGACACTGCGCCGGACCCACAGCACGAGCAGCGCTGGGATCACGCCGACCCAGAACAGCACGCGCCAGGCGATGTCCTGGTCGAGCACGCTGAACAGCACCGTGTAGACGATCACCAGCAGGCCCCAGCCGACCGCCCACGCGCTCTGCACGAACGCCACCGTGCGGCCGCGGTACTTGGCCGAGCAGTACTCGGCGACCAGCGCGGCGCCGACCGCCCATTCGCCGCCGAACCCGAGGCCCTGCAGACCGCGGAAGATCAGCAGCGTTTCGAAGTTCGGCGCGAAACCGCAGAGCACCGTGAAGATCGTGTACATCGCGATGGTGAGCTGCAGCGTGCGGACGCGGCCGATGCGGTCGGCGAGCACGCCGGCTCCGACGCCGCCGATCGCGGACACGACCAGCGTGACGGTGCTGAGTAGGCCCGCTTCTCCGGACGTGATGCCGAAGTAAGCGGTGATCGCGGCCAGGCCGAAGGGCAGGGTCTGGTAGTCGAACGAATCGAGGCCGTAGCCGCCGAACGCGCCGAGGAAGGCGCGGCGGCCCTTGTGGCCGAGCGAGCGATACCAGCCGAACGGGCGGGCCGCGTTCGCGGTGCCGTCGGCGACGTTGACGTTCATAGGGCACCTCACAGGGGGACGAACTCATGGTGGCACGAGTCACATGGCCACTACCGTACGGATCGTTCAACAATCCCACAAGTCCCTCATTTTATTGTTCATCGTCCGATGGCTACGCTGGGCGACGTGGTCACCGACGGAGAGCCGATGGGCCTGGAAGCGGATCGCGGGCTGCTCGGCCGGACGAGCACCGCGGAACGCGTCGCGGGCGTGCTGCGCACGCGCGTTTCCGAGGGGTACTTCCTGCCCGGAGTACGGCTTTCGGAGCAGGACATCGGCAGCGCGCTCGGGGTGTCCCGCAACACGCTCCGTGAGGCTTTCCGGTTGCTGACTCACGAACGGCTGCTGGTGCACGAGCTGAACCGCGGCGTGTTCGTGCGCGTGCCGAGCGTCGACGACGTGCGCGACATCTACCGCGTCCGCAAGATCATCGAGTGCGCGGCGGTCCGCGACGTGACCGAGAAGCCGGCGGCGTACGAGAAGATCGCCAGTACGGTCGCGGACGGCGATCGCGCGGCGAAGCAGGCGCAGTGGCAGGACCTGGGCACCGCGAACATCCGTTTCCACGCGGAACTGGCGGCGCTCACCGGCAGCGAGCGCATTGTCGAGCTGATGCAGGCGCTCGCCGCGGAGCTGCGGCTGGTGTTCCACGTGATGGCCGACCCGCGCCGCTTCCATGAGCGGTATCTGCCGCGGAACCACGAAATCCTGGACGTGCTCGTGACCGGCGACGGGATCCGTACGGCGGAGATGCTCGCGGTCTACCTCGACGACGCCGAGGCGCAGCTGGTCGAGGCCTACGCGGAGCTGGCCGAGACCCGCTGAGCGGTTCGGCCGAAACCGGCCGGTTTGCCCGGGAAGGCAGCGAGCATGGCCGTTCGGCCCCTCCTGTCATCCGGAGGCTCCACGGCGCACGCGGTCTGGCTACCTTCGGCAGTAGGCCGCGTGAGCGTGCCGCCCCGGGCGTCGGGACCCCCAGCCGACGCGCGGAAGGCGGCCGGTGGCCGGGCGGCAGATCTTGGTTCCCGCCCGGCCCGCGCGGTGTCCGCGGCGGGCCGTGGCCACCGGGGGGTGGTTACGGCCCGCCGCTCATTCTTCGCCGACGCTGTCCACAGCGTCCACAGTGGACGGCTACTGGTTCACCGACCATTTCTGGTTGACGTTCCCGGTGCACGTCCACAGCTGCAGTTTCGTCCCGTTGGCCGAACTGACCCCGGCGGCGTCGAGGCATTTGTTCGCGTGCGGGTTGACGATGTCGTGCGCGGCGGTCACGACCCACTGCTGTGCGTCGCTGCCGTTGCAGTCGTACATCTGGACCGGGGTGCCGTCGGCGGTGCCGGAGTACTTGACGTCCATGCACTTGCCGAGCGCGCGAATGGTCCCGTCGCTGCCGACAGTCCAGTCCTGCGCCGCGTTGCCGTTGCAGTCGGTGATCTGCAGCTGGGTGAAGTTCGCCGGATTGGCCCAGGGCACGTCGACGCATTTGCCGCCGATGCCGATGATCCGGCCGCTCGACCCGCCGGTGCTGCTCGTGGTCACGTGCACGTAGTCGACGACCAGCTGCTGCGGGAATTGCGTGCTCCCGTCCGGATCGCCGGGCCAGTCGCCGCCGACCGCGAGGTTCAGGATCAGGTAGAAGGGGTGGTCGAAGACCCAGCGGTTGCCGTTCAGATCGGCGGGGGTGCGGGTCTCGTAGGCGTTGCCGTCGACCGACCAGACGATCTTGTTCGGCGACCAGTCGACCGCGTAGGTGTGGAAAGCGTCGGCGAAGACCGGGCCGTTGTACGCCGCGCCGATGCCGCCGGCGCCGGAGTAGCCGGGGCCGTGGATGGTGCCGTGCACGGTGTTCGGTTCCTTGCCGATGTTCTCCATGATGTCGATTTCGCCGTCGTTAGGCCAGTTTCCGCCGCCGAGCATCCAGAACGCGGGCCACATGCCCTGGCCGCGCGGGATCTTCATCCGGGTTTCGACGTGCCCGTAGGCCTGGCTGAATTTCCCGGCGGTGTTGAGCCGGGCGGAGGTGTACTGGCAGGTGCCGTACCAGCAGGTGTGGCCGGAGTTCTCGCGTTTCGCGGTGATCACCAGGTGGCCCTGGCCGTCGAGCGCGCCGTTCGCGGCTCCCGCGGTGTACCACTGGCGTTCGTGGTTGTTGCCGTTGTTGTCGCCGGTTTCGTAGGTCCATTTCGACGCGTCGGCGGCGGCTCCGGCGGGCCCGTTGAAATCGTCGGTGAAACTTTCGGCGGCCGCCGCGGTGGGCGGGGCGAGGACGGCGGGCGCGGCTTGGAGGCCGAGCGCCAGCAGTGCGGCCGCGGCGAGGGCGGTGGGAAGACGTCTCAGGAAACTGGACATGCTTGGTCACCTCGGTTTCGGGGAGGAACCTAGAGCGAGGGAGTGCTTTGTTGTGGCGGGCAACAAAGTAGGAGAAGTATGCCTGGTCTGGACCTCTGCGGCAATGGGCCGGGAAGGGCTCCTCGCGGGAAGCAGAGTCAGGGAAGGAGTCCTTCACCGACGGCCCGCGGGGTCACCTGGCCGAGGGTAAGGCTGCCCCCACCGCCGTGACGCCAGTCGGCACCATGGTTCGCCGGAAGCCCCCGTCCTACGTTCGGAAGTGCCAGCCGAGACCGAACACGGGAGAGAGGCCGACATGACGGCGGGGACGGATCTTCGACCACCGCGGGTGCAGCCCGCTGCGGAGCGAACCACACGGGTCGAGCCGGGAAAGCACTGGTGGCGGCGGCCGTGGATCGCGCCGCTGGGACTGGTGGTGGTCGCGTTCCTGGCGTATGCGCTGCCGCCGTACCTGGCGTTCGACCCGGCGCTCTCGCGGGTGCCGTCGACCTTCCCCGCGCACTACCTGTTCCTGGTGGGGCACGTGGTGTTCGGGTCGATCGCGATGGTGACCGCGTTGCTGCAGGTCTGGCCGTGGATCCGGCGCAAGCACCCGGTGCTGCACCGCTATTCCGGCCGCGCGTACGTGTTCGCCGGGGTGCTGCCGTCCGGGCTGCTGGCGCTGACGATCGGCGCGGCGACCCCGTTCGGGCCGGTGACCCGGGCCAGCGACGTGCTGCTCGCGGTCTTGTGGCTCGGTACGACGTGGGCGGGCTACCGCGCCGCTCGCGAACGCCGGTTCGGCGATCACCGGCGCTGGATGGTCCGCAGTTTCGCGTTGACGATGTCGATCATTCTCAACCGGCTCATCGGCCCGATCGCGGCGATCTTCCTCGGACCGCAGCTCGCCACCACGTTCGGCGGGAGCGAGATCGCGCTGGGGCAGTCGATCGCGGCGCTCGGGGCGTGGGTGAGCTGGACCGTCGCGCTGATCGCGGCGCAGCTGTGGCTCGACCGGAAGCCGAAACGCCGCGCGAGTGTTTAGCCCTGGCTGAATAGTGTGGTGTCCGCGCCGCCTGCTGGTCAGAAAACCAGCAGGCGGCGCGACGGCTCATCCGCGCCGCTGCAACGACCGCGCGATGATCGTCCGCTGGATCTCGGACGCGCCTTCGTAAATGCGCGGCGCCCGGACCTCTCGGTAGAGATGCTCCAGCAAATGTCCCCGCCGCAGTGCTCGTGCGCCGTGCAATTGCACCGCTTGATCCACGACGTATTGCGCGGTCTCGGTCGCGAACAACTTCGCCATTGCCGCGCGACCGGCCAGGTTCTGCTCGCCCGCGTCGTAAGCGGCCGCCGCGGCGTACACCAGCAGACGGCCGGCTTCGGTCCGCGTCGCCATTTCGGCCAGCGTGTGCGCCACGGTCTGCTGCTTCACCAACGGGCCGCCGAATGCTTCGCGCGAAGCTGTGTATTCCACGGTCGCGTCGAGGGCGGCTTGTGCCATGCCGACCGCGAAAGCGCCGACGCTCGGACGGAACAAGTCCAACGTCCGCATGGCTACGGCGAAACCGCGGTTTTCCTCGCCGAGCAGTTCGTCGCGATTCACTCGGACACCGTCGAATACCACCGTGCCGATGGGGTGCGGGCTCACCAAATCCAGGTGCTCGCCGCTGAGTCCAGCGCGGTCGCCGGGGACGACGAAGGCGCTGACGCCGCGGGATCCGGTGTCGGGAGTGGTGCGGGCGAAGACTGTGTAGAAGTCGGCTTCCGGCGCGTTCGAGATCCACATTTTCGTGCCGGTGAGCCGCCAGCCGTCCCCGTCCGGTTCGGCGGCGAGCTGCAGTGCGGCGGCGTCGGATCCCGCGTCCGGTTCGGTCAGTGCGAACGCGGCGACGGCGTCACCGGCTGCGACGGCGGGGAGCCAGCGCTGGACCTGTTCGTCCAAACCGGACTGGAGTACCGGGTAGCTGCCCAAGCCCTGCAATGCCAAAGCGGTTTCGGCTTCGGTGCTTTGGGTGGCGAGGGCTTCGCGCAGCAGGCACAGATCGGTGGCGGCGGCTTGCCGGGTCGGCTGTCCGCTTTCGACTCCGGGGAACAGCCGGGCGAGCAAACCGTGCGAGCCCATCGCCTTGAGCAGCGGACGGTTTACCGCGCCTTCGGCACCGGCAGCGGCCAGTTCGACGAGCTGTTCGGCGGCGATTTTCCGGACGGAAGCGGCGTACGCGGTCTGTTCCGGAGTGAAAGCGAAAGCGTTCATCGGGCGTCCTCCGGTCGCCAGCGGGCATGGGCGGTCTGGTGGCCGCCGGTGCGGACCAGATCGAGGCGGGGTTCCGGACCGTCGGTGCGGCCGGTCTGCGGCGGGCGTTTGCCCGCTGCCCACTGTTTCGGCCACGCCACCGGATACTCCTGCGCGGCGGCCGCGTGCAGGGTCCATTGTGGATTGAACAGGTGGGTGCGGCCGAGTGCACACAGGTCAGCTCGACCCGCCAGGATGAGCGAGTTCACGTCATCGTAAGAGGAAATCGCGCCCACGGCGATTACTGCAGTGCCATAGCGGCGGCCGACTTCGTTGCGGATTCGGTCGGCGTACGGCGTTTGGTAGCTCCGGCCGAACTTCGGCTTTTCCTCGCTGACCACCTGGCCGGTCGACACGTCGATGGCGGCCGCGCCATGCTCGGCAAAAGCTTGCGCGATGGCCACGGCTTCGTCGGCGTCGTTGCCGCCCTCGAACCAGTCGGTGGCGGAGATCCGGACGGTCAGCGGACGATCAGCCGGCCACACGGCGCGGACCGCGTCGAAGACTTCCAGCGGGAAGCGCAGCCGGTTTTCCGCGGAGCCGCCGTAGGAATCGGTGCGCTGGTTGGTGAGCGGGGACAGGAAGGACGACAGCAGATAGCCGTGCGCGCAATGCAGTTCCAGCAGATCGAACCCAGCGCGTGCGGCGGCTTCCGCGGCCGACACGAACTGGTCCTTGATCTCGCCCAGTTCGGCGACGGACAGCTCGCGCGGCGTCTGGTTGTTCGGCGAGTACGGCAGCGCGGACGGCGCGCAGACTTCCCAGTTGCCCTCCGGCAGCGGGTCGTCGATGCCTTCCCACATCAGTTTCGTGGAGCCCTTGCGGCCGGAATGCCCCAGCTGCAACCCGATCTTCGCCGGGGTTTCGCGGTGCACGAACTCGACGATCCGCTTCCACGCGGCTTCCTGCTCGGAGTTGTACAACCCGGGGCAACCCGGCGTGATCCGGCCTTCGGCGGACACGCAGATCATCTCGGTCATGACCATCCCGGCCCCGCCGAGTGCCTTGCTTCCCAGGTGCACCAAGTGGAATTCGCCGGGCACGCCGTTGACCGCGGAGTACATGTCCATCGGCGACACGACGATCCGGTTCGGCAATTCCAGCGAGCCGATCCGCACCGGCTGGAACATCGGCGGCGCGACGGAGGTGCCGAGCGAATCGGCGAACCACTTATCCAGCGAGGCCGCGAATTCCTTGTCCCGCAGCTTCAGGTTGTCGTAAGTGACGCGGCGGCTGCGGGTAAGCAGGTTGAACGCGAACTGCTCCGGTTCCTGATGCGTGTACTGCGCCAGATTCTCGAACCACTCCAGGCTCGCCTGCGCCGCACGCTGCGTGGAAGCGACAACCGGACGGCGCTCTTCTTCATACGCGGCAAGGGCTTCCGGAACACTCGGCTGTTCGTGCAGGCACGCAGCGAGCGCGAGCGCGTCCTCCATCGCGAGCTTCGTGCCCGATCCGATGGAGAAATGCGCGGTGTGCGCCGCGTCGCCGAGCAGCACGACATTGTCGTGGACCCAGCTATCACAGCGAACCGTACCGAAGGTGGCCCACTTGGAGTTGTTGGCCAGCAACTGATGTCCGTCGAAAATGTCGCCGCACAGTTCGCGGATCAGCTCGATCGACTTCTCGTCGCTTTCGCCCGGATCGAGTCCGGTGGCGGCGATCGGCCCGAATGCCCGCTGCCACACGTCCTCGTGCATCTCCAGGATGAACGTGCTGCCGTCGCGGCCGTACGGATAGCCGTGGACCTGCATGATGCCGTGCGGGGTTTCGAGCACGTAGAACTTGAACGCGTCGAACACGAGGTCGGTGCCGAGCCAGATGTAGCGGCACTGCCGGGTCTCGACGCTCGGCCGGAACGAATCGGCGAACGCCGTGCGCACCGCGGAGTTGACGCCGTCCGCCGCGACCACGAGATCCGACGAAGCGGCCAGTTCGGCGGGATCCGGCGCGACAGTGCGGAATCGGACATCGATGCCCATTTCACGACACCGCTGCTGCAGGATCGAGAGCAGCCGTTTGCGGCTCATCGCGGCGAACCCGTGCCCGCCCGAGGTCGACACGGTGTCGCGGTAGTGCACGTCGATGTCGTCCCAGCGCGCGAACTCCCGGCTCATCGCCTCGTGCACGGCCGGGTCGGCGTGCTCGATGCCGCCGAGCGTCTCGTCGGAGAAGACGACGCCGAAGCCGAACGTGTCCTCGGGCGCGTTGCGCTCCCAGACCGTGATCTCGTGGTCCGGGCCGAGTTGTTTCGCGAGCACGGCGAAGTAGAGGCCCGCTGGCCCGCCGCCGACTACTGAAATCCGCACGCAAGCCAGGGTATGTCGTCTGAAGTACGGTCGTCAAGAAGACGATAGATGGGTTACGCTCCCGGCATGGAGCGGATCAATCCCCCCGAACTGGGCAAGCCGTCGGGGTTCTCACACGCGGTGGCGGCGCAGGGCAGGCTCGTGTTCCTCGCCGGGCAGACCGCGCTGGACGCGGACAACCGGATCGTCGGCGACGGCGTCGTGGAGCAGTTCGAGCGCGCGCTCGGCAATCTGCTCACCGCGTTGCGCGCGGCCGGCGGAGAGCCCGCGGACCTGTGCAGCCTGACCGTCTACATCGTCGACATGGACGATTACAAGGCGCACGCGCGCGAGATCGGCCGCGTGTGGAAGCGGCTGGTGGGCGCGGATTACCCGGCGATGGCTGGCATCGGCGTGAACCGGCTGTGGGACGTCGAGGCGCTGGTGGAAGTGCAGGGCTACGCGGTGGTCAACCGCTGAGCACCTGCCGCAGGTGCGTGCGCGCGGCTTCCTCGAGGCGGTCGTGCAGCGTGAAGAACACCTCGGCGGCGCGGATGCCGGACCAGCCCTCTGGCAGCAATTCGGCGGGCAGGCACGGGTCGAGATACGGCATCCGCCGCCAGCCGGTGAGCACGCGCAGGTAGTCGGCGAACGCTTCGTCGCCGGGCGTCGTGCGGCGGCGCTGCCACCGGCGCAGCACCGGTTCGTGCTCTTCGAGGAACGCCGTGTACAGCTCGTCCAGCTGATCCAGGTCCCACCACTCGCGCACCTTCTCGCGCGGATCGCCGAAGGCGAGGTGCTCGGCGCGGAACACGTCGGCGTACTCGGCGAGCCCAAGTCGCTCCAGCGTGCCGACAGTGACCTCGTACAGGTGCGCCGGCGCGATCCAGACGCCCGAGGACGCGGTGCCGAAGCCGAGCCGCGACAACTGCGTCCGCAGCACGTGCCGCTTGTGCCGTTCGGCTTCCGGCACCGAAAACACCGCGAGCAGCCAGCCGTCGGCAAGCTTCGCGCGGTCCCGGCGGAAGATCCGCTCGTCGCCTTCGCGCAGCAAATCCAGTGCGGTACCGGACAATTCGTACCCGGCGGCTCCGTCGCGGCGCACCGCTTCGAGCACCCCGCGCCGTTTGAGCCGGGAAATCGACGACCGCACGGCGGGCTCGTCGACCCCGACCGCGGCGAGCAGATCGATCAGCGAGGCGACCGAAAGCCATTCGCCGCCCGCCTGGTGATGCACGCCGTAGACCGACACGATGAGGTGCCGGGGCTGGGCCGCGCGCCCGCCGTCGGCATCGGCTGCTTCCGGTACGGCCGTCACCCGCTCACCATACCGTGCCGCCCGTCGCGAATCCGACTACAGACGGGCGGGCAACCGGCGCGGGGTAGCATTTCCGGCGCGATGGCGTTTGTGAGCAATGCACCTTTGGTGAGCCGGCTGACCCGCCGCGGACGGCTGATGGCGAAGCGCACCTGCGACCGCCGTGGACACGCCTTCGCGCTCGGCCGGTTCCTTTTCCGCACCCCGACCGCGTGGGAGTACGCGGCGGCGGTCGCGGGCGGCAGCGATCCGGCGGCGCAACGCTGGCTCGGCTGGCTGGCCGAGTCCGTGGTCGCCGAACCGATGCGCGGCGAGGCGCTGCGCGTCGTCCCCGGCACCGGGCCGGACTGGACCACGCCGGACCCGCATTCGGTGGACGTCGTCGCGATCGATCTCGTGGCGGGCCGCTGCGCCGGTCTCGTGAGCGTGCACGCGGGCGAGGACGGCGGCCCGGAAACCGGCGGCTATCTCGCGCCGGAGTACCGCGGACAAGGCTTCGGCCGCGATCTGTTCGCCGCGGGTCTGGTGCTGGCGCACGAGCATCTCGGGCTTTCGCGGGTGCGCGCGGGCGCGGAGGTCGGCAACGTCGCGAGCGGCCGTTCGCTGGAAGGGGCCGGACTGCGCCGGGTCCCGGGGCCGCCGCAGTACACGCTGCCGGACGGACGGGCCTGCGAAGCCTGGTGGTACCAGCACGACGCGGCCTGGCCGCGGAAATGCGCGGGACCGCAGGCGCAGTGGCTAGTCGCCTCCTGAGCCGTACTCCTCGTACGCCCGCAACGTGCTGATCACCAGCGCCCGTTCTCCCGGGCTCAACGGCGACAACGCCGCCTCCCACGCCTTCGCTCCGCGCGCCAGCCACGCGTCGACGGCGGGCCGCTTGTCCGAGTGGATGCTCACGATGGTGCGCCGCCGGTCTTCCGGGTCCTCTGCGCGCTCCAGCACGCCTTGCCGGGACAGGTCGCCGATCATCAGACTCGCTGTGGTGGGCGCGATTTCGAGCCGGGCGGCGAGTTCGTTGACCGTCATCGGGCCGTCGAACAACAGATAGGCCAGGAGGGACAGATGCCGCGGCGCGAGCGCGACGTCGTCGAGTTCCGGCGGCGGCGGCGTCCGCTTCGCGCGCCCGACGAGACGGGGCATGAGAAGCAGCAGTTCGCGGACCCCGTCCTCGACGGTCGGGCCGGATTCGGTGGCCATGCGGCGACAGTACCTGCGCGTGTGTTGACAGCCCGATTCGCGCGATCCTAGGTTTGTTGTTACATCATCAATCAGGGAGTTTTCCGATGTCGGACTGGAACCAGCAGATCATCGACGAGTTCCGCGCCAACGCGGGCAAGGTCGGCGGCATGTTCGAGGGCAAGAACATGGTGCTGATCACGCACACCGGCGCGAAGAGCGGCAAGCAGCGGGTCAGCCCGCTGGTGTACACCACCGACGGCGACCGGATCGTGATCGTCGCGTCCAAGGGCGGCGCGGACACCAACCCGGACTGGTACCACAACCTCGTCGCGAACCCGGCCGTCACGGTCGAGATCGGCACCGACAAGTTCCCGGCGAAGGCGAAGCTCGTCACCGACCGCGCCGAGCGCGACCGGCTCTACGCCAAGATGGTCGAGCACGCGGAGGGCTTCGCGGAGTACGAGAAGAAGACCGAGCGCCTGATCCCGGTCTTCGTTCTCGAGCGCTGACTCAGCCCAGCGGCTGTCCGTAGACGAAGCTCCGCAACCGTCCAGTCGACATCGGGTCCAGCGGAGCGAACAGCTTGGCGTGTGCGGCCTGCACGGTCGCCGCGTCCGGCTCGACCATCGACAGCGCGCGCACGGTGTAGCGCGAATCGGCGGTGAAATCCGGCGCGGACGAGTGCTGGTACGCGCCGCCGAGCAGGTCGATGATCAGCACGGTCGGAACCGGGGCGTCCGGGCCGGCGTGGTCGAGCACAGTGCTCAGCACGTCGTCCCGGAGCTCCGGCAGCACGCGGTTGTCGCCGAGGTACGAGTGCGGGTTCGGCGGCTCCGCGGCGATCTTGCCGGAGTCGGTGAACGGCATCGTGGTCAGCGTTTCCTGGAGCGGGCCGAGTGCGCGCAGGGGAGCTACGAGCTGGTCTCCGTCGGTGCCGCGGCAGGCCACGCGGATGTGTGCGATGTGCTTGCCCCGCAACGGTTCCGGCACCATCGGCAGATCCGGGTAGGGCACCATCGCGACCGAGGTGCCGACGGTGTCCGGCAGGTCGCGGGTCCAGTCGCGCCAGGTGCGCAGGACGTCCGGGATCTTGGCGGTGTCGAAGTACAGTCCGCCGCCGTACAGCGTGGTCACCGGCACGAGTTCGAACTCCAGCGCGGTCACGATCCCGGCGTCGAGCGGGCCGGTCGTGCGCGTGCCGTCGGGACGGACGATCTCGGCGGAGCGGACGCGGTCGGACGCCAGGCCGAAGTGCCGGCCGAGGAGGCCGAAACCGCCGCCGAGGGTGTAGCCGACCACGCCGACGCCCGGCGACGAACCGCTCAGCGGCGCGAGCCCGTGTTCCGCGGCCGCGGTGATGACGCTGCCCCAGGTGGTTCCGGCTTCGACGCGTGCCACGGCGCGGTCCGGGTCGATGGTCACGCCGGTCATCCGGCGCGTCGAGATCAGCACGCCTTCGGCCGGTGCCCGCAGCCCGTGGCCGGTCGCCTGCACGGAAACCGGCAGGTCGCGCTCGGCCGCGAGCCGGACCGCCGCGGCGACGTCGTCGGCGCTGGTAGCGGCGACGACCAGGTGCGGAGTAGAGGTGATGCCGGTCTGGAACCCGGCGATCTCTTCGCGGTAGCCAGGCTGGTCTGCGGTGAACGTCTGCATGCCTTCAGCGTGCTGGCTGTTCGACGATAAGTCCAAGAGATACTAGTTCCAGCAGCTAGAATTGCTGCTTATGGAACTGCACCAGCTGGAGTACTTCGTCGCGGTCGCCGAAGAAGCCAACTTCACGCGCGCGGCGGCCCGGATGCACGTCGCGCAGCCCGGGGTCAGCGCGCAGATCCGGCGGCTGGAACGCGAGCTGGGGCAGCCGTTGTTCGACCGGTCCGGGCGCACGGTACGGCTTACCGGCGTCGGCGAAGCCGCGTTGCCGCACGCCCGGGCGGCGCTCGCCGCGGTCGCGGCGGTGCGCGAGACGGTCGCCGAGCACGAGGGGTTGGTGCGCGGCCAGGTCGCGATGGGGATGGTGACCTCCGCCGGACCCGTGGCCCTGCCGGAGTTCCTGGCCGGGTTCGCGGAACGCTACCCGGGAGTGGAAATCACGCTCAGCGAAGCGAATTCCGACCTGATGGTCGACGCGCTGCGGGAAGGACGGCTGGACGTCGCGGTGATCGGCCTGGCCGACGGGGTGCCCGCTGGGTTGACCACTCAGATCGTGCTCGACGAGGAGCTGGTCGCGGTCACTGCGCTGCGTGACGAGTTCGCTGACCGCGCCTCGCTCACCTTGGCGGAGTTGGCCGAACGGTCGCTGATCTGCCTGCCGAAGGGCACCGGCATGCGCGGTGTGCTGGATCGCGGGTTCGCCGCGGCCGGGCTGCGTTCGCGGGTGACGATCGAGGCCAGCGACCCGAACGTGCTGGCCAAGCTCGCGATGCGCGGCCTTGGCGTGGCGCTGGTCCCGGAATCGCTGGCTCGCTACTACGCCGAGGAGCTGCACGTCCTGCGGTTGCGGCCGGAGTTGCGCGGGCAGCTGGCGCTGGCTTGGCGGTCCGACGGGCCGGTGGGGCCCGCGGCGCGGGTGCTCATCGAGTTCGCCCGGTCAGTGCTTTAGCGAGCGGCGAAGGATACCGACGCCGCCTCGGATTCGCCAATGAATTCGGGCCGGAATTCCCGAACCGACGACCGGGAACTCCCGAACTCATCCAGGCTAGTGGGCCGTTCAGGTTATCTTGCCGCGTATTCCCGGAAATTCGTCGTACTGTCGGCAGCGGCCGCGAGTGCGGTCGAAGTTTCGGAGAAGACGGAGGAATTTCCGTGAAGCTTGTTCGTCTCGTGCGCAAGGCCCTTCCGAGCAAGAGCCTGAAGTCTTACGCCTGGTACGGCTGGATCTGACGGTCCCATTAAACGGTACCGGCCGGTTCCGGAATTTCCCGGAACCGGCCCGTGCCGCCGCTCACGAGGAGTTGCGCGGTGACCATTCCCGCTGAACGGAACAAAGTGCGCCAGGTGGTATTCGCGCCGCGCATTCAAGAACTGTTCGACCGTTATCGGGGGAAATCCTTCTTTCGGCTGGAATCGGACACCGTCGGCGTTGCCGGGCCCGAGCTGATGGACGCTTTGCTGCGCAGCCGGCCGGCGAACGCCGAGGAACGGCCGACGTTCAAACCGGTGCGCGGCCGGGTCGTCACTAGGCCGGAATCGTCGGCGCTGATGCGCGCGGTCGGCGCGGACGTGCGCGCCGCGCTCAAGAAGCCGCTCGGCGAGGCTGATCTCTCCGGGACGTGGCCCGCCGTGCCGCACAACTACCTGCGGGACCTGGTGTTCGGCCGCGAACAGTGGCGGTTCCGGGTCCTCGTCGACCGGCGGCTGGAGCTGACGCCGAAGATCACCTGGGCGGCGGTCGCCGCCGGAGCCGCGCTCTGGGGCCGGCCCGCGCCCGAGGTCGCGCTGTCCACTTTGGCGCGGATGGTGCTGGAAGCGGACACCTACGACCAGCGGCGCTTCGCGATGTACCTCTACCGGCGCGTGGCCGGGCCGGTCTGCTTCACCGTCGCCGCGCTGGTCACGAACGCTTTGTGGCTCAGTTCGCCGCTGGACGACGACGTGCCCACCGAGTACGTGCTCAACGAGGCACTGCGCCTGCTGCCGCCGTCGTGGAACATCCTGCGCGTGCGTTCGCCGGAGTTCGCCGAGGTGGACGCGCGGATCGGCCCGGACGACGACGTCCTGCTGCTGCCGCTGCTCAGCCACCGCGACCCCGAACTGTGGGACGCGCCGGACGAGTTCCGGCCGGGCCGCTGGGCCTCGCTCGACCCGGACACCCACCCCGGTTACCTCCCGTTCGGGCACAGCAACGAACGCTGCTGGGGTCGGCACATGGTGCTGCCGCTGGCGGAACGCGTCCTCGACCTGGTCCGGCGCGACGGCTTGGTCGTTGATCCGGCGCAGACGCAGGGCCGGGTGCACCTCGACGGGCTGCTGGAGGTTTCGGACGTGCGGGTCGTGCGAGCCTGAGGGCTCTTGACAACGTGTCAACGGAGGCGTTCCCCTGGACGGATGCTCCAGGACGGCGTGCTCGGGGTCAGCCTGCTCGCGGGCGGCGCGAACGTGATCATGCAGCTGGGCCGGCCCGAGGTCGGGTACGGCGTGATGGAAAGCCGCGTCGACTCGGGGAATCTGTTCAAGCATCCGCTGAAGCGCACGCGCACGACCGTCACCTACCTCGCGGTCGCCGTGCTGGGCACGGACGCGGACCGCGCGGCGTACCGGCGAGCGGTGAATTCGGTGCACGCGCAGGTGGTCTCGACCGAGGCGAGTCCGGTGCGGTACCGGGCTTTCGACCGGGAGCTGCAGCTTTGGGTCGCCGCCTGCCTGGCCCACGGCGTCGAGGACGTGCACCGCGTGTTTCTCGGCCGGCCCGCGCCGGAATCGTGGTACGCCGAGGCCGCGGTGCTGGGCACGACGCTGCAGGTGCGCCCGGAAGACTGGCCGGAGGACTTCGCCGCGTACTGGGCGGACGGACTGGCTCAAGTGGACATCGACGACCGGCTCCGCGAGTACCTCACCGCCATCGCGAATCTGGAATTCCTGCCGCGGCCGTTCTCGTTCCTCTTCGGACGGTTCCACCGCTTCGTCACGACCGGTTTCCTGCCGGAGGTGTTCCGCGAGCAGATGCGGCTGCCGTGGTCGGCCGCGGACCAGCGCCGGTTCGATCGGCTGATGCGCGCGATCGGCCGAATGGTGGAACCTCTTCCGGTGCGGGTGCGGCGTTTCCCCTACGACGCGTGCCTCGCGGACTTCCGGCGGCGGTTGCGCAAGGGGAAACCGCTCGTCTAAGCGGTTGACCGGAATGCTGCGGTCGGCAAGGGTTGGCGGATGGCCAAAGCGGATGAGGTGCGCGAAGGGGTTTCCCTGACCAACCTCGACCAGGAGCTGTTCGCCGACGCCGGGGCGACGAAGCGCGACCTCGTCGACTACTTCGACGCCGTCTCGGACCGGTTGCTGCCGGTGCTGCGCGACCGTCCGCTGTCGGTGATGCGCGTGCTGCGCGGGCAGGACGCGTTCATGCAGAAGAACCTGCCGAAGTACACGCCGGAGTGGGTGCCGCGGGCGAAGCTGTGGGCGGAGAGTTCACAACGGACAGTCACCTACGGCCTGTGCAACGACCGCCGGACGCTGCTGTGGTTCGGCAATCAGCGCGCGGTCGAACTGCATCCCGCGCTGACCCGGGTGGAGCCGGTCGGCCAGACTGACCTGATCATGGACCTGGACCCGCCGGAGGGCGCTGACTTCGGCGTCGCGGTGGCGGCGGCGCGGCTGGTGCGGCAGGCCTTGGCCGACGCCGGGCTCGCCGGTGCGTTGAAGACCAGCGGTTCCAAGGGTGTGCACGTGTTCGTGCCGCTGGTTCCCGGTCTGTCCTTTGAGGACGTCGCGGCGGCGACCCGGGCGGTCGGCGCGCGGGCGGAACGGATCGATCCGCAGCTGGCGACCACGGCGTTCATCCGGGAAGACCGGCACGGCAAGGTGTTTCTCGATTCGACCCGGGCGGGCGGGGCGACCGTGGCGGCGGTTTACAGCCCGCGGATCCGGCCGGGCACGCCGGTGTCGTTCCCGGTTCGCTGGGCGGACGCGGACGACGTCACACCGGCGGATTTCACGGTGAAGACCGCGGTGGGGCTGCTCGGCAGTGCCGACCCGTGGGCGGAGGAATTGCCGGAACCGCAGGAACTTCCGGCGGATCTCGTGGCCGAGGGGCACACGATCCCGGTCGCCCGGGTCGCGGCGATGCACGAGGGCAAACGCCGCGCCCGGGCGCGGCGGGAATCAGGGGAGAGCCAGTAAATCCTGGTGGTGCACGGTAACCTCGGTGATCTGCCGATCCTCGGGTACCGTCAGGTCAGGTTGCTCTTCCCGGGCCGCGGCAACGAATCCGCGGTACCAGGTGTCGATGAGTTCGCGGTGTTCCGGGCCGAGCTGCCACGGTGACGGTCTGGTGTGGACGGTCCAACCGTGCCGCTGGAACTCCGCTGCGGTGAAGGCGGCGGCTTCTGGGCCTAGCTTGCCGCCTCGGCGTTGGTGGTCGTTGAAGGCGGCGTTGAGTGCTTCGTCTGCCGCGTCCGCTGGCGTGAGGTGAGCCGATCCGGTCACGGACAACGTGAACAGCGCCGGGCTCTGCGCGTCCACACAGGACTTCACCAATCGCTGGATTTCTTCCTGGGTAAGGAGATCCAGCAGAGCGGAAGCCGTTGCCAAAGAAGTGCCGGTCAGGTTCAGCCGAGTCACGTCGGCCTGTTCGGTCTCGACGCTGATCCCCGGTGGAAGACTGCGTGCGGCGATCTCGAGCAGCCGCGGGTCCTGGTCGTGCAGAATCCACCGCTGCGGTTTCGGGAGGCGACCGGACAGCCAGCGTCCCATCGCCCCGGTGCCGCACCCGAGATCCCGGATGACTGCCGGGCTGGCCGGGAGCAAGGCGACCAGATCGGCCGCCCGCGCCGCCGTGTCGGCCGGTTCTCTGAGCCGCAGCCATTCCGGCGCGTAACCGGAAGAGTCCACTGTGGTCACAAGGAACGCTCGTATCCGGCCGAAGCGGCGTGGGATTCGTGCAGGGTCACCGAAATCTGGGCCAGCCCGCGCGCGTTCTCGCCGAGTTCCCCGGCGTGGATCCGGTCCGCGAGCCGGTCGGCGATCACCTTGGCGAGGTATTCCGTCGACGTGTTGATCCCGGCGAAATCGGGTTCGTCGTCCAGGTTCCGGTAGTTCAGGTCCGCGAGCACCGCGCCGAGCTGCTGGGTGGCGAGCCCGATGTCGACGACGATGTTGTCCGAGTCCAATTCGGACCGCCGGAACGTCGCGTCGACCACGAACGTCGCGCCGTGCAAGCGCTGCGCCGGGCCGAAAACCTCGCCGCGGAAACTGTGGGCGACCATGATGTGATCGCGCACGGTGACACTGAACAACGCGTTCTCCTTTACGGGTAGGTGATTCGGTGAGCCAGTCCGTGCAGAGTTCCGTCCGCTAGCCGTGCCGCGACATCCGGCAGCTCGGCGAAAGTGGATTCGCTGGTGATCAGCGCGTCGAACGCGGGGTCCGCGAGCAGCCGCAACGCCAGCGCCATCCGGTCGCCGTAATCGCGCCGCGCCGCGCGAGCCGGCGAAACGGTGCCGACCTGACTGCCGCGCACGGTGAGCCGTCGTGAATGGAAGTTCTCGCCGAGCGGTATCGACACCTGACGGTCGCCGTACCAGCTCAGCTCGACCACCGTGCCCTCACGGCCCAGTAGCTCCAGCGAACGCGCGAGCCCGGCGTCGGTCGCGCTGGCGTGCACGACGAGGTCGAGGTCGCCGCTCGCGGTTTCCGGGGTGGCGTACCGGATGCCGAACGCGTCCGCGACCTCGGCGCGGTCCGGGTCGGGGTCGACGAGCTGGACGTCCACGCCGGGAAACCGGGACAACAGCCGAGCGACGCTGCACCCGACCATCCCCGCGCCGACCACCGCGATCCGGTCGCCGACCAGCGGGGCCGCGTCCCAGAGCGCGTTCACCGCGGTCTCGACGGTGCCGGCGAGCACCGCCCGCGCCGCCGGGACGTCGTCCGGCACCACCGTGACCGCCGACGCGGGCACGACGTACTCGGTCTGATGTGGATAGAGGCAGAACACCGTGCGCCCGGTCAGCTCCGGCGGTCCGGAAAGGACCTCGCCGACGTTCAGGTAGCCGTACTTGACCGGCCACGGAAAGTCGCCCTCCTGATACGGCGCGCGCATGATGTCGTGCTGGCTCTCGGGCACGCCGCCGCGCTGCACCAGACTTTCCGTGCCCCGGCTCAACGCCGAAAATCGCGTTCGGACCAGCACTTCGTCGGCTTGTGGAGCAGCCACCTCGGCCGATCGGAGCTCCCCGCCCTCGGCCGAAGTGAACCAGAAGGCCTGCGCCGCCCGTGTCAAGGTTGTCCTCCGTTGCTGCCGGATCGAGGAGAAATGGCTGTCTCCACCTGTACACGAACCCCGGCCGAGCTGGGTTCAACCGTCGTCCAGCAGGCCCCCGCGCTGCTGGCGCAACTCGCGCTGCTGACCCTGCTGACGGTGACAACCGGCCTCGGCCCGGCCGGCTGGGCAGTCGGCGTGGCCTACCTCCTGGGTTTGTTAGTGCTGCTCACGCAGGGCGCCTGGCGAATCAGGGTGTACCGGCTGGGCCCCGCCGACCAGGTGACCCTCGCCCGAGCGGCCCTCATCGGCACCGTGACCGCTTTGGTCGCCGACCGCCTGGGCGGGCATCCGCAGCTGACCTTGATCGTCCCCATCGCCGCGGTAGCCCTGGCCCTGGACGCACTCGACGGCTACGTCGCCCGCCGCACCGGAACCGTCTCCGCGCTCGGCGCCCGCTTCGACATGGAAGCGGACGCCTTCCTGATCCTGGTGCTGAGCGTCCTAGCCGCCACCACGGTCGGCCCATGGGTACTGGCAATCGGCCTGATGCGCTACGCATTCGTCGCCGCGGCTCGGCTGTGGCCGTGGCTCCGTGCCCCACTGCGCCCCAGCCGAGCCCGGAAGGCAGTCGCGGCTCTGCAAGGAATCGCCCTGACGGCCGTGGTGGCGGGGTTCGCGCCGGTGGTCCTGGCGGGAATTGCGGTGGCGACCTTGAGCTGGTCGTTCGGGCGCGACGTGTGGTGGCTGTACCGGAACCGCGCCGCCTAGAGAATTCCGCTGCGACGATTCTTCTTCAGCCAGGGTTTCGGCGCCGGGAAACCGTCGTGGCGCTTGATCCGCAGTACGGCAAAAAAAGGGCCAGCCGCTTGCCCTCGCAGCACCGCCCGAGCGGGACTACTGCAGGTAAACGGCTGGCCCACGGGATGAGGTATCGGCCCCCCTCAGGCTGATTGCCAACCTCCCAATGCCCACCATAGCGGGGTCCGAATAGCCCCGCTTAACCCGTCCGTGGGTCACCGGTCCGTATTTCTCTTCGCGGTATCTGTCACTGGGTCAATAGCGTTGGGAATTGCGCTCGAGCTGCGGATCTGTGATGGTTAGCAATCGCAAAAAGAAACCGTACGCGTATCTTGTTGGCTCAGGGCGTCGACTGGAGTGCGGGTGCCGCCGGGATGCTGCGCCAACCGAGTGGGGCCGTGCGGGACTCAGCGTCCTTCGAACCATCGGCGGAGGCGGGTCCCCCAGGAAGGGCGGGCGGGGGCACCCGGCGGTATCCAGGGGTTGGCTGGAGGCGGGATCGGCGGACGGACCGGCGCGGGCGGCGGTACCCATGGGTTGGCCTGTGGCCTTGAGGCGGGCGGCGGGTATCTAGGCGGCGGCGCCGAAGGCGGCGGCGACGCCGTTGCGGAGGATCTCGGGCCTGCAGCCGGTCGAGCGGGAGCCGGCTTGGCCTGTCGGACAGCGGGCGAATCGGAGTACAGCTCTTTCAAACCCGCCTGGATGTCGATCGGCGGGAACGCTCGCACCCGTTTGGGCGGCGGTGTCGAGGGGGCAGGCGGGTTTTCGCCTCGGCTGCTGGCTCGGAGCGCGATCAGTTCCTCGCCGGAGACCGTCCGCACTGCGGAGCCGCGCACGATCTCGATCTCCGGCGTAAGGTGCCAGCGGCTCTGGTAGGTCGCCAACAAGCCGGTGACCGAAATCCAGCTGCCGTCTAGTCCCCCGAGATTCGAACCGAAGCGTTCTTCGAGAGTGCTTCGAGCTTCGTCGTAGGCGATGAACACGAAGGCGCCTTTTCTGAAGTCGCCGGTGTTCAGGTGGGTGATGTGGCCGCGCGGCAGGTCGGTCTGCTTGATCGATTTGATTTGGCCGAAGACGGTGACCTTGTCGCCGATGTGCTGGAAGAGCTTCTTCCGGTCGTGCGCCTCGATGCAGACGAGTTCGTCCGGGGCGGCCTGGGACGCCCGGCCGTGGTCCTCGGTCGCCTGGCCGCCGGACAAGGCGAGGGTGATCTCGGGCAGCGGGGCCAGGCAGGCCCGCCGGAGCCGGGCAGCTGCGTCGGCGACCGGCCGCATCGCGGACAGCGCGGAGAACAGATTTGACGTGTCAGGTTCGGCGAAGTCGCGCGAGGTGAAGAGAAGGTGGTCGTCGGTGTGGAACCGGCTCCACAACGACGGGGCGTGGGCAAGTGCTTCGAGGGACAGTTCGATGGTCGCAGCGGCGAACTTGTCCAGATCGGCGTTGTAACTGTTTTGCCGGGACGGGTGCTGGTAGTTCCGATGGCCCCGCTCGGACGCGCCATATCGGCGGAGTTCCGGAAGATACATCCCGTCGTAGTCGATCAGTCGGATCGCGTTGTCGTCGTCGATCAGGATGTTGCCGTGCTGGAAGTCGCCGTGCGCGGCACCGGCCGCGCGCAGCTGTGTCGCAGCCTTGGCCACTTCACGGCCCACTGCGGTCAACGCGTCAGGCTCTCGCAGGTGGTCTTCCACCCAATGGTCGAGCTGATAGCCGTCTGCCCACGGCATCTTGACAATGGGATAGCGGGCACCGTTCACCTCGATGCCATGGGGCAAGTAGTCGACCGGGATCAGGAAGGACAGTTCTGGGTGAAGGCTCACGAACCGGGAAATCTGGTGGTAGCGCTCCTCGAGATGGTTTCCCTGCTTGTGAAAACACCGTACGGCCACCTTCTGGCCGTCTACAGTGAACAGGTAGGTCAGTGCGAACCCGCCGGACGCGACGACTGGCGTCATCAGCGGTGTCCGTTCCAGCTCACCACGCGAAAGCACTGGGTCGGTGAACGACTTCTTGAGCTGGACGGCCTTTTGATAGGCTTCCATGTCCGGCAGCGTCATGGGCGTACCACGCAAATCGTCGTGTCGTCGTTGTCGAGGCCATCTGCGCGGAACTCAGCTACCAGGTCCGCGAAGGAGTCAGGACTGGCGAGCAACTGTTCCAGCCATCGCGCCGCTTCGGGGCGCTCCAGTAAGTACTTGGCGAGCGCATCGCTGGCCAGCACGAAAAGATCTCCGGGGAGCCAGGAACCGTGTTGCCTGTGGACCGTGTCGAGGTCGTGCCCGGCTGGCGGATGGGTGCGCAGTACGTCCGGGAAGTTCGTGAACTGGGCGGGATCGTCCAACGGGAAGACCAGTATGATCGCTTCGTCGCGCAGCTGAAACAGGCAGCAGTCGCCCACTGCTTCGCCGTCGAACGCGGAACCGTTCAGGGCGAGCCCGGCGAAGGTCGCGGCACTGCCGTGGGACAGTTTCTGCCTGGCGAACCAAGGCAAGTCTGCGCTGAAGACTTCCTGATGCCATCGCTTGCCGAGCTCGTCGAGCACGGCGACCCGAGTCAGATCAAGCTCATCATTCACATAGGACTGCGCGAGCAGGCGGCTCCAGACCTCCGGACGAGCAGCGTCCGACGCCCCGTCGACAACCGCGAAACGCCGTGTCGTCAGGTTCGTCGCCGCGAAATCTTCATTCTCCGTATCGTCCTTGCCCTGTTTGGCTACCGACGCCGTGACGACGCACAGGCCGGTTCCTCGATCGGTGGTCACTGGCCATCAGTGATCTCGGGGAATCCGCCCGGGGTTATCCCGCGGGTGCCGATGTCGAGGAACTGCACCACCGTCGACGGGTCGGCGTTGTACAGGAAACCACGAGCACCGGGGACCAGGTCGTAGCCGAAGCTGGACGCGGCCTCGGCCATCGGTGTGGGAAGTTCGCTGGACATTTCGAACAGGAGACGGGCCTCCTTGTCCGGCAAAGACGCCGCGGTACCGGGGAAATTGATGCGTCCTTCGCCGGTCCGCGACAGGTGGACGTTGAGCAGAAGCGCGGGGCCGTCGTTCGTGCCAAGCGCCTGGATGCGCTGTGCCGCGGGAAGCGGGTCGCCGTCGGTGGCCATGCCGTCAGTCAGGTTGATGACAATGGGCGGGAAGCTGTCGGGATGGTCGGCGCACCAGGCCGAGACAGCTTTCTCCGCGGCAGCCAACGCTCCGGTCATCGCGGTCCGCCCGCCGTGCACTGTGTCGACCCATACCGGCTGGACGACGAACTCGTCCGGCTGGGCGGGGTCGGGCACGATCTTCTCGACTCGACGCGGCTTGTCCGCTAGGGCGCTTACCGGTCGCAGCGGTTCGTCCACTGTGCTGTTCTCGAACAGCGAGGACACGATATCGGAGTAGCCGAGCGCGCCGACCTGGAAGTAGTCCACGACGCGGCGGCCGCCCTTCGTGCACAGCACGACTGAGGTGGCGAGCACGTTGTTGACCGCGGTGGCGAGTGCGGCAGCCTTCGACATGGTGGCTTGCGACCACGGTTCCGACATCGAATACGACTGGTCGATGAGCAGCATGAGGCAAGCAGGCTGGGCGCGGTTGACTTCGGCGGTGTACATCAGGATCTCCTAGCGGTCAGGCGTTGTCGAACAGGCGCCACGCCGGTACCCGGGTCGTGGTGCTGGAAGAGGTGTTGAGCAGGCGGGTGCGAAGCAGTTGCACTCGCAGGTGCTGGTGCCGAGGACGCTCATCGACCGGCCCTCGGTCGAGAAGGAAGGTGTGCTCTCCGGAGACCGCGTCGGCCAGGTAGCCGTTGCGGTAGGCCAGGAGTTCGACCTGGCCTTGGCAGCGGTGCCGGAGCCATGCATACAAAGCGGACAGAAGAGAATCCGCGTTCGCGCGGTGCTCCGTACTGCCACTGCGCTCGGCGGCCCGCACCAGCGCTGCGCCGATGTTGTCGTCTTCAGACCACACGCTGCGGTCGCCCACCACGATCAGCCGGCTGCGGGCGCGTGTCACCGCCACGTTCCACAGCGTGTCCTGTTGTTGCAGCCATCTTTTCGACTGCGCGGGAAAGTCTCGGCTGACGACCGGGGACAGCACGATCACGTCCCGTTCCCCGCCCTGGAAAGTGTGCACGGTGCCTGTGACGACTCTCGGATCGTGAGCCAAACGCCTTCCGAGAACGCCGGCCTGGCCCTTGTACGGCGTGATGACACCGATCGTCGCCGATTCGGGCAGCTCTGCCAGCAGGCGTTCGACGACCTCGGCGACACGGCGCGCCTCGACGTCGTTCTGCCAGGAAGTCGTTGTGCTTCGGGTCGCTGCTCCGGCGACGTCGATCCAACTGATCGGTGCCCCCGGCAGCTGCGTGCGTCGAGCCTCGTCGGTCAGGACGGTGAGCTGGCTCCGGTAGAAGCGCCGGTTCGCAAGGTCCGCGATCTCCGGATGGCAGCGGTAGTGCTCGTCAAGCAGAAGCGGAGCTCGGACGAGCCGTTCGACCGCGTGGAAAGCCGAATGCCGCCGGTAGGAAAGCTGGCGGGAATCCAGCCAGACAGGCGATACCCGGTGCGCCTTGACGAGTTCGGCTTCGGCCTGCTCGGACAACTTGATCACAGGGCCGAGCTGCTGCACGTCTCCGATCACCAGCGCCCGCGCGCCGCGGTAGAGCAACGGGATCAGGTGCGGGACGGAACACTGGCTTGCTTCGTCCACGATCACCAGGTCGAACGAGGCCGCATCGGCCGGAAGCCGACGGGCGCTCAACGCGGTGAGTGCCCAGCCCTTGACGTGCTCCCGGCACCGGCGCATCGCCGCCCAGCCTCCGGTCGACGACGCTCGGAGCAGCGTTTCGATCTCGGCTTTGCCGGTGTGTGCCGAGGTTCGCACGACCGTCTCCAGCGCCGCGCGGGAAGCGGCGAGGACCTGGTTCTCTGCCTGCGCGAGGTTGGCGGCGAGCTGGTCGTCGGACGGAGTCGGCCGGGCGCGTTCCTGCTGCCACTGCAACTCCGCCCACGCCCAGGTCGCAAGGCGCTGGCAAACCTCGGCCGTTGTTTCGCCGTGCCACCCGACCGAAGCGCAGAACTTCGCGCGCCGGCGTGCACCGAAGAACTTCGCGTTGGCTGCTCGGCTTGCACGGCGGTGCAGCGCGGCGAGGTCGGTGGCGGAGAAAGCCGTCGCGAGGGCAGCCGTGGTGCTGGAGAGCTGCTCGGCGAGTGCCTTGCGGTGCTGTCCCAACGCCAGCAGGCGTGCTTCTTGCTCCGCAGTTGCGGCCAAGGCACGGACTGCTTCGGTGTGGGCGGTGAACACCCGGTCTAGCTCTGCAACCGCAGTCGCTGAGTGCTGCCTCGGCGGCGGCATGGCGAGATAGTCGGTCAGTGTGCGCTTTTCCCGCTCTTTCATCTGCTGGTTCCCCGTACGGACCACCGCACCGGGGACGAGCTTTTCGCACCTCTCCCACACCTCGTCGACTGCACGGTTGTTGGTGGAGGCGACCAGCACTGACTGGCCGTTGACCAGCGCGGTGGCGACAGCGTTGGCCACGAGCTGGCTTTTCCCGGTGCCTGGCGGGCCGGTGGCGACAGTGAGCTGCTGGGTCATCGCCGATTCGAGCACCGCGCGCTGGCCGTCGTTGCATTGCTCGAGATAGACCGGCCGCCACGGCCGGACGGCCGCGTTGCCGGGAAGGCCGAACAATGGTGCCAGCGCAGTCTTGCGGATTTCCCCCTCGTGGTCGGCGATGTAGTCGAGGTCTTTGATCAAGCCATTGCTCGCCGAACCGCCTGCCTGGTGCGTGAACAGCACCGCCGCGTTCCGCGCTCCGGAGGTCGGGGTGTCGGTCTCGATCTCGGGGTCCAGCGAGTTCGGGCGCAGCGGCTGAACCGTGGCCAGTCCGAAGTCCTCGCGCAGGAAGTGTTGGACTTCTCGCAACAGATGCGAGTGCATCCCGCTTTGCCAGGTCGACTGGTAAGTGCTGAGCAGTGCCGCGGCCTCGTCGTTGTCCAGCAAGGCGTTCACAAGGCCGTCGTGCGGAACGACCTCGCCAACCGGCCGGAGCCGTCGTCCGCCCGCGCTGTCCACGACTTCTACCTGGGTCAGGAAGAGCGGGGCAAACTGCGGACGACCGCGACCCTGGTGCAGGACCACGGCCGGATAGCCGTACCAGAGCTCGGTGTGTTCGTCGGCCGAATCGACCAGCTGTGCGGTTTCGGCGGGCATCGGCACAGCGCCGTCGGAGTCCAGGTCGCGGACCAGCAGCCTTTCCGCGCCTTGGAAACAGGCGTACTGGCGCTGCGCATGCGCGTCCAACAGTCGCTTTGGCTCGGCGTCGTCCTTCCGGACACAGGCCTGGTAGTAGCGCAAGAGCGCGGCTGGCGTTGGTGCGCCGAATGCGCTGGCGGCAGTGCCTTTGCCCGAGGGCTGCCCTGCTGTGGGCTGCACAGCTGATTGCGCGACCGGGCGGATCGCCTGACCGGCCCGGCAGCGGGCCAGGTGGATCCGCCCGTTGACCCGGTCCGCGGAGAACACCGGTACCTGCCGCTCGGCCTGCTGCGGTGGCTGTACCGCGCGAACCTGGTCGTTCACGTAATGGAACAACTCGTTGGCGGACACGATCCCGTCGCCGTCGATGTCCGCCTTGCCGGTCCGCAGTGCGGTTACGAGTTCCGCGGTGAACAACGAAAGCGTCGGCCCGGACCTCGGCCGGTAGTCGACCCAGGACAATTCGCTGGGACCGCTCGAGGCCATCACGTACACACCGCGCGGCTGCGGGAAGCCGTTGCGGTGCGCGCTGCCTTTGGCGAGGCGCGTGGTCATGCCCAGGCTGAAGCCACCGCTGTAGCAGCAGTCGAAAATGGCGACCTTCTGTGCGGCATAGCTGTTTTCCAGGTGTTCGTTGACAAACGACGCGCCGACCGCGGTCTGCTCGCAGGACGCCTTCCTGCTGTCGGCCGCAATGAAATGGAATTCCGACGTGCTGCCGGAAAGTCGATGGCCGTGCCCGCTGATGTAGAGCAGCCCGAGATCGTCGACCTCCAGGTCACCGAGGAACGCGGCTATGCGATCCCGCATCGTGGCGGCGTCCGGATCGAGAACTGCCTGCACCTCGGCGAATTGGCCGATTGCCGGGTCTTCCAGAACTTTTCGCAGCTCTGCCACATCGGAGTGCGTGCAGGGCAAAGCAGAGAATCCGGCGGTGTCCCGGTAGCCGGCCGTTCCGATCAGCAGCGCGCGTTTGCGGCCGCCGCTCACTGGTGCCGTTTGTCGATGATCCGGGCGAGCATGCGCTCCTGTGCTTCGTCCGTCCCGGACGGCATCTCCAGTTCGACATCAGCGATCTTCAGCCGCACCGTGGCGCGCTTGGTCTTCGACCACTCCTTGATCAGCGTGACGAGCGCGGTGCCGAGCGGAGCCGAGGTGGCAGCCAGGAAGACCCACAGGTCGGCACTGCCGACGCTGCTTCCTTTTGCTCCGTCCGGGCCCGGCCCGGACTGCGGAATCCGTACTTCTGCGCCACCGTTTTTCTCGATTTCAGCACGCAGTGCGCGCGCCAGTCGTTCTTCCCGAATGATGTCGCCGCCAGCCTGCACGCGCAGTTCAAGCATGGGTGCTGAGTTTTCCACCGGCCCCCCTCGGGCTGATTTTCCACCTTTCGTGGTCACCATAGCGGCGGCGGGACTCTCCCGCGTCACCCACCTGAGGATTATGGCTCGCCTTTGCGTCCGGAGTCCGGCTGACGGAAATGTACGGGAGCGCTGATGGAATATTCCAAAAATACTCAGCCCTTGGCGCTCAACTGCCAGGACACGCCCCACCGGTCGTTCACCCAGGCGAACGGGCCGAAGCCGTAATCGTCCAGCGGCATCAGGGTTCCGCCGCCCTCGCCGAGTGCCTCGTAGATCCGCTTCAGTTCGTCGGTCGAGTCCACGGTGACGAACAGCGACGTGGACGGCGTGAAGTCGAAGGCGTGCTGGACGAAGCTGTCGCTGCACCGCACCCGCTGTCCGGCGACGGTGAACTCGGCCATCACGATCGTTCCCTCCGGACCGGGTCCGTCGGCGCCGTAGCGCTCCTCGGACAGCACGGAGTCGCCCGGGAAGAGCGAGGTGTAGAAGGCCATCGCCTCGGCGGCGTCGCGCTTCTGGAACATCAGGAACGGGACGAGGTCGGTCATCGGACTGCCCTTTCTCGGGGTGGGGGTCAGGTCCGAACGTCGCATTGACAAGAAGTTTTGTCAAGCGCGCGCCACCACGCAGGCGAAGCCGAACGAGGCGCGGTAGTCGCGGAGCCACTCGTCGCGGTGCGTGGTCGCGGCGGTGAGGGCTTCGGCTTGGTCCGGGTCTTCCGGGTGGTCCAGGGCCCATTCGGTGAGGCTGCCGGTCCACGACCACTCGTACGCGTCCAGTTCGGCGCGGGTGCTCGTGTGGCCGTGGGTCGGCGTCCAGCCGGCGGAAATCACCTGGTCGAGGAGTTCCGGCAGGTCTGGCAGGTCGCCGAAGATCTCGAGCGCGGCGGGGGTCGGCTCGGTCTCCCAGTAGGCGTCGCCGATCAGGGCGCGGCCGCCGGGGCGGACGTGGGTGCGCAGGGCGGCGAGGGTGGCTGGCAAACCGCCGAAGGCGTGGGTGGAGCCGATGCACAGGACGGTGTCGAACTCTGGCGCGGCGGGGAATTCGGTGGCGGATTGCTGGTGGAGGGTCAGACGGTCGGCGACGCCTCGGTCGGTCGCGGCGGTGCGGGCGCGGGAGAGGGCGAATTCCGACGTGTCGACGCCTACGGCGCGGAGTTTCGGGTACGCGGCGAGAGCGCGGATGAGCCATTCGGCACCGCCGCAGCCCAGGTCCAGGATGACCGCGTCTTCGTGCGGGATGCTGCGCTCGAGCAGGCGCTGGACCTCGTCGTCGCTGATCGGGGACGCGATGGGGTGCCGGGTGTGGGCGAGTGCGGAAAGTCGTTCACGGTTCACGCGCGCCACGCTGGCACGCACGGCCCGAACCGCGCATCTGGTTTACGAGCGGGTGCGCATCGATGCCGACGGGGCGGTGCCGAGCACGCGAGCGGCGACCCAGGCCAGGCCGTCGGCGGTTTCGGCGGGGGTGCCCGACGGCTGCATGACGTGGCTGAGCACGGTGCGCACGACGAGGTCCATGACCACGGTGAGCTGCCCGTCGTCGAGCGGCGGCGCGTAGCCGCGGACCCGGCCGCGCAGAACGGCCTTCGCTTCGGTGAGCAGGGTGCCGGCGCGGGTGGTCAGCAGGGGCAGGAACTCGTTGTCCGTGCCGTGCGTCGCGGAGGCGATGGCGCGCAGCAGGATGTTGTCGTCGGCCAGTTCGAGCACCGCGCGGACGGCGTCGTAGATCGCCTCGACCAGGTCGTCCGGATGCCGGTCGAACGCGGTGCTCACGACGGCGAGGAACCGGCGCAGCTCGTGCGAGATCATCGCCTCGGCGAGCGCGGTTTTCGAGCCGATCTCGTTGTAGACGGTCTGCCTGCTCACCCCGACCAGATCGGCCAGCCGCGCCATGGTGACCGCTGACCAGCCGGATTTCGCGGTGAGCTCGATGGCGGCGGTGATGATGGGCTGCCGGTACTGGCCGCCCGCGGGCACCGGAAGCACGCTCATGGCGGTCATTCTAGGCGGCCGTTTCGAGAGCGAAGGCCACTGCCTCAGACCATGGCGCTCGCGCGGCGATCCGCTTGCGGTACTTCATGATGTCGCGCGGCCGGTCGACGGTGAACGCGCCGACGAGCCGGTCGCCGCGCCGGTACAGCGCGGTGAAGCCGTGCTCGGCCGGGACCGCGACGACGACCTCGTCCGCACGCGGCGTCCCGACGAACTGGATGCGGTGCGAGTACCAATCGGACCAGAAATACGGCACGGCGCTGAACACCCGCGCGCTCGCGGGGTCCAGCGCGTGCCGAGCCGCGGCCGCACCCTGCTCGGCCGCGTTCGTCCAGTGTTCCAGCCGCATCAGTTCGCCGTCGAACAACGCGTTCGCCACGTGCGCGACGTCTCCGGCCGCGTAAACGCCGTGTGCGGCGGCGAGGGTGCCGTCGCAGATGACGCCGCCGTCGCGTTCGTGCAGCAGGAGTCCGCTGTCGCGCAGCCAGCCGGTGGCCGGGGCCGCGCCGATTCCAGCCACGACGAGGTCGGCTGGGAGGATTTCGCCGGTGGACAGCTGGACGCCGGTCACCGCGCCGTCTTGCGCCGTGAAACCGGTGACCCTGGTGCCCAGCCGGAGATCGGTTCCTGCCGCGCGATGCAGATCCGCGCAGACCTCGCCGACCTCGGGGCCGATCGCGCGCACCAAAGGCGTTTCCAGCGTTTCCACAATAGACACTGGCAGACCGCGTTTGCGGGCGGCTGAAGCGACTTCCGAGCCGATGAAACCGGCTCCGATCACGACTGTCCTAGCGCCACTGTCCAATGCGGATCGGATGGCGATCGCGTCGTCCGCGGTGCGCAGTGAGTGAATGCCGGAGATCTCCTCGGTGCCGGGAAGGATCCGGGCGGCGGCTCCGGTGGCGATGACGGCCGCGTCGTAGCGGACGGTCGTGTCGCCGGTGCGGATCTCCCTGGCGATCGGGTCGAGCCCGGTCGCGGGAGTGCCCAGCCGGAGTTCGACGCCGAGTTCGCGCAGGTCGTCCGCGCTGAGAAACGGTTCCACCGCAACCGGTCCGTCCGCCGCGAGGAAGGATTTCGACAGCGGCGGCCGGTCGTACGGCAGGTGGTCCTCCGCGCCGATCAGCACGATCCGGCCGTCGTATCCCGTCCGCCGCGCGGATTCGACCGCGCGCAGTCCCGCCAGCGACGCGCCCACCACGGCGAGTGTCATGACACCAGCTTCAGCGCGAGCACCGGGCAGGCGTCGACCGCCGCGGCGAGATCGGTCCGGTGTTCCTCGCCGGGGTTCTCGTCGAGCACGACGACCGTGCCCTCGTCACCCACCTCGAAGAAGTCCGGGGCCATCGCTTCGCACATGCCCAGTCCGTCGCACTTGTTCAAATCCGCTTCGATCCGCATCACACACTCATCCTTCCGGGAGCAACGAAGTCGACCTTTTCCCTTACCCCGCAGTCGGGGCAGCACCAACTGTCCGGAATGGACGACCACGGCGTACCGACCGGGAACCCTTCTCGCGGGTCGCCACGCTGCTCGTCGTAGACGTATCCGCAACCGGGGCACATTCCGCCTTCGCTCGCGTCACCGCGCACGTCGTCCGGCACGACCACCGGATCAACAGCGGAAGTTCCGTACCGGGCAAGGGTTTTCTCCCGCTTCGACGGCTGGATGTTCGCCCGGCTGATGTCGCCGTCGAAGTGGTTGAGCACCCGCTGGTCCATCACGCGCCGCCACAGCGGCGGGAAGAGCGCGAGCACGATCATCCCGGCGTACCCGGTCGGCAGCACCGGGGACTCGGCGAAGTCGCGCAGGGTCTGGTAGCGGCGCGTCGGGTTGGCGTGGTGATCGCTGTGCCGCTGCAGGTGGTACAGCAGGACGTTCGTCGCGATGTTGTTGGAATTCCAGCTGTGGCTGGGATCCACGCGCTCATAGCGACGGCGCTCCGGCGGCCCGACCTTCTGCCGCAGCATGCCGTAGTGCTCCATGTAGTTCACGACTTCCAGCAGCGAGAACCCGATCACCGCCTGGATCACCAGGTACGGCAGGATCCCGACGCCGAGCCACGCCACCATCGCCACCCACAGCACCGCGGACATCAGCCACGCGTTGAGCACGTCGTTGCCGATCCGGAACGGATGCTTGTCGCGGCGGGCGTAGCGCTTGCGCTCCAGTCCCCACGCGGATTTCAGCGAGCCGAACACGGTACGCGGCCAGAACCGGTAGAAGCTTTCGCCGACGCGGCTCGACGCCGGGTCCTCCGGAGTCGCGACGCGCACGTGATGGCCGCGGTTGTGCTCGATGTAGAAGTGCCCGTAAAAGCTTTGCGCCAGCGCGATCTTCGACAGCCAGCGCTCGTGGCTTTCCTTCTTGTGGCCCAGTTCGTGCGCGGTGTTGATGCCGATCCCGCCGATGCAGCCGATCGAGATCGCCAGCCCGATCTTGTCCGCGACGGACAGATCGCCGCGCGCGATGAGCCAGAACGCGAAGACGAACCCGACGTACTGGATCGGCAGGAACAGGTAGGTGATCCACCGGTAGTAGCGGTCCTGTTCGAGCCGCTCGATGACGTCGTCCGGCGGGTTGCTCCGGTCGAGGCCGGCGACCAGGTCGATCGCGGGCACGATCGCCAGGATCACGATCGGCCCGATCCAGAACCAGACGCCCCAGCCGGTCGCGGCGTGCAGGCCGATCGCGAGGAACGCGAGCGACGGCACGACCAGCCCGATCAGCCACAGGTACCGCTTCTTGTCGGTCCATCCTTCGGTCGACCCCAGCGGCACCGTGCCGGTCATCTCGCTCATCGCGCCCTCCTCCGTTGGCTGGCTTTACATGACGGTAAGACATGTACACCGCGATTGACAAGAGGAGTTGAAATGTAAAGCCGCCACGGCCGGGTGAACTCGCAGGTCGGGCATCGGCCGAGGTCAGTCGGGTACGCGGGCGTGCCGCAGCACCTCGACCACCGGGTCCAGCCGGGTGTCGGCGGTGCGCCGGATCAGGAACGTGGTGAGGGTGGCGACCAGATCGTCGATCGGCAGGACCGCGCATTCGTTCGGGTCCAGCGCCAGCGCGGTCGCGGATTCGACCGGGGCGAGGGTGAAGCTCTTGGTGCTGCGCAGGAAGATCAACAGCCCGCTGACGTCGGAGAACTGTGCCTCAGGATCGACCAGCACGCCCTTGGCGGCGAGCTGCTCGGCGCGCCGGGAGCCGAGGTCCCAGTGCCGCGGCCCCTGCAGATACTGGAATCCGCGCAGGTCGGCGAGGGTGAGCGAGGTCCGGCCGGGGAATCGCGAAGCGTCCACCACCGCGCCCAGCGGTTCGCGGTAAAGGACGATGGTGGACAGGCGGTCGTCCGAAGTGCCGAGATGCGACACGGCGAGGTCGAGCGAGTTGCTGAGCAGCGCCGATTCCATCCCGAGCGACGGCATCTGCCGCAGGGTGAACCGGTAGGAGCCGTCCAGTGCGCGGATCGATTCGCTGAGCTGGCGGCGGTGCGCGGGATTGAGCACGTCGGGGATGGCGAGCCGGACGTCGGCGCGCTGGTCGCGGGTGCGCATGCGGACCGGAATGGCGTCGAAGCCCGAAACGACCGATTCGGCGAGCGGCAGCAGCGCCTCGCCCGCCTCGGACAGCCGGGTGTGGTGGGTGGAGCGGTCGAACAGCGGTTCTCCCAGCTCGCGTTCGAGGTCGCGAATCCGCTGGCTGAGCGGCGGAACGGACATGTTCAGCGCCCGCGCCGCACGGGTGAAGTTCAGCTCGCGCGCGACCGCGAGGAAGTACCGCAGGTGGTGAATCTCCACGCTGAGCAGCGTACCCACGGTGTTATCACGGTGGTCATACCGATCTGATGCACTCGGTCATTCCCTTCTGGTGAGCAAGCGCTTAGCGTCAGTGGTGAAGCAAAGATCGTCAACGGGAGGACCGCGAAGATGGATGCCACCGGACCGCTTTCCGGGGTGAAGGTGCTCGACCTGTCGTCCGCGGTGATGGGCCCGTACGCCACGCAGATCCTCGGCGACTTCGGCGCCGACGTGATCCGGGTCGAACCGCTGCGCGACGTCGCCCGGCACTCGCCGGCCAACACCGGCCGCACACCCGGGATGGCCCCGCTGTACATGCAGGTCAACCAGAACAAGCGCAGTATCGAACTCGACCTCAAGGACCCGGCCGGCCGCGAAGACCTCTTCGCCCTGCTCGCCGACGCCGACGTCCTCGTCACCAACATGCGCGCCGCCGCGCTCGACCGGCTCGGCCTCGGTTACGAGCAGCTGCGCGAACGCTTCCCCCGCCTGGTCTACGCCCACGCGCAGGGCTTCGCGCCCGGCTCGTCGCGCGCGAACCGGCCCGCCTACGACGAGGTCATCCAGGCCACGTCCGGCCTGGTCAGCCTCCAGGACCGGGCAGGCGGCACGCTGCAGTTCGTCCCGACCTTCATCGCCGACAAGACCGCCGCGCTGTACCTGCTCAACGGCGTGCTCGCCGCGCTCTTCGACCAGCAGCGCACCGGCAAGGGCCAGCAGGTCGAACTCGCGATGGCCGACGCGATGATCGCGGTCAACCTCGTCGAGCACCTGGCGGGCGACGTCTTCGTCCCGGCCGCCGGCGACGTCGGCAACCCGCTTTCGCTCAGCGACACGCACGCGGCCATGCGCACGGCCGACGGCGGCGCGATCGCCGCGGTGCCCTACACCAACGACGCCGTGCGGACGCTGCTGATCGGCGCCGGCCTCGAGGACGCCGCGGCCGATCCGGCCTGGGACTCCCCGGTGATCGACCGGGAGATTTTCACCGCGGGGGTGGAGAAGGTGCTGGCCAACTCCGCCAGCCGCACCACCGCGGAGTGGGAGGAGTACCTGACCGCCCACGACGTTCCGTACGCGGTCGTCGTCGACATCGCCGACCTGCCGACCGACCCGTACGTTCAGGAAGTCGGGCTGATCACCGAGCGGGAACACCCGACCGAGGGCACTATCCGCGTCGTGGAGAGCCCGCTGCATTTCTCGCGGACCCCGGCCGGGTTCCGCAGGCACGCCGAACGCGCTGGCGCGAGCACCGCCGAAGTCGTCGGAGCCGTACGCACCACTGAAGGGGTTTGATCGATGGATCTCGAACTGTCTCAAGAGGACCTCGCGTTCCGAGACGAATTGCGGGAGGTGTTCCTCGGCGCGATTCCGGAGGAAGTCCGCAAGCGCAGCGCACTCGGCCTGATCACGCGTGACGACATCGTCACGAGCCAGCGGATCCTGAACGAGCACGGTCTGGCGGTGCCGCACTGGCCGGTCGAGTGGGGCGGTCGCGATTGGACTCCGACCCAGTCCCACATCTACGCCTCCGAACTGCAGCGCAACGCGGTGCCGCAGCCGCTCGCCTTCAACGCGAGCATGGTCGGCCCGATCATCGCCGAGTTCGGCAGCGAGGAGCAGAAGCAGAAGTTCCTTCCCGCCACCGCGAATCTCGACATCTGGTGGTCGCAGGGCTTCTCTGAGCCGGAGGCCGGTTCCGACCTCGCCGGGCTGCGCACCACCGCGAAGCGCGACGGCGACCACTACGTCCTCAATGGACAGAAGACCTGGACCACGCTCGGCCAGTACGGCGACTGGATGTTCGTGCTCGCGCGGACCAACCCGGACGCGCCGCGCAAGCAGCAGGGGCTGTCCTTCCTGCTGCTCGACCTGAACACGCCGGGCATCGAACGCCGTCCGATCAAGCTGGTCGACGGTTCCGCCGAAGTCAACGAGTTCTTCTTCGACAACGTGGTGATCCCGGCGGAGAACCTCGTCGGCGAGGAGAACAAGGGCTGGACGTACGCGAAGTTCCTGCTCGGCAACGAGCGCAACGGCATCGCCCAGGTCGGCACCGGTCAGCGGATCTTCGCCGACCTCGCCGCCGCGGCCGCGGATCTGCCCACTGAGGACGGTCCGCTCGCGCAGGACGCCGAGTTCCGCGCTGCGATGCACACCGCGAAGACCACGCTGCTCGCGCTGGAGGCGACCCAGATGCGGGTCACCGCCGCTTCCGAAAACGGACAGCCGAGCCCGGTGTCGTCGCTGCTCAAGATGGAGGGCACGCAGGCCCTGCAGGCCCTGACGAAGCTGCGCATGCGCGCGGCCGGTTCCGACGGCATGCTGCTGGACACCGAATCGCCGGTGCGCGCCGACGAGGCCGCGGTCGTGGCCGCGGCGCAGTACCTGAACCAGCGGAAGCTGTCGATTTTCGGCGGCTCCAACGAAATCCAGCGCGGCGTCATCGCGAAGACGATCCTCGGTCTGTAAGGGACGGCGACTCATGAACCTCGAATTCAACGAAGACCAGAAGCTGCTGTTCGAGACCGTCGACACGGCAGTCGGCCGCGGTTACCCGGCAGGCGGCCGCGCGGCCGCGACGAGCAGCGAACTCGGCTGGAACGACCAGGTCTGGAGCACCCTCGGCGAGCTGGGTCTCGCCGGTCTCCCGATCTCCGCGGACCACGACGGCGCGGGCGCGGGCCCGGTCGAGGTCTACGCGACGCTGGAAGCGATGGGCAAGCACGCGGCGGCCGAACCGCTGCTCGACGGTGTGTTCCTGCCGTCGTGGATCATCGCCGAGCTGGGCACCGACGACCAGGTCAAGGAGCTGCTTCCGCTGCTCGCCAGCGGTGGCACCACGATCGCGGTCGCGCACGCCGAGCCGGGACGTCCGTGGGGTGTCGCGCCGTCGGTGTCGGCGGCCGGTTCCGTGCTGACCGGCGTGAAGTCGCCGGTGCGCAACGCCGACCAGGCCGACAAGTTCCTGGTCACCGCGGTCGACGAGAACGGCCGCACCGGGGTGTACCTGGTCGAGGCGACTGCCGAAGGCATCACTCGCGTCGACGGCCGGGCCGCGGACTGGGGACACACGTCGCAGGTCGAATTCGCTGGTACGCCGGCGGTTCTGCTCGGCACCTCGGACTCCGACACGCCGGCCGGGTTGCGTCGCGCGTTCTCGCGGGCGCGGGTCGCGGTGACCGGCGAGGCGATCGGTCTGATGGAGACCGGGCTCGCGATGACCGTCGAATACCTCAAGACCCGCAAGCAGTTCGGTGTTCCGCTGGCGGCGTTCCAGGCGCTCGTGCACCGTGCGGCTGACCTGTACGCGAAGGTCGAGCTGGCTCGTTCGCTGGCGCTGTGGGCCACCGCGACGGTCGAGGCGTACGACAACGGCGCGTCCACAGTGGACCTCGACGCCACGGCCGACGACGCGTTCGTGTTCGTGTGCGACGCGGCGACCGCGACCGCCGAGGAGATCGTCCAGCTGCACGGCGGCATCGGAATGACTTACGAATCAGAGGTCGCGCACCACGCGGCGCGCCTCATCGCCATCACGGAGAGTTACGGCGGAGTGAGCGCGGCCCGTCGCCGCGCGCTAGCGTCGGACGCGTTGCTGACGCCGCCGAGCGCGCTGCTCAACAACGCGGACGCGGTCACCGCCTGAGAAAGGAGCGCGCCATGCCGGTCGTCGCGATCGTCGGCGCTGGGGTCATCGGAGTGTCGTGGGCTCGGCTGTTCGCCGAGGCGGGCTGGACGGTGCGGGTCACCGATCCACGCCCGGACCTGCGGGAAATCGTCTCTCGCGACCTCGCCGGGCTGCCCGCCACGGCAGTCGCGGACCTCGCGGAAGCCGCTGCCGGAGCCGACTTCGTCCAGGAGTCGGGCCCGGAGCGGATCGAGCTGAAGCGGGAAATGTTCGCGACGCTCGCCGCCGCCACGCGCGACGACGTAGTACTGGCGTCCTCCTCGTCGTCGCTGTTGCCCTCGGTGATCGCCGAGGGCAACGCGGCGGCCTCGCGGATCGTCATCGGGCATCCGTTCAACCCGCCCGAACTGATGCCGCTGGTCGAGGTGGTGCCCGGGGTTTCGACCGCTGAGGAGACCGTGGCGAAGGCCGTCGAGGTCTACCGGGGGCTGGGCAAGAAGCCGATCACGCTGAAGAAGGAAGTGCCCGGCTTCGTCGGGAACCGGCTGCAGAAGGTCTTCAACGACCAGGCGATGTACCTGGTGCAGCAGGGCGTGATCTCTGCGGCGGACCTGGACGAGCTGGTCAAGGCGTCGCTCGGGCCGCGCTGGGCGACCATCGGGCCGTTCGAAAGCATGCACCTCGGCGGCGGTCCGGACGGGATCCGGCACCTGGTGAGTCACGTCGGCTCGCAGATGAAGTTCGAGATCGGCCGTCCGGACCGGGAACACCTCGACGCGGTGATCGACGAGGTCGAGCAGACCTACGGGACCGCGGACACTTACGCCGAGCGGGTCGAAGCGCGCGACAGCCGTACTCGCGCGGTGGTGGACGCGCTGGAGAAGGCATGAGCCTCACCGAGCAACTCGAGGCCGCGCTCGCCAAACCGGCCACCACCGACGAATACGATCTGCACCAGCCGCTCGCCGATCTCCTCGGCTCGGTCGGCCTGCAGGAATCCGACGCAGGCGGCCGGATCGAGTTCACCGGAGCCGACCCGGTACTGCCGGGCGCGCTGCGGCTGGCCGGGGCGACGTCGATCGCGCTGGCGGCGAAATCCGTTGCGGTGGCGAAGATCTGGCAGCTGCGCGGCGGACGCGGGCAGGACATTTCGATGGACCTGCGGACCGCGCCGCACCGGCTGTGCCCGTTCTACGACAAGAAATGGGAATTGCTCGACGGTTACCCGCAGGGCGACCCGGCGCGCGTCGATCCCGCCTTTGGCACCGATCGGTTTTACTCCACCGCGGACGGCCGCTGGGTGCACCCGATCAGCCCGTATCCCAAGCTGCGCAACGACGCTGCCGCGCTGCTGGGCGTTCCCGAGCGGGATGCCGTGGTGCAGCAAGCGATCGCGCAGTGGAATTCGTTCGAGCTGGAAGACGCCGCCGAAGCCGCGGGCGTCATCATGCCGGTGGTGCGCACGACCGAAGAACTGATGGCGACCGAGCAATACCAGTCGGTGTTGTCGACGATGCCGCCCGTGATTGTCGAGCGAATTGGCGACAGTGCTCCGGAGCCGTTGCACCCCAACCCTTCCACGCCGCTCGAAGGAATCCGTGCTCTCGGTCGAGCGCACATCATCGCGGGCGCTGGCTGTGGCCGGGCGCTGGCGTTGCACGGCGCGGACGTGCTGAACGTCTGGGATCCAGGCGAGTACGAACTGCCGGTGCTGTACGCGACGTCCAATGTGGGCGTGCGCTCTACCCGGCTCGACTTCCGTCGCCCCGCCGACCAGGAGCGGATGCACTGGCTGCTCACCGGTGCCGACATCTTCTACGCCAATCGCCGCCCTGGATACCTAGCGCGGCACGGTCTCGACGCGGAAACCGCCGCTGAGATTCGGCCCGGAATTATCCACGCCGAAGTGACGCTCAACGGCGGCACCGGCCCGTGGTCCGGCCGAGTCGGCTTCGATCAGACGGCTGGCTGCCTGTCCGGCGTCATGCTGCTGGAAGGTAAAGGTGGGGTTCCGTCACTGCCCGCGGTGCCGGTGGTGAACGACTACATCACCTCCTGGTTCCTGCAACTGGGAATACTGCGCGCACTCATGCTCCGCGCCGAATGGGGCGGTTCCTACCGAGTGCAGGTTTCGCTCACGCGCGTCGCCTTGTGGTTGCTGAGCCTGGGAATCTTCGACAAGGGCTACGCCGCGGAGGTCGCCGGTGTCGCGCCCGGGCACGAATACTTCGACCCCGAGACGTTCACCGCGGACACCCCGCTGGGCCGCTACCGCGGCGTCACCGAACAGATCCGGATGTCCGAGACTCCGGGCTATTACACGAATTCGCTGATCCCCATGGGGTCGCACCGTCCAGAGTGGAGGTGACATGTTCAGCGAGCTAGTGGTGCTGGGCATTCGCACCGGGACGATTTACCGCGTCGGACTCCCCGACGGGCAGGTTACCCCGCTGTACAAAGACGCTGGCGTCTCGCCGGATGGCGTTGTCATCGCCGATGGCACTGTTTACTGGACCACCATGGGCATGCCTTCGCGCGACCCGTCGGTACCGGGCGAAGCGGGTCTCGACTACTCCGCGCGAAACGGCGGCCTGCACGCAGTTTTCTTCGACGGCACCGGTGCCCGCGACGTCGTCCCGAATGGAACCCTGACGACCGGGAAACAGTTGGCGTACAACGGTTCCCTGTATTGGGGCGACCGGGAAGGCTACCGGATCACCCGGGTGCGTCCAGACGGCACGGGCCTCACGGACCTGATCGTGAACGAGCCGGACGACAGCGGCATGCAGGAATGCGTCGGCGTAACTGTGGACGCCACGCATCTCTACTGGACGCAGAAGGGTCCGGCGAAGGGCGGCGTCGGCCGGATTTTCCGTGCTGGACTGGAGATCCCTGCGGGCGAGACCGCGCGCGAGCGGTCCGATGTGGAGACCCTGTGGGATCACCTGCCGGAACCGATCGACCTGGAAATCCATGGCGGGTACCTGTATTGGACCGACCGCGGTGCGGCCCCGAAAGGCAACACGCTGAACCGCGCGCCGATTCCCGGCCCGGGGGAGAAGGGCGCGGAGCCGGAGATCCTGGCGGGCGGCTTCACCGAGGCGATCGGCCTGGCGGTGGACGACGAGGTCGCTTACGTCTCCGATCTCGGCGGGCGGATCACCGAGGTGCCGTTGAACGGCGGCGAATCGCGGGTAGTGGTGGACATGGGCGAGCTGCTGTCCGGGATCGCCGGGGTCGTGCGCAGCTAGCTCACCGCGATCCCGCGCAGGAGCATCTCCACCAGGTTCAGCAAATGCTCCTGCAGATCGAACGGCGCGGCCTCGCTCTCGATCCATGAGCTGAGCGTCCCGAAATACCCGGTGGCGAGCAGCAAACCCGCCTGCGCCGGATCGACGTCCGCGCGAATCTCCCCGGTCTCCTGCGCCCGCGCGACGAACGCGGCGAACTCACGCGCCAGTTCCGGATTGCCGAACACGTTGGTGGAGTGGATCGCCGCGCCCATGCAGGCGACGGTTTCCGCGCGGGAGTCGAGGCTGTTGCGCGCCAGTTCGATCAGGTACCGGCTGAGCACCTCGCGCAGCGGCCGGTCCTCGAGGTTCTCGGCGCGCACCGCGGTCATCGCGCGTTCGCGGCGGCGCAGGCTCCACTCGTCGAGGAACGCCGTCTTGCGCTGGAAGTGGTTGAACACGGTGGCGCGCGCGGTGTCGGCGCGTTCGGCGATGTCCTCCATCGTGGTGTTCTCGTAGCCGCGTTCCACGAACAGCTCCACGGCCGCCTGGAACAGCCGGTCCCGGCGTTCGTGCCGCTGCCTGGTCCGCCGGTCGGTCGTCGCCTCTGCCGTCATGCCTCGCAGTCAACCATCATTTCTTCGCGGCGCCTGCTGAACGGCGCTCTTGACGCTGCCTCCGCCGCGGCCTAGCTTGATTGGACGCAAGTCTAAAATTGAACTCCAGTTCAAGGAGGCGGCGGTGCGTCTGGTCACCTATGAATCCGCGGGCACGGCCCGGCTCGGGGTGCTGCACGGCGACACTGTGGTGGATCCGGCGCGGGTCTTGCGAGCGTCGCGAGCAGGGGAAACCGAAGTCCCGACGGAGATGGTCGCCTTCTTCGAGGGCGGGGCCGAGGCGCGGGCTAGGGCGGAGCAGGCGCTTCAGCTGGCGGACGCCGCGGCCGAAAAGGGCGACGTCCTGGTCGACGAAGGCCGTCCGGCAGTGCTTCCGCAAGCAGACGTTCGCCTGCTCGCGCCGGTGCCGAGGCCGCGCCGGATTCGCGACTATCTGACCTACACGCAGCACGCCAAGGGCTCTGGACTCGCCGTTCCGCCAGCCTTCGCCGCGATGCCGATCTGCTACCAGTGCAACGTCGAGACGGTGATCGGGCCGGACGAACCGTTGCTGTGGCCGTCCTACACCGCACAGCTCGACTTCGAGCTTGAACTGGGCTTCTTCACGTCCGGCGGCGGCAAGAACCTCACGCCAGCCGAGGCCGCCGGGCGCATCGCCGGAGTCACGATCTTCAACGACGTCAGTGCCCGCGACATCCAGATGTTCGAGATGAGCATGACCATCGGTCCGTCCAAAGGAAAACACTTCTGCACCGCGATGGGTCCGTGCGTGCTGACCATGGACGAGGTCGACGAATGGGCAGTGCAGATGACGGCCACAGTGAACGGTGAAGTCTGGGCGTCAGGGTCCACAAAGGACAGGCAGTTCTCGTTCGCGGAGGTGCTCGCGTGGGCATCGCTGGACGAAGACGTTTATCCAGGCGAATTCTTCGGGCTCGGCACCGTCGGCGGCGGGTGCGGACTGGAGCTGGACCGCTGGATCCAGCCGGGCGACGTGGTAGAACTCGCCGCGGCCGGCGTCGGGGTGCTGCGAAACCCGGTGGGGCAACGGCAGACCGCGCCGGACGGTGCGGGATTGGCTTCGTATCAAGGCGCACCTGAAGTGCACGTCCACTAGGAGGCAGGCAATGCGCAAGGACATTCCCTACACCAAAGGACATCACCGGCTCACCGAACACTGCTCGGCCTGGCTGGTCCCGGACGGCACCTGGGGCTGGAGCAATGCCGGGCTGATCGCCGGGAAAGAAGAATCCCTCCTCGTCGACACGCTCTTCGACGTGCCGATGACCCGGGAAATGCTCGACGGGCTTCAAGACGCCACAGTAGACAGTCCAATCAATACAGTCGTGAACACGCACGCGAACGGAGACCACTGGTTCGGCAACGAGCTGGTCGCCGACGCGTCCATCATCGCGTCCGAAGCCACCGCGGAGGAGATGCGCACCAACGGCCCCGATCTCATGCGTGGCCTGGTGAATCAGGAAGGCCCGCTGGGTCGCTTCGCCCAGCACATCCTCCACCCGTTCGACTTCGACTCCATCACCGCGACCCCGGCGACCCGGACGTTCGCCGGGCAGTTGAAGCTCGACATCGGTGGCGTCACCGCGGAAATCCGCTGTCTCGGACCGGCGCACACCGAGGGCGACAGCGTCGTGCTGGTCCCCGACGAGGGCGTGCTGTACGCGGGTGACCTGTTGTTCATCGGCGGCACCCCGATCACCTGGGCGGGACCGGTGACGAACTGGATCGCCGCCTGCGACGCGATGCTCGCGATGGACGCCGAGTTCGTCGTCCCCGGCCACGGACCGGTCACCGACGCCGACGGCATCCGTTCGGTCCGCGACTACCTGGAGTGGGTGCGGGCCGAGGCGGCCGACCGCCACCGCCGGGGGATGACGGCGGAGGAGGCGATGCGGGACATCTCGCTCGGCCGGTTCGCCGACCTCGACGAACACGGCCGCCTCGCGCAGAACGTGCTCGCGGTGTACTACGAACTCGACCCGGAGATGGAACGCGTGGACACCCGCGAGGTGTTCCGCCGCATCGCGGAACTGGAAGGGTTCGCGTGAGCCGTTAGCCCGCCACAGTCAGGATCCCGAGCGCCAGCAGCACGAGCACCTTCACGGTTTCCGTGGCGAGGTAAACGAAATGCGCCCGGGAGCGCGGCAGCTCCACGCCTTCCGGAGCGGCGAGGACGCGGTCCGTCCGCCGGTTCAACGCCGGACGGACCGCCCCCAGCTGCCCGATCAGCACCACGACCGCCACCGCCGCCAGCACCGTCACCGCGGTGCCCGGCTGCCCCACCGCGACCGTGACCACGATCCCCGCCGCGAGCAGCATCTCGGCGATGTTCAAGGCCCGGAACACGATCCGGCCGATGCCGAGGCCGATCGGGATGGTGACCCCCGGCGCGCGGAACTTCAGCGGGGCTTCCAGGAACGAGATGGCGAGCACCATCCCGAACCAGACGAACGTGAAGGCGCCAATCAGAGCAATCGCGTGCACAGCGCGGAAAACCTCGATTCCGGTGTTCGATCCGCCGCCGCCAGGCTACTCCCGCCGCCAGGTCACCGGCAGCCGCACCGGACCGTAGATCGACGCGTCGTGCGGCAGGTCCACCTCGGCGAACGGCACCGCGAGCCGCAGGTCCGGGAACCGCGCGAACAGCCGGAACAACGCGATCCGCATCTCCACCCGCGCCAGTTGCTGCCCGAGGCATTGGTGCACGCCGTGGCCGAAGCCGAGCTGCCCGGCCGCCTTGCGCGTGACGTCGAGGCGGTCCGGGTCCGGGAACTTCTCCGGATCCCGGTTGGCGACCGGAAGCGACATGACGACCGGATCGCCCGCCTTGATCCGCACGCCGCCGAGTTCGACGTCCTCGAGCGCGGTGCGGATCGGGCCGATGTGGATCACGCTGAGGTAGCGCATCAGTTCCTCGACCGTGCCCGCGGTGAGCTCCGGGTCGGCCTTGAACTTCGCCAGCTGCTCCGGGTTTTCCAGCAGCGCCAGCGTGCCGAGCGCGATCATGTTGCGGGTCGTCTCGAATCCGGCGACCAGCAGCATCATGCCGATGTTGGCGAGTTCCTCGTCGGTCAGCTCGTCGCCGCGGACGAGGTCGGACAGCAGGTCGTCGCCCGGGTTCGCCCGCTTCTCCTTGATCTGCCCGGCGATGAACGCGACGACGCCCTGTGTCGCGTCGATCCGCTCGGCGACCGGGATGTCCTTGGAGAACATGGTCCTGGCGTAGCCGTCGAACTCGGCGCGGCGTTCGTAGGGCGCACCGAGCAGTTCGCAGATCACCAGCGACGGCACCGGCCGCGCAAACGCTTCCACCAGGTCGACCGGACCGTCCGCGGCGGCCATCGCGTCGAGGTGGGCGTCGACGATCTCACTGACCCGTGCCTCCAGGCTTCGCATCCGGTGCACAGTGAACGCCCCGGTCAGCAGCTTGCGGTAACGGTGGTGGTCCGGGTCGTCCATCCCGGTGAACACCCCTGGATCGGCCGGCTTCGGCGGCGGCAGCGGGCCGAGGTCGAACGGAACCTTCGCGAGTTCGGCGCGCGCGGACATCCGCTTGTCCGCGAGGACTGCCCGCACCTCCTGGTATCCCGTGACGAGCCAGCCCTGGGAGCCGTCGGGATACGTCATCGGCTCGACCGGAGCCTGCGTGCGCTGGGCCGGCACCGGATCGAACGGACACGCGCCCCTTTCGAGCGGGAGTCCTGCCTGACGGGTCATCGTCGCTCCTTCCCCTCTGAATAGTTCAGAAGGTACACAGCTTTCACAAAGTTGTGAAGTGAATGTCGGAGCTGAACGACGAGCGGGCGGAGAATCACCGGCTCGGCCTAGAGCTAGCGCTGCTAGACAACCGAGCGACAGCAGTGCTAGCGTCGAACCAGTAGCTAGCGATGCTAGATTCAGTCGACAGCAAGGGAAGTTCCGAAATGGCCCAGTTGCAGAGCCTCGACCCGCACACGCCGATGTTCGCTCAGTTCAAGGAGAAAACCGGGCAGATCGTCCTCGCCAACACCTTCGTCGTCCCGAGGGGGCGGACCGACGCGTTCCTGGCTCTCTTCCGGAAGCAGGCCGAGTTTATGAAGGCTCAGCCTGGATTCGTCTCACTGCGCATGCACCAGGGAACGGCGGGCAGCCAGCTGCTGCTGAACGTCGCGGTCTGGGAGTCGACCGAGGCGCTCGCCGCGGCTTTGAGCAATCCGGAGTTCCAGCGCGTGGCGGCGGAGTTCCCCGACGACGTCGTGTCCTACCCGCACATCTTCGAGGAGATCGCGGCCTAGTCCGCTTCCGCCGCGTCGAGCGCCGGAACGAGTGGTTCCAGCGTTCGCCGCAACAGATCCGGCAGTGAACCGGACACCACAACCAGTCCGTTGCCCGCCGGTTGCGTCCACTGCTCCAGTGCGACCCGGACCGCCGCGGCGATCGACGCGGCCAGCACGCGCGCGGTTTGCGGATTGCCGACCCGGGCCGCGATCACCTCCTGCAGCGGGGCCGCGAGGGTGGCCGGAGCGTCGAGAAAAGCCGTGCGCAGCCCGGGATTCGTGGTGATCAGCAGGAGGGCGTCGCGGCTCTGTTCGCCGGGATCGGTGTACTGCTCCGCGATCGCGTCGAGGATCGCCTCGGCCAGCCGGGTATCCGGCGAGCGCTCGGCGACAGCGGCGGCGATCCGGTTCTCGCGGTCCGCGGTGACCGCCGCGACGATCGCTTCCTCGCGGCTGGAGAAGTAGTTGTTGTAAGTCCGCGGGGACACTCCGGCCGCTTCGGCGATGTCGTCGACGCGCACGTTCGCCGGCCCGTGCTCGATCGCCAGCCGCAGGGCCGCTTCACGCAAGGCGACGCGAGTGGCCTGCTTCTTCCGTTCGCGCAATCCGGTCACCCGGCCAGTCTCGCAGGGTTCCTGCGCCTACGCAAACTTGCGTGTACGCAAGTTTCGTGCGTAAGGTGGGCGGCGTCCCCGAGCGAGAGGAAACCGCCATGCGCGGCAAGGGAATGACGTACGACACCGGATTCGTCCGCAATGGACGGTCGTCGCGGGAGAGCTTCGAACCGGAGGTGGTGAAGCGCGAACTGGCGATCATCCGCGACGACCTGCACTGCACCGCGGTGCACGTCGTGGGCGGCGATCCGGATCGGCTGGAGCAGGCCTCGCGGTGGGCGGCCGAACTGGGGCTGGAGGTCTGGTTCTCGCCGTATCCGCTGGAGCAGACCCAGGACGAGATGCTCGCCCTCTTCGCCGACTGCGCCACCCGCGCGGAACGGCTGCGCGCCACCGGGGCGAACGTCGTGTTCGTGACCGGCGTCGAGTTGAGCGTGATGAACGAAGGCTTCCTGCCCGGCAAGGACACCGCCGAACGAGTCGGCCTGCTGCTCGCCGAACCCGAGGGCCGCGCCGAGCGGCTGGCCGAGGTGGGCAAGCGGCTCGACCCGTTCCTCGACGCCGCGGTCAAGATCGTGCGGGAACGGTTCCACGGCCCGGTCACCTACGCGTGCATCCAGTTCGAGCAGGTGGACTGGAGCCGGTTCGACTTCGTCACGGTGGAGCTCATCCGCTCCGCCGAGGTCGCCGACCTCTTCCAGACTGGCGTGCGAACCCTGGTGGCGCAAGGGAAACCGGTCGCGATCACCGGTTTCGGCACGGCGACCTGGCGCGGGTCCGGCGACGTCGCGCCGCGGAGCATGGAGATCGTCGAGTACGACAGGGAGACCGGCGACCCGCTCCGCATCGACGGCGAGTACGAGCGGGACGAGGCCGGACAGGCCGCGTATCTGCGTGAGCTGCTGGAAATCTTCGACGCGGAGGGAGTGGACAGCGCGTTCGTGTTCCTTTTCGCGCTCTACAACTACCCGGACGATCTTGACCTGGCCAGCTTCGGACTGGTGAAAGTCCTGGAAGGACGGTCGGGCACGGCGTACCCGGGGCTGAACTGGGAACCGAAGGAGGCGTTCGCCGCGGTCGCCGAGCATTACGCGAAACCTTGACTCAGCGGGGTCCGGGCGGGTGAGATCCGGACATGCCGACGAAGACGAGCGCGCTGGGCAACCGGGTCATGGCCAAGGCGGCGGTGCGGATCATGCCGCTGCTGATGCTGCTGTACTTCGTCAATTACCTGGACCGGGTCAACATCGGGTTCGCCGGTCCGAACGGGATGAACAAAGAACTCGGCCTCACCGCGACCGCGTTCGGGCTCGCGTCCGGGATCTTCTTCATCGGCTACCTGATCCTCGAGGTGCCGAGCAATCTCGCGCTGCACCGGTTCGGCGCGCGCCGCTGGATCGCGCGGATCATGATCACCTGGGGCGCGGTGGCCGTCGCGATGGCGTTCGTGCCGAACACGACGACGCTGGTGGTGCTGCGGTTCGTGCTCGGCGTCGCCGAGGCGGGGTTCTTCCCCGGCATCATTTTGTATCTGACGTACTGGTTCCCGGCGGCGCAGCGGGCGAAGGCGGTCGCGCTGTTCATGTGCGCGGTGCCGGTGTCGAGCGCGATCGGCTCGACCGTTTCGAGTCTGCTGATCAGCGGCGGGCACGGCGTGTTCGGCCTGTCCGGCTGGCGGTTCATGTTCCTCGTGGAAGGCGTTCCGGCGATCCTGCTGGCGGTCGTCACGTGGTTCTGCCTGAGCGACCGGCCGGAATCCGCGAAGTGGCTGACCGCCGAGGAACGCGACTGGCTCACCAGCGAACTCGACGCCGAACGCCGCGCCACCGAAGCCGAACACCACTGGCCGCTGCGGAAAGCGCTCACGCACCCGCGGATCCTCGGGCTGGCGTTCGTGTACTTCGCGGTGGTCTACGGCCTGTACGCGCTGGGCTTCTTCCTGCCGACGATCATCGCCGGGTTCGGCGAGGAGTTCGGCACCAAACTCACCGTGCTGCAAGCGGGTCTGGTGAACGCGATCCCGTACGTCGCGGGTGCGCTGGTGATGGTCCCGTGGGCGCGCCACGGCGACCGGACCGGGGAACGGACGTGGCACGTCGCGCTGCCGATGCTCGTCGGCGGCGCGGCGATCCCGGTCGCGCTGTACCTCGGAAACCCTTACGCCACCATGACCGCGGTGACCATCTGCGCGATGGGCGTGTGTGCGGCGCTGCCGACGTTCTGGGCGCTGCCCTCGAACTTCCTGTCCGGCGCGGCGGCCGCCGGCGGGATCGCGTTGATCAACGCGCTGGGCAACCTGAGCGGGTTCGTCGCGCCGTACCTGACGGGCTGGCTGCGCGACCTGACCGGTACGCAGCGGACCGGATTGTGGGTGGTCGGCGCGTGCATGGTCGCCGGAGCGGTGCTGGCAGTGGCGTTGGGGGCGAAGCCGCGCGCGTCTCGCCGGTGATCAGCAGGCGCGGCGGACCCGGTCCGTCAGCACCTGTACTTCGGTCTCGAACAACGCGTCGGCGTCGAGGCCCATCGCGGTGAAACCGCCGCCGATTTCGAGGCTGACAAAGCCATGCAGCCGCGACCACAACGCGACCGCCAGCTGGTGGTTCTCGGTGTTCGCGCGCCGGGCGTCGAGGACTTCCTCGTTGTCGTAGGGCTTTCCCGCGGTGTCGGGGTCGTGCAACACCCCCAGCACCACGCCCATCAGCGCGCGGGCCGCGTCGGCGAGCGGCTTGGCGTGCGCGTCGTAGCCGGGGAACGGCGCCTTGAACAGCAATTCGTATCGGTGCGGCTCTTCCCTCGCCCAACTCCGGTAGGCGGCGGCCAGCTGTCGGATCCGCGCTTCCGTGTCGGGTGCGCCGGCGCCGAGCGCTCGCGCCATGGCGTCGCGGAGGTCGTGGTACGCGTCGATGACCAGGACGTTCAGCAGTTCGTCGCGGCTGGAGAAGTAGCGGTACAACGCCGGCCCGGAGACGCCGAGCTGCTTCGCGATGGCGTTGATGGAGATCGCCTGCGCACCCCCGGCCGCGAGCTGGTCGAGCGCGGCGGATTTGACCTCCTCGCGCACCTGCTCGCGGAACCGTTCGCGCATCGGTTTGCGGGTGCCTGCTGCGGGCATCCCCACCTCCTTGACGACGCCCGACGGTAACACGGCCGATCGTTCGGAAGACCTTCTAACTGTTCGTCCGGTCCTCGAAGGCTCGCTCGACGTCGTCGCGCTCGACAGCGGGACCAGGCACTTCGATCGGTCCCCCGGCCGCGAGGCCGTTGAGGAAATGCGCGATCTGCCGCCTCGCCAGGTGGGTCCAGTCGAGGACGGACGCCTTCGGCTGCGTGAGCAGGGTGCTGAACGCGAGGAGATCGGTGGCGTTGACCGGACCGCGGATGCTGCCGTCCTCGCGGCCGGTCGCGAGGAAGAACTCGAGCCGCCCGTAGATCGACTTCCGGGCCGCGACCGCTTCCGGGGTGACGAGCGGGGGCGCGCCGTGCAGTGGAAGGACGAGCTGGTCGGCGATGTCGACGGTGCCTTCGAGATAGCGGCGGACCTGGTCGAGGCCGGTGCTGGTGTCGTCGATCTGGTCGAGCAGGCTGTTGAGCAGGCCGTACGCACGGTGCTCCAGGGCTTGGAGCAACGCGTCGCGGTCGGCGTAGCTGCGATAGAGCGTGCCGATCCCGAGACCGGCCTCGGCGGCGATGGCGGCCAGCGGGACATGCCGTCCTTCGCGAAGCATCGCTGAGGCAGCCGCGGAGAGCAGCCGTTCACGGTTGGCCGCCGCGTCCTTGCGGACCTTGCGCGGGCGGGACATCGGTTCTCCTTACCCCGATCTCGGGCGACTGGCGCGAGCCCGTACGTTCGCGAGCAATTCCGCTACTGTGTCCACCCGGCCAGCGTATACGCGCGGACCTCGAGGCGAGCTTGTCAACCGTGGCCCGGAAAGCCGGTTGACCACGCTGGCAAAGTGGAGTCACGTGAGTGATGACGCGACCCACCTTCTTCGTGCCGCCAGCCTGGCGACCCCCATGGCATTGCGAGTCGCAGTGACGCTCGGCTTGCCCGACCGGCTGCGCGCCCCTGGCAAGGTCGACGACGTCGCCGCAGAACTGGATCTCTCGCCGATCGCGCTCGACGTCCTGCTCGGCCACCTGGTCACGCTCGGCGTGGTCGAACGCACCGACGAGGGCTACCTGACCACCGCATACGGCGCGAATCTCTGCCAGGACAAGGAAAACGGCATAGCCAACCTGCTGCACCTGGACCGCGCCGCCGGTCGCGCCGAACTCGCATTCGTCGAACTGGCACACAGCATCCGGACCGGCGAGGCGGCTTACTCCCGGCGTTACGGCAAGGATTTCTGGGCTGATCTCGCGGAACAGCCGCACCTGCGGAAGTCTTTCGACCAGCAGATGATCAACCGGTTCCGTACCGAGATCCCGCAAGTGGTCGACGGAATCGACTGGGTTTCTTTCACTACGGTAGTCGACGTCGGCGGCGGCCGAGGAGATTTGCTCGCCGCGATCCTCGAAGCCAATCCAAAACTGCGCGCCCACCTGGTCGACCTCGAACCGACCGCGAGCGAGGCCCGTGCCGCCTTCGCCGCCCGCGGCCTCGCCGACCGGGTCGAGGTGCGCGGCGGGAGCTTCTTCGATCCGCTCCCGGCGGGCGCGGATGCCTATGTCCTGGTGGACATCCTGCACAACTGGGACGACGAAAACGCCCGCCGCATCCTGGAGCGGTGCGCCGAAGCGGCAGGCCGGTCCGGTCGGATTCTCGCCATCGAAGCGGTCAGCGGAATTCACGCGCGCACCGAAATGGACTTGGTCATGCTGGTCCATTTCGGCGGCCGTGAACGACGGGTGGAAGAATTCCGTGCCCTCGCCAATTCCGCAGGTTTGGTCCTTGAATCGGCGGCCCCGTTGACCGATCAACGAGGCCTCCTGGAATTTCGCGTCGGCTAACTCGGCGACCGTCCGAGCAATGCGACCAGCCGATCCAACGGCGGCGCGTCCTCGGCGACCGGCACTGGCGGCGCGAAGGGGCTCCGTTCCGGCGGCAGGTCAGCGAGTTTCGCCGCGCTGAACGCGATTTCCCGCTCCACCAAGGCGTCCTCGAACTTCGCCTCCTGCCCGGTGGCGCGAGCGAGGTCCCATCCGTGGACGAGTTCCTCGACGATCCGCAGATGCACCGCGACGATCCCCGGAACTGTCCCGGCCGGGACCTCGACCATCTGCTCCAGCGCCCCCGGCTGCTGGAACGCCGCGAGCAGACCAGCAACCGCGTCCCGATAGGACGCTACGGGGTCGTCGCCGAGCGCGTCCGAGCTGCGAGGGTCCAACGACGCGCCCTTCGCACCGCTCAGGGCGGCGGTGAACAGCCGGTGCCCGAGGACCAGATGGTTCACCAGTTCGCGGACCGTCCACTCCGGGCACGGCGTCGGCGCGTCCCAGCGAGACACGCCGGCGACCAGCGCGCCGGTGGAATCGAGGACCGCGGACAGATCGTCGACAGGATTCATCGTTTCGCCTTTCTCAGGGGTCACCAGTACAGACACCGCCCGCCCCGGAAACGGAACGATGGCAGGATGCGAAAGGTGGGCCAGGACATCCTCGATCGCGCACGCGCGGGAGACGCGCGCGCCTTCCGCGAGCTGGTCGAGCCCTATCGGCACGAGTTGCAAGTGCACTGTTACCGCATCCTCGGCTCCCTCACCGACGCCGAAGACCTCCTGCAAGAGACCCTCCTCGCCGCCTGGCGCGGGCTGGACGGCTACGCCGGCCGCGCCTCGGTGCGCTCCTGGCTGTACCGGATCGCCACCAACCGCTGCCTCAACGCCCTCCGCGACGCCGGCCGTCGTGTCCCGGCCGAACCGTCGCCGCCGTTCACTCCGACTGAGCCCAGCCGCCGTACCGAGGTGACCTGGCTGCAGCCCGCGCCCGACGACCCCGCCGCGCAGTACAGCGCCAAGGAAACGTTCGAGCTGGCGTTCGTCGCGGCCCTGCAGAAACTTCCGCCGCGCAAGGCCGCCGTCCTCCTGCTCCGCGATGTGCTCGACTATTCGACCGCCGAGGTCGCGGACATGCTGGAGACTAGCTCCACCGCGGTCAAAGGCGCTCTGCAACGCGCGCGAGCCCAGCTGCGGCAGACCGTCGAACCAGCCCCGCCAGCACCGCGGGAACGGGAGATCGCGCAACGGTTCGCGGACGCGTTCAGCGAGGGAGACGTTGACGGCGTAGTCGCCCTCCTGACCGACGACGGCTGGCTCGCCATGCCGCCCGCGCCGCACGAATACGTCGGCCGCGAAGCCGTCGCCGCGTTCCTCGCGATGTTCGGGCAGTGGCGTGGCACCCGGCGGTTCCGTCTGCTCCCGACGCGCGCCAACACCCACCCAGCCTTCGCCTGCTACCTCACGGAACCCGACGGAACAGTCGGGCATCCCGCCGGAATCCTCGTTCTTGCCCTGTGGGGCGACCGAATCCGCACCGTCACCTGGTTCCTCGAACCTGAGCTGTTCCCACGCTTCAGCCTGCCCGCGGAGGTGAAGGTGTGTTGACCACCCTGGCGATCCAGAATTACCGCTCGCTGCGAGACCTGGTGCTGCCGTTGTCGCAGCTGACCGTGATCGTCGGCGCGAACGGCACCGGCAAGTCCAGCCTGTACCGCGCGCTGCGGCTGCTGGCCGACGCGGGGCGCAACGGCGCGGTCGCCGCTCTCGCCGGAGAAGGCGGTCTGCCGTCGACGCTGTGGGCCGGTCCGGAGAAGATCGGCCGAGCCGTCCGCGAGGGCCGGTCACCGGTGCAGCCCTTGCAGCGCACCACCGCGGTCGGTTTGCGGCTCGGCTTCTCGGGCGACGAATTCGGCTACGCCCTCGACTTCGGCCTGCCCGTGCCCAGTCGCGAACGCCGTCCAACGGCCTTCAACCTGGACCCGGAATACAAACGCGAATGCGTCTGGCACGGCCCGGTACTGCGCCCGTCCGCGCTGCTGGCCGACCGTTCCGGCACCCGGGTCCGCATCCGCGACGAGTCCGGCTCGTGGGTCGAAGGCGGCCACTCGATCGCCCTCACCGACAGCATGCTGAGCGAATTCGCCGACCCGCGCCGGTGTCCGGAACTCCTGATCGTCCGCGACCGAGTCCGCGCGTGGCGGTTCTACGACCACTTCCGCACCGACGCCGACGCCCCGGGAAGGCAAAGCCGCATCGGCACCCGCACCTGGGCGTTGGACCACGACGGCGGCGACCTGGCCGCGGCCCTGCGCACCATCCAGGAATCCACCGACGCCGACGCACTGACCACCGCGATCGACGACGCCTTCCCCGGCTCGTCCGTCGAAGTGGCCACCGCCGACGGCCGCTTCGACCTCCGCTTCCACCAGCACGGCCTGCTGCGCCCGCTCAGCGCCGCCGAACTCTCCGACGGCACCCTGCGCTACCTGCTGTGGGCCGCGGCGCTGCTCAGCCCGCGCCCGCCGGAGCTGCTCGTCCTGAACGAACCGGAAACCAGCCTGCACCCGGACCTGCTGCCGGCGTTGGCCGCGTTGATCACCGCGGCGGCGAAGAAGACGCAGCTGCTGGTGGTGTCGCACTCCCAGCTGCTGGTCCGGTTTCTCGAGGACGCCTCGGTACTGGAACTGGAGAAGGACTTCGGCGCGACGGTGGTCGCCGGACAGGGACGGCTGGACCAACCGGCTTGGCATTGGCCGAAACGGTAAAGCCTGGCAGGATTGCCGGTATGCCGATCAGAAAGGGCCATGCCGAGTAGGCGCCCGTCGCAGCTCCGGGTCCGCGAGTCGCCCTACCCTCAGCCTGGTCCGCCGTACGCGCAGGTTCCGTGCGTTTCCTCTTCGACGCTTCGGGCAATCGCGCACTACGAACGAACGCACCTTTACCCCGGCGGGATCGCCGAGGCACTCGCCGTGTGGACGCGGCTCGTCCATGCCTCGTACCGGGAGCTGGACCGGCACCCGCCGGAAGACCACGTTCCGTACTACGGCGAGTACGGTCCGGCGACTGATCCAGTGTCCGCGCGGGCCCGGTTAGGCCAGGCGTTGCATCGATTGCCGCGCAACGCTTCCCGCGAGCTGCGTGCGCGGGTCCGGCCGTTGGACGAGAGATACCTGTCCCGCTCGATCCCCGCACCGGAGGTCCAGGACCTCCGGGCGCTGCCCTAACGTTTCGCCCGCTGCCCGTCCGTCAGCTCCGGCGGCCTCCGCCGTTGGGGCGCCGCGGCCGGCCGCCGTGCGCGAGTCGATTTCCCCGGCGTCCGGACCGGCCGGTACGGCTCCGGCACCGGCAGCCGCAGGATCCGCCCGATCTTGCCCGGCCCGAGATGGTTCAAGTCCGCCACCGCCGCGGGTTCGTGCCGGGCGCAACTGGCGAGCACGCCGAACAGGAACATCGTCACGATCAGCGACGTCCCGCCGTACGACACCAGCGGCAGCGTCACCCCGGTGACCGGCAGCGCGTTCACCACGTACCCGATGTTGACCGCCGCCTGCGCCACCAGCAGCACGGTGATCGTCGCGGCGACGATGCGGATCCACGGGTCGAGGTTGCGCGTCGCGATCCGCAGGCCGACCAGCGCGAGCCCGCCGAACAGCAGCAGCACCACCGCGCAGCCGAGGAAACCGAGTTCCTCGCCGATCAGCGCGAAAATGAAGTCGTTCTGCACGTTCGGCAGGTACTTCCACTTCGACGCGCCCTGTCCGAGCCCGACCCCGAACAACCCGCCCTCGGCGAGGGCGTACTGCGCCTGCACCGCTTGGTATCCGGCACCGGAGGTGTCCGCGTCGGGGGAGAGGAACGACAGCACGCGCGCGAGCCGGTAGTCCGCGACCAGCGCGAGCACCACGAACCCGCCGACGCCGCCGGCCAGAAGCGCGGCGAAGAGCCGTCCCGGCGCGCCGGAGAACCACAGCAGCGCAAGCAGCACGATGCCGAGCGAGATCGTCCCGCTGAGGTTCGGCTGCGCCATCACCAGCGCGAACATCAGCAGCGCGACCGGCACCAGCGGCACCAGCAGGTGCCGCCAGTGGTGCAGCAGCCGGGCTTTCACGACGAGAATGTGCGCGCCCCACAGGGTCAGCGCGACCTTCGCGACCTCGACCGGTTGCAGCGTCAGCGGTCCCAGCGCGAACCACCGCTGCGCCCCGTTCACCTTCGCGCCGAGCGGGGTGAGCACGAGCGTGAGCATCGCCAGCGTCACGAGCATCAGCATCGGCGAGAGGGATCTGATCCGCCGCAACGGAATCCGCAGCCCGGCCCACAGCGCGACCAGGCCGATGAGGACGAAGATGACGTGCTTCTGGAACGTGCTGTACACGCCGCCCGGCTGCGCGGAGGACGCCGACAGCACCATGATGACGCCGAGCAGCGTGAGCAGGCCGCACAGCGCGAGGACGAGGTGGAACGACGCCAGCGGCCGGGAGAGCCAGCCGACGATCGCGACCGGAACCCGGGTTCGTCTGTTCCGTGTCGTAGCCACTCGCGCACCGCCGTCCGCCGATTTTCCGGCGCGCGGAAGGAACGCGCCGGGCCAATTATGCCCTAACCGTCTTCATCGGATAGTGCGGCGCGCGGGCATTCGCCGCTGAAGCTATTTCACACAAGGGATTCCGCCACCGCTCAACGCCGGCGGGGGAGCGGGAACGCCGCTGCTGTGCGTCATCGGGCGCACATACGCGGCCGGTGTCGGCACCGGAGCGCCGCTGAGCAGTTGCGCGACCAGGGACTGGATTTGCCCGGTATTAACGAAGTTGACGTCTTCGCCGGACGGGCTCTTGCCGAAATGGTCGACCGGAAGGGTAACGAAACTGACATTCCCGCCGGTCAGGCTGGACGCTTGTTTCGCGAGCGCGAGCAGGTCCAGCCCGCTGTCGACCGCGGTGTTCTGCTTCGCGACATCCAGGATCCCTTGGAGTTTCGCCGGATTCGTGAAGGTACCGCCCTGTTTGAGCTGATAGGCCAGCGAAGAGATGAACGCCTGTTGTCTGCGTTCGCGGTCGAGATCGGTGAAATTGAGCGCCGGATGCACGTTGTCGCGGCGCTGCCGGACGAATTCGACGGCCTGTTCGGCGCTGATCTCCTGCTGGCCGGCGTGGAAATTCGCGCCCGAATAGCTGTCCTGGGTGTCCTCGTTGAGGCACACCGTGATCGGCTGGACTACCTGGGCGATCTCGAAGAACGCCACGAGGGTGACCTCGACGAAATGGTCGATCGGGACGCCGCCGAGGAATTTCCGCACGGTGTCGATTTCCGCCCGGCGGCCCGCGTCCCGGGCTTGCTGCTCGCGCTGGGATTTGTCGGTGACATTCTGCGAGACGAGCTGTTTGGCCTTTTCGTCGAACGCCAGCCCGTAGGCCTGTTTGATCTTGCCCTGGCACACGTTGTCCGGACAGCCCGCCAGCGGAACGTAATCGTCGCGCGGGATCGAGATCGACGTCGCCCTGCCGCCGTCGCCGGGAACGTGCAGCAGCATCAGCACATTCGCGTTGTAGCCGCCGTCCTGCTGATCCCCGGCGTGCAGCGAGTTGTAGATGTCCTTCGGCAGCGGGTTGCCGTTCTCGTCGAGCCGCGAATCGAGGCCCATGACGAGGATGTTGGTGTCGCCGCCGCTGGAGGTCGACTGCCCGTCGAGCACGTCGGAAACCTGCAGTCCGGACACGACGCCGTGGTAGGCCGCCCAGCCGTAGCCGGTCAGCGAGAGCGTCAACGCGGCCGCGAGCGCCAGCGCGACCCGGCCGGTGACCCGCCGCCGCCGGGCCGCGGCACGGGCAGCGACACCACGCGCCGCCGCACTTCGGGACGCGGCGGCACGTCTGTCGTGAGGGTCGGTCATCAGGCCTTCCGGTGCCAGGGCGTCATGGTTGACCACTCTTCTGCACACACGCTGTGTACACGCTGAGAACGAAGCTCACGCAGAGTTAACTCAAGGGCGGCGGTGGTCATGTCAAGCACTCCCTCCGGCCCCGCTTCCCGGGCCGATCACGTTTCCCGGCTCGCGGAGTACTCAACGCCCTCCGCCAGATAACTGTCAAGCAGTTGTACAAGTGTTGTAGTTATCAAAGTGACCCAGATCACAGTCGAGGTAATGTCGAGAACGCCGTCCGGGCTCCGTCCCCGCAGCACCTGACCGAAGCCGAGAAGGAGACCACGATGGAACCGCAGGAAGTCGCCGAAGTCCTGAACCGCCCGCTCAGCCGTGAACTGCTCGCCCGCGACATCACCCGGCTCGCCTACGTGGCGAAGGACGGCACCCCGCGCAGCGTCCCGATCTCGTTTACCTGGAACGGCACCGAGGTCGTCCTGTGCACCACCAAGAACGCGCCGAAACTGCCTGCGCTGCGGGCGAACCCGATGGTCGCGCTGACCATCGACACCGAGTCGCACCCGCCGAAGATCCTGCTCGTCCGCGGCCGCGCCGAACTCGACTACGTCGACCACATCCCCGACGAGTTCCTCCAGATCAACGGCACCTACGAGATGACGGCGGAACAGCGCGTCGAATGGGAAGCCGAAGTCCGCTCCCTGTACGCGGACGGCATGGTCCGCATCGTCGTCACGCCGACTTGGGCGAAGCTCATCGACTTCGACACCACGCTGCCGTCCGCGGTCGAGGAACTCGTGCAGCGGCGAGCGGAAGCGAACGCCGGATAGCCGTCCGCTGATCCACTACACTGAATCGCCTACACGCCCCCGACGCGCGAAGGCGGAGCGCATGATCCTGGTGACGGGTGCGAGCGGCAACGTGGGATCGGCGCTGGTCAAGCAGTTGCGCGAGGCCGATGTTCCGTTCCGGGCCGCGTACCATTCCGCGGAGAAGGCGCAGAAGGCCGCCGCGGACGGAATCGACGCGGTCACCGTCGAAATGTCCGATCCGGCCAGCGTGCAACCGGCGCTGGCCGGGGTGTCGAAGGTTTTCCTGCTGGGCGCGATGAGCCCCGGACAGACCGGCAACGAGTCCAATGTGGTCGAAGCCGCCGTGTCCGCCGGGGTCTCGCACGTGGTGAAACAGTCGCTGTGGCGGGCGGACGAGGAACTCACCCCGATTGCCCGGCTGCACCGTCCGGTCGAGCGGATGCTGGAAACCTCGCCGCTGTCCTGGACCTTCCTCCGGGCGAACTTCTATCTCCAGGCGTTCTCGGGAAACTGGGCCGGAACCATCCGGTCGGGGAATTTCTTCGCCAGCCCGCTGATCCGCGGTCCGATCGCCTTCGTGGACGCCGAAGACATTGCCCGCGTAGCGTTTCGGGCACTGACCGAGGACGGTCGCGCAGGCAAAGCGTACGCGCTCAGCGGTCCCGAAGCGCTGACGTATGACGAGGCCGCGGCAGTGCTGTCCGAAGTGCTCGGCCGTCCGATCACGTACCGCGGAATGTCGAACGAGCAAGCACTTTCCGCGCTGGCCGAAGCCGGCATGTCCTCGTTCCACGCCAAGGCGCTGGTCGAGGTGTGCAATACGTACCTGGACGGCGGCGCGGAAACCGTGACGTCCACAGTCGAGGACATCACCGGCCAGCGGCCACGGAACTTCCGCGAGTTCGCGACGGCGCACCGGCATTGTTTCGAGGCAGCACAAGGCAGCTGAGCACGGCGGCGACGAGACTGAGCCCGGCGGTGACCAGGAAGACGTCGCCGAGGTCGGCGGCGTAAACCAGCCCGAGCACGGCGACGCCGAGCGTCTGGCCGAGCTGCCGGAACGTAGCCATGGCACCGGACGCCATCCCCGCGCGGTCCCCAGGAACCGCGCTGAGAATCGCGGTGCTGCCCGCAGGTCCGGCGATCCCCATCCCAGCGCCGGTCACGATCAGCCCGGGCAGCAGGCTGAGCCACGTCGAATCGCGGTCGAGCAGCATCCACTCCAGGCCGCAGCCCGCAGCCGCCAGCAGGGCCCCGAGCCCGAGCACGATGCCCGGCGAAACCGCGTGCAGCCGCTTGCCGATCAGGATCGAGGCGAGAAAAGACGTTGCCGCCAACGGAATCAGCGCAAGCCCAGCCTCGGTCGGGCTGAGGTGTACCGCGGTTTGCAGCCAGATCGACACGTAAACCAGGCAGGCGAATACGAAAGAACTCGCGACAACCACGACCAGCACTGTCACGAATGATGCCCGGCGGAACAGTGCGAGATCGAGCATCGGGTGCTTCACTCGTCGCTCGACCACAACGAAACCTGTCAACGCCACGGCCGCGAGAGCGAACACCGGCCACGCATGCTGGATCAACGCGTAGATCACCGCACCCGAACCGACTCCGAAAGCCAGCATGCCACCGAAGTCGATCCGGGTGCCAGCCGGTCGTTTCGGTGCCTCGGCCAGATACTTCCGGGTCAGCAGCAGAGTCAGCACGCTCAACGGCAAATTGAGAAAGAATATCGCCTGCCACCCCGCCCACTGCGTCAAAACGCCACCGAGAAACGGGCCCGCCGCACCAGCGCCACCGAGCACCGCCGTCCACGTCCCGAACGCGGCACCTCGCTCCTTGCCCGCGTAATTGGCTCCCAGCAACGACATCGCAGCCACCATCATCGCCGCGCCGCCGATCCCTTGCACCGCCCGCGCGCCAATCAGCACGCCGACATTCGGTGAGAGCGCGCATCCCAGCGACGCCACCGCGAACAACGCGACCGAACCGACGAACACCCGACGCTGTCCTACGATGTCGCCGATCGCGCCCGCACTCAACGCGAGAACGGCGAGCACCAAGGTGTAGCTGTTGACCACCCATTGCAGGCTGGCCAGCGACGCTCCCAGCCCGCGCGCCATCTCCGGCAACGCAACCGTCACCACGGTGGTGTCGAGGATCAACATGAACGACCCGAGGCAGATCGCCGCCAACGGCCCCCATTTGCGCATCACAGCTCCCTTTCTCATTCCCTGAAGAGTGCTCACGCTGTCGGCGTGCCTCAAGCAAACTGGCCTTTGGTGGCGGATCCCGTCATCAACTACCGTGGAGTGATGAAACCCGTCACGCTGGACTCCGTGGACCGCCAGCTGATCCACGCGCTGGATCTCGACGGCCGCGCCGCTTTCGCGCGGATCGCCGACGTGCTCGGCGTTTCGGAGAACACCATCGGCAGGCGCTACCGGCGGTTGCGACAGGCCGGGGTGCTCCGGGTAGTAGGCGCGGTCGCGAGCGCGAGACTCGGGTACGCACTGTGGACGGTCCGATTCGCCTGCGCGCCCGCGTCCGGCCTCCCGATCGCGACGGCGCTCGCCAAGCGCCCGGATACGTTTTGGGTCCATTTGCTGTCCGGCGGCACGGAAATCGCGTGCACGACACAGTCGTCCATTGTGGATGAACCCGACGTGCTGCTGCTGGACAAACTCCCGCGGAGCAGCCGGATCACGTCCGTGTCCGCACACCAGATGTTGCACGGGTTCACGCGCCTAGGCCGATGGTCGGCCTTGTCCGACGAGCAGATCGCCGCGCTGCAAGTCCCGGTCGACTCCGCCGAGGAGACCACCTTCGACGACGCCGACCGGCAGTTAGTGCAAGTCCTGGCCGACGACGGCCGCGCCAGCTACGGCGAACTGGCCGCCGCGTCGGGCCTGTCCGAGTCGACCGTGAAGCGCCGGATCGAAACCCTCCGCCGAGCCGGGGTGCTGTCGTATCAGCTGGACATTTCCCTGCGCGCCTTGGGCTGTCAGGCAGAAGCGCGACTGTGGATGATCGTCCGCCCCTCAGCCGTCACCTCGGTGGCAAGTGCCTTGGCGGAACACGAAGAGGTGCAATTCGCCGCAGTCACCACCGGCCCGGCGAACCTGGTCGCCGCGATCGCCTGCCGCAACGCGACGCACCTGTACGAATACCTAACCGAACGCGTCGGAGCGCTCGACGGGATCCAGCAAATGGAAACCGCCCCCGTGGTCCGCACGGTGAAGCGCAGTGGATCGTTGCTGCCGCTCTAAACCGCGGCCTTCCCGCTGTAAGCACTCAGCACCTCGGACAGCGAACCGTGCTGCTTCACGTGCCCCTCGTCCATCCACAACGCGGTATCGCAAAACTCCGCGAGCAGTTCGTCGGAATGATTCGCGAACACCAGGATCCCGGACCGCCGCACCAGGTCCTTGAGCCGATCGCGCGCCTTGGCGAGAAACGCCGCGTCGACCGCGCCGAGCCCCTCGTCGAGCAGCAGGATCTCCGGATCGATCGTGGTCACCACCCCGAGCGCGAGCCGCACCCGCATCCCGGCCGAGTAGGTGCGCAACGGCAGTTCGAGATAGTCGCCGAGCTCAGTGAACTCCGCGATGTCATCGACCCGTTTCGTCATCTGCCGCCGGCTCATCCCGAGAAAGAGCCCCTGGATCAGGATGTTCTCGCGTCCGGACACCTCCGGATCCAGCCCAACCCCCAGATCGAACACCGGCGCGACCCGCCCCACGACCTTCAGTGCGCCGCGCGTCGGCTCGTAAATCCCGGACAGCAACCGCAGCAACGTGGATTTGCCGGCCCCGTTGTGCCCCACCAGCCCGACCCGATCGCCCTCGCCAAGCCGGAACGACACGTCCCGCAACGCCTCGATCACCGGCACCCTTGCCCCGTCGGCGATGGTCCCGCCGACCTTCCCGAGCACCCGCTTCTTCAACGACCGGGTCTTGGCGTCGAAGATCGGAAAGTCGACGTAGGCGTTGCGCACCTCGATGCTGACCATGGCTCCCCCTCCTAGATGCGAACGGGAATTATCATTCGCATATCCGCGACGCTACCAGTAACGTGCCGCGAGTGAGCGAGACCAGCGAGGGCTTCCGCCCGCCGCAACAAGCCCGCAGCCGCGCCGCGCTGCAGAGACTCCTGACCGCAGCCGAACAAGTCCTGGCCGAGCAGGGCCTGGAGTCGTTTACTGTCGCCGCGGTGGCCTCGCAGGCAGGCATGTCGGTCGGCACGATCTACCGCCGCTTCGACGGCAAGGAACAGCTGCTGCACGCCGTGAAGGACCGCTTGCTGACCCAGCTGGAAACCAGCGTCCGAGACGCCCTCCGCTCAGCGCCCCCGGACCTGCGCTCGATCTTCACCGCCTTCGTGGCAGCCCTGGCACAGACCTTCGAAGAACACGACGGGATCTTCCCGGAACTACTGGACGCCCAACGCTCCGACGGCCGAGACCGCGGCCTGGCCGCCCTGTCCGCGATCCAAGACGCCCTGCTGGAAGCCCTGCCGCTGTCCTCGGCCGACGTCGAGAACCTGAAAATGGCCGCCAGAACGATCATCGGCGCATGCGTCCACCGCGCCGCGACCAGCAGATTCTGGCCAGACGACCGCCCGTGGGAGACATGGGCGGAGGAAGCGGCGGAGATGGCACTGGCGTACCTGACTTCACCGCCCACGGGCCCCGCTAGGATGTAGCCAGCAGCACGCGACGGCCCTCGTAGCTCAGGGGATAGAGCACGGCTCTCCTAAAGCCGGTGTCGCAGGTTCGAATCCTGCCGGGGGCACACATCCGCAGGTCAGATCCTATTTCGATCAAGAAGGTTCGAACCGGGAAGCCTCAAGAGTCAGAAAACTGTCTGAATTCAGCGCGTGACGGTTCGGCCCCCGACCGTACCTCTCCGCACACGGTCCGCACCTCCCGCGGCTTCCCGCGTAACAGGTCCGCTTCGCTCTGCGATCCCCTTTGCCGGACCATGACGAGGGGGACACCGTGGGGGACGACTCCGACAGACCGAGATGCTTCACCTCGCGATCGATCGGGGCGCTGCTGGCAACCCTGGTCGTTGCATTCGGTCTGACCAGCTTCGCGCCACCGGTCGACCCGGTCGCACGGTCGGCCGGGTTGAGGCCGACCGATCGCAAAGCGCCGACGTGCGACCAGGCCACGGTGATGAACCGGCGGCTCGACGAGCTCGGTCGCGGCGGCTTCACCTGGACGATCGCCGAGCCGCCCGACAATCTGTGGGGCGTGGTCGACCTGCACGGCACGATGCAGGTGCGCATTTCCCCGCGGGTTCCGTGCTCGCACATGATCGACGTGATCAACCACGAGTGGGTTCATACGCGGCAATACGCCAAGTACGGCGACCGCACCATGCAAGCCTACGGCGACGTGCTGGAACCGGTCGCCGACTGCGGCTCGCGACTGCTCGGCTCGGCGTACACGCCGTACCTCGACCAGCGGGGGGACTGGCTGCACCGAGTACGAGGTGGCGTCCGCGCGGTCACTGCTCGCCGCCAACCGACCGGGTTAGCTCTGGTCAGAGCCGAACGCCTGCCCATCGCGCGAACCCAGCCGGAGTCGCGGTGGTGCGCCGCTCGGAAGCGGCGAGCGCCCGCACCGTCTCGGTGACCGATGGGTGGTGACGGGTCGCGTTCGGTGCGACTTCCCTGGCCGCGTTCAACTTTGCGAGAGTGCGCTCTCGGTCACCATGGAGCATCCATGCGCGCGCCATGTCGATGTGGTGGTGCCCGACCCGTTCCGGTCGACGCGGGTCCGTAACTTCGACGGCGGAGGCACGCCGGACGGCTTCGGTGCCGTTGTAGTTCTCGACCGGCTTCGCGCACCAGTGAACGACGATGTTCGTCGTGCTGGCGTCGACGCCGTAGTACGGGACCGCGGGCGGCTGGAACTCGTCCGCGAACGCGCGTACCTCGCCCAGATAGTCGTCGGCCTCGACCGGGTCGCCGGCACGAGCGGCGAGGATCGCTGAGCGCAGGTCCAGTTGGATTGCCACTGACCGACTGGGGCTGACCCGTTTTGACGGACAGGGTCGTTGAGGCGGTCAGGCTATCCGGTGGGTGGGTTCGTAGGTGTTGGGGCTGAGGTAGCCGAGGCTGGAGTGCAGTCGGCGGGTGTTGTACCAGCCTTCGATGTAGCCGAAGATCGCTTTGTGCGCGGCAACCCGGGTAGGCCAGCCGCGCCGGTCGAGCAATTCCGCTTTGATGGTAGCGAAAAACGATTCGGCGACGGCGTTGGGCCAGCACTGTCCCTTGCGCCCCACCGACAAACGCGCGCCGTGCTCGTCGGCGAGGGCACCGAACTGGGCAGGCGTGTATTGACAGCCGCGATCGAAGTGGAAGATCACCCCGGGTTCCGGTCGGCGCTGGGCAACGGCGTTGTTGAGCGCGTCGGCGATCAGGTCGGTGCGCAGGTGATCGGCGGTGGCCCAGCCGACAACGCGGCGGGAACCGAGGTCGATCACCGTGGCCAGATACAGCCAGCCTTCCCAGGTGCGGATGTAGGTGATATCGCCGCACCAGCGAGTGTTGATATCGCTTGTGCTGCAGGAGAAGTCCCGCTTGATCAGATCGGCCGGAGTGTGCGCGCCCGGGTCGGGGACGGTGGTGGTGCGCCACGGTTTCGGAGCTCGTCCGGCGCGGCCGGCGGCGCGCAGGAGCCGGGCGATGCGCTTGCGGGAGTGCCGCCGCCCGCGGTGGCGCAGTTCGGCGTGCAGCCGGGGCGTTCCGTAGGTGCCGTTCGACTCGTCGTGGATCGCGGCGACCACCACGCCGACGACGAATGTGGGATCAATCCCCTGTTCCTCTTCTCCGACTGGCTGCGCCGAGCGCCGGGCTTCGCTCGCATTGGTCCGCCGCGCCGTCCAATCCGGATACGACTCGCCTGCAAAGCCTGCGGCGCGACCGCCAAGCACACGGACCACCGATGCGGCGAGTGCGGCGAAAGCTTCCGTTTGGACATCTAGACAGCCCGGCACCGCGGCGGTGATCCCTCGACACGCTGCGGCACCGGGTGCGCCCCCACCGGACGGGGTGCGGGGGACGGTGGTCTATCCCGAAGACCACCGCCCCCATCCAACAGACTGCGATGACAGGAACACCGGATGGAAACGCCGGACGAGGCGCGCGCGAAACGGATCAAGCGAAACCGCCGGATGATCGAATCCTGGCGAGCCGGTGAGTCGGTCACCGAGATCGCTCGGGAGCACGGGCTGTCGCTGAGCTGGACCGGGCGATTGCTGCGGCAGGAAGGGGCCGTGCTGCCGCCCATCCGACAGGGTGTGAAGCGCACCGACCTCGACATCGAACAGAACATTCTCGACTACGAAGGCGGCGCATCCATACAGGCAGTCACCGACGCACACAGTACGTGCTATGCCACGATCCGTCGGCTCCTGAAGAAACACAAGGAGACGATTCGCCCGCACGGCGGCCAGAACGCCATCGAGCTCTCGCCCCTGCTAACCCTTCGATCCCGCACATAACCACGACCCCATGCCGCACGTCCGCATGCTTCCCTCTCGCAGGCGCGTGGCGGGGCGGTTCCGTTGTCCGGTGAAATGTGCCGGTCGAGCGACGCGCATGGCGGCGATCTAGCGTTCACGAGTCCTTGGGCGCTGCACATCAGGTCGTGCCACGCGTCGCTTCTCCTCCTCCTGAGTAGTTCTATCTAGCTGCGCCTAGATAGGCCTTCGCGTGTTCGCTGGCGAGCCCCCCGTTTGAGGGGTAGACACCGTTGATCTCCGAGCCCCGGTGCCCGTAACGTGACTCTCGGTTACGGGAAGGGGAGGCCGATGGGGTTCACGAGTGTGCCCGCTGCGTTGAGAGCGGCGGGGCGGTCCGCAGGGGAGAAAACGGCCGGTCTGCGCGGCGCGGATTGCGCCGGTCTGGTCGGGCGGGTCTCGGCTGCGGTGCGGGGCGGGAAGGCCGCGGCGGCGGCCGGGGGCTGCCAAGAAGCGTTGTCGTCGACCTTCGCGCAGTGGTGTGCACAGGCGCAGCGGTTCGGCGAGAATCTTGGTGCAGCAGCCGACCGGTACGAGAAGGGCGACCACAGCGCGGCCGGGGTGTTCCCCGTCGCTCCGACGATGCGGGGGCCGCGCTGATGGTGTCACTGGCCGATGTGCGCGCCTGGAACCCGAACGTGCTGGACGAGGTTTGCTCGGCCGTGCGGGCGAAGGTGCAGGTTCTGGTCAGCGAGGGCGGCGACTACGGCAAACTGCTCCCGGTGGACGGCTGGAGCGGTCCCGCCGCCGAGGGCGCGGCCGCCCAGCACAAGACCCACATGCAGGGCCTGGACACCTACGCCGCCGGAGTCGCCGCGATCGGCAAAGCCGTCGGGCAGGCCGCCGACGCGATCCTCGCGCTGCAGGCCGCGATCAAGAACGCCGACGAGCTGGCCCGCAAATACGGGTTCGCGATCACCGCCGACGGCGCGATCGTCTGCGTCTACGCAGGCGACCCGCCACCGGAACTGCACCCGCAGGACCGGGCACGAGCACAACAGCAACTGGCCGACGACGTCGCGCAGATCCTGCGCACCGCCGAAGACATCGACAGCGACCTCGCCGCCGTCCTGGACAAAGCAGCCGCCGGCCAGTTCGGCACCGGCAACGAATCCACCGTCGCCGCCGCGGCCGCCGACGGATTAAACGCTCCTGGCCTCACCGCGCCCGAACCTCCGCCCAACGCGACGCCATCGCAAGCCTCGGCGTGGTGGGCCACCCTCTCCCCGGCCGAGCGGGACATCCTGATCCGCGACCGCCCCGGCCGGATCGGCGCGATAGACGGACTGCCCGCCGTCGACCGCGACCGCGCGAACCGGGCCGTGCTCGACCGCGACTACGCCGATCTGCAACGGCAGCGCGACGACATCCGCCACCGGCTCGACGGGGTGAAACGCAGCGATCCGCAGCAACAGAAGGAGTACTACGCGCTGGAAAAGCAACTCGACGAGCTCAACGGCAAGATCGCCGGAATGGACCAGATCAAACACCGGCTCGACCAGGCCCTGCCCGGTCAGCCGCCCGCCTACCTGCTTGGCATCAACCCCGCGAACTCCGGGCAGGCGATCGTCGCCATCGGCGATCCCGACCACGCCGCCAACGTCGCCACCTACGTCCCCGGCACCACTGCCGGGCTCAACGACGGCATGCACACCGACATCGAACGCTCCGACGCCATGGCAGCCAAAGCCACGCAGTTGGGTTCCCCGTCCACGTCGGTGATCACGTGGGTGGGGTACGACGCGCCGCAAAGCGTCCTCCCGGACGCGGCCAGCACGAGCTTCGCCGACAAAGCCGAACCCGCGCTGCGCGGTTTTCAGGACGGGCTCGGGGCCGCGCACCACGGGCCGGTGAACACCACCGTCATCGGACACAGCTACGGCACCACCGTCGTCGGCCAAACCGCCCGAGACCTCGGCCTGCCCGCCAACAACCTCGTCATGGTCGCCAGCCCCGGAGTCGGCGTCGACCACGCCAATCAGCTCCACCTCGACGGAACTCCTCAAAACCAAGTCGGCCAGCACATCTACTCCACCGCCTCCACTACCGACCCCATCCCCGCACTCACCAACCTCGACTTCTCCCCGCTCGACGGAATCGACCCCCTCGGACCCGCCCCCACCACCCCCTGGTTCGGCGGGCAGACCTTCGATTCTGACACCGGAAACCCCGCCACCTCCCACAGCGACTACTGGAACAAAGACTCTTCCTCACTCAAGTCGATAGGCAAGGTAATTGCCGGAAGCAAACCATGACTCGTAACTATCAAAAAAAACCTGTGCAGCCGATGAGGCTCGCAACGCTTGCCGCCGTCTTGATCGCAATGACCGCCTGCGGAGGTGCCCCCATGCAGCCAACCCTCACGTCCGAACAGGCCAAGCAGGCGGCGGCGGACGCCGTTCACGCTGCCGCGTCGATCTCCTTCCCTGTCGGGTACAAGCTGACCGAAATCGTATTTCCCGCAGAGTCCTGCACTGACTCGTCGGACAAAGAAACCGGTCAAGTCAGGGTCGGCGTCACCTACTGGGTAGACGGCCCGGACCGCGCGCAAAATAGTTCCTACTACGAAAAGCTAAAAAAGTGGTGGACGGACAACGGCTGGACAATCGAAACCGACACCTGGCAGGGCGACCAATTCGCCAACGCCCATAACGGTGACGGCTACGTCATGAGCCTGACTGGCACGGTGACGGGAACGGTCCTGGGGCGCCTGAGCATCGGAGCTAGTTCGCCGTGCGTCTGGCCCAACGGGACGCCCGAGCCCAAGTCCTGAGACCCGGATGAGCCGTCGACTGGATCAGCCAAGGTCAGCAGTCCTGCTCATTGCCGGGCTGTTCGCTGCAGTCCTGACTGCGTGCAGGGTCGAGAAATCGCCCTTCCCAGGAGACAACGTGGACCGAGACCCCGCAGAAGTCTGGGCCGCACTGATGCGCCTGCCCGACACCGACCAAGCCCGCCAGCAATACCAGCAACTCGACACCGAACTCCGCCAAGCCCTCACCGCCGCCATCCCCAAACTGACGCCCTGGACGCCGCTTGGCAACGGCTCGTGAGCAGCGTGCGGCGCACGATTCCCCGGCGTCGGCAACGACGGCGAACAGGCAAGCCTGGGCGACCACGGGGTGACCGGGAACCTGCCGGACGCGGACTACGAGAAAGCCCTCACCATCATCGGGACCATCGCCCAGCGCTACGGATTCGACCTGCGTCCCCAGCGTCTGCACGACGCGCCCGGATCACACGACGCCGTCTTCCATAACCGGACCGATGAAGGAGCGATCTCCTTCGGCACCGCGCTCAACACCAGCCTTGGCCTCGACCTTGGCTGTCGCCTCTTCCCTGCGGCCAAGCAACGTGGCACCCCGTCGGCCACGCCCTAGCCGGGCGCACCGACCCGCCATCTGCTCAGTTTCGCCCCGCCGCGCTTCCCCCTCGGTTGCGCGGCGAGGCGGTTCCATGCCCGGTTAGTCCTGGTCGAGCTTGGCGACCGGCACGACAGGGCGGCGGACGAGCACGCTGCTCACGACGGACAGGATCGTGCCGACCGCGGACACGATCACGTTGATGGTCTGGTCCGGGATGACCCACCACCCGATGGCGACGACGGCGACGAGGACCAGGCGCACGGCCTCGGCGATGCTCGCGGGCTCGGTGCCGGCGCGGCTCGGCTGATCCGGGGCGGTCACTGCGCGACCGCCGGTTTCGTGCCGAGCCGAGCGGCGGGCTTGTCCACGATCTCGTCGGCCTGCTCGGCGTTGTCCTCGCCGAGCACTGCCACGACGTCGGCGCGCAGCTGCGCGCGGAAATCGTCGAGGCCCGCGCCGACGGCCTTTGGCGACCATGGGCAGGATCGACGGCATCGGGTTGCCGTCCGGCGCCGCGATGTAGTTCGACGCGAAGAAGAGCATCCGTACACGTTGGCGAGCATGTCGTTGAGCGGCTTGGCGTTTGAGCGCGGGGCGATGCCGTCCGCGTTGTTCGGCCCGATCTCAAGCGAAAGCGGGCTAAGCCAGGAATGTAGCTCGGCCAGCTGCCGGGTTCGGGTAGCGTCCATGTCGGGAGCCTCCGTGCTGATGAGTTGAGCGTTGGCGTAGGACTGGTTCCAGCCGACGGCTCCGGCCGAGCCGGGGAGTGCGCCGTCGTCGCGGTACTGATGGATGTCTTAGTGGCCGGTGTATTGCACGCCGTTCCTTGGGGTCTCCGGTTTGAGCCCGTATCGGGCGACCCAGACGACCGGGACTTCCGGCCAGAGATCCGGCCGGGTCGCCGGCTCCAGCGACGCGTTCATGTAGACCGCCGGCCGGACGCCGAGCTGGCGCATCTGCGAGCAGTACGCGCGGCCGTCGTCCTTGTCCGCAGCGTTCGACCAGATGTGAATCTTCGGGTCGCTCTCGATGTCGCAGCCGGGCGCGACCCCGGTCCAGCCGAGCCGCTTGCACTCCGCCCACAGCACGCGGGCTTCGGCGGCACCGTCGCTGGGCTGGGCGTAGACGTAGCCGCCGAACGGGATGCCGAGACGGCGGAACAACGCGGCGTGCGCGTCCGCAGTTCAAACCCGGCCGTCGGCTTTCTTGCTGCAGACGCGCGCCATCGGCCCTCTTGAGCCAGCCGTATTCCAAGCCGGCAGCGCGGTGACTCCGCGTTGAGCGCGTCTGCGTCACCGGCGGCGTTGCCGCTCATCAACCACGCGGGCTGGAAGTCGAGGCCGTCGACCTGCCACGACTGGCCCGCGCGCGCCTACGCGCAGGAGACCCACTCGGGTTTGCTGGCCGAGTTCGCCGGGCGCATCCACCGTCGGTACGCACATGGCCGATCAGGGCGGCCGGGTCGAGGAGGCGGCCAGCCAGCTGGGCAACACCAAGGAGATGGTCGAGAAGCGCTACTGGCGCATGCAGGTGACGAACGAGCGGGCCGCGGCTCTGCTGGAGACGTTGCTCGACGCCGAGCCGAAGATCGGCGAGTCGAGGGGCCATTAGTGTCAGTAAACCATCAGAATTCAACTCGATACAACGATGTCCGACTGAGACTCTGCGGGACAGATTCCGTTACGACAAAACACAAATGGAGCTAACATGGGCGTGATTCTGCGACAGCCGGTGTCGTAGGTTCGAATCCTGCCGGGGGCACAAAACATGGTGATCGGCATGCCCTCTGGCTCGCGACAAGCCCTTCCTTTCAGTTGGACAAGAGCGGCCGCTTCTCTGCTGTGAGGTCCATTCTCTTCGCGGTGCGAATCAATGATTGCTCACAGCTGCCGGAGCTCCTTCAGGATGTGGAGCACGAGCTTGACGGTCACCACAAAAGCGCCTGCCCCAGCGGTCAGCACGACTTCCGTTCGGGTGCCCACTGCGGCCGCCACGATTCCGGCCACCAGGCAGGCGATCACTCCAGTGAGCACTGCGACCAGGACAAGCAGAGTCCGCTGGCGGGACGACATCGCACGAGGCTTGGTCATGGGGTAGGAGCCCTTCACTCATCGGACAGCGGCTTCGGACTGTCGCCGCTTGCGCAACCCAGTAGAGCACACTACTATCTTCTCAGCAATCAGAGAGGACTGAGAATTGAAAAAACTGGATCTTGTGGACAGCGACTACGACCGAGTCATGCTGCTCGCACGTGCGTGGCAGGTCTCAGGCGGTGAGGCGGTGCGACGTCTGCTCGACCATTTCGTCCGTGAGGTCGGAACGCCCGCCGCCGCTGGGCAGGAACCTGCTGATGACGGCGTGTCCATCTACGCCGACTACGGAGGCGAGCGCATCGAGGCGCTCTACCACAAAGCTACTAAGCGAGTCGACATTACGAGCGGCGTGCTCGCTGGGTGCTCGTACAAGAGCCCGAGCGGTGCGGCGATGGGGGTTGTCCAAGCACTCAACCCCAATGTGCACAACAACCGCAACGGATGGTCGTTCTGGTTCATCGCCGAGAACGGGGAAGCGCTGCAAACAATTCGGCCGTAGCCGGCCGCGTTCGAGTCTCTCTGCGGCGTGGCCCGCTCGTGCAGCACTGCTTGACCGGCGCGGGTTAAACGAAAAGCTGATCCAGATACCGATCGATCGCCACGCGCGCGGCGCGAGGATCGATCACGTCCAGCTCAAGCAGCGGCGTCAATCCAGTCAACGCGAGGACAAGATTCGTCTCGACGGCCGGGTCCCGATCCTCGGCGATGTGCCCGTCCGCGATGGCTTGCCGGATCATCTGTTCGACGAGTGCTCGTTTCTCGCGCAAGTCGTCGCGCAGCTTCGCGTGCAACTCAGGGTCGTGCAGGGCTTCGAGGACGTACGCGGCGCTCATCCGGCTGGTCGCGCGGGCGTCGGGGTGCAGCGGCAGCATCTCGGTGAGTGTCACCCGCAGCACCTCGCGGGGGTGCGTGACGTCCACGAGCCCCTCGGCGACCCGGTGCGACGTCTGCTCCGCGGCGAACTCCATCGCGAACGTGAGCATCGCCGTCCGGGTCGAGAAGTAGTGCTGAACCTGCCCGAGCGACGCGTCCGCCTCCCGGGCGACCTCGCGCATGGTCGCGCGGTTCCAGCCTTGCTGCGCCACCACCCGCCACAACGCGCGCGCGATCGCTTCCCGGCGCTCGCGGTGGTCGACCTTCTTCGGCACGGCAGCCCTTTCCCTCGTTCCAATACAAGTGACATAATACACTTGACTTGAAACCGGAGGGGGAACGAGAATGGACGACAAGACGCAGCCAGTGGTCCGGACGGTCGAGGGGGCCGTGGCGGGCCGCTGGCGAGCGGGGATGGCGGAGTTCCGTGGGATCCCGTACGCCCAGCCGCCGGTGGGCGATCTCCGGTTCGCCGCGCCGGTCCCGGTCTCGCCCTGGGAGGGCACGCGACAGGCGACCGAGTTTGGTCCACTGCCTCCGCAATCCGGGCCGGTCCAGGTGGAGTCGGCGCACGAAACGGACTGGCTCACCCTCAACGTCGCAACGCCCGACCCGGGTGCGGCAGGACTGCCCGTGCTGGTCTGGTTGCCAGGCGGCGGATACGTCATCTCGGTAAACAGCGACCCGAGCTACGACCCGACGCTGCTGTGCGCGGCCGGGCTGGTCGTGGTGAGCGTGAACTACCGGGTCGGCGTCGAAGGGTTCGCACTCATCGACGGTGCACCGGCCAACCGTGGGTTCCTCGACCAGATCGCCGCTCTGGAATGGGTGCAGCGCAACATTTCCCGCTTCGGCGGCGACCCCGCGCGAGTGTGCGTCGCCGGTCAGTCCGCGGGAGCGGGATCGGTCGCGTCCTTGCTCGTGACGGCGCAAGGCTTGTTCCAACGCGCCATCGCCCATTCCGTACCCGGTGCCTTCGTCCTCCCTTCGCTCGCCAAGCAGGTCACCGCGGCGCTGGCGAACGGGGAAGACCTCCGCAACGTCGACCCGTGGCAGCTGGCCGAGAGGCTCACCGCGTTCAACGCCAGCCTGTCCGGCCAACGCGACCGCTGGGGGCCGATGGCGCAAATCGGGGCCGGAGTTTGTCCTGTGCTGGACGAGAATTCCCTGCCGCAGACGCCATGGTCGGCTCTCTCGAACGGCGTCGACCTCTTCGTCGGCCACACCCGTGACGAGTTCCGGCTGTTCTCCGTCATGGCCGGTCGAGTCGGCACGTTCACTGCCGACGACGCGCAACGGGCGCTCGACCTCTTTGCCCCGTCGCCAGACGGCTACCGCGACGGCTACCCGGACGCCAGCCCGGAGGAGTTGATGGAGACCGTCTACTCGGACGCGCTCTTCCGGATGCCGAGCCAGCAGTTGGCCGAGGTCAACGCTCTGGCTGGCGGCCGGTCGTACCTGTTCGAGCTGTGTCTGTCCGCGCCCGTTCTGGGTGCGTGTCACAGCCTCGACGTGTGTCTCGCCTTCGGAACTCTGGACAGTCCGGTCGGCCGCCAGGTCTTCGGCGAGATGCCTGGTGCCACCACGCTTCAGGCGTCCGAGGAGCTTCGGAGTGCTTGGGTCAGCTTCGCAGCCACTGGCGATCCGGGGTGGGCCGCCTACCGTCCCAGCCAACGGCTGACCCGCGTGCTGGACGTCGAGTCGAAGACCGTTCCCTATCCGGAAGAAACTTCACGGAAGATCTGGGAGCAGCACACCCCGGTCCCGTTCAGCCCTCCCGCCTAGTCATGCCGGCCTTCCGATACCAGTCAAGAAGATCCGGCCGATCAACGCTCCCAGGATCAACCACGCTGTCCGGCTTTTCTCCGCGCAACAACCGCTTCACCGGAACCTCGAGCTTCTTTCCTGTGCGGGTATGCGGAATCCCCGGCGCAGCAAGGATCTCGTCGGGAACATGCCGTGCGGAAGCACCTCGGCGGATGGCCGCGAGGATCCGGTGTCGCAGCGCTTCATCGAGAAGGGCCCCGTCGGTCAGCGTGACGAACAACGGCATCCAGTACCCGCCATCGTCCAGCTCAACGCCGACTACCAGCGCCTCCGCGACCTCCGGAAGTTCCTCGACCGGTCCGTAAATATCGCTGCTGCCCATGCGCACGCCGTGCCGATTCAGCGTCGCGTCCGAACGTCCGTGGATGATCACCGAACCGCGGTCGGTGATGGTCGTCCAATCGCCGTGCCGCCACAGCCCCGGAAACGTGTCGAAGTACGCGGCTCGGTACCGGCTGCCGTCGGGGTCGTTCCAGAACCGCACCGGCATGGACGGCATCGGCCGCCGCACGACCAGCTCACCGACCGCGTCGCGCAGGGATTCCCCGTTGTGTCCCAGCGAATCGAGCGCGACACCGAGGCAAGGGGCGGACAACTCGCCCGCCCACACCGGCGTGGTGGGCGCCGCGCTCGCGAAGGCGGTGACGACGTCCGTCCCGCCGCTGCTGGAAGCCACCTGCACTCGCGGCCCGAGTTCACCCTCGACCCAGCGGTGCAGGTCAGCCGGGAACGTCGAGCCAGTGACGCCGAGTCGTACCAGCGCGCGCAGGTCATGGTCACCGAGCCGGACCCCGGCCTTGCGGCACGACGCGAGGTAACCGGGACTGGTGCCGAGCGTGGTGACCTGCAGGCGAGCGGCCAGCTGCCACAACGCGTCCGGGCGGCCGAACGTCGGGCTGCCGTCGTAGCAGACCGCGGTCGCTCCGGTGAGGAGAGCGCCGACGAGTGAGTTCCACAGCATCCAGCTCGGCGTCGTGTACCAGAGGATCCGGTCGCCAGGGCGCAGGTTCTGGTGGAACGCGGAATGTTTCAGCTGCTCGAGGACTACGCCGCCGTGTCCGTGCACTATCCCTTTAGGACGGCCGGTGGTCCCGGAGGAAAAGAGAACCCACAGCGGGTGCTCGAACGGAACGGGCACGGGTGCCAAGACAGCGTCGCCATTGACGATTGACGACCAGGGGATCGCGCCGGGCACCGAGTCATCGAGCACCACAGTCGCGACCAAAGTGGACAGCCCGGCGCGCAAGGCCGCCACGTCGGCGCTGCGTTCGACGACGCGGCCACCGTGCCGGGATTGGGTCGCGGTGATCAACACGGTCGGCGAGAGCTGCGCGAATCGCGCGAGCGCGGCCGATCCGACGTAGTCCAACCCGCATCCGGCCCAGATCGCCCCGAGGCTCGCGGTCGCCAGGAACGCCACGATCGCCTCGGCCGAATTGGGCAGGTAACCCACCACCCGGTCGCCCGGCGATACTCCCCATTCAGTCAGCGCCGCCGCGACCGAGCCGACTTGCCGGCGCAGCTCACCCCAGCTCAGCTCGACCGGCACCGCGTCCTCGGCCACCGCGATCACCGCAGTGGCGTCCTCGTCGCGATCCCGGAAGACCTCGGCTGCATAGTTCAACGTGCTCCCCGGGAACCAAACGCTGCCCGGCATCGCCTCGGTCGCCAGCGCCGGTTGTCCCTCCGGACGCGCCGGCAGTCCGAAGTAGTCCCACACCGCGGACCAGAACCCGTCGAGATCCTGCACCGACCACTCCCACAACGTCCGGTATCCGCCGGTCAGGTCGCGTCCGGTGCGGGCCGACGCGTACCGGGCGAAATCGGTAATCCGCGCGGTCATTCGAGTTCCCGTTCCGCGACCGTGGTCCGCACGTCCTTGGCGGCGAGGGCCTCGAACAGCGGCCGACCGCCGGTGTCGGCGAGGGTGACGAACAGCCGGTTTCCGCCATCGGTGCAGCAGGCGATGGGGAACGTGGCGCCGGTTGTGATCGTCTCGCGCACCGTGTTGTCCCGGACCAGCACGACGGCGTGTCCAGTCGTGGTCGCCACCCAGATCCCGCCCGGGGCGGGCCAGATTCCGTCCGGACGAGCGTCGGGGCCGACCAAGTGGGCGAGGTCGGCGTAAAGCCGCCGGTCGGTCAGCGTGCCGTCCGGGCCGACGGTGAAGGCCGTCAGCCGTTGCGCCGCGGTCTCGGCGACCACCAGGGTGCGCCCGCCGTCGAGGAAGGCGAGACCGTTCGGGAAGTCGAGGTTCCCGGCAGCGACAGTGGCTGAGCCATCGACGCCGACCCGCACCAAACGGCCTGGTCGCGGCGGTTCACCAGGGACGAACCCGACGTCATCGACGTACAGATTGCCCTGCTCGTCACCGACGAGATCGCCGAGCGGGCCAGTCGCCACGGCGCTGAGATCCGCGTAAGTGGTGAACTGCCCGTCCGCCCAGACGCCGATGCGTTTCTCGTGCATCATGGCCGCGACCAGCCTGTCGTCGGGCAAGAACCACAGTCCGTTCGCCGGTGAGTCCACCTTGGTGGCGCTCCAGGTCCCGCCCTGATCCGTCCACAGTCGACTGCCCTGGGTGTCCGACAGCCACAGCGCGCCCTGATGCCAGCGGGGTCCTTCGCCCCAGATCATCCCGGTGCCGTAAGGCTTCACGCGCGCACCTCCATGCGTCGCGCGAGTTCCTTCGTCGCCGTCTCGAGTTCCGCAGTGTCGGCCGCGAAGGCGAACACGTACCGGTCCGGACGGATTATGGCCGCGGTGGCCGAATTCGCGGCCAACCATTCTTCGACCGCCGGGCCGCCATCAGCGACGACCGCGACGTCGAGGTGCCGCCACAGCTCCGCGATCTCCGCCGATACGGCCTGTTTGCCGACGACGACGAAGTTGTATCCGGTGACCTCGTCGAGTCGCGTGCCGTCCGCGGCCCGCGGCTGCGGGCTGAGTCGGCTGACCGAGGTGCTCAGGCCGGGGCCGAGCGGCGGACGGAGCGGTTCGAGAGTCTGCGGCTCCGTCAGTTCCGGATGGGTGTCGCCGACGCCGAAGGACTCGATGAGGTTGGCCTGCCGGGCGGACTCGGCGATGTAAGGGCGAACGTGCGGGGCGCGCTCGCTCTCGTAGGTGTCGAGCAGGTTGTCGGGGCTGCCGCCCTGGACGACGGCGGCGAGTTTCCAGGCGAGGTTCGCCGCGTCGCGGAGTCCGGAACACATGCCCTGCCCGAGCATCGGCGGCATCTCGTGCGCGGCGTCGCCGGCGAGGAGCAGCCTGCCGGAACGCCAGCCGTGCACGAGCCGCGCGTGCCATTCGTAAGTGTCGGCGCGCATGATGCGGTAACTGCCCGGTTCGATCCAGCGGCTGAGCGCGTCGTACACCGCCTGCGGACGTTCGAGCGCGGCGGCGTCGTCTCCGTCGAGGAGCATGAATTCGAACCGCAGCATCGGGGGGAAGATCGGCACGTAGGTGATCGGCCGTTGTCCCTGGCACAGAATGAATCCGGATTCCTGGGGCAGCGCCGGCGGGTGCTGGAACGGATGGATGTCGACGATGAGCGACCGTTGAGTTCCCTCGAGATCTTCGACCTCGGCGTCCATCAGCCGCCGGACGAACGAATTCGCCCCGTCCGAGCCGACGGCGTAGGCCACGGTCAGCGTCTTGACCTGGTCTCGGCCGGTCACGGTGAGGCGGACGGCGTCGGCGTCCTGGGTGATTTCGGTGACGGACCAGCCGAACCACAGGTCGACGTTCGGGTCGTTTGCGAGCAGACCGCGCAGCCGGGATTCGAAATCCGGTTGGTGGAACTGGTAATCCGTGCGCCAGCCCTGTCCGGATTCTTCCCTGGCGTGGGCGAATTCGAGGAATGGCGTGCCGTCCGGCAGTTGCAGCGTCCATCCGGTCTGCCGCAGGAACCGCTCCTCCAGATCGGCCGCGCCCAGCGTTTGCAGCGTGCGCATCGATTCGTCGTCGAGATGAGTCGCCCGCGGATGGTGGCAGACGATCCGGTTCGGATCGATCGCGGCGACCCGTAGTCCTTTAGCGCTGAGCAGCCGCGCGAGGGTCAGGCCGACCGGACCGCAGCCCACGACGGCGATGTCGTACGTGTCCATGACTGTTCCTTCGTTCAAGCCGGTTCTTCGACCGGTTGCGACGCGGGGGTTTCGGCGGTGCGGCGGAAACTTCCGAGGACGACGGTGAAGGTCGCGCCGAGGATCGCCGGGACCGCGAAAAGCAGGAAATTCCACTGTGGAGCGAACCCGGCGGCAAGGACCCATCCGCCGAGCACCGGCCCGGCGATCGCGCCGATCCGGCCGATTCCCAGCGCGACGCCGATCGCGCTGGCCCTGGCGTGCGCCGGATAAGTGCGGGCGACGTACACGTTGATCAGCCCCTGCACGCCGAACGCGCCCGCGCCGCCGATCAACACGATCGCCGACAGCACCGGCAATGGCGACCGAACGCTCAAGGCGGCCATAGCTCCTGCGGCGACGACAAAACACGCGATGATCGGGATACGCGATCCCGCCCGGTCGGCGAGCGCCGCGATCGCGAGACCGCCGACCGTCGCGCCGACGTTGACCAGGGTCAGGAACATCAGCGAGGAATCCAGCGGATACCGCGCGGCCTGCATCAATTGCGGCAACCAGGTGTTGATCCCGAAAATGAGCAAGAACGAACAGATCACCATGGCGCAGAACAGCGCGGTCGTTCCGGTATACGGCGGGCGCAACACGACGCGCAGGCCGCGTGCTCCGGTCGGCTCTCGCCGGTAGACCGGTGATTCGGGAAGCCACCGGTACGTCATCGGCACCAGCAGCAACCCGACCGCGCCGCCGACGAGGTACTCGGGCCGGAAGTTGTCTCCGCTCAGGAACGCCGCGGCCACGACCGCGGCCAGCGAACCGCCTACAGTAACTCCACATTGGACGATTGCCGAACTGAGGTTCTTCCGTTTCGGCGGCGCGAGTTCGAAGATCAGCGGGCCCATCGCGGGGTAGACCGCGCCGACGCCCAGTCCGACGAGGAGCCTGCTCGCACCGAACAATTCCGGATTGGGCGCGAACGCACAAGCGAACATGCCCAGCGAGACGATCGCGATGCTGAGCAAAGTCGTTCGGCGACGCCCGTGCCGATCGGTGAGCGGCCCGACCAGCAGTGCGCCGAAAAGCATGCCCACCGGCGTGAGGCTGCCTAACGTGCCCAGCTCGGGAAGGGAAAGCTGCCACGGCTGATGGCGGAGCAACAGCGGCGTCGTCGCGCCGAAAGCGACGAGGTCGTATCCCTCCAGCGTCATGACGGCCAGCCCGATCGCGATGGCTCGCCACGGCATCTTCATGTGCTCGCCTTGTCCGTGGAAAGGTGTAGCACCCGTTCGGCGTTGCCGTGGCTGATCTTCTCCCGGTCTCGGTTGCTGATCGGTGCCTGCTCGAGGAACTGGACGGCCTCTGCAGTGTCTTCGAAGGGATAGTCGACGGCGAACATGATCGCGTCCGCTCCGACGGCCAGTACCGCCCCGGCGAGCGCGGCCGGGGAACAAACCCCGCTGGTGGTGATCAGGATGTTGTCGCCGAAGTATTCCGACGGTTTCCGCGCGAGAGTCCGGAGTTCCTGCCGGTCGTAGCGCGAATCGAGCCGCGCGAGCTGAAACGGCAGGAACTCGCCCAGGTGGCCGAGGATGAGAGTGGCCCCCGGATGCCGGTCGAAGACGCCGCCGAAAACCAGCCGGAGCGCGTGTCCGCTCGTCTCGGCCGCCCAGCTCCACAATGGACCGCGCAGTTCGGGGCGTCCGTCGAGTACGTTCCAGGGTTCGGCTGGGGGAGCGCCCGGGTGAAGGTAAAGCGGCACGTCCAGTTCTTCGAGCGCGGACCACACCGGTTCGTAGCGCGGGTCGTCGAGGTAGGTGCCGTTGGTGTGGTCGTTGACGAGAGCCCCGCTGAGCCCGAGTTCGCCGACGGCGCGGTGAAGTTCCGTCACCGCCGCCTCCGGACTCTGGAGCGGCAACGCGGCCAGGCCGCGGAACCGATCCGGATGCGCGGCGATCACTTCGGCTAAATGGTCATTGGCGACCCGAGCATCCTTGATCGCCTGGTCGGCATCGGTCAGCCCTTGAATACCGGGCGCGGTCAGGGAAAGCACCTGAACGTCGATGCCGTTCGCGTCCATTTCCGGCAGCCGGTATGTCGTGTAGTCGCACAACCGTTTCCCCCAGTCCTCGACCCACCGCGCGGCGGTTTCCGTCTTGGGCACTGGGTATCCGGCCTGCAGTTCGGGAAGCGCGAACGCTTCTTCCATGGCGATGTAACGCAAGATGATGGCCTTTCCGCTCAGCTGCCTTCGGCGTGCGCGCCGGTCATGTGCGCCGCCAGGTCCTCCGGATTGATGAACGACGGCGGGGGCGGCGGGCCCCATTCGGAGAGCGACCGCATGCCCTCGAACGACCGCGGCGTCCAGAGCTGGTCGTCGACGATGGCGTCCATGTCGGAGTAGTACTCGGCGAAGTTCCCGGCGGGATCCTTGAGATACCAGAAGAAATTCGACCCGATGTGGTGGCGGCCGAGACCCCAGACGTGCCGTTCCGGATGGTCGGCGAGCATGCCCATCGCTCCGCGGCCGACTTCGTCCACATCGGACACCTGCCAGGACGTGTGGTGCAGGAAATTGAGCGGAGCCTGCTGCACCAGCAGGTTGTGGTGATCGGTGGAGCACCGCAGGAACGCCGCCCGGCCCGGAACCACGTCGCTGACCTTGAACCCGATGCCGTCGGTGAAGAACCGCTGGGTCGATTCCTGCTCGACCGTCCCGATCACGACGTGCCCCAGCGCGAGCGGCCGCACCGGCTCGGTCCGCGACAACACGGGCGCGCGGGTATTGGCGCGGTCCAACCGGCCAGGCCCGTTGTACGGAGTCGCCGGCACCGGTGTGCGGACCAGCCGCGGCGCGACGACCGCTTCGACGGCGATGTCCGCGATCGGCTCCCGGGCGTGCAGCGTGTCGGCCTCGCGCCGCACCGGAACGCCGAGCCGGTCGAGGTTGGCGGCGATCCGGCCGAGGTCGTCGGCGTCGTCGACCGCGACGGTCAAACCCAGCAGGCGGCGGACCCGCGAGTGCGCGAGCACGAACTGCTCGCCGCCCTCGACCGTGGCGAACCTGCCCGGTGCGAGCTGCGTGAGCCCGAAGTCGGCGTAGTAGCCGGAGGTGCCCGCGACGTCGGGCACTCCGACGGTCAGCGACTTCAATCTGTGCAGTGCCATGGAATCGCTCCCTTCACCCGGCGACGCAGGTCTGCCGGAGCTGTCCGATGCCCTCGATCTGGGTGACGACCTCGTCGCCCGGCCGCAGGTAGCGCCGCGGGGACCGCGAATGCCCGACCCCCGAGGGCGTGCCGGTGAAGATCAGGTCGCCGGGAAGGAGCGGGCACACCGCCGAGAGCCGCGCGATCAGTTCGGCGACCGAGAAGACCATTGACGACGTGCGCGCCTTCTGCACGCTCTCGCCGTTGACCAGGCACTCGATCGCGAGGTCGTCGGGGTCGGCGAACTCGTCCGCGGTCACCAGCACCGGCCCGGTGGGGGCGAACCCCGGGAACGACTTGCCGAGCGAGAACTGCGGAACCGGTCCCGCCGCCTGGACGACTCGCTCGGAAAAGTCCTGCCCCACCGTCAATCCCGCCACGTGCAGCCAGGCGTCCTCGGCCGCGGTTTTCTCCGCCCGGCGGCCGATCACGACCACGAGTTCCGCTTCCCAATCGACGAACTCGCTCGGCAGCTTCAGCTCCGTGTCCGGCCCGGTGAGGGACGTGGCGAACTTCGTGAAAGTGGCCGGCGACTCCGGAAGCTCGAGCCCGGCTTCCTGCGCGTGCTCGCGGTAATTCAGCCCGATGGCGAAGATCTGCCGAGGCTTCGGCGAAGGGCTCCCCGCGAGACCCTCGGGCGCGGCCGGTCCGTCGGTCGTCGTCCGCCCCCACTCCGCGAACTCGCTCCAGCGCTCGAAAACCGCGAGCGGATCGGCCGGGAACCGCCCGCCGCTCGCCCCTTCGACGTCGATCGCCCTGTCATTGAGCACCAGGCACATCCGGCCGGCCCGTGTCGTCGTTTGCATTCTCCGCGTCCTTCCGCTGCTTCCCGGCCAGTGAACACCGCTGAATCTCGATAAGTCAACTAAATCTCGAGATTATGGCGAATATGCGGAACCAGGTACGATCTGCGACATGACTGGCGCTCGCAGCACGACCCGCGTCGAGGACGTCTACCTGCGTCTTCGCGCCGACATCCTCAACGGCCGGCACGCGCCCGGAACGCGGCTGCGCGTCGAAGCGCTCAAAGGGGACTACGACGCCAGCAGCGGCGTCCTGCGCGAAGCGCTGCCCCGGCTGGTCGGCCAGGGGCTCGCGACTTTCGCGCCACAGCAAGGATTCCGGGTCATCGACGTCTCCCCGGACACCCTGCAAGACCTCACCGAGGCGCGCGTGGTCGTCGAAACGCACGTGGTCCGCGAATCCCTCGCGCACGGCACCATCGAATGGGAGTCCGACCTGCTCGCGGCGCACCACAATCTCGCCCGCACCACGTTCGCCGACGAGTCAGACTCGATCAACGAGCGCTGGCTGTCCGCGCACGCCCGGTTCCACCAGGTCCTGCTGGAGGGCTGCCCGAACCAGCACCTGCGCACGGTGGCGACGCAGCTGCGCGAATCGGCCGAGGTCTACCGATGCTGGGCCCGTGCCTCGAGCGAGGACAACCACCGCGACGTCGCGGCGGAACACCGGCTGATCTGCGAACGCGCGATCGAACGAGACGTCGCGGGCACGGTCGAGGCCCTGCGGGACCACATCGAGTTGACTACGAAGCTGCTGCTCGACGGGTATCGGAGCCGGGAAGAGGGCGATGGATAGTGGTGGTCATGCCTCGAGTTTTGCCTGCGTGCGGGCCCGGCGTCCAAGACTGGTTCGCTATCCGGCGATAACTTGACGGCATCGGATCTCGAAAGTCTTGCGGCAAACAAGTTCTCTCAACTCCGAGCGAGAAACCGCCGCTGCTCCGCCGCCGCGTCCAAGTCCTCCGGGCTGTCGCCGCCGAACCCGCCGTGCGGCATCGCCTCGAACACGTGCAGTTCGGCTGCCACGCCGGCGGCGCGCAATTTCCGATGCATCCGGACCGTGTTCGACAGGAACAGATCGCGGGTACCGCTCCGGAGGAAGGTGCGCGGGAAGCCGGAAACGTCACCGAAGATCGGGGACAGGTACGGATCCCGCAGGTCGGCACCCGCTGCGTAGAGGGCGTTCGTGGGAGCCAGACTGCGGAGGATGTTGTCGACGCCGTCCAGCGTCTGGAAGGTGTCGCCGGATTCGGTCAGGTCGACTTGCGGCGTGTTGAGCACCAGCGCGGCCGGCATCGGCAACCCGGCGTCCTTGGCGCACAACAAAAGCGCGGCCGCGATGTTCCCTCCCGCGGAATCGCCGCCGACGAACACCTGCGACGGATCACGCTCCCGCAAGGCGTGCTGGTACACGGACATCGCATCATTCAGCGCCGCCGGATACGGATAGAGCGGCGGCAGTCGGTAGTCCACGCCCCACACGAGCATGCCGGTCGACAAGGCGGTCCTGGCCGTTGTCGCCCGGCACGCGTCCCCGCCGCCGACCAGGAGGCCGCCGGGATGCATCCACAGGAAGACGGCGTCGTCATCGACCCCATGCGGCCGCGCGGCGTACCCGGCGGCTCCGTCGACCTCGAAGTCCTCGACGTGCACCGGCAGTCCAGTGACCGGAAACCGCTGGGCTGTCGACTGATTCGCCCGAGCTGCCATCGCGAGCCAGCCATCCGTGTCGTCGGCAGCCGGATAGGTCAACTCGCCGGCGTCGAGGGCGAGCCAAGACCGTGCTTGCTCGCTGACCGTCGACGGAGCGGGAAACACGCGCTCGCTCATGACTGGGCTCCCCTCTGCCTGGTAGCATCTTAATCAACTAAATTTAGTGACACAAGGAAGTGGTTCCGGATGCCCAGAACCAGCGAACGCGGGGGCCCGCAGACGCGCGCCCGGATCCTGGCGGTCGCGAACCGGCTGTTCGTGGAGCGCGGGTACGAAGCCGTGACCGTTGCCGAGATCGCGCGGGAGGCCGGGGTTTCCAGCGTGACGGTCTTCAACCACTTCGCGCGAAAGGAAGACCTTTTCCTGGACCGAGCGGCCGACGCCGTGGATCTGCTGCGCGCGGCAGTCCGAGACCGCGCGCCGGACGCCGATATCCTGACCTCCTTGCAGGGCCTGTGCTTCCGCCTGTGCGACGACCGTGCGCCGCTGTCCGGGATCAGCGCCAATTCCGTACCGTTTTTCCGGACGGTCGCCGGTTCCCCCGCGCTGATCGCCCGCGCGCGAGCCATTGGTTCCGAACTCCAGTCCGTCCTCGCCGAGGAGCTAGCCCAAGACCCCGCCTTCGACGGCGACGGGTTTTTGCTCGCGGCCTTCTTTATCGCTGGCTACAGCACGGTGCTCGTAGAAACCGTCCGCCGCCGTATCGAGGGCGAGCCGGACCGCGCGGTGGCGAAGAACCACCGCGTCCGTCTCGATCAGCTGTTCACGGCACTGCGCGACGGCGTCGTGGCGCGCTGACGAGCAAGACGACCGCTGCGGCCGCGGTGCAGATCGCGAGGGCGGTGCCGGGTGCCGTGGTTTCCGTCGTCGCGCCGAGGAGACCCGAGCCGGCAGCGGCACCGAGGTTGACCGCGGTGTTGATCCAGCTGCTTGCTTCGGTCCGCACGGTGGGATCAGTGCGAGCATCAGCCGCGAGGTAGCCGACGATGAGCAGCGGTGCGATGAAGCCGCCCGCTATACCGATGCCGACGACCAGCACTGGCGTGGACCCGATGAGCCCAGCGGTCGCGCTGACGCCGATCAGCGCTGCGCCGAGAACGAGCAGTTGTCGTTCGACCGACATCCGCGGATTGAGGCGGCCGTACAGCAAACCGCCGAGCGCGCTCGCCCCTGCGAACAGGGCCAGGACGACGCCGGGCAGAACCGCGGAACCCTCGGCCGCCCCGATAGCCGGTGCCACGATCTCGACCGCGCCGAGGATGATTCCCGGAGCCATGATGGCGACCACCACCGGCAGAAATCCGGGCGACCGCAACGGTTTCGGCGCTTCCGCGGTTCGTTTGGTGCCGTGTCCGCGCTGTTGCCGGGACAGCGGGCTGAGCACGAAAAGACCGCTGCCCGTGGCGACGAGGCCGGCCGAGACGTAAAGCGCCAGCGCCGGATCCGCGAGCGCGGTGAGGATCGCGGAAGTCAACGGCCCGACTGCGAAAATCAGTTCTTCGGCGACCGCGTCCAGGCTCAGTCCTCGAGTGCGCAGCGGTCCGCTGGCGAGCGCCGCCGACCACACCACGCGCATCGTCGATCCGAACGGCGGAAGCGACAACCCCGCGACGGTGCCAAGACCCAGCAAGAAAGGCAACGGCGCGCCCGGATCCATGGCGAACACCACGAGCGCCATCGTGTGGACCGCGCCCAGCGTGGACAAGACGGTTGCCTGGCCGAATCGGTCGACGGCGCGCGCTCGCCAGGGTGTCGCGACGACGTTGGCGATTCCCAGCGTGGCCGTGACGGCTCCGGCGGCGGCGAATGATCCGCTGCCGGATTCGAGGAGGAACACGAGCGCGAGACCGGACATCGCCAGCGACGACCGGCCAAGGATGCTCGGCAGGAAGGAGCGCACCACGTGGGGCTGGCGCAGCGCGGTCCAGTAGGAAGGGTGTTCAGGTGACACGTCGTTCTCCAGGGCACAGCGCGAGTCGAGGCGCGCGGCTGACGGGGTCCTGCGCCGAAAACGGCGCGTTGAGACCCGCCCGGGCCGGTGCTGGATCTGCGAGGGGCGGGTCGCAGGACCGTCAGCTGAAGAGAACGATGAACTGGAACATCGCCGCGACCGTAGCAGCGGCGGCGCGCCCGGCGGTCACCTTTTTCGCGCGGACTCCAGTCAGCAAGCCTTCCGAACCAGCCGATGAACATCCGCTCCTTCTGGATCGGTTACGCAACTCGGCGACGCCCATCCGAAGAAGTCACTCAAGTGGGTGACCAGCAACCGGGTCGACTGCTGTTCTCGGCCGCTCCGGTGGACCAGCCGCGTCACCTGGTCGTGTCTGGTTTCGAAACCGTGGACAACAGTAGGTAATCTTCCGTAACGGGTGCGGGGAGCCGCCTCCAACCCACGGTTTGCCGGAGGGCTTCGTTGATCAAGCTCATGTTCGCCGACGACGAGGAACTAGTTCGGTCGGGGCTGCGCGCCATGATGTCCGGGGCGTCGGACATCGAGATCGTGGGCGAGGCGAGCGACGGCAGATCGGCGGTCGAGGTCGCCCGTCGCTATCACCCTGACGTCGCGCTGCTCGACATCAAGATGCGCGCCCCTGACGACGGCATTCGCGCGCTCCGGGCCATTCTCGCGCTGCCCGATCCGCCGACCGTCGCCATGCTCACCACCTTCGACATCGACGAGTACGTCAGCCTCGCGCTGCGGCTCGGCGCCAACGGCTTCCTGCTGAAGGACATCGACCCGGCGGCGCTGCTGCGGGCCGTGCGCGACCTGGCCAAGGGCGGTGCCGTCCTCGATCCGGGCGTGGCCGTGCGCATGGTGCAGAGCCACCGCGACGAGCAGCGGGCCGCGCAGCCGGCGCGCAAGCTCCTGGCCTCGCTGTCCGAACGCGAACGCGAGGTCGTCGCGCTGATCGGGCAGGGCCTGTCGAACGCCGAGATCGGCGGGCGGCTGCACCTGTCCGAGGCGACGGTGAAGGGGTACGTCTCGGCGGTGCTGTCGAAGATCGGCGCGGCCAACCGGGTGCAGGCCGCGCTCCTGGCCTACCGCGGCGGGCTTCTCGACCAGTAGAACCAGCACATGCTGCTGACCGCGCTCGAGTTCCTCGGGCTGGTGGCGTTCGCGGCGTCCGGGGCGCTGGCCGCGGTCCGGGCGCGGCTGGACGTGTTCGGGGTCGTCGTGGTCGGCCTGACCACGGCACTCGGCGGCGGCATCATCCGCGACGTGCTCCTCGGCATCCACCCGCCGACGTCCCTGCGCAACTGGCCGTACCTCGCCGTCTGCGCAGTGACGGCGCTGGTGGTGTTCGCCTTCCACCCGCAGGTCGCCCGGCTGCGCCACGCCGTGCTGCTCGCGGACGCGGTCGGGCTCGGAGTGTTCGCCACGGCCGGCACGACGCTGGCGCTCAACGCGGGTGCGACCGGGTACGCAGCGTGCCTGATCGGCATGACCAGCGGCATCGGCGGCGGCGCGGTCCGCGACCTGCTGCTGCGGGAGATCCCGCTCGTGCTGCGCAAGGAGATCTACGCGATGGCCGCGCTGACCGGCGCGGTGTGCGTCTGGGCGGGGCACGCGCTGCACCTCCCGGCCGGCGCGGTCACGACCGTCTCGGCGGTGGTCGTGGTCGCGATCCGCGTGCTCGCTCTCTGGCGACACTGGAACGCCCCGGTCGCCCGGCCGCCGGAAGAGCGCTCGTTGTGATTTCCGCGTCCGCGACCCCCGGCGCGGCCAGTGCGAATGTGCCGCCCTGTCCGCGGTCGTCCGGAAATGCTCTTTGTGTGTTCTGCGTGTGTTCTTAGGCGGGTCTCAGCACTCTGCGTAAGACTGACGGCATGCGCATCCTCGTAGTGGACGACGACCGTGCCGTCCGTGAATCGCTCAGGCGGTCTTTGGAGTTCAACGGCTACACCGTGGAGCTCGCGAGCGATGGTGCGCAGGCGTTGGAGACGATCCTCGCCAACCGTCCGGACGCGATGGTTCTCGACGTGATGATGCCGCGCCTCGACGGGCTCGAAGTGGCCCGCCGGCTCCGCAGCACCGGCGACGACCTGCCGATTCTCGTGCTGACCGCCCGCGACACCGTCTCCGACCGGGTATCCGGCCTCGACGCCGGCGCCGACGACTACCTGCCCAAGCCGTTCGCCCTGGAGGAGCTGCTCGCCCGGTTGCGCGCCCTGCTGCGCCGCGCCGCGCCGGACGCTCAGCAGGGCGAGACGTCGGAGGTGCTGTCGTTCGCCGACCTCACGCTGGACCCCGGCACTCGCGAGGTCCGCCGCGGCGGTCGCGAGATCAGTCTCACCCGCACCGAGTTCGCGCTGCTCGAGCTGTTCCTCTCGTACCCCAAGCACGTGCTGACCCGCGGAAGGATCCTGGAGGAAGTATGGGGTTACGACTTCCCGACGTCGGGCAACGCGCTGGAGGTCTACGTCGGCTATTTGCGCCGCAAGACGGAAGCGGACAACGAACCGAGGCTGATCCACACGGTGCGTGGAGTGGGGTACGTCCTGCGCGAGACCCCGCCGTGACCGACTACCCGGCGGGTGCGCACGCCGCGCCGGAGGGGGAGGTCCCGGATCCGCGGGGCACCCGGTGGACCACCCGGCGGTTCTCGCTGCGCGGCCGCGTCACGCTGCTGGCCGCGGCGTGCGTGGCGGGTGCGGTGGCGCTCGTGTCCCTGTGCGCGTACCTCGTGGTGCGCAACAACCTCCTCACTCAGCTCGACGACAACCTGCTGGCCCGCGCACAAGCCGCGGCGAACTCGCCCCAGGTGCCGACCGACCAGCTGCGCGAGGTTCCGGGAGCCTTGCTGGCCAGCGCTGACCTGCAGATCGGCCAGCTCAACGGCCTCACCGGCGACCTGATCTATCCGCAGCCGGGCACGCGGCCGCCGGTCGGCCCGTCCGAGATGCGCGTCGCGACCGGCGTGCTTCCGCAGTCGCTGCGCACCGACGCGGCCACCGGCATGCGCGTGGTCGCGGTGCCGCTCGGGCACGGCCAGGCGATCGTGCTGGCCCAGTCGATGGCTCCGACGATGCGCGCGCTGAACCAGCTGTCCGTGGTGCTGTTCCTCGTCGGCGGTGCCGGGATCGTGGTGGCCGCGGGTGCGGGCACGGCCGTCGCGCGCGCCGGATTGCGCCCCGTCGACCGGCTGACCTCAGCTGCCGAACGGGTAGCCGCGACCGGCGACCTGCGCCCGATCCCGGTGAGCGGCGATGACGAACTCGCCCGGCTCACGCACAGCTTCAACATCATGCTCGGCACGGTCGCGGACTCGCAGGAACGGCAGCGGCAGCTTGTCGCGGATGCCGGGCATGAGCTGCGTACCCCGCTGACTTCCATGCGCACCAACCTGGAACTGCTGCTGTCGGCCAGTCGCCCAGGCGCGCCGTCGCTGCCGGACGAGGACCGAGCCGACATCGAGGCCGACATTCGCGGCCAGCTCGACGAGCTGACCCAGCTCATCGGCGACCTGGTGGAGCTGGCGCGGCAGGACGAACCGCGCGAGCAGGCCGAACGCGTCGACCTGATGGACGTGGTCGAGCGCGCGCTCGACCGGGCGCGCCGGCGGGCGGGCGAGATCGAGTTCGAGGTCGCGCTGCAGCCGTGGGTGCTCACCGGCGACAACAGCTCGCTCGAGCGGGCGGTGCTGAACCTGCTGGACAATGCGGTGAAGTTCTCGCCGCAGGGTTCGCGGGTGCGGGTCACGCTGCGTCCGCTCGGCGACGGCACCGCGGTGGTCGAGGTCGCGGACTCCGGACCGGGCATCGCCGAGGAAGACCTGCCCAAGGTGTTCGACCGTTTCTACCGCTCTTCGGAGGCACGCACCCTGCCCGGTTCCGGCCTCGGGCTGGCGATCGTGAAGCACGCCGCCGAACGGCACGGCGGCACGGTTTACGCCAACCGGGCGCCGGAAGGCGGCGCGCTGCTCACCATCCGGCTACCAGGGGCGCCGGTCGCCTGAGCGGCCCGCCACGCATGGCTGTCGCCCGGCAGGGGGACGCTTGATCTGCACGTCGCGCACACCTGATGTTGAATCGTGTAGGATTTTGTGCAGTTGATGGGTGTGCTTGGGGAGTGGCGGTGCTCGCGCGGCAGCGACAGGCGGTGATCCTCGAGGAAGCACGCCGGACCGGTGCGGTCCGGGTCAGTGACCTCGTCGCGAGGCTCGGCGTCTCCGACATGACGGTCCGCCGAGACCTCGACGTGCTCGCGGGCCGCGGCCTGGTCGAGAAGGTCTACGGCGGCGCGACGTCGCTGGTCGGCAAGAGCACCGACGAACCGGGGTTCGAGGCGAAATCGGTGCGCCAGCGCGCCCAGAAGGAAGCCATCGCCGAACTGGCGGCCACCCTCGTCAAGCCGGGCACCGCGATCGGCCTGTCCGCGGGCACCACCACCTGGACGCTCGCGCACGCGCTCGACGGCGTCGAGGGCCTCACCATCGTCACCAACTCGATCCAGGTCGCCGATGTGCTGCGCAACGCGGGACAGCCGGACCGCACGGTGGTCCTCACCGGCGGGGTGCGCACTCCCTCGGACGCGCTGGTCGGACCGGTCGCCGTGCAGAGCCTGCGGACACTGCACCTCGACCTGGTGTTCCTCGGCGTGCACGGCATGGCGGTGGGGCCCGGGTTCACCACCCCGAACCTCACCGAGAGCGAAACCGACCGCGCGCTGGTGGAGGCCGGACGGCGGCTGGTGGTGCTCGCCGACCACACGAAGTGGGGCACCGTCGGCATTTCCACGATCGCGGACCTGGAAGAAGCGCAGGTCGTGGTGACCGACGACGGACTGGACGACCGCGCGCGGGAAGACCTCGCGGAGCGGGTCGGAGAACTCATGATCGCCGAAACGGCGGAGAACCTCGAGGCAGAAGAAGCGTGAAACGCACTGCGGCACACCTGGCCGACGGCCGGGAGATCATTTATTTCGACCACACCGACGACCGTGAACGGCTCGCCGAGGACACCCGGGACCTGCCGCCGGTCGCGGCGGCCTCGGAAATCCGCCGCGACCCGCTGACCGGCGAGTGGGTCGCGATGGCGGCGCACCGCCAGACGCGCACGTACAAGCCGCCCGCCAACCTCTGCCCGCTCTGCCCGACCCGGCCGGGCAAACCGAGCGAAATCCCCGAAGCCGACTACGACGTGGTCGTCTTCGAGAACCGGTTCCCCTCGTTCTCGCAACAGGCGACCGGTGAACCGTCCACTGTGGATGGTTTGGGCCTCGTCCCGACCGCGCCGGGCCTCGGCCGCTGCGAGGTCGTGTGCTTCACCAGCGACCACGACGGCGCGTTCTCCCGGCTGACTCCGGAACAGGTGCGCCTCGTGGTGGACGCCTGGGCCGACCGCACCGCCGCGCTCGCGGAGACGCCTGGCGTGGAACAGGTCTTCCCGTTCGAGAACCGCGGCGAGGAAATCGGCGTCACGCTCTCGCATCCGCACGGCCAGATCTACGGCTACCCGTTCGTCACGCCGAAGACCGAGCGGATGCTGGCGGTCGCGCGCGAGCACGGCGGCTCGGTGCTCGGCGACGTGCTGGCGGCGGAACGGAAATCGGGCGAGCGCGTGGTCGCGACCGGCGAGCACTGGACGGCTTTCGTACCGCCTGCCGCGCGCTGGCCGGTGCACATCCAGATCGTGCCGCACCGGCAGACGCCGGACCTCCCGTCGCTCACCGACGCCGAGCGCGACGACTTTTCCCGCGTGTACCTGGACGTCCTGCGCCGGTGCGACGCGCTGTACGACCGGCCGCTGCCCTACATCGCGGGCTGGCACCAGGCTCCGGTGCGGCGGGACCGGGAGCTGTCGTGGCTGCATCTGGAGCTGTTCTCCGTGCTGCGGGCCAAGGACAAGCTGAAGTACCTGGCCGGATCCGAGTCGGGCATGGCGGTCTGGATCAACGACGCCACCCCGGAACAGATCGCGGACCGGCTTCGTTCGGCAGGCTGACCGGAACTCGCGGCATACTCATCTACGAAACACAGGTTCGACTCAGGAACCTCTCAGGCCCAGCCGCTTAGGTGAGGACATGACCGAGAACGACCCCCACGTGCCCGACTCCGCGGCGGGTCGCCAGGACCCGGGCGCCCAGCCGGGCGCCGAAGGCCAGGCGGCCTGGCAGCAGACCCCGGCTCAGCCGGACCAACCCTCTTCCGGCGGCGACGCGAACCAGCCGGCTTCCAGTGCCACTGGTTCGACCGCCGCGTACGGTTCGGCCGCTGAGGGCTCGGCGGGGACGTCTGGCACCGGCACGGCGAGCGGCGACGCTTCCGGTGCGTACGGAGCGCCTGCGGGGCAGTACGGCGCCGCTCCGACGTACGGGGCCGCTGCTCCGGCTGGAAGCACGCCGAATCCGTGGTCGGCCCAAGGCGCGGCCGCGCCGCACACTGGCGCGCCCCAAAGCGGCGCGATCCCCGGCGCTCAGCAGCCCTATGGCAGCCAATACCCGGGCGGCACCCACACTCCGCCTGCCGGAGCCCCGGCCAATCCTTACGGCGCACCGGGAACCTCGGTGTACGGCGTCCCCGCGCAGCGCGAGAAGAAGGGATCGGCGGGCAAGCTCCTCGCGAGCGTCGCCGCGATCTCGCTCGTGATCGGCGGCGTGGCGGGCGGAACCGTCGGGTACCTGACCGGCGGGTCCGGTTCGTCGGTGAGCGCGCTCGACGCGCCGAAACCCGCGCAGCAGACCGGCAACGTGCCGGCCGGTTCGGTCGAATCGGTGGCGCAGAAGCTGTCGCCGAGCGTGGTCGAGCTGCAGGTGTCCGGCCGGACCGCAGCGGGCGAGGGCTCCGGCTTCGTGATCAGCAGCGACGGCTACATCCTCACCAACAACCACGTCGTCCAGGTCGCCGCGAACGGCGGCCAGATCCAGGCCGTGTTCCAGGACGGCAAGAAGGCCGCGGCGAAGGTCGTCGGCCGTGACCCGACCACGGACATCGCCGTGGTCAAGGTGTCCGGCGTCAGCAACTTGAAGCCGGTCGAACTGGGCCGCTCCGACGACCTGCGGGTCGGCCAGCAGGTGGTGGCCATCGGTTCGCCGTACGAGCTGACCGGCACGGTCACCTCGGGCATCGTCAGCTCCCTGCACCGCCCGGTGCAGGCAGGCGGCGACGAAACCGACCAGACCACGGTGATGGACGCGATCCAGACCGACGCCGCGATCAACCCCGGCAACTCGGGCGGTCCGCTGTCGAACATGAACGGCCAGGTCATCGGCATCAACTCGGCCATCTACAGCCCGAACTCGGGCCGCGGCCAGGGCAGCGGCAGCGAGGGCGGCAACGTCGGCATCGGCTTCGCCATCCCGATCGACCAGGCGCGCCGCACCGCGCAGGACATCATCAAGACCGGGCACGCGACCCAGACGTTCATCGGCGCGAAGGTCACCGACGCGCCCCAGGGCGGCGCTCAGCTCGGCGACATCACGCCGGGCAGCCCGGCGGAGAAGGCGGGCCTGAAGTCCGGCGACGTGGTGACCAAGATCGACGACCGCGTCATCGACAGCGCCAACACGCTCGTCGCCGCGATCCGCACCCGCGCCCCGAACGACCAGACCACCTTCACCCTCGCCGACGGACGCACGGTGCAGGTCACCTTGGGCGGACAGGCGGTACCGGCCAACTAGTTCGCTCGGCCGCCGAGGCGCGGCCGAGACCAGCCACGGCTCGACCCCCTATCCGCGCTGGGGCCGAACCTTTGCAGGCCGCGCGCGACCGGAGCACAAGAGCCGGTCGCGCGTGGCCGTTTTTCATGCCCAGCGCGCGAAAACCGGCTCGCACACGAAAACACGAAGAGGCTCTCCGTGCCGCCTCCGACTCGGCACGGAGAGCCTCTCCGCGTGCGGTGAGGTGCCCACGCGCACGCTGTCCCAAACGCCGAATCCGCGGGAAAATTCCGGTACCGGAAGAAAACCCAGGTCAACTACGTGCGCGCGGCCGAATTTTCCGTGCCGCCTGCCGCCGTACCCGGACAATCCGGACGAGCGAAACGACCAGCACGGCACTCCACACCACGGCGAGCGTCGCCAGCAGCCCCAGCCATGTGTTCCCGTCGTGCAGACCGGGCTTCGGCGGCACGCCATAAGCACGCCACAGCAGCGGGAACGCCACGAAACCCAGCACCGCGGTCAACGCCGCGCCGACCTGCACTGGCCCACGCCACGGCAGCGGCAGGAATCGAGCGAGCAGCAGACCGACTACGCCCGCGATCGGAGCGAACACCGCGTCGTTGACGATCGGACCGCCGCCGATCCACAGCAACGTCGTGAAACTGTCCGGCCACGCCGGCGCCGCGTACTCGAGGAACAGCACGATCCCGTACGCCAACGCCGTTAATCCGGGCAGCACCAGCAGAATTCGCGCGGTCTTCACCGCACCTCCAGCTTCTCGACCCACTTCGTCTGCAACACGCCTGGCCGACTGGGTGCGATCACGCGGCACGGATACCCGTGGTCGAGATTCAGCACCTCACCGTTCAGTTCCAGCGCCAGCAACGTGAGCGGGTCGGCCGTGTGCTCGCCGGGCAACACGCTGACGCCGTACAGGCCGGTCTTCTCCAGCGACGACACCCGCACGTCCACGCCGGGCGAAGTCCCGCTCGCGCGCAGCAGGTCCGGGAACGAGACGCCGCGCCAGGTCGCCATCTGGCTCCACCCTTCGACGCACGCGATCGGCAAGTCCACAGTGGTCTGCGGCAACGCCCGCAGCTCGGCCAGCGTGAACTGCCGAGTCCCCGCCGGAGTCACCACGGACAACCGCCATCCAGGATCCTGCGCTGCCCGCGTGACCCGCGCTGCCACGGCCGTGCGGTTGACCGGCAGCTTCTGCGTGCCCTTGTCCGATCGCCACGACAACCCGGAGACGTTCCGCAGCGCCGGAACGGTCGCCCCAGCGGTCGCCAGCACGGCAACTCCGGTCGCGATCCCCGTGGTGGTCAGGAATCCCCGACGCGACAACCCAGGGCCAGACTGCTGAGCGGGCGCACGCTCCCGCGTCAGCGCCCGCCGGATCACCGGGAGCTTCACCGCGACATGCACGAAGATCGATCCGATCGCGACCCATGCCACCGCATAGTGCACCTGAGGAAAGTAGAAATTCCATGGGTAATTCTGCGCGACGTTCAGCAGTCCCGAACTCAGCTCGAAGAACGCTGCGCCGGACAGGACAAGGATCGACAGCCGCTCCACGGCGTGCGGCACCGAGCGCACCAGCGGCCGCTCGAACAGCTTCGGGTAGACGCTCCACAGTTTGGCCAGCAGCAACGGAATCGCCGCGATCCCGGACAGCACGTGTGCGCCCTGCGTCACCCGATACAGCCACACCGGACGGCTCGGCCAGAAGAACCACTCGGGCGGATGCTGGATCAAATGGCTCAGCAGACCGGTGATGAAGCAGATCAGGAACGCGAGCCCGAGCAGGCTGCCGACCCGGGCGGTCGCGCGTTCGCCGTGCGCACCGCCCTTGAACTGCTCCGCCCTCGGCACCCGGCGATCGACGGCACGGGCCCGTTCGCCGATCTTTGCCTGTGCTGCGGAAACCCGAGCGTCGAGCCCGCGCCACGCGGCTGCCAGCCGTTTCATGCGCGTGCCAGCTTCGCGAACCAGCGGCGGCCGCGACTGGTCGTCCACGCCACTCGAAAACCCGTCCGCACCGCGATTTCCGCAATGGCGTCGACACCGACCCACGCCCAGGTGAACCACCGCCCACCAGCGGGATCCGGCCGCAAGCGGACGTGGTCGCGGCGCACTCCCTGGCCGGGCTCCTCCAGTTCCACGAGCACGTCGCCATCTAGCGTGAGCAACTCGTGCACCCGCCGCAGCAGCGCATCGGGATCACCACCGATCCCGATGTTGCCGTCAGCCAGCAGCACGTGACTCCATCGTCCCTCGCCAGGAAGGCGAGTGAAAACGTTGCGCTGCAACGCACTCGCTCCGCGCCGTCGAGTCAGCCGCACCGCGACCGGCGAACTGTCCACGCCGAGGGCCACCACGCCTCGACGCGTCAACGCAGCGGTAAGCCGACCGGGTCCGCAGCCGACGTCGAGCGTCGGACCCGCGCACGCGTCCAGCAGCACGGCGTCGCCCGCACCGCAACCGTCCGCCCAACGACCGACCGGCAGCTCGATCCGGTCGCCGTTGGCGAGCTCCAGCCAGCAGTGATGGCCGAGCAGCCCGCGATCGAATTCCCGCCCAGTCGCGAGTTTCATGCCACCACTCCCACCGCGTCGACCGCGGCGGCGAACCTGGTTTCCGGCCGGATCGCGGCCACCCGCAGCGCGTCCTCCATGGTGTCCACATCGGACAGTGTCGGCAGCTCGACGACGCGGAGCCCGTTTCCTTCCAATGCCGCTCGGGTGCGGAATCCGGTGTCCGGACGCGACATCGGAACTCCGGCGAGCACTTGCGCCTGCCGCGGATCAGCCAGCCCGAGTCCCCACCAGCCCCCGTCTTCCGCGCTGCCCAGCACTGCGCGGCTGTCTCCGTCGACGACCGGCTTGATCGCCGAAGCCAGCAATACGGGGGAGACCTGCGGCGTGTCCATGCCGATCTGCAGCACGGGCAACCCGGCATGCACCGCGGCGGTGTCGGAGTGCGCGTTGGCCAGCCGGGTGCCGAAATCCCAGCCCCGCTGCGCAATCACGGTCGCCTTCCGCAACGCCCGGCCGATTTCGCCGCCTCGCGCCGCCTCCGAGAGGTCGCCCGTCATCGCCACGACGGTGATCGCGCCGTCAGTGGCGAACGCAGCGTCCAGCGTGTCCAACAGCGCGGAGGCGGCGATCTCCGCGGCCTGTTCTGGCGTCGCCGGCGGGCACAACCGAGTCTTCGCGAAGCCCGGCACCGGGGCTTTCGCGACCACAAGCAGGCAGAACGTCATCGGGCGAGCACCCGCCCGAAGTCCCGCACCGCTCGCAACGTGCCGCGCATCGAACCGGACACCTTCGATTTCGTGCCCCGCGCCCGTTCCCGGTAAGCGACGTCGAACTCTTGAACCGTCCAACCCGCGCGCTGAGCCTTCACCAACAGCTCAAGCGGGTAGCCGAAAGCCCGGTCCGTGACGCCGAGAGCCAGCAACTCCCGACGACGCACCGCCCGCAGCGGCGCGATGTCCCGCACTGGCAGTCCACGGGACCGCAAGAGCAGCGAGAGGACGGCATTGCCTGCTCTTGCGTGCCATGGCCAAGCCGCCCGGGAAACCGGCACCCGTCGCCCGACCGCGAGGTCAGCACCATCCACAACCGCGGCGACCAGACGCGGCAACTCGGCCAGATCGAGTGACCCGTCGGCGTCCGCGAAACAGACGATGTCGGCGGTCGCGTTCTCCAACCCGGTGTGGACAGCGGCACCGTAACCACGCCGCGGCTCGTCGACGACTTTCGCGCCGTGCGCGGCCGCGACATCGGGGGAACCGTCGCGCGACCCGTTGTCCACGACGATCGCGCGATACCCCGCCGGCAGACCGGCGAGCACGCCGGGCAGCGCGGCCGCCTCGTCGAGGCAGGGGAGGACGACGTCCGCTCCGAATTCGTTCACGAGGCGTACGGTAGGTCTGGAAAGGACAGTGCAGAACCCTTGCTGTGCTTACCAAATCCTGACGTTCGCCCAGATCTTACCGACTTCTCACGGATCCGCCGGAACCCTGCCGGACGCCCGCCCGCGGGGTTATCGTGACCGGCGATGAGCGAGTCGACGAAGGCTGCCCGGCTCGCCGAGCCGCCGCCCCCGGTTCCCGTCCGTCCCCGGTTCCGCGCCGATCTCGTGACGGTCGGCGTCACCCTCGTGGTGATCGCCGCCGCGACCGCGGTTGGCGTGTACTACAACCGGCCAGGTTCGGACGTGGTGATCTACGCGTTCGCGCCGCCGTTGTTCGCGCATTGGCTGCCACACGTCGGCCCCGGCTCGGTGTTCGCCGTCCTGATCGCCGCCGGTGTCGTCCTGTACGGCCCGACCCTGGCCGCCCGGCTGCGATGGCGGCGCGCCCTGGCCGCGGGTTACCTGGCCTCCCTCGCCTGGATCTTCTCGCTCGCCATGGTGGACGGCTGGACGCGCGGCTTCACCGGCCGGCTGACCACTGTGCAGGAGTACCTGCACGAAGTCCCCGGCATCACGGACATCCCGCGGTTCCTCCGCGAATTCTCCTCGCGCATCCTCGACTTCCAGCCGAACTCGTGGACCACTCACGTGTCCGGCCACCCGCCCGGCGCGACCCTCGTCTTCGTCTGGCTCGACCGGCTCGGCCTCCACGGCGGTGCCTGGGCGTCGACCGCGGTCGTGCTGGTGGCCGCGCTGGTCGCGGTGGCGGTACCCGCGACGATCGCCCTGCTCGGCCGCCCCGACGCCGCCCGCGCGGCGCTTCCGTTCGCCGTGCTCAGCCCAGGCGCGGTGTGGCTGGGCGTATCCGCGGACGGCCTCTTCGCCGGCGTGACCGCCACCGGCATCGCACTGCTCGCCCTGGCGTCGGTGGGCTTCCGGGAACAGCGCGGTTACGCGTGGCCCACGGCGTTGGCAGCCGGGATTCTCATCGGGTTCGGGATCTTCCTCTCCTACGGCCTCGTCTTGCTCGGCTTGGTCGCGCTGGCCGTCGCCGTGCTCGGCAGGCAATGGCGGGCCACTCTCGTCGCTGCCCTCGGTGCGCTAGCAGTGGTCGCCGTGTTCGCGCTCGCCGGTTTCTGGTGGTTCGACGGCTACCACCTCGTGGTCGAGCGCTACTACCAGGGCGTTGCGCTGGTGCGGCCGTATTCCTACTGGGTGTGGGCCGATCTGGCCGCGGTGGCGGTCGCGTGCGGCCCCGCAGTAGTCGCAGCGGCTCGCCGGGGAGTGGCCAACGCGGTCTTCTTGCCTTCCCGCCGGACGATCCTGCGCGATCCGGTGCTGCTGATCGTGGTGGCGGCTCTGCTCACGATCGTGTTCGCTGATTCGTCCGGCCTGTCGAAGGCTGAGGTAGAACGGATCTGGCTACCGTTCGGCGCGTGGCTGATCCCGGCCACGGCGCTGCTCCCGGCGGGCCACCGCCGCTGGTGGCTTGCCGGACAGGCGGTGGTCGCGCTCGCGGTCAACCACCTGCTGCTGACGAACTGGTGAGGTGAGGCATGGAGGACCAAGCGGGTCGCGTGCTCGTGGTAGACGACGACGAGACCGTGCGCGACGTCGTCCGTCGCTACCTCGAAACCGCCGGTTTCACCGTCGACCTGGCCGGCGACGGCACGGCGGCGCTCGCCCGGTTCGCCGAGCGCGTGCCGGATCTGGTGGTGCTCGACGTGATGATGCCCGGGCTGAACGGCCTGGAGGTGTGCCGTCGGCTGCGGCAGACGAGCCAGGTGCCGATCGTCATGCTCACCGCACTCGGCGAGGAGGAAAACCGCATCGCCGGACTGCAGTTGGGGGCCGACGACTACGTCACCAAACCGTTCAGCCCCAAGGAACTCACCCTGCGCGTGGCATCCGTGCTGCGCCGGGCCCGGATGCCGCGGCCCGAGCCGCCCACGGCTGAACTGACGGACGGCAACCTCCGGCTCCAGATGACCGCCCGCCAGGCGACGCTCGACGGCGCGGCGCTGCCGCTTACGACGCGCGAGTTCGATCTCCTCGCGTTCTTCCTCTCCCATCCCGGCGTCGCGTTCAGCCGGGCTGACCTGCTGGAAAAGGTGTGGGGCTGGGATTTCGGCGACCAGTCCACGGTGACTGTCCACGTGCGCCGGCTGCGCGAGAAGATCGAACGTGACCCGGCCAAACCGGTCCGCGTCGCGACGGTGTGGGGCGTCGGCTACCGCTACGACCGGACACAGCCGTGATCGGCTCGGGCGAGTCGGCGTGGGACATGTTCGTCCACGTCCTGCACATCCTGCCGCTCGCCTTGCTGTTCGCCTTGCCGGTGGCAGCGCTGGGCGGACTCGCGCTTTACCTGCTGCGGCACCGGTCGCTGGCCACGACGATGACCACGCTCGTGCTGACCCCGGTCGCCGCGATGCTGGTCGGGATCCTCGGCGTGAGCGGCTTCATGTTCACCGAGGCCCTGACCACGGAACTGCTGGTGTGCCTGCTCGTGGCACTGGTGGCGGTGCCCGCGGCGATGGTGCTGGGCCGGGTCATCGCGCGGCGCAGTGTGTGGGAACGCGAGGCGCGGGACCGCGAACGCGCGGCGGAGTCGTCGCGTCGCGAACTGGTCGCGTGGATCAGTCACGACCTTCGCAGCCCGCTCGCCGGGATCCAGGCGATGGCCGAGGCGCTGGCCGACGGCGTGGTTTCGGAGCGCGCCGAGGTGGCCGACTACGCCCAGCGCATCAGCGGCGAGACCACCCGGCTGTCCGGCATGGTGGGGGATCTCTTCGAGCTGTCCCGGATCACCGCGGGAGCGCTCGAACTGAGCATGTCGGCGGTGCCGCTGCGCGACGTGGTGAGCGACGCGGTCGCCGCGCAGGCACCGGTGGCGGACCGCAAACGCGTACGGGTGCTGGAAAACGCGTCGGCGTGGCCAGTGGTGTCCGGCAGCGATCCGGAGCTGGCGCGGATCGTGCGGAACCTCGTGTCCAACGCCATCCGGCACACCCCGCCGGACGGCACAGTCGCCGTGCAGATCGGCATCGACGGCGACCAGGCGCTGCTGGCCGTGGACGACGGCTGCGGCGGGATTCCGGACGACGAGATCAGCCGGGTCTTCGACGTCGCCTTCCGCGGCACCCAAGCCCGCACCCCCGACCGCAGCGGCACCACCAGTGGTGGCGGGCTGGGCCTGGCGATCGCGAAGGGCCTGGTGGAGGCACACCGGGGACGGATCGGCGTGCAGAACCACGGCCCAGGATGCCGCTTCGAGGTGCGGTTGCCGCTGGCGGCCTCCTGAGCTGTCTATTGTGGACAGTCAGGAAGCGGCAACCGCCGCGACCGGCTCCACGCTGTGGTCGGCCGCGATCCGGAAGAACGGCTCGTCCGGGAAATGCGCCGCCGCGACGATCGTGCCGGTACCGACCACCTCGCCGAGCCAGCGACGGCGGGTCAGCTCCGCCTGTCCGGGATTGGCGTCGGACGCAGCACCGATCGCCGGATCAGCCATCTGCTCCGGAATCTGGAAGACGTCGCCGATCAGGACAGCGCGACGGTCCTGGTCCGCGACTTCCAGCACGTAATGACCTGGCGTGTGTCCAGGCGCATGCCGGGCGGTGACGCCGGGAGCGACCATTTCGCCGTCAAGCAGCGGTCGCAGTTTGCCCTGGGCGCGAAGAGCTTCCAGCGCTACACGGCCACGGTCGTGCCGCCCGGCCGGCTCGATGAACGCTGCCCAGTCGGGCGCGCCGTACCGCACTTCGGCATTCGGGAAGTACGGCTCGCCGTTCGGCGCGACCCAGCCGATGTGGTCGGCGTGCAGATGAGTCAGCACCACGGTGTCGATGTTTGCGGGGGCAATCCCGGCCTCAGCGAGCGCCGCGGGCAAGCCGCCGGTGTGCTCCGGCTCGGCGGCGCTGACCACGGGGTGCAGTTGCTCTTTGGAGTGCTGCGGCAGGTGCGGCTCGCCGGACGCACGCGGTCCGAAACCGGCGTCGACCAGCACGGTGCGGCCGCCCGTCCGGATCAGGAACGCGCCGATGACCACGGGCACGGTGCTCGGCGCCGAGCGCTTGCCCTGAAGTCCCGGGAAGAACGACGACGGCAGTTGCAGCCGTCCGTCGGTCAGCGCGTGGATTTCGATGTCCCCCACCACGATGGAACGCATGCCCAGCATCAAGATCCGGTACGGCCGATTCATTCCGGAACGTGATCTTCACCTCATCGGGTGATGGAGGCGCGCAGCTCCGCGGTGGCGAACGCGGCGATGCCCTCCGCGAAGGACGTTTCCGCCCGGAACCCGAGCAGCTCCCGTGCTCGAGCCGGGTCGGCGACCACGTGCCGGACGTCCGCGGGTCGCGCACCGCCGACGATCCGCGGCTCCGGCCCTCCGCAGGCACGGGCCAGCTCCCGGGCCAGGTCGCCGACGCTGTGCGGCTGTCCGGAACAGACGTTCAGCGGCGTGATGTCTGCCTCCGGACCGTCTTTCTGGAGCGCGAGGACGTTCGCTCGGGCCACGTCGTCCACGTGCACGAAATCCCGCTGCTGCCGCCCGTCCTCAAGCACGGTCGGCGCTTCGCCGCGCTCCAGTGCCGAGCGGAACAGCGACGCCACGCCCGCGTATGGCGTGTTCTGCGGCATCCGCGGGCCGTAGACGTTGTGGTAGCGCAATGCCCAGACCGTGCCGCCGGTCTGCCGTGCCCATGCGCCCGCGAGATGTTCTTGCGCCAGTTTTGTTGCCGCGTAGGTGCTCCGGGGCAACAGCGGCGCGTCTTCGGGCACGAGTTGCCAGCCCAACTCGGCACCGCAGTGCGGGCAAGTGGGTTCGAATCGTCCGGCGTCCACATCGGACTGCCGGCGAGGTGACGGCGGAACGACACCGTGTTCCGCACACGCGTAGCGCCCCTCGCCGTAGACCACCATCGACGAGGCGAGCACGAGCTTTCGCACCTTCGCCGCATACATCGCGGCCAGCAGCACGGCGGTGCCGTAATCGTTGTTCAGCGCATACGAGGGCGCGTCGGAGGGATCCACGCCGTGCCCGACCACCGCAGCCTGGTGACAGACCGCGTCGACGCCGTCGAGCAGCTCGGCGACGATCTCGGTGTCGGTGACGTCACCGCGGAGGAAACGGTGCCGCTGGGTGTATTCGGGCGGCGTGGTGGAGCCGTGCGCAGTGGACAGCAGGTTGTCCAGCACGACGACCTCGGCGCCGTCGTCGGCCAGCTGATCGGCGATCCGGGACCCGATGAACCCGGCTCCGCCGGTGATGAGCACTCGCACCCCGCCGACGCTAGGCGGCCCGCCCCGGGGTGCGCGCGGCCTGCGGGGACCACGTCACCGAATCGTCAGAAATCACCGGGCCCGTGGCGGCGAAGCGGGCCCCGAACCGGATACGGTGTCGGCATGGAACGGAGCGCACAGCGGCTGGGCCGGGCACTCGTGGTGATTGTGGACGACCGGGTCGCGCACGGGGAGCACGAGGACACCTCGGGGCCGCTCGTCACCGAGTTGCTCGAGGAGGCCGGGTTCATCGTCGACGGCGTCGTGGTGGTCGAGGCCGAGACCGCGGGCATCCGCAACGCGCTCAACACGGCGGTGATCGGCGGGGCTGACCTGGTGATCACGGTCGGCGGCACCGGAGTGTCGCCGCGCGACCGCACGCCGGACGCGACCGCCGGGGTCCTCGACCGCCCGATCCCGGGCATCGGCGAGGCCCTGCGCGCCTCGGGGCTGGCCGCGGGCGCGGTCGACGCCGGGATCTCCCGCGGCCTGGCCGGCGTTTCGGGCAGCACGCTGGTGGTCAACCTGGCCGGCTCGCGCGCGGCTGTGCGCGACGGCATGGCGACCCTCTCCTCGCTGGTCCCGCACGTGATCGACGAGCTTTCCGGTCTCGAAGAGGTCTGAGCCCGGCCGTTTCGCGGCGGATGTCTCTCTGCACTTGTCAAACAACAGGTGGGACGATGGACCCATGCCGCACGAGGAACGACGTCCCCGCACAGACGAGGCCCAGCGCCGCCGCCGGGTCGACGAGATCTTCGGCGACGTCCTGCCGGAGACCACGTCCGATGAGCGGGGCCGGGGCCCGGAGACCACTCCGGATTCGTGGTATCTCGAGAACCGGCCCCCGCATCACGATCGGTGACCCCTCAGCTGTCGCGGCTGGAGGGGCCGTTGCCCTGCTGCGCGCGCAGCAGGTCGCGGATTTCGATGAGCAGCTCGACGTCGGTGGGCTCGGCGGGACCGGGCTCCTGGCCGCGCTTCCGCCGCTCCTGCAGGTGCTTCACCGGCAGGACGACCAGGAAGTAGACGATCGCCGCCACGATCACGAAGTTGATCGCCGCGTTGATCACGCCGCCGAAGTCCATGAAGGTCGCGCCGTTTGCCTTGAGGATCCGGAAACCGAGCCCCTGCGCCGCGTCGGAACCGCCGATCGCGCTGATCAGCGGCTTGATCAGGCCGTTGGTGAACGCGGTGACGATCGCGGTGAACGCGGCGCCGATCACGACGGCGACCGCGAGGTCGACGACGTTGCCGCGCATCAGGAAGTCCTTGAAACCTTTCAGCACTGCTGCTCCCAGGGGATTCGGGACAGGCGTCTGGCCGCCTTCAGACAGCCGTCGCCCGTCGGAACAGGGTCGGGTTAGCGGAGAGTAACCGTTACCGGTCGTTCGAGCGAGGAAGCAGCGACCTGCGTGGCAACCTGTGCCGGCAGCGCGAGCAGCACCAGCGGACCCTTCTGCGGCGGGCCCAAAGTGCGGTTCCCGGTGTCGTCGGAACGCCGGACGGTGACCACCGAAGCCCCTCTGGCCAGCACAGACGCGGAATTTGTGGTATCCGCGCCCGCGACGACGTCAACGCGCTGGCCCGGCTGAAGCAACTCGGCGACGGCCGCGTCCGCGAGCCGGACGGCCACGGTGACCGCGCCGGGTTCACCCGTTACGGGGAGGTTGTTGCCCAGAAGCCGGACGTCGGTGATGGGCTCGCCGGCTCGCGCCGCGCCGGACAGAAGCCGGCCCACCGCTGTGTCGGTCGCCGAGAGCGCGCCGGACGGACGGAGGTTGTCGGGCAGCGCGACGGTCCGCACGTCCGCAGCGCGCAGGACTGAGCCCGCGGGCAGGTCGCGTGCGGAGACCACCGTCGAGGTGGCGGGTGCGCCCCGTGCAGAGGGCGGGAGAAACAGGACAAGCAGGCCGGCCAAGAGCAGGGCCGCCGCGAGACACCGGCGGAGCATCCGGGCTCGCCGCCCGCGCGGCAGACGGACGTCAGGCAGCGCGGGAAGGCGGCTGAGCAAGGTGTTCACGGTTGTCCCCTCGTCGGTTCCGGTGCGGCGGGATGCCGCACGAATCCGACGTTAAGGACGTCGCGAACCGGCCGGAAGAGCCGATTCGCGAACCTGTGGACAACTGGCCCCTTGTGGATAACTCGGGGGTCAGGAGGGCGTGGAAGCCGTTTTTGTCGTGCTCGTCGTGGAGGATGTGTTCGAGGACGAAGAAGACGTCGACGAAGAGGAGGTGGTGGACGACGAGTCGGACTTGGCGCTCTCGGTCTTGGCCGGGGTCGCGGAGGTGCTCGACTTGCTCGAATCACGCGAATCCGTGCGGTAGAACCCGCTGCCCTTGAAGACCACGCCGACCGAACTGAAGACCTTGCGCAGGGCGCCGGAGCACTGCGGGCAGACGGTCAGGCTGGGGTCGGAGAAGGACTGCACCGCCTCGAAGCGGTGGTCACATTCCTTGCAGGCGTACTGGTACGTGGGCACTGAAGCTCCTTCATGCACTGGCACTCGACCTACAAGAGTGCTAACCCAATTGTGCTGGACAGCATTCCCTCAGCGCAATTACCCCTTGCTCACAGTGCGGGCGAGGAAGGGGCGGTGGCGGGTTAGTGCTGGTCAGGGCGTCCTGGGCGGCGGCGGGTGGGTGGCTGGACTGCGGCTGGTCCGGTCGACTGGGCCGTTGCTGGGCTGGTTGGCGGGGCCTGGAGGGCCTCGTGCGGGCTTGCTCGCGGCGGTTTTGGTGGTCGTGAGGGGCGGGTGCTGGTGTGGGTTGTGTGCGGATGCGTGGTTTGGGTGGTTCGTGGCTGGACGGTGGCCATCGGATTCGAGTGGCGGGTCATGGTGGCGGCCATCGGGTTCGGTAGGGGCCATGACGGTGGGCATCGGGTTCGGGCGGCGGTACCGGACACGGCTGGCCGGTTGAGTGGTCTTGACCACTTTCGAGCCGAGGCAGGCCGAGCCGCGCCGTGCCGCGTCGCCGTGCCGCGCCGAGCTGCGTCGCCGCGCCGCGCCGAGCCGCGCCGAGCCGCGCCGAGCCGCGCCGAGCCGCGTCGTGCCGCGTCGTGCCGCGTGGAGCCGCCGAGCGAGCCGCGCCGAGCGAGCCGCGCCGAGCGGGCCGCGCCGCGCGGAGCCGTCGAGCCGAGCTGTGCCGCGTCGCGTGGAGCCGTCGCGCCGTTGAGCCCTTGAGCGGCGTCGCGTGGAGCTGAGCCGAGCCGTGTCGCGCTGAGCCGCCGAGCGGAGCCGTTGTCGCGCTGCGTCCCGCCGAGCCGAGCCGCGCCGAGCGGCGGTCTCACCGAGCAGCGGCAGCCGTTGGCAGCTGGATGAGGCCGGAGGGCGTCAGGACGGCGGTCATGGGCACGTCGTGGGGTTCGGCCGGGAGACGGTCGACGACCTCCTCTGCGCGCACCACGGCCACGCGGGCGGTGTCGGGCGCGGCGGTCAGGGTGCGGTCGTAGTAGCCCGCTCCGCGGCCGAGGCGGGTGCCGTGGCGGTCGACGGCCAGGGCTGGGATCAGCAGCACCTCCGCCGACGCCACTGCGGCGGTGCCCAGGCGTGGGCCGGAGGGTTCGAGGACGCCGCGGAGGCGTCCGGGGATCAGGGCGTCCGGGCCGGTGTACTCAGACCAGTCGAGTGGGCCGGGCGTGTCCGGGATGACGGGCAGCAGGACGCGCGCGCCCGTCGCGGCCAGGGCGTTCACCAGGGAGATTTGGCCGGGCTCGGTGCCGAAAGGGAGGTACGCGCACACCGTTTCCGCGTGGATCGACGACGCCGCGGTCGCCAGGGCGGCTGCCTCGCGAGCATGGGCTTCGGGGGGCAGTTCGGCGCGGGAGCGAAGGATTCGTGTCCGCCACTCCGCCTTGCTCGGGGTCTCATTGCCCGGCTCGTGCATGAGACCAGGTTAGGCTTTGCGCCCATGACGGGCGCCTCAACCACCCAGACCTTCAGAACCGCCATCGTGCCTGCCGCAGGCCTCGGCACGCGATTCCTGCCGACCACGAAAGCGGTGCCCAAAGAGCTGCTGCCAGTGGTCGACACGCCGGGGATCGAGATCGTCGCGAGCGAGGCGGCGAGTGCGGGGGCGAAGCGGCTGGTGATCGTCACCTCGCCGGACAAGGAAGCTGTCGTCCGGTACTTCGAGGCGAAGCCGGACCTGGAGAAGACGCTCGAGGACAAGGGCAAGACCGAGCTGCTGGCGAAGGTCCGGCGCGGGCCGGAGCTGCTGGACGTCGAGGTCGCGATCCAGGAGCAGGCACTCGGGCTCGGGCACGCGGTCGCGCAGGCCGAGCCGAACCTCACCGACGAAGACACCGCTGTCGCCGTTCTCCTGCCCGATGACCTCGTGTTGCCCGCCGGGGTCCTCGACCGGATGTCGGCCGTCCGCGCCCAGTACGGCGGGAGCGTGCTTTGCGCCTTCGACATCCCGAAGGAGCAGATCTCCCCGTACGGCGTCTTCGACGTCACCGACACCGGCGACCCGGACGTCAAGCAGGTCCACGGCATGGTCGAGAAGCCCAAGCCGGAGGACGCGCCGTCGACCTACGCCGCGGCTGGGCGGTACCTGCTCGACCGGGCGATTTTCGACGCGCTGCGCCGGATCGAGCCCGGTGCGGGCGGCGAGCTGCAGCTCACCGACGCCGTCGCGCTGCTGATCCGGGAGGGGCACCCCGTGCACATCGTCGTCCACCGCGGCGGGCGGCACGACCTGGGCAACCCGGGCGGATTCCTGCGCGCCGCCGTCGATTTCGCGCTCGAGGACCCGGATTACGGGCCGTCGCTGCGCACCTGGCTGACCGAACGGATCGGAAACGATCGCCCATGACGGACTCCCTCGATTCCACCCCTGCCGTCCCGACCGAAGACGTGCCCGAACCGGCGGTTCAGGCCGTCGCCGCGGCGGAATCGGCGGAAATCGTTGCCTCGACGGAAGAATCCGCCGAGACCGGCGATTTCCGCTCGGTCGACGAGCAGATCGCGCTGACCCTCGACGCCGCCGTGCGCCCGCGTCCGGTTCGCGTCGCGATCTCCGAAGCGCAGGGTCTGCTCTGCGCGGAGGAGGTCGTCGCCGAGCACGCGCTGCCCGGGTTCGACCAGGCGGCAGTGGACGGCTACGCGGTCCGGAGCGTCGACGTGCAGACCGCCGGACAGGAACCGGTCCAGCTGCCGGTCGTCGGCGAGATCCCGGCTGGCTCGCGTCAGCCGCGACGGCTGCAGCCGGGCCAGGCGGTGCGGGTCGACACTGGCGCGCCGCTGCCCACGCTCGCGGACGCCGTCGTCCCGACCGCTTACACCGACGGCCACCAGGCGAAGGTCACCATCACCCGGTCCGTGCCGTCGGCCGGCTACGTGCGCCGGACCGGCGAGGACGTGCAGATCGGCGACGTCGCGGTGCGCAAGGGCGACACCATTGGCTCCGCGCAGGTCGGGCTGCTCGCCGCGGTCGGCCGCGCGAAGGTGCTGGTCTACCCGCGGCCGCGGGTGTCGATCGTGTCGGTCGGCGACGAGCTGGTGGACATCGACCGCACGCCGTCGGTCGGCCAGGTCTACGACGTCAACTCGTACGCGCTGGCCGCGGCCGCGCGTGACGCGGGCGCCGAGGTGAGCCGGGTCGGCATCGTGCCGGGCGACCCGAAACGGCTGCGCGAGGTCGTCGAAGGACGGCTGCTGATGTCCGAGATCGTGGTCGTCGCGGGCGGGGCAGGCGGGTCTTCCGGCGACGAGGTGCACGCCGCGCTGTCCGACCTCGGGCACATCGACCTGACGAGGGTCGCGATGCACCCCGGCTCGGTGCAGGGCTTCGGCAGGCTCGGCCCGGACTCGGTGCCGACCTTTCTCATCCCGGGCAACCCGATGAGCGCGCTCGTGGTGTTCGAGGTGCTGGTACGTCCGCTGATCCGCACCGCGCGCGGCACGCGCAACCCGCACCGCCGGGTGGTCGGCGCGAGGCTGCTTTCGTCGATCACCTCGACGAAGGGCCGCCGGGGCTACCTGCGCGGCCAGCTGCTGCGCGACGAGGCGAACGGCGAGTACCTGGTGCAGCCGCTCGGAACGTCGGGTGCGCATCTGCTCGCGTCGCTGGCCGAGGCCAACTGCCTCATCACCGTCGAGGAGGACCTCACCGAGGTGGCCGCGGGCGACCAGGTCAAGGTCACCTTCCTCGCCCAGCGCGCCTGATCCGTGGCCGCACTCGCCGACTCGGTCGAAAACCGGCACCCCGGCTGGCCCGCCACGCTCGGCCCCCTGCGGATCCCGGCAGGCGTGCTCGCCGTGCGCCCGGTGCGGTTGCGCGACGCCGGCGAGTGGAGCCGCGTCCGGCTGCGCGACCGCGAGCACCTCGAGGAGTGGGAGCCGACCGGGATCGGGCCGTGGGCGGACCGCAACGCGTTCTGGTCGTGGCCGTCGCAGTGGGCGGCGCTGCGCGGGCTCGCGCGGCGCGGGCAGTGCCTGCCGTTCACGATCACGGTTGACGGAAAGTTCGCGGGGCAGATCACTGTCGGTAATGTGATCCGCGCCGCACTCCGGTCGGCCTGGATCGGGTATTGGGTGTCGTCCGAGATCGTCCGGGGAGGCGTCGCCACCGCGGCCGTCGCGCTCGTGACAGATCACGCTTTCGATGTCGCCGGCCTGCACCGGCTCGAAGCGACCGTGCGACCGGAGAACAACGCCAGCATCCGCGTGCTCACCAAGGCCGGATATCGGCAGGAAGGGCTGTTCGAGCGGTACCTCGACGTCGCCGGCGCCTGGCGTGACCACCTGTGTTTCGCCGTGACGAAAGAGGAGACCGGCAACGGCCTGGTGTCCCGGCTGGTGGCGTCCGGACGCGCCGAACTTGCCTGACGGTGACTACGCGTCCCAGTGCGATCACGCGTTACCACATCATGTGAGATTCACCTAATGCGGTGATGCATTTTCGTGATCGAACCCGGCGAGTCTGCGCCTCCTGTGTGACTGTTGTGGCTAGCGTGACTACAGCAGAGGATCGGGGGAGGTGACGGGAGATGCCCAGTTCGGTGATCATCGTCGCGCTCGCCGCGGCATGGCTCGTCGTTCTCGTGCCCATGGTGGCTCGCAAACGCCAGCAAGTCGCGCGGACGCCAACCTCCGCGCTGGCCGCCCGGGTAGTGCGAAGGGGCAGTGCTCGCAACGAGGGACAGGAGGACGACGCCATGTCCGACCATGCGAATCCTTCGGTGGAGGATGACCTCGCCGAACTCGAGGCGGGACTCGACGCTGACCTGGACGCCGAGCCCGAACCCGAACCGGAGCCGCTTCCGCAGCCTTCGCGCGCGGAACGGGCCGCCGAACCGCGCCGCGAACGGCGCAGCTACCGGCCCGGCCGGGGCGGCTTCGACCCGGAGGCAGCGGAGATCGCGGCCAAGGCGAAGTACGCGTTCCGTCAGCGGGTGGTCGTGATCCTGCTGATCGCCGCCGTCGTCACGGCCGCGATCGCCGGATTCGCCATCTCGCTCGCGTGGTGGGCGCACGCCGCGGTGGACATCGCCCTCGTCGGCTACCTCGTGTACCTCCGCCGCCAGGTCCGCATAGAGAACGAGATCCGGCAGCGCCGGATGGCCCGCTACGCGACGACGGCTCCCGCTCCTGCCTACGAGGCGTACGACTCCTTCGAGGAGGAGGAAGAGGAGGACGTCGAGGTCGTCGCACCCGAGGTGCCGCGCGACATCGTGGAGCGCAAACCGTCCCCGATGTCCCGCATCCGCCGGCAGGCAGTTGTGGTCGACCTGGACGACGAAGACCCGGCTTTCGAGGAGCTCGCCGAGCCCACCGCGGGCCCGTACCGCCGGGCGGTCGGAGAGTGACCCCCCGTTGTTCGGTGCCTGGAGGGCGCTGCTAAGCTTTCCAAGCACTGAACAACAGGGGCTCACGCTCCTGAGGGGCTGTAGCGCAGTTGGTAGCGCGTCTCGTTCGCATCGAGAAGGTCAGGGGTTCGATTCCCCTCAGCTCCACAGCAAGTCAAAGGCCCTTTCCGGCTAACCGGGAAGGGTCTTTTTCGTGCCCGTACAGCAGTAAAGTACGGCAGCGCCTTTCGCCTCCCTATTCGTCAGTGCTGCAGTAGCAATACGGTCTCCGCCGTGTTCGAGTGCACGGAGTCTGCTCAGGCGGGCGTAACCTGCCGACCGAGCCGGGCGGCGGCTTCGGGGAATAGGCGTAGCGCGTTGCCGCCGATAGCTTCGAGTTGATCGCGCGGCAGTCCGTCGAAGCTTGCCAGGGCAAGTCTGTTGGCTTCCAGCGTTGCCTCCGTGCTGCATGGCACGCCGCTGTCGGAGCCGTAGACGATGTGGTCTGGGGTGGTCATGGCCAGAGCCGCGGCGAGAGAGTGCGCGGTGCCGGTGGCGGCGGTGTCCAGATACAGGCCGGCAAGGTGCTCCCGGATCTCGCGGGGGTCGAGCTGGTTCGGGTTCGGCACCCAGGCTTCCGTGCCCAGCAGTCGCAGCCGTCCGGACAGGGCGGGCAGCGCGCCGCCGCAGTGGGCGACGATCAGCCGCATGTTCGGGAATCTGCGGAAGATGCCCGCGTAGAGCATGTCGACGATGGTGCGCGCGGTTTCGAAGGCGACTTCCAGCAGCGGGCTCGGACGGCCCAGGGACGCGGGAGCGTAGGCGTCCGGGTGGGCGAACACGGTCGCGCGCCGGCGATCGAGTTCGGCCCACACTGGTTCCAGGCTTGCGTCGCCGAGGGAGATGCCGTTGTAGTCGCAGGTCACCGCGAATCCGTCCGCCGACAAGTCGCGGGAGGCGCGCTCGATCTCGGCGAGTGTGGCGGGCGGGTCGTCGGTGGGCAGTGCGGCGAGCAGACCGAACCTCGTCGGGTGATCCGACACGAGGGACGCGCCGTAGTCGTTAGACGCGCGAAGGGCGTCCGGCGTCTTCGGGATGTTGCTGAGGAACTGCATCGTGACGCCGGCGCGATCCATGTAGTCCAACGCCCCGTCCACAGTCCAGTGGTAAGGCGCTGGCGCGAGGAATTGCACCTCCCGCATCGACCGCCATCGTGCTTCCCGTTCTTCGGGGGTGGTGGGCGGGGTGAAATGCGCGTGCACATCGATCAAATCGGACATCGCCACGAGTAATCCTTTGCCTTGGAGGTGGCTCACTGGCCACGGGATCGATGGTCCGCCCTTATTCACAAAAAAGGAAGCAAATACTCTCCATATGGAGTATAGAGTGAGGTGATAACGCACCATCGCCCGTCGGAGTTCACCGTGGTTTCTGAGTCGGCTGAGCTGCACAGCCTGGACAACAATCACCTGCACGCATTGCACGCGCTGCTGACCGAGCGCACGGTCACCGGTGCGGCACACCGTCTGGGCCGTACCCAGCCGACGTTGTCGGTCGCGCTGGCCCGGTTGCGCCGCCATTTCTCCGATGATCTGCTGACCCGGGTCGGGAATCATTACCAGCTCACCCCGTTCGCGGAGCAGTTGCGGCCGCTGGTCAGTGTGGCCGTGGCCGCGGTCGCGCGAGTGTTCTCGGCCGAGCCGGAATTCGATCCGGCGAATTCCAGCCGGGTTTTCACCATCGTTTCCTCGGACTACGGAATCAGCGTCGTCGGTGCGTATCTGGTGGGGTTGCTGGAAAAGCGGGCGCCCGGCGCGGGGGTTCGCTTCGAGCCGGTGACCCCGGAAGCGCTGAGCCGGGACCCGGATTTCTACCGGACCGTGGACGGCGTTTTCATGCCGCACGGGTACATCGATCTGCCGCAGTCGATGGATCTGTTCCAGGACCAGTGGGTCTGCGTCGTCGCTGCCGGCAACCAGGAAGTCGGAGACCGGCTGACCATGGACGATCTGCGTCGCCTGCCCTGGGTCACCACCTTCGGCGACCCGTTGGGGCGGACGCCGGCGTGGCGGCAGATGGAACTTCTCGGCGTGACGCCCCGCGTGTGCGCGACCGCGGAGTCCTTCCTTCCTATGCTGCAACTTGTTCGCCGTAGCGGTGGTCTCGCGCTGATGCAACGCAAGCTCGCCGCCGGGATGGCCGAGGCGGCGGGGGTGCGGATTCTGCCTTGCCCATTCGACGCGGTACCCATCGTCGAGGCGTTCTGGTGGCATCCGATGCACGATCCGGATTCCGGTCATGCCTGGTTGCGTGGTCTCCTCGCGGAGGCGAGCGCCCTGATCGCCTGAACGTGACCGCCGGGCGGCGAATCAGGAATCGTTCGCGTCGATGACTTCCAGGGACGGTGCCCAGCGCGGGATCTCCGCGGTGCCGGAGGGTAGTCGGAGGCTCTTGCTGTAGCCGAACTCGTGCAGCGTTTCCAGGGCGTGTTCGCGGCCGTAGCCGCTGGCGCCCACCCCGCCGAACGGGGTCCCGGTGAACGCGCGGTGGTAGTGGTTGACGAACACCATGCCCGCGCGGATCGCCCGGCTGACCCGCAGAGCGCGCTCGGAATCGCGGGTGAACACCCCGGCCACCAGGCCGAAGTCCGTGCCGTTGGCGATGGTGATCGCTTCCGCCTCGTCGCGGAACGGGATCAAGCACACGACCGGGCCGAAGATCTCCTCCTTGGCGATGCGCATGTCCGGGGTCACGCCGGTGAACAGGGTCGGCGGTGCGTAAAACCCGTCCGCCAGGCCCGGATCGGCGGGCAGCGCCGCCTGTGCCGCGATCGTCGCGCCCTCGGCCACACCGATGTCGAGGTAGTCCAGCACCCGCTGGCGCTGTGCCGGTGTCACCAGTGGACCCACGTGGGTGCCCGCGTCGGCGCCATTGCCGACCTTCAGCCGTTTCACTGCGGCGGCGTAACGCCGGGCGACCTCGTCGTAGAGATCGGCATGCACGAGGACACGGGAGGCAGCGGTGCAGGCTTCGCCCTGGTTGAAAAAGCCACCCTCCACCGCCCAGGGCAGCGCCGAGTCCAGGTCGGCGTCGTCGAAGAGCACCAGTGCGTTCTTGCCGCCGAGTTCCATCAGGGTGGGCGTCAGATTGTCCGCCGCCGTCTTGATCACTGCGGTCCCGGTGGCGGGAGCTCCGGTGAAGGAGATCTTGCCGACCAGCTTGTGTCCGGCCAATGCGGCACCGACCTTGCCGGTGCCCGGGACGACGTGCACGACGTCGTCCGGAAGCACGGACTGCACCAGTTCCGCGACGCGCAGCACCGACAGCGGTGCCTGCTCAGGCGGCTTGATAACCACGGCGTTTCCTGCCGCGAGCGCGGGGGCGAGTTTGCCGGCGGCGTGCAGCGGCGGCCAGTTGAACGGCACGATGGCACCGATGACGCCATAGGGTTCCAGCACGGTGACGTCCAGAATGCTGCCCGCGTCACGCACCTGGTTGGGCATGGCTTCACAGAGACTGGCGAACAGTTCGAAGATCGCGACAGCGGCTTCCACATCGAACTCGCGCGCTTGGGACACCGGTTTGCCATTGTCGCTGGACTCCAGCGCAGCGATCTCGTCGCCATGCTCGCGTACCGTCTGGGCGATCTTCCACAGCCATCGCCCGCGCTCCCGTGGCGTGCGGGCTTTCCACGCGCCCTGCGCCTCATCCGCGGCACGGACCGCCTGATCCACCTGGTGCACACCGGCGCCCTGGATCACCACGACCGGCTGCCCGGTGGCCGGATTGTCCACAGTGAACTGATCAGCGTCGTCATCCGACGACCACCGGGTGCGCAGCACCTGACCGGGTCCGTATGTCATGGGCACGAAATCCTCCTTGTCCAACGGGTGATCGCCCACCGGTCACCGGTGGCCGGGCGCAGGGTTTCCGGGCGACGGGGCGGAACGCGGCAGCAGGTTGAGGTTCGCCGCGTTCCGACCCCTGATGGCCGCGGCGACGACGGGGTCGGACACCGCCTCGTTCACCTGCTGCACGGGGTCATCGACGCCCATGTCGAATGGGTAATCGGAGCCGAGCACGAGCTGAGTGGGGCCCGCCGCACGGATCAGGGCGTGCAGCGACTCCGGGGTGTACACCAGCGAGTCGAACCACATCCGGCGCAGGTACGTGCTCGGCAACTCACGACATCCGCTGGCTTCGGGACGGTTGAGCCAGGCGTGGTCATTGCGCCCGAGGCAAGCGGGCAGATATCCGCCGCCGTGCGCGATAAGCAGACGCAGCCGGGGAAACCGGTCCAGCACACCGCCGAAGATCAAGTGCGACAGAGCGACCGCGTGCTCCACCAGTTGCCCGACGGAATTCGACAGATACCAACGGTCCAGGCGCGCGGCGAGGGTGCAACCCCAGGGATGAATGAAGACGACGGCTTCCAGTTCTCCGGCGCGTTTCCACAGCGGGTCGAGCCTGGGATCGGACAGCTCGACCGTCCCGCCCGGCTGGTCTGGTGCGTGGGAAGAAATCTCGACGCCGCGCAGTCCGCTGCGCACAGCGTGCTCCAAGGCGGCCACGGCTACCCCGGGATGCCGCAGCGGAGCAACTCCCAGACCGCATAACCGGTCCGGATAGACCGCGCAGTGCGTCCGGATGCCTTCGTTGGTGGCCTGGGCCAGCTCCCACGCCAGCGCGGAATCCGCCCAGGAATGGTATTGCGTTGGCGAGACCGAGACGACCTGAACTTCAACCTGGGCCTCGGTCATCACCTCGATCCGGGTGCGCGGATCGATCAGCCGCTCCCGCCGCTCAGCGAAACGACGCTTGCTCACCGCGCTCGATTCCCGGCCCGCGCGCAACTCTTCCAGGCCCGCATACGCCGCGTATCCCGGACGATTTCGCACGAGCGCCTCGACTTCCGGCAGCCAGGCGTGCGCATGCACGTCCACGGTCGGAAACACGGAACTGCTTACCTCGCCGGGCATGGAGCGCCTTTCACCATTGCACTGTCACGCAGTCAATGCTCGGCGTTCCACCCGCAGTAAAGGAAGCCAATTTTCACGATAGGCGGTATAGATCAGTGCGATGGCGCGCTGTCCGAGACCGGATCCCTGGCCTACGGCTCAGCCAAGACCGTCCAAGAACGGTCGGTGTGCGTTCTGGAAAGCCCAGCCGTAGTACCGATCCCAGTTCACCGACCAAGTCATCAACCCCCGCAGCGCTGGCGACGGTCCACCGCGCAAGGTGTACGAGTCGCAGCCGGTTCCGTGGGCCAGGCAGGTCACGGCGGTTTGGACTTCCGCCGGGGAGACATAGCCGTTGCCTGCGCTGACCGCCGCGGGCAGGCCGACGGCGATTTGGTCTTCTCGGAGGCCCGGGAAGGTCTGGCCGGTGTTCGCGACCTTGAAGCCGGACTTCAGCATGTCGGTCATCGCGATCAGAAAGTCCGCGCCGCCCATGGTGTGGTACTGGTTGTCCAATCCCATGACTGGGCCGGAGTTGTAGTCCTGGACATGCAGGACCGTCAAAGAGTCGCGCAAGGCGTAGATCACCGGCAGGTACGCGCCGGTTCGGCTGTCGCCGCCGCCTGCGCCTCCGTAGAACTGGTAGCCCACCTGGACGAAAAATGTTTCTGGGGCCATCGTCAGGACGAATTTGGCTCCGTAGCGGGCTTTCAACGTTTTCAAAGCCGAGATCAGGTTGACGATCACCGGGGTGGTCGGGTTGTGGAAGTCCGTGTCGCCCGAGTTCAGGGACAGGGACTGGCTTTCGAAGTCGACGTCCAGACCGTCCAGGCCGTATTTGTCGATGATCGCCGCGACTGAGTTGACGAAGTTGTCGCGGGCGGCGGTGGTGGTGAGCTGGACTTCGCCGTTTTGGCCGCCGATCGAGATCAGGACCTTCTTGCCTTGTGCCTGCTTCGCGCGGATCGCGGCGATGAAGTCCGCGTCGCTTTCTACCCCGGGGCATTCGGTAACCGAGCAGCGGTTGAAGCGGATGTCGCCCGAGGTCACCGACGTGGGTTCGGCGAAGGCCAGGTCGATGATGTCCCACGCGGCGGGGACGTCGGCGAGTTTCAGGTAGCCCGAGCCGTTCGCGAAGCTTGCGTGGACGTAGCCGATCAGCGCGTGTTTGGGCAGGCCGGTGCTGGTGCAGCCGCCGGTCGTGGCGGAAACCGCTGGAGTGTGGGCGGATTCGGCCTTGTCGTTGTAGGAGGTGATCGAGTAGCTGTGCGAGGTGCAGGGGGTCAGACCGGAGAGTGTCGTGGTGGTTCCGGTGACGGTGGCGCGCAGGACGTTGTCTTCGTAGACGCGGTAGCCGGTCACGGTGCCTGCGGCCGCGGTCCAGTTCAGGGCGATTGACGTGTTGGTGACGGTGCCGACGGTTGGCGTGCCTGGGACGCCGGGGGCACCCGGGGTGTCGCCGCCTGGGCCATCGAGGACTACGTCGTCGGCGTAGTACGTGCCGGCGCCGTACCAGCCGTGCAGGTACAGCTCGGCGGACGTCTGGTTCGCGGTGGTGGTGAAGGACAGCGAGAGTTGGCTGTAGGCGGAGGCGTTAGTCCAGGTGGAGGAGCCGCCGGTGACGCCTAGGTAGACCGGGGAGCCTTGGACCCAGGCGGAAACCGTGTAGGTCGTGTTCGGGCGCACGGAGACTGTTTGGGTGCATTGGCCCTGGTCAGACGCACCGGGGGTGACGGCTAGGGCGTAGCTGCCCGAGTGCACTGGCGTCTTCACGGCCGCACCTGCGGGGCAGGTCCAGCCGGAGGTCGAACCGGCTTCGAAACCGGGGTTGGCGAGCAGGTTCGCCGCCTGCGCTGGCCCGCCGACGACCAGTCCGGCTGCGGCTAGCAGGAGCACGACGAGGAAACGAGCACGCTTCATTGCGGTTCCTCCGGTCCGATGCGACCCTCTGAGCACATATTGTCTAGACCACTCGCGGAGTTGTCCAGACCTATTGGGGCGACGAAAGTCGGCTTTCCGGTGAACTAGGCCGTGCTGTCCGGCATCAGTGCGCGGAGCAGTTCGTGCAGGGATTCCTGCTGGGCCGGGCTGAGCGGCGTCAGCGGGGAGCGCGCGTCCAGGTGGCGTAGTGCTTCGGTGCGGCGGCGTTTGCCTGCCGGGGTCAGCACGATCTGTTTGGCCCGGCGGTCCGCGGGGTGCGGCTGACGCTGGATCAGGTCCTGCTCTTCGAGCCGGTCCAGGACGAAGGTGGCGTTCGACGCTTCGCACACCATTCGGGCGGCCAGTTCGCGCGCGGTGATCGGCTCGGACAGTTCGCGCAACGCGATCACTTGGCTCGGCGTCAGGCCCATCTGCTCGGCCACGCGACGCACGTGGACATCCAGCGTGTGCGCGAGGTGGTGGACCAGTTTGCACACGTCGCGGTCCACGCCCGGAGTCCCTGCCATGCGCCCGAGTCTAGCGGAACTGATTCGAGCTGTGATAGTTCTAGTTCGAATCATTTGAACTAGAACTACTGTGGGGTGCCGTGCCGCTCTCGGTGTTTTCCTTGCTGCTCGTTGTCTTCAGCCTCACCACCGGCGAGTTCGTGATCGCCGGCATCCTGCCCGACGTCGCCGCCGGGCTGTCGGTCTCGGTCGGGTCGGCCGGGCTGCTCGTCACCGCCTACGCGATCGGGATGATCGTCGGCGGCCCGCTGGTCACGCTGGCTACCGCGCGGGTCGCGCGCAAGCCGCTCATCGCGGGGCTGATCGTGGTGTCCATGGCCGGCAATCTGGGGTCGGCGCTCGCTCCGGGCTACGCGCTCGCGGTGGTGTCGCGGTTCGTCGCCGGGCTGGTGGTGGCGACGTTCTTCGCGGTCGCGATCGCGACTGTCGTGTCGATGGCTCCGCCGGGAAAGGCGGTTTCGACCATCGCGAAGGTGACCATGGGGCTGAACCTGGGCATCGTCGCGGGCAGTCCGCTCGGCACGGTGCTCGGTCATCATCTTGGCTGGCGGGCGACGTTCGGGGCGGTGGCCGTGGTCAGCGGGATCGCGCTGCTGCTCGTGCTGCGGTTCGTTCCGGCCCAGCCCGCGACCGGGTCGGTGCGCGGGGAGTTGCGGGTACTGGCGGATCGCAACGTCTGGCAGGCGATCGGCCTGACCGTGCTCGGCAACGTGGGCGTGGTGACCGTTTTTACGTATATCGCGCCATTGCTCACCGACGTCAGTGGATTCAGCGAGCTGCTTCCGGTGCTGCTGGTTCTTTACGGGGTCGGCGCGGTCGCGGGCAACTACCTCGGCGGGCGGTGGGCGGACCGGGCACTGCTGCCGTCGCTGGCCTGGATGCTGGCCGCTCTGGTGGTAGCGCTGGCAGCGGCTTGGCTGGGCAGCCCGGTCAAACCGGTGATGATCGGGTTGGTGTTCGTGCTCGGGATGCTTGCCTTCGGGATCGTCCCGGGAATGCAGGCGCGGGTGATCGCCGCGGGCAGCAGCGCTCCGACGCTGGCGGTAGCGGTCAACGCGTCCGGGTTCCAGCTGGCCGCCGCGGTCGCGGGGCTGCTGGGCGGGCAGGTGATCGCCCGTGCGCCGCAGTCGATTTATCTGCTGGCCGCGGTCCTCACCGTGATTGGCCTCGGCATCGCGCTGTACGCGCTGCGCCGGGAGCGACTGAGTACCGACTCGCGTCGGTAATTCCCCACGATCTTCGGCGTTACAGTGGCCAGGCGAGAGGGGTTGCGGCCGGAGGAGTCATGGAGCTGGAACTGCGCCACCTGCGCGCGCTCGTGGCCATCGCCGACGCGCACAGTCTCGTTCGCGCGGCCAAGGCGTTGCACGTTTCTCAACCGGCTTTGTCCGGGTTGCTGCGGCGCGTCGAACGGTCGGTCGGCGGGAGTTTGTTCGCGCGCTCGCCGACGGGATGCGTGCCGACCGCGCTCGGGGAGGACGTCGTCGCGGACGCGCGGGCGGTGCTGGCGGGGATGTCGGCGCTGACCGAGCGGGCTGGAGCGCGGCGGGAAGCGGCGGGGGCGGTTCGCCTCGGCGGGTACAGCGGGTTTCTGCATCTCGCGTTGGCGAGGTGGTTGCGAGATCAGCCGTGGTGTCCCGCGGTCCGGGTGCACGAGGAGCAGGACGAGGACCGGACGTTGGCGGCGCTCGCGGACGGGGACCTTGATCTCGCACTGGTTTACCTTGCGCCGCTTCCGGATCGGATCGTTCCGGACGGCGTCGAGAGTCTCGTCGTGCAGGCGCGGGAGCCGGTTTTCGTGATTCTGGCCGAAGAGCATCCGCTGGCCACTCGTGCGGAGATACCGCTGGCGGAACTCGCCGGGTATCCCTGGGCGGACGACCCGCCGTGGACGACCCGGTGGTCGGCGTACTTGCAGGAGGTCTGCCGACAACACGGGGTCGTGCTCGATCAGCCGCATCGGCCGCAGTGTCTGGCTACTTTGCTGGATTTGGTGCGCGAGGGCATGGCGGCCGCGCCGGCGTTGGCGACTCGGGAGGACCGGCAGGACGGGATCGTCGTGCGGGCGATCGAGGACGCGCCGCTGTGGCAGGAGCTGCGGTTGTGTTACCGGGCAGGCACGGCGGTCGCGGACCGGGCCGGCGAGATATCTCAGAAGGTGGCCCGTGATTACGCCAACCGGCAGGGGTGCAGTGCCGCGTTCGACCGCTGGTGGCACGCACTCCTGCCGGCCGGGGCCTAGACGGTGACGCGCCAGTTGCTGTTCGGCGTCGGCACCTCGAAGTTCAGCGACGAGCAGCTGTAGTCGCTCGGGTTCGGGTTGGCGGTCGGCTGCAACGGCGAGTTCGACTCCGTCGCCGGGGTCCACTGGCCGCCGATGCGCAACTGCAGCTGGCTGGATTCGAAGACCTTGCCCTTGGCGTCCGAGCAGTAGTAAGCCTGGCCGGTCGACGGGTCGACGGTCGAGTACAGCTCGAAGATGTCCCAGCCCTCGTTGAGGGTGCTCTGGTCGCTGCCGCTTTGCGAGAACAGGTCGTCCCACTTGCCGGTCTTCACGTTGTAGAGCGACGCGGTCCAGCTGTTGGCGCTCGCGTCGGTCTGGACTTCCTGGACGGTGAACGCCGGGTGTCCGTCCACTGTGGACGTGTAATTGGAGAGGAACGAGCTGTCCAGCGGGACGACCTTGGCCGGGCCGACCGTTCCGCACCAGTCCCAAGCCCAGACCTGACCGCCTTGGTCGAGTCCGTACGCGGTGACTACCTCGATGCAGGAATGGCCGGTGGGCTTGACCGTCGGGGCGTAGACGACGTCCGCGCTGTTCGAGAGTCGCAGGTCCGGGACGACACTGTGCGTGACGAGAATTCCGTCCGCGCCGCTGGACAATTGCGGTTCGGGGCCCCAGAAGGTGTGCTGCTGCGCGTCGATCCGCGGTTTGACGGAGCGGCCGGCTTTTTCGCGGCGCAGCTTGAGGAATTTGTCCGCGGCGGTCCCAGCGGCGGCTTTCGCGGCGGCACCGGTCAGCCCGGGCACCACCCCGCTGCCCGGAGCCGCCGAAACCGGCGGGCTGCCGGCGACGACGGCCGCGGCCGCCAGGGCGGAAGTGAGCAGGGCAAAGAGTTTCCGCATCGATGCATCTCCTCGTCGTGAGCGAAGGAAACGCGCGGAGGGAAAAGGGTGTCCGTCCGCGGGACACGGATGTTAAGTCGGGATTTTTGGTGCTAGGCACCGACTTTCGACGGTGTGTTCCGATAAACGCAGCTCAGTGCGGGCATAGGTTTTCCCCTGCGCCCGGGGTTATACCGCCAAGTGGAGCAATCAGCGGGTCTTGGCGCGGACGCGGATGCGCTCGCCCTGCTTGCCGAACATGCTGAGGATTTCGACCGGGCCCTCGCCGGTGCTGCCGAACCAATGTGGGATCCGGGTGTCGAATTCGGCGACCTCGCCTGCTTTGAGGACGACGTCGTGGTCGCCGAGCACGAGCCTGCCCTTGCCGCTGAGGACGCAGAACCACTCGTGGCCGGGATGCGTGCGCGGATCGGGTTCGCGCTGGGCGGCGTCGAAGATCATCTTGAGCGACTGGAACTGCCCGGGCTGCTGGGTGAGCGGCACGACGGTCCGGTCGCTGCGCGTGACCGGCTGCAGCGGGGCGGTGCCGACCAGTTCGTCCAGCGGGACCCGGTGCGCGCGGGCGATGGGCAGCAGCAGTTCGAGGGTGGCCTTGCGCTGGCCGGATTCGAGACGGGAGAGGGTGCTGATCGAGATGCCGGTCGCGTTCGACAGTTCGTCCAGGGTGCGGTTGCGTTGCCGCCGGAAGTGGCGGAGCCGGGGTCCGACCGCTGCGATGATGTCCTCCACGCCAGCCAGCATGACACTCCTGGCCGCGGGATTGAACGCAATTAGACCAACGGCTACCCGCGATCGACCGCGGACGGATGTTTCGCCGGTTCGGCCGCCCTAGCGTGGTGCGGGTGACCGGGCAGGCAGCCGTCCCCGCACCCGCGGTCGTGGGGGCTGCGGTGTTCAGGGCGGCGCGCCTGGTCTTCAACCGCGGGTCAACGGACCGAATCCAGCGCCGCGTTCACGAACGAAGCCACCTGCGGCCGCCGGTCCTGCTCGTTCCACGCGAGCACCAGCTGACTGGGCGGAGCGTCCGCGATCGGCACGCAGACCACGCCCGGCGGGACCTGGTCGACCAGCGACCGCGGCAGTACGCCGACCATCCGTTCCAGCGAGATGAGGTGCAGCAACTGGACCACGTCAGCCACCTCCGGGCCGGTTCCCTCGACGCCGGGCACGCCCTTCCACGACGGCAGCGTTTCTCCGTCCAAATCGGACAGCCGGACCGACGGCTGCTGAGCCAGCCGGTGTGTGCTGGGGACGATGGCGACGCGATCCTCGGCGTGGAGGGTTTCGTGGGCAAGCCCGGTCAGGTCGTCGAACGGGACGAACAGGAGGCCGACGTCCGCGCGGCCGCTGAGGAGGAAGTCGGCGCGGTCGGCGGGGCCGCTGAAGAGGATGTCGACCTGGTGGGCGTCGGGATGGTGGGAGTATTCGGCGAGGATTCCGGACAGCAGTCCGGCGTCGCCGCCCGGTTTGAGCACCAGGCGCAGGTGGCTTTCGCCGGCGCGGCGGGCGTTGCGGGCGGCGGCGCTGACCGCGTTGAGCGCGTGCCGTCCGTGTTCCTGGAGCGCCTCGCCGGCCGCGGTCAGTTCGACGTGGCGGCTCGAGCGGGCGAACAACTGCACGCCGAGCCGGGTTTCGATGCGTTGGATCGCCTTCGAGAGCGCCGGCTGGGCGATCGACAGCCGTACTGCGGCCCGGCCGAAGTGCAGCTCGCTGGCGACTGCCAGGAAGTACTCGAGTTCGCGCGTCTCCAGTTCAGCCATGCCTCCAGGTTATCGCCAAATAGCGAATCGGTCTTGGACGTCCGGGCGGAACCGGGGCAAAACTTGAAGCATGATCACGCACACGATGATTGTTTCGTTCGACCAGCCGCTACCCGACGGCGAGCTGGATCAGTACCTCAGCGATATCAAACAGGCCATGCTGGCGACCGGGTTCGCCGAGTCGGTCGAAACTCGCCGCCACCTGCCGATCCCCGGGGAAGACGCCATCCCGGCGCTGATCGCGACGGCGATCGTCCAGGTCACCCTCGCCGACCTCGACACGCTGGCCAAGAGCTTCACCGCACCTGAGCTGCACGAGGTGATCGAGAAGTGGCAGGCGCGGCATTCGTATCGCGTGGCCTGGGCGAACCACGAGTCGCTGTCGTGAGCCGGCGACGCGGGCTCGTCACCGGGGCGGGCAGCGGGATCGGCCGCGCGGCGGCGATCGAGTTCGCGCGCACCGGGGCAGCGGTGGCCGTCCTGGACATCGACGCGGCGGCCGCGGCGGAAACCGTCGAGTTGATCAAGAAGGACGGCGGGGAAGCGCTGGCCGTCCAGGTCGACATCGGCGACGAGTCTTCAGTACAGGCCGCGGTAAAGCAGACGGTCGAGGCGTACGGCGGGCTCGACTTCGCGGTGAACAACGCCGGGTTGTCGTCGCACAAGCGCGTCGACCAGCTGACGCTCGCCGAGTTCGAGCGCGTCGTGCAGGTGAATCTGTCCGGGACCTTCCTCTGCATGAAGTACGAGCTGCCGCACCTGAAGGGCGGCGCGATCGTGAACGTCGCGTCCAACGGCGGGTTGTACGCGATCCCGAACGCGCCGGCTTACGTCGCGTCGAAGCACGGGATTGTGGGCCTGACCAAGGTTGCGGCGGTCGACTACGCGGCGGACGGCATCCGCGTCAACGCGGTGTGCCCGGGGCCGACGCGGACGCCGGGGTTCGACAAGTGGGCTGGCGACCCCGGCATGATCGCCCGGCAGGAAGCGATCACTCCGCTCGGCAGGCTGGCGACTCCGGAAGAAGCCGCCGCGGCCGTGGTCTGGCTTTGTTCGGACGCCGCGTCGTACATCACCGGGACGACGTTGTCCGTCGATGGCGGGCGACGGGCCTAGAGTTCGTCGGCCAGGATCTTGGCGGTTTCCGCCGGGGATTCGACGGGGAAGTGGTGGCTGCCGAGGTCGACCAGTTCGATCCGGATCCGGTCGCCGTAGCGGTCGATCGCCTCCTTGGCGATGATCGAGCGCACGGCGAACAGCACGACCGGCTGGGCGATCTCGCGCAGCGCCGCGTCCATGTCCCAGCGTGCGAGGCCTTCGAGCGCGTGCAGACCGGCGGGCTGACGCACGGAGCCCATCTTCTTGATATATGAGTCCACTAAGGACGGATCGGTGCCTTCTGGCGAACCGGCTTCGACCATCCCGCGCATCGCACCGGTGAAGTCCTCGCGGAACGGCTGCAGCAACGCCTGGACGTCCTCCTCGCTCTGCGCGGGGAACAAGCCCAAGTAGTGCAACGCATCGAGCGCGATCACCCGGGTGACCGTGTCCGGAAGCAGCCGGGCGGTCTCGACCGCGACCGCTCCGCCAAGCGAATGCCCGGCTACGACAGTGGATTCGACCGACTCGGCGGCCAGAACGGCGGCTACGTCGCCCGCAAATTCCTCGATGGTCCACGTGTCGCGAGACGACCGTGAGTCGCCGTGTTCCGCGAGATCGACGGCCAGCACGCGGACCTCGGGCGGGAGGTGCTTGACGATCGTGTCGAAATCCCCGCGGTCGCAGCCCCAGCCGTGGATGAGCGTCAGCGCGGGCCCGTCGGTGGAACCGGTTGCGGTGTAATGGATTCTCGTGCCGTCCGAACGGGTGGTTTCGTGATTCACGGGTAATCCCTCAGAAAGCGCGGTGGTAGCGGACGGGCCAGGCGTCTTTGGACTGGTTGCGCAGGGCGAGGTACGGGTCGCGCAGCAGCGAACGGCCCATCAGCACGGCATCGGCCTTGCCCTCGCGGATGATCTGGCCCGCGGCAGCCAAGTCGGTGATCTGGCCGACCGGCGCGACCGCCAGCCCGGACGCTTCCTTGAGCGCGGCGGCGAACTCGACGTTCACGCCTTCCCGGTTCGGCGGCCGGGCGCCTCGATCGCGCACGAGCACGCCGGAGGTCACGTCGAGCAGGTCGATCCCGATCGCCGCCAGTTCCTTGGCGAACGCCGCGGCGTCGTCGAGCGCGATGCTGTCCTCGACCCAGTCGGTGGCGGTGATGCGGACGAACACCGGTTTGTCCTGCGGGAACGCCTCCCGCACGGCGCGGGCCACGCGCAGCGGGAAGCGCATCCGGTTCCGCGGGCTCCCGCCGTACTCGTCGGTGCGCTGATTGGACAGCGGCGACAGGAACTGGTGCAGCAGATAGCCGTGCGAGGCGTGGATTTCGACAGCCTGGTAACCGGCCAGCTCGGCCATCCGGGTCGCGTGCGCGAAATCCTCGACGGCCTGGTCCAGGTCGGCCGCAGTGGCCGGGCGGGGCATCGCCAGGTCGCCGAACGGGATCGCCGACGGCGCGATCAGCTCCCAGCCGCCGTCGGCGACCGGCACCGGTCCGTTCTGCCCGTCGCCGACCCACGGGACCTGGTGCGATCCCTTGCGGCCGACGGCGTTCAGCTGCACCGCGGGCACCGCGCCGTGGCCGGCGACGAACGAGGTCAGCTTCCGGTGCGCGAGCGCCTGTTCCTCGTTCCAAAGCCCGAGGTCGGCCGCGGTGCACCGGTTGTCTGGGCTGATCGCGGTGGCCTCGACCATGACCAGCCCGACGCCGCCGATCGCGCGGGGGCCGTAGTGCGCCAGATGCCATTCGGTCGGCAGCCCGTCCGGGCCCGCCGCGTACTGCGCCATCGGGGACATCCAGACGCGGTTGCGGAAGATGACGTCGCGCAAGCGCAACGGGGTCGTCTCCGGAAACTCACTCATGCCACAACACGGTACGCGTCATTCCGCAATGCGGCACGGATCGTGTCAGCTTTCGGCGAGCAGGCGGCTGACCTCGGCTGCTGCCGCCACGACCAGCGGCGCGAAGGTCTTCTCCTGGGCGCGGGTGTAGCGCATGTCGGGAATCGCGAGGGTGATCGTCGCCACTGGCCGTCCGGCCGGGTCCGTGATGGCCGCGCCGATCGACGACACCTGCGGGCGGTACCACGACGAGGACCCGTTGAGCGCGTACCCACGCTTCGCGGTCAAGGCGATGTCGCGGCGGAGGGCGACGAAATCCGGTGCCGGGTTCTGGGCGAACTCGGGAAGTTCGTGGGTGAACAGCTCCTCGACCTCGGATTCGTCGAGCCGCGCCATGATCGCCGTGCCACCGGAGGTGGCCAGCAGCGGGACGCGCGTGCCGACATCCAGCACGACCCGCACGACCTGGTCAGTGTGCTGAGTGGCGATGACGACGAGATTGTCGCCGTCGCGTTCGGCCAGCATGACGGTCTCGTTCGTCTCCGCGGCGAGCCGTTTGACGACCGGGTCGGCCAGCTCCTTGAGGTCCGGCTTCCCGCAGTCGCGCAGACCGAGCGCCAGCACGCGCGGCGCGACACCCCAGCGCGAGCGTTCGGCGTCCACGACTTTCAGCCATCCTGCCTGCTGAAGCGTGATCAGCCCGCGCTGCACGGTGCTCTTCGGGATCTCCGTGCACCGTGCAAGCTCCGAGACGCCGATGGGCTGTCGCTGGGCGACTTCCTCGAAGACTCGCAGCGTGCTGAGGACGCTGTTCATCGTCCGGACCCCGCTGGCCGGCTTCTCGGGCTCTTCGTCGTGCATGTGCCTCATCGTGGCACAGCGATACGATGAAGCCTCGCGGCGCAGGGGGAGGAAGCATGACCGAACCGTGGCAGTGGAGCGAGCAAACCTGGCGGGGCCACGTCGAGCGCGTGCGTGCCGGGCGGCCGCTGCGGCCGGACTCCTGGCCGGGCGGGGCGCGGGTGGCCGTGGCGTTGTCGTTCGACTCCGACCACGAGACGATCTCGTTGCGCGACGGCCACGTGCTGCCGGGCAAGCTCTCACAAGGCGAGTACGGCTCGCGGGTCGGCGTGCCGCGGGTGTTGAAGCTGCTTGAGCGGTTCGGGGTGCCGTCGACGTTCTTCATGCCCGCGGTGTCGGCGTTGCTGCACGACGGCGAGGTTCAGTCCTATGTGGATGCTGGGCACGAAGTCGCGTTGCACGGCTGGATCCACGAAAGCAACGCCCAACTGCCGCCCACCGCTGAACGTGACCTCACCTTCCGGGCCGCCGACACGCTGGAGCGGCTCACCGGCACGCGTCCGGTCGGCATCCGCACGCCGTCCTGGGACTTCTCCGAAAGTTCCCTCGCGATCATCCGCGAACTGGGCCTCGCCTACGACTCCTCGTTGATGGCGGACAACGGCTGCTACGAGATCCTCGCCGACGGCGAACCGACTGGCATCGTCGAGCTTCCGGTGGAATGGATCCGCGACGACGCGCCGTACTTCACGATGAACCGCTTCGGCTCGCAGCGTCCGTACACCCCGCCGCGGGAAGTGCTGCCGATCTGGCGTGACGAGTTCGACCTAGCCTTGGCCGAGGGCGGCCTTTTCCAACTCACCATGCACCCGCACATCATCGGACATCGTTCCCGCATCACGATTCTCACCGAGCTGCTGGAGCACATCGCTTCGCACGACGGGGTTTGGTTCGCGACGCACGCGCAGGTCGTCGACTACGTGTCATCGCCGATGGATGACAGCCACGACAATCCCGACGGCCGCGGCTAACGCTCCAGCCAGGACGAACGTCGTCCCCATCCCGACGGCGTCGATCACCGGCTGCGCGATCAGCGGCGACGAGAATTGGCCGAGGAACAACGCGGAGGTCAGCAACCCCAGCGCCCTGGTTCGCACCCCAGGGGAGGCGGTGGAGACCAGCCAGCCGTTCACGGTCGGGTTCTGCAGCCCAATGCCAAGTCCGACCACGACCATGCCCAGCGCGGCTGTCCACAATGCACTCGCGGTACCGAGGACGACCAGCCCGACGGCGAACGCGGCGAACATCGCGATGGCCAGCGCGGGGAAGGACCAACGGGCCCGCAGCCGGCGGAAGTTCAGGCCCACCAAGGTCATCACCAGATTGACCGCGGCGATCAAGGCTCCCGCGACTGCCGGTCCGGCGCCGCCGACTTCGGCCAGCCAGAACGGTGCCTGTGTCGGAACGGTGTAGAAGACCACGACGCCGATGAAGATCAACGCGTACAACCCGAGCAACCTTGGCTGCCACGGCGACGCGGCCGTGGTGGTGTCCGCCGGATCGGTCGGCTGGACGGGCGCGTCCGGCACGAATCGCAGCACGAGCACCAGCATCGGAATCGCGAGCAGGTAGATGGCGAACGGACCGCGCCAGTCAAGCGCGGCCAGCAAGCCGCCGAGCAGCAGCGCCACGACGCCGCCGAAACCCATTGCCGCGCCTTGCAATCCGAGCACGCGGCCGTGTTCCTCGGGGTCATGGTGGTCGGCGATCAGCGCGGTGGACGTGGTCATGATCCCGGCGATGCCGATCCCGAGCACGGCCCGTCCGACGAGCAGCGCGGGGAGCGAGTCCAGCAGCAGGCCGGACCCGCCGCCGACGGTGTAGAGGGCGAGGCAGGCGAGCAGCAGCGGCACGCGTCCGGTCCGGCCGCTCAGCTTGGCGAGCAACGGCGCGGAGACCATGATCGCCAGCCCCGGCAACGTCAGCACCAGCCGGACGAGAAGCTCCGCGTGCGGTTCCGCGGCGAAGTGCTGTTGCATGCCCGGCAACGCGGGCGTGATCGTGGCACTGGCCATGATGGTCATGGTGCTGACGCCGAGGAGCGTCGCCAGCAGAGATCTCGGTGGGCGCCGCACTCCGGCGTCAGTCGTTTCGGTCACGACGCCGAAGGTAGAACTTCAACTTAACTTGAAGTCAAGGCCAGGACCGCGTGCCGGGTATGCCTAGCCCTACCTCCGAGACTACGGGCAAGCTGATCGAAACCGGGCAGCACGCTGGCTAATCTGGATCTCGTGGCTACCGTCTCGACAACCGCGAAACCGCGCACTGTGCTGGATGCTTTGTCGCATCGGACATTCCTGATTTCCTCCTGGCCGTGGCGGGCGCTGCTGTACGGGCTCAGCACCGGCCCGATGACGCTGCTGTTCGGCCTTCCGTTCGGGTTCTGCCTGCTGCCGCTCGCGGTGCTGGTCAGCCGGGTCGTGCAAGGACAGACCTCCGATCTGGGGCTGGTCGCGGCGTTCTCGGTGTTCGGCATGCTGTTGTTCCTGAGCGCAGGCCCGGCGTGGGCGGCGGTGGTCGCCGGGGTCGAACGGCAGCGGTTGCGCATGGTCGACCTCAACCCGGTGACCGTCCCGTTTGGACCGATCAGTGAACCGGGCTGGTGGCCCCGAATGCGGACGCGTTACACCGAACCGGCGGCGTGGCGTGAACTCGGGTACGCGGTGCTGTTGTGCACCGCGATTCCCGCGCTGTACTCGGTGGCCGGCATGGTCGCGTTGTTCGCGGCGGTTCTGGTGGCGAGTCCGCTTCTCGTCAACGAGCACGACACGATTTCCGTTGGCTTCACTGAGGTTTCGACTCCGGGTGGGGCGGTGCCGTACGCGCTGGCCGGGGTGGTGTTGCTCGTTCTGTCCGGCTATCTGCTGTCCGGGTTCGCTGGCCTGCACGCGATGCTGGCGCGTTCGCTGCTCACCGACGGGGCCGCCGAGAAGCTCCGCGGCGAGCTGACCGAGGTGTCGCAATCCCGGACCCGGCTGCTGTCGGCGTTCGACGCGGAACGCAAGCGCATCGAACGCGATCTGCACGACGGCGCGCAGCAACGGCTGGTCGGGCTGAGTCTGCAGCTCGGGCTCGCGAAGGTCGATCTGCCGCCGGATTCCGCGGCGGCGAAGGCGGTGTCGGACGCGCATGACCAGGCCAAGAAGCTGATGGTCGAGCTGCGCGAGCTGATCAACGGCATCCATCCGCGTGCGCTCGCTGAACTCGGCTTGCCCGCCGCGTTGGAGGAGCTCGCCGACGGATGCGCGGTGCCGGTCACCGTGGACGTGGCGGTGCCGGTGCGGTTGCCGGAGTCGGTGGAGTCCACGGCGTACTTCGTGGTGGCCGAGTCGCTGACCAATGTCGCCAAGCACTCCGCGGCCAGTTGCGCCTCGGTGACCGCCGGAATTGTCGGTCGGGTGCTTACCATTGAGGTATGGGACAACGGAGCGGGCGGTGCTGAGCCGTCGCGCGGCACGGGGATCACCGGCTTGAGCGACCGGGTCGCCGTGCTGGGCGGCCGGATGTGGGTGCGCAGTCCGGTCGGCGGGCCGACCGTCGTGCGAGTGGAGCTGCCGTGCTGAGGGGAGAGCCGATGCGGGTCGTCCTCGCCGAAGACGAGGTGCTGCTGCGCGAGGGATTGTGCGGGTTGCTGGAGCGGTTCGGTTTCGAGGTCGTCGCCGCGGTCGGTGATGCCGAGGGGTTGCACGCCGCGGTGCGCGAGCACGGACCGGATCTGGTGCTCACCGACATCCGGATGCCGCCCGGCCATTCCGACGAGGGCCTGCGCGCCGCGGTCGAGCTGCGGCGCACGCGGCCGGAGCTGGCTGTGGTGGTGCTGAGCCAATACGTCGAACACCACCACGCGGCCGAGCTGCTCGACTCCGCCGAGGGGCGCGGGGTCGGCTACCTGCTGAAGGACCGGGTGGTCGACGTCGAGGAATTCGTCGCGACGCTGCGCCAGGTCGTCGACGGCGGAACGGCGGTGGATCCGCAGGTGGTGCGCCAGTTGCTGCGCCGCCGGGCCGACCCGCTCGCCCGGCTGTCGGCGCGGGAACGGGAAGTCCTGTCGCTGATCGCCGAGGGGCACTCGAACGCGTCGATCGCCCGGCGGCTGGTGGTGTCCGACGCCGCGGTGGGCAAGCACGTCGGAAGCATCCTGTCGAAACTCGACCTCCCGCCGACGGACGACGGGAACCGTCGAGTGCTGGCGGTGCTGGCCTTTCTTCGCGGGGGCGGCTGAAGCGGTGCGAGCGCAGGTCGCGCTCGCACCGCTGGGCTTAGGCCGCGTTCACCACCGCGGTGAGGCTGGCCGCGAGCACCGAACGGTCGCGTCCGGCTGTCCATTGTGTACCGCTGTCAGTGCGATATTCCAGCAGTGTCAACGCTTCGCTGTCGTTGCCGGAGCCGATGCTCGTCTGGTGCAAGGCCACGATGTCCACCTTCCGCCCGTGCTCGCCGAGCGCCGCGGTGAGCGCTTCGACCGGACCGGTTCCGTTGTGCGTGCTGGTGTGCTCGATCCCGTCGACGCGCAGGGTGATGCTGGTGTGCTCGTCGGCTGAGTTTTCGAAGCGGGACAACGTGATCGCCGGGTTCGGCTGCAGGTAGGCGGCTTCGAAGAGCTGCCACAGTTCGGTCGCGGTCACCTCGTGTCCGGAGCCGTCGGTGTGGCCTTGGACGCGGCGCGCGAAGTCGATCTGCAGCCGCCGCGGCAGCGTGATGCCGTACTCGTTTTCCAGCAGATAGGCGATTCCGCCCTTGCCGGACTGCGAGTTCACCCGGATCACGGCGGCGTAGTCGCGGCCGAGGTCGGCCGGGTCGATCGGCAGGTACGGGACGCGCCAGTCCAGTTCGCGGGCGGGCACGCCGGTTTCCGCGGCGCGTGCGTGATGTTCGGCGAAGCCCTTCTTGATCGCGTCCTGATGGGTGCCGCTGAACGCGGTGTGCACGAGGTCGCCGACGTACGGATGCCGCGCGTGAACCTCGATCCGGTTGCAGTACTCGACGGTGCGGCGGATCTCGTCGATGTCCGAGAAGTCGATCATCGGGTCGACGCCCTGTGCGTGCAGGTTCAGCGCGAGCGTCGTCAAGTCGACGTTCCCGGTGCGCTCGCCATTGCCGAAAATGCAGCCCTCGACGCGCTCGGCCCCAGCCAGCACGGCGAGTTCGGCGCAGGCGACGCCGGTGCCGCGGTCGTTGTGCGGGTGCACGGACAGGATTACCGAATCGCGGCGCGCGAGGTTGCGGTGCATGTATTCGATCTGGTCGGCGTACACATTGGGCGTCGCGATCTCGACGGTCGCCGGCAGGTTCAGAATTACCGGACGATCCGGGCTCGCCTGCCAGGTTTCGGTGACCGCGTCGCAGACTTCCAGGACGTAATCGGGTTCGGTGAGGTTGAAGACCTCGGGGGAGAACTCGAAGCGGATGTTCGGCCGGTCGCCGGTCGCGCGCAGAACGTCGCGGGCACCGTCGAGGATCAGTTCTTTCAGCGACGCTCGATCGTGGCCGAGGACCACTGTGCGCCAGGTCGGCGCGGTGGCGGTGTACAGGTGGATCACGACGTCGTTGCGGATGCCGCGGACGGACTCGACGGTGCGCTCGATCAGGTCGCGTCGCGCCGGGGTGAACACGACGATGGTGACGTCTTCCGGGGCCAGATCGGTGTCCGCGAGCAGCCGGACGAAGTCGTAGTCGGTCTGCGAGGCGGACGGGTAGCCGACCTCGATTTCCTTGTACCCCATGCTGATCATCAGCTCGAAGAACCGGCGTTTGCGCGCCGGGTCCATCGGTTCGGCCAGCGCCTGGTTGCCGTCGCGCAGGTCGACCGGCACCCAGAGCGGGGCTTGGGTGATCCGGTTGCCGGGCCAGGCGCGGCCGGCGTTGGGGACGTCGACGCGCTGGTAGACGTCGCGGTAGCGGTACGACGGCATGCGAGAGGGTCGCTGCCGGTTCCAAACGGTGTTCATCTGCGGTCCTTCAAGTGGTCGGGAGCCGACCGGCGCGCGTGCTTGCCCCACGGCGGGGGGCCGGTCCGGTCAGGCCCCGCCGTGGCGGCGAAGGAGAAGGAAGCGCGTGAACATCGAGGCGGAGCGTAGCACAACTCCTCAGACAAGTAGCGGGGTCGGGGCAACTCGCCGCGGCGGGCGGCGCGAGCGCTTAGGATTGGTCCGTGGAGCTGGAATTCGTGCGGACCTTCGTCGCCGTCGTGGACGGAGGGCAGTTCCAGGAAGCGGCCGCGGAGCTGGGGATCACGCAGCAAGCAGTGTCCAAACGCGTCGGCGCGCTGGAACGCGAACTAGGGGTGCAGTTGTTCACCCGCACCGCGCGCGGGGCTCGGTTGAGCAGCGATGGCGAGGCGTTCCTGCCGCACGCCCGGGTGCTGCTCGACGCCGAGAAAAGCGCGCTCGCCGCGGTGCGCCCGGAGCAGCGGCCGTTGCGAGTGGACGTGCTGAACCGGCGGACCAAGTCGGCGCAGCTGGCACTGAGCTTCCACCGGGCGTTCCCGGAGGTGGAGCTGGAGATCGTGACCACCGGCGCCGAGTTGAGCTTCGACGCCGCCGTCGCCGCGGTCGCGGCCGGTTCGGTCGACGCGGCGTTCCGCGGGGTCCCGAAGCACGACCTGCCGGGCGGCGTGACGAGCGGGGTGGTGGACTACGACGCGCACGAGCTGCTCGTCGGCCCGCGCCATCCGTTCGCCGACCTGCCGTCAGTGCCGATCGCGAAACTCGCCGGCCATCGGATCTGGATGCCGGGGCTGTCGGCGAGCATGGAATGGGGCGCGTACTACGCGGAGCTGGCCGAGGCGTTCGACCTGACCATCGATGTGTCCGGCCCGGTCTTCGGCAACGAAACGATGCTGGACGAACTGGCGACCTCGCCGGACCTGGCGACGTTCGTGGGAGCTGGTTCGCGCTACTTCTGGCCGGACGAGTACGACCTCCGCCGCGTGCTGGTGGTCGACCCGACGCCGGTGTACCCGATGTCGCTGCTGTGGCGGCGCGAGCCCGCGCATCCGGACGTGCGGAAACTGCGCGATCACCTGGTGACCGGGCAGGAACCCGGGGACGGGGTTTGGCTGCCTGGCTGGGAGCAGGCGTAGTCAGAGCGGGTGCTCGTACCAGACGTTCGGCTCGACGTACACGCCCAGATCCTGTTCCGTCGACGCCAGCACCGGGGCGATTCCGCCGGGCACGACGGTGTGTCCGTCTTCGAGCCGGATGCCGGTCCACTGCTCCCACTGCGCGAGCGTGCCGGTGACGGTCATCGCGAACGGCGCGATCTTCCGGAACTTCGCGCCCAGCCGCTCGTGACTGCGCAGCCAGGGATCGGTGCCTCGGCCGAGATAGTCCACAATGGACTCCAAGGGCGGTTTTCCGGTGGGCCGCACCGGCACGACCAGCCGGGAAAGCCCAGCCCGGCGCGCCCGGTTCTGCAACTCCACGAGCGCTTGGGCGGCAATCCCTTGCCCGCGCGCGGATTCCGCGACGTACACCTCCAGCGCGACCAGCGTGGTGGGTGCCCGTCCGTCGAGGTGGTCTTCGGCGGCCCAGACGAGAGCACCGTCCCAGCCGTGGTCGGGCAGTTCAGTTCGCTCCGGGGTGGGGAAGGCGACGGGAATCGCCGCCGCTCGCGCTACCGGTACGTCGTCGTCGAGGAGGACCAGGAAGAACTCCGGGGCGATCCGCCTCGAGCTCGCCAGCCCGGCGGTGAGGCCCTGGCCGAGGAACTCCCCGCCGACGAATCCCAGCTGGAGCGCGGGAACGCGCAGCTCCGGCCGGGCGGCGAGGTCTTCGATGCGGAGCACGACGCCCTCCAGGTCAGCGCACCGGAAGCGCTGACCGCCGCCTTCCCAGCGCCGCCGGGTCGAGATTCGCCCGGGTCCCGGCCCGGTGCCCCTCCCGGTATCCGGACCCCGACAACCGTCGCGGGGCCGCCGAGCGCAGGTCGCCGTACTCGCGGTCGAAGGCCTGCTGCACCAGCGCCGTCCGATCCCGCACCACCAGTTCCGCCGACTTCCCGCCGGCGACATCAGAGTACGTCCGCGCGGCGTTTTCTTCCGCCGCGGTCAGCCGTTCGTGCACCGCGCGCGCGAAGCCGTGCAGCCACGTCCGCCGGTACGCCGCCAGCGATTCGCGGAACACCCGTTCCTCCGGCCGCACCCGGGTGAGCTGTGTGCTCGCCTGCAGCAACAGGCTGGTGAACAGCAGCTCGACCCGAGCGAGGTCGGTGCGGAAGCCGAACACGGTGACCTCTTCGACCCCTTGGCCGACCCGGTGCAGCAAGGTCCGGCAGCGCAACGGGTACGCGATGCTGGTGAGCAGGCTGGCTTTGTCACGGCTGTACGGATTGGAGATCGGCAGCTTCAGCACCGTGATGTCGTCGCCGCTTTGCCCGGACGCGGCCAGCATCGCGTTGTCGATCCCGTGCCGCGCGATCAGCTGCGCCGCTTTGGTGTTGTACAGCTCGGCTTCGGCGGGCGTGACGGCCGGGTCCTCGGCCTTGGCCAGCAGCTTCCGCACGCGCTCCAGCAACGTGTCGTGGTCGGGCATGACCCCCCTCTCCAGCAGGCGCGGCCCGTGCGGACCGGCATGGGGTGCACGGTAGGCGTGGGGTACGACAATATTCGATCAGATGTTCGGGAGTGACACTGGGCGCCCGGTTCGTCGCAGCCGTGGTCGGCTCGGGTCCGAACGGCCTGGTCGCGGCTGTCAGCCGAGGATTACTGTCCACATTGGAGGGACGAAAGCCGGGGAGAACGCGTGCTGCGCCGCGAATTCGGCTACCGTCCTGGCCGGACCAAACCGGTTTCGTAAGCGACGACGACCGCCTGCGCCCGGCTGGAGATGCCGAGTTTGGGCATCAGCCGGTTGCGGTGCGTCTTCACCGTCGCCTCGCTGACCAGCAGCCGGGCCGCGATCTCCGCGTTCGGCATCCCCGTGCCGACCAGCCGGAGCACCTCGCGCTCGCGTTCGGTCAGCCCGCTCAGTTCCGGCGCGGGCTCCGCGGGCGGCGCGCTCGTGTAAGCCTCGACCAGCCGCCGCGTGATCGTCGGGCCGAACAGCATGTCCCCGCGCGCCACCGCCTGGATGCCGGAGATCAGCGTCTCCGGCGGGCTGTCCTTGAGCAGGAATCCGGCCGCGCCGGCCCGCAGCGCGCGGTACACGTATTCGTCGAGGTCGAAGACGGTCAGGATCAGTACGCGCGGGTGGTCCGGCCCGGCGAGGATGCGGGCGGTGGCCGACACGCCGTCGAGACCGGGCAGCCGGATGTCCATCAGGATCACCTCGGGCCGCAGTCGCGCCGCCTCGTGCACGGCCTCGATCCCGTCGCGCGCCTCGCCGACGACCTCGACGCCCGGCGCGGCGTTGAGCAGCGCGACGAGCCCGGCGCGGACGAGATCCTGGTCGTCCACCACGAGCACACTGGTCACTTCGGTTCTCCGCCGGTCCGGTCCGAGTACGGGAGGGTCAGCACCACCTCGAACCCCGCCGGTTCGCGAGGCCCGATTTCGATCTCGCCACCGTACATACGCGCCCGTTCCCGCATGCCGACGAGGCCGTGACCGGCGGGATTGCCGTCGGAGCGCGGTCCGCCGCCGGAGTCGGCGACGCTCAGCCGCAGTGCGTCGGACAGGTACTCGACGTCCAGCGTCGCGAAGGATTCCGGAGCGTGCTTCAAGACGTTCGTCAGCGCTTCTTGCGCGACCCGGTACGCGCACAGCTGCTGCCCCGACGGCAACGTCCGCGGCGTTCCGGCGACGCGCAGCCGCACGGTCAGCCCGGCCTCGCGGACCCGGCTGACCAGCGAGGGAAGCTCTTCGAGACCCGGCTGTGGACGGTATTCGCCCGGCTCGTGGTGCGGCGGCCGCAGCACGCTGAGCAGGCGGCGGAGTTCGTCCAGCGCCTCGGTGGTCGTGCCGGTGATCGTGTCGAGCGCGCCGCGTGCGGTGTCCGGCGCGGACTCGAAGACGTACCGCGCGAGGTTGGCCTGCACGGAGATCACCGACAGATGGTGCGAGACAACGTCGTGCAGCTCGCGGGCGATGCGCAGCCGCTCCTCGACGACCGCCAGTTCGGCGCGGTCGGCCCGTTCCGCGGTCGCGTGCAGGGCGAGCCCGCGGAGGTAGACCGAGTGTCCAATAAGGACGGTCGCGGACGCTTGCAGCACCGCGATCACCGTGTCGCCGATCGGATTCGAACTGTCGCCGACGAGCATCGTGACCTCGAACCCGGCCACCGCGAACAGCGACGGCGGCCAGGCTTGCCGGACCGGATAGCGCGCCCACACGGTGTACGCGGCGATCAGCAGGTCAGGACGGCCGAGCGTCGCGCGGTACCCGGCCAGCGCGAACGCGCCGACCAGCAGGGTCACCGCGAGCAGCACGGTGATCGGGTAGCGCCGGCGGACCACCAGCGGCACCGCGCCCGCCGCGGCGAGCAGCAGCCCGAACAGCCCCGGCCGATCGCCGAGGGAGCCGTGGTGGACCGCCGCTCCGGCGAAAAGGAATAGTCCGACCGCAGCCGCCAGCAGCGAATCCGTGCACAGCGGCCGCGCCCGCAGGATCCGCATCACGCGCCCGAAACTACCTGCCTGACCGGCGGTTTCCCAATTCCGTACCGCGATCGCGGCAGGCCGCCTACCGCCAGGGTTTACCCGAGGCTGCGGCGAAGGGCGGATTCCGCGGACGCGATCGAGCGGTTACGGTCGTTTTTGAATGGTCATCCATTCCCGCTGTTCGGCGGAGAGCCAGGGGTGGGGAGGATTCCGGGCTCTCCGCTGAGCTTCACCCCAGATACGCGTCGAGCGTCACCGCCAACGCCGATTCCGGCGAAGGCGCGAAGCTGGCTCCGGCCAACCCGCCCCACAACCACAGTTGTGCGAGACCGTGCAGCGCTGCCCACAGCGACGCCGCGACCAGCCGAGGATCCGTACCCGGACGCAGTCGATCGTCGTCCGCTTCGGCGCGGTCGAGCCGCACTAGTTCGGCGAAGGTGTCGAAGACGGCGCTGCTGGCCGCGACCAGCCCTGGCTCCTCCGGGTCGATGAGGTCGCGACGGAACATCAGCTCGAACATGGCGGGGTTCGCCACCGCGAAGTCGACGTACGCGTGACAGGCGGCCGTGACGCGTTCGCGCGGGGTGCCGTCGGGCAACTGTGCGCCGCGATGGAGCAGCTGTGTGAAGCCAAGCGTCGCTACCGCGGACAGCAACTCCGCGCGTCCCGAGAAGTGGCGAAGCGGCGCACCGTGCGACACGCCTGCCGCCTTCGCGATACCGCGCAACGTCACGGCCTCGACGCCGGAGCCGACGAGGAGATCCGCTGCGGTGCGGATCAACCGCTGTCGCGCGCTCATACCTGAGCTTCGGAGAAGGCCACCGGCAGCAGCTCCGGACGCTTCGGCACGAAGCCGTCGCCAGGGGACCGGCCGGTGAGCCGGTTGCGCAGCCGCGTGATCCCGACCGGCAGCACCTCCTGCCACAGCCAGCGCAGGTCGGCGATCGCGCTGCCCTGGGCCGGAGCGCCAGGAAGCGGCCGCAGCCAGCTGCCGTCGTGCGTGACGCCGAGCCGGTCGAGCACGTGCCCGGCGACGCGCAGATGCCCGGCCTGCGACAGGTGCAGCCGGTCCGGCCCGAAGTAGCGCGAATCGTGCGCGGCCTGGTCCGGCCACAGGTCGACGAGCTTCGCGCCGTAGCTGACCGAAGCCTCGCGGATGGCGTCGTTGAGCGCGGTGACCCGCTGTCGCATCCGCCCGCCGAGCGGCATGCGATGCGCGATGTCGCTCAAGGTGAAGGTGACGACGGTGGGCGCGATCTGGGTGCACTGCCGGATCGCGGCGTCGACGCGCCGAGCGACCGTGCGAGCGTCCCAGCCGCGGCTCATCACGTCATTGCCGCCGCCGAACAACGCGATCAGATCCGGTTCGTGCCGCTCGGCCGCGGGCAACTGCTCCGCGGCGATCTGGTCCAGCCGCCGCCCGCGAACGGCGAGATTGGCGTAGCGAAACGCGGTTTCGTCGCGCGCGAGCCGCCCGGCGACGTAATCCGCCCAGCCGCGGTACCGGCTGTGATCCGGGTAGGGATCGTCCAGCCCCTCCGCGCAGCTGTCGCCGACGGCGACGAACGTGTGGAAACCCATTCCGCTCTCCGTAACCCCTGGTTCATCTTGTAGACACTGTCTATCAAAGTAGGTAGACGGTGTCTACCTCGGGGGCGCCCGACTTTCGGGTCTACAGCGCGCCGCTGCCGCGCCCTTACCGTGGGTTTGGTCTAGACCTCTCATGAGAGGAACCCGCGATGAAGTTTTCCCGCTCCGCCGTCAAAGTCGGGATACTGACCGCCGTGCTCGGGACGGTTTCGGTGTTCACCGCCGTTCCCGCACTCGCGCACGGTTCGATGGGCAACCCGATCAGCCGGATCATGCAGTGTTTCCAGGAGGGTCCGGAGAATCCGCAGTCCGCCGCGTGCAAGGCCGCCATCGCGGTCGGCGACAGCTGGCCGATCTACGACTGGGACGAGGTCAACATCGGCGACGCCAGCGGCCGCAGCCGCGAGATCATTCCGGACGGCAAGCTGTGCAGTGCCGGCCGGGACAAGTACAAGGGGCTCGACCTCGCCCGCGACGACTGGCCGGCGACCACGCTGCCGAGCAGCGGCCCGTACACCTTCCAGTACCAGCTGACCGCCGCGCACGAGGGCACCTTCGAGCTGTACGTCACCAAGCCGGGCTATGACCCGACGAAACCGCTCAAGTGGTCCGACCTCGAAGACACCCCGTTCTACAAGCAGGACAACCCGCCGATCGCGGGCAACGCCTACCAGCTCCAGGCGAACATCCCCGGCGGGCGCACCGGCCGGCACTTGATTTACTCGATCTGGCAACGCCATTGGCCCGATTCCGGCGAGGCCTTCTACTCCTGCTCGGACGTGATCTTCCGCTGATCGCGGGGCCCGGCAGGGGCAGCGAAGACCTCTGCCGGGCAAGCTGCTCGAGCGTTTTTGTCGGTGTGCCGCGCCATCATGACGGAGTGACGGCATGGAAAGATCGACTCAGCGCTCTCGCTCAGGATCGGCTGCCCGCTGAGGTGGCGGCGAAATGGATCGAGCTGTTTCAACCCGGAATCCGGCTGGTGTCCCGCGGCACCGGTCCACGGGTGGGGCAGCTCGGCGGAAACCCGGCGTTGCCGGAAGCGGTGGAATGGCCTGCCTGGGCGGACCATGGGCCGCTGACGTTCGTCGCCGCGGTGGACTGCGCGACGCTGCCGCGCGAGTTCGTGACCATCCCGCTGCCGGAGGCCGGAACGCTGTTGTTCTTCTGCTTCGACGGCCGCTACACCCCCGATCGCTACCAGCACGATCTGCCCCGCGATGCCGACGGGTACCGAGTGCTCTTCGTGCCCGCAGGCACTCCCGTCGCCGAACGGACGCCCCCGTCCGGCCTCGATCCGTACCCGCGCCGGGACGTTTTCGCGGAAATCGTGGCCACCGCGCCGGAACGAGAGCACTTCCTGCTGGACCACACCACGATCGCGAGCGGAGAGTCTCTGGCCGAAGCGGTCAAGACGGTCCTCGGTCCTGGGCGGTCAGGCACCGATGTGTTCGGGGAGATGACGTGGGAAGTCGCCCAGGGCACGCGGCGGCATCAGGTCGGCGGCCTTGCCGCACCAGTCCAGGGTGCCGTGGAGAACGAGATCGCGGCGGAAGTGCTCGAGGGCGGGTGGGAAGATCCGCGGCACAAGGAGGAAGCGGCCCGCTGGGTGCTGCTCGCCCAGTTCGACAGCGCCGAGGAAACCGACATGATGTGGGGCGACGTCGGAATGTTGTACTGGCTCATCCGGCCGGACGATTTGAAGGCAGGCCGGTTCGACGCTGCCCGCTGCTTGATGCAGTGCGGCTGACGACAAGCCCGAATGGAACGGACCATGAAGATCTTGGTGGTGGGCGGCAGCGGACTGCTGGGCCAGCATGTGCTCGACGAACTGCGGAACCGCGGGCACGAAACGACCGCCGTCGCGCGGACGGCGCGTGCAGGCATCGACCGGACGCTCGACGTCTCGAAGGCTTCGCACGCGGAGTTGCGCGAAGCGCTCGACGGACACGACGGTGTCGTCTTCGGCGGTGGCATGGACGACCGTGCGGTCGGCCGCGGACCGGTCGAGCCTCGGCTGCGCGCGGGCAACGTCGCGCCTGTCGCCGCGTTGTTGCGCGCGGCGCGCGAAGCAGGTTGTACGCGCGCGGCGGTGCTCGGGTCGTACTACACGTACTTCGACCGCGTACATCCTGAGTGGGGGTTGGCCGCGAAGCATCCGTACGTGCGCAGTCGGCTGGAGCAGGCTCGCGTCGCGCGCGAAACGGCTGGGCCGGGGTTGCCGGTGGCGGTGATCGAGGTGCCGTTCGTCTTCGGCGTTGCGGAGGACCGGGTGCCGCAGTGGTCGGTGCCGATCGTCAAGTGGGTCCGTTCCAACTCGCCGCTCTTCGCGCCTCCCGGCGGGACCGCGGCGACGAGTGCGCGCGGTGTTGGCGTCGCGACGGTGGACGCGCTGGAGCAAGCATCCGGCGCGGACGTCCCGGTAGCAGAGGAAAATCTCCAGTGGACGGACATGTTCGCCCGGCTGGCCGCAGCAGCGGGACGCCCGCGCCGGATCCGGTCGATGCCCTCCTGGCCGGTGCGCGGTGCGTTCAAGCTCGGCGGATTTCTCAACGGGCTGAGCGGAAAACAGCCGGGGCTGACGGTGCAGCACATGGACGGCTTGTTGCTGCGGGAGTTGTATTTGGAGCTGAATTACCCGGCTCCGGTGGACGAGGCGATCAGGGAGACTGCTGTGGCACGGTAAGAATCAACCCAGCCGGGCCCGATGCGTCCGCACCGCCGCCAACCGCGGATCCGACGGTTCGAGCACCGAGGCCAGCGCGTCCAGGATCGCCAGATCATCGACACCACAGGAGGTTTCCCAGAACGCCCACAACGTGTCCGCGTCCCGGCTGTTCAACGCGAGCTGCCGGACCTGCGCGCTGATCGACTCGCGTTCCTCCAGGATCGCGGGCGATTCCGACTCCGCGAGCAGCGGGCCCTGGAACGACCGGACCGCCGCCGCGGCGTCCCCGGCGCGCAGAGCTGCTTTGGCGCGCAGGAAATCCGCGTCCACCGTGGCCGCGAGGCGGTACGGGCGCGTCTGCAACACCCCGGTGCCGAGCTGGGTGCGCAACCGGTGGATCTCGGCGCGCACGGTCACCGGATTGCCGGTCTCGCCGTACAGCTGCAGCGCCAGCTTCTCCGCCGACAAACCGCGCGGCTGAAGCGCAAGCAGAGTCAGCAATTCGGCGTGCCGCAGGGTGAATGGGATGTCCCGACCGTCCACAGTGGTCGATCCAGGGCCATCGGTGAGGTACTCGAGCGACAACTTCCGCCGGGTCGCGGAGCCGGACGTGGCGATCCGCAGGAGGTAGCCGTCGTCGAGCGGGTCGACGGTGGCGATCCGGCCGTCCGGGAGCGTCACGGTGCCGCCGCCTTTCCGTACCTCCACAGTGGACGGAAGGGTGCACGCTTCGGCGGCCAGCACCCGTCCGCCCGCTGAAAGGAGCGCGCCGGGGCGTCCGCGCAACGACGCCAGGTGCGGCATGTTCGCCCGCCGCACCTTCTCGTCGCGGACCGCCAGCTGCGCTCGCAACCGCCCCTCGGCGAGCTGCGCGGTGGCCGTGACCAGCGACAACATCGCCGGATGCACCGTGCGCAGAGGTCCGCTGACGTCGATCGAACCGAGCAACGCGCCGGTGTCCGGATCGCGTACGGGGGCCGCCGCGCAGGTCCACGTGTGATAGCGGCGGACGAGGTGTTCGGCGGAGTAGATCTGCACCGGCTGCCCGGTCGCGAGCGTGGTGCCCATCGCGTTCGTGCCGATCGCCTCTTCGCTCCACCGCGTGCCCTCGGTGAGCGCGACCTGGTCCGCGCGCAGCAGCACGCCGGTCGCGCCCTCCCGCCACAGGATGAGCCCGTTCGCGTCGGTCACGATCATCATGTGCTCGGCGTCGTCGGCGATGCTCACCAGCATCTCGCGCAACAGCGGCAGCACCGGGGCCAGCGGATGCTCCGCGCGCAGGTCGGAGAGCTCGTCCGCCTCGCAGATCAGCGGGGCCTCGCCGGCGTCCGGGTCGACGCGCGCGGCCAGCGAGCGTTCCCACGACGCCGACACCACCGAGCGCGGCGAACGCGGCGAGGTGGACCCGGACAGCACCGCCTCGCGGACATGCCGGAGCAGCCGCGCGTACGACTCCGGATCGCGCAACAGGTCGGGTTCGGGCGCCTCTGCCACGTCCACGAGAGTAGAGACCCTGGTCACAAGGCTGCAACGTCGGCGCAACGTTGCCCGGCCTACGGTCGCCGCCGACCGTCACCGACCAGCAACGAGGCAGGGCAAGATGGCCGTATACGCCGCACCGAACACCGACGGCTCCGTCGTCGACTACGAGACCCGCTACGACCACTACATCGGCGGCGAATACGTCGCGCCGGCCGGCGGGCAGTACTTCGAGAACCCGACCCCGGTGACCGGGAAGACCTTCACCGAGATCGCCCGCGGGACGGCGGCCGACATCGACCGGGCGCTCGACGCGGCCGAGGGCGCCGCGCCCGCGTGGGGCCGCACCTCGCCCGAGGAGCGCGCGAACATCCTGCTCAAGATCGCCGACCGGATGGAGCAGAACCTCGAGAAGATCGCGGTCGCCGAGTCCTGGGAGAACGGCAAGCCGGTCCGCGAGACCCTCGCCGCGGACATCCCGCTCGCGATCGACCACTTCCGCTACTTCGCCGGCGCGCTGCGCGCCCAGGAGGGCGGCATCTCGCAGATCGACGACAACACCGTCGCCTACCACTTCCACGAGCCGCTCGGCGTCGTCGCGCAGATCATCCCGTGGAACTTCCCGCTGCTGATGGCGGTCTGGAAGCTCGCTCCGGCGCTGGCCGCGGGCAACGCGATCGTGCTGAAGCCCGCCGAGCAGACCCCGGCGTCGATTCACCTGTTGCTGTCGATCATCGGCGACCTGATCCCGCCGGGCGTGCTGAACATCGTCAACGGCTTCGGCGTCGAGGCGGGCAAACCGCTCGCGTCGAGCAACCGCGTGCGCAAGGTCGCGTTCACCGGCGAGACCACCACCGGGCGGCTGATCCTGCAGTACGCCAGCGAAAACATCATCCCGGTGACGGTCGAGCTGGGCGGCAAGAGCCCGAACATCTTCTTCGACGACGTCGCCGCGGCCAACGACGCGTTCTACGACAAGGCGCAGGAGGGCTTCGCGCTCTTCGCACTGAACCAGGGCGAGGTCTGCACCTGCCCGTCGCGCGCGCTGATCCAGTCCGGCATCTACGACCGGTTCCTCGGCGACGCGGTCGAGCGCGTGAAGAAGATCAAGCAGGGCAACCCGCTCGACACCGAGACGATGATCGGCGCGCAGGCCTCGAACGACCAGCTCGAGAAAATCCTGTCCTACATCGACATCGGCAAGCAGGAGGGCGCGAAGGTCCTGACCGGCGGCGCGCAGTCCGACCTCGGCGGCGACCTGTCCGGCGGCTACTACGTGCAGCCGACGGTGTTCGAGGGCGACAACAAGATGCGCATCTTCCAGGAGGAGATCTTCGGCCCGGTGGTGTCCGTGGCGAAGTTCGACGACTACGACGACGCGCTGAAGATCGCCAACGACACCCTGTACGGCCTCGGCGCCGGCGTCTGGTCCCGCGACGGCAACACCGCCTACCGCGCGGGCCGCGACATCCAGGCCGGCCGCGTGTGGGTGAACAACTACCACGCCTACCCGGCACACGCGGCCTTCGGCGGCTACAAGGCGTCCGGCATCGGCCGCGAGAACCACAAGATGATGCTGGACCACTACCAGCAGACGAAGAACATGCTGGTCTCCTACTCCGACCAGGCGCTGGGCTTCTTCTGATGCCGCAGCGGGTGGACCTGACCCCAGCCGCCGCCGACCTCCTGCGGCGGCTGGTGCCAGTCCACGGACCGGTGATGTTCCACCAGTCCGGCGGATGCTGCGACGGCAGCGCCCCGATGTGCTACCCGGCCGGCGAATTCCGGGTCGGAGCTCGCGACGTCCATCTGGGCGACCTGACGGTGGAGGGCATCGACGCGGTGCCGGTGTGGATGTCCGGTCCGCAGTTCGAGTACTGGCGGCATACGCACCTGACGATCGACGTGGTGCCGGGACGGGGGAGCGGGTTCTCTTTGGAGGCTCCGGAGGGGGTGCGGTTCCTGATCCGGTCCCGGTTGCTCAGCGACGAGGAGTCGGCTGAGCTGAACGGATAACTCTGGTCGGCTACGGCGGCGCCCGGTGAGTGTTTCCCGCTCACCGGGTGTCGCCGTTTGTTTGTTGACGGCTGGTTGAGCGCGCCATTAAGCTTCCTTGTGGTTCGGGGGTTGACTGATTTCTGCGAGAAGAAGTGTTGAAGAAGTCTGCTGTTGTCGTTCTTCTCGCCCTGGTGGCGGCCGGGTGTAGCGGGCCGCCGGATCCTCGGGCGTATCCCGGCAGCGAGGACGGAGTGAGCTGGGAAGAGGCTGCTGCGCGGTACGCGATCGCGTTGCCGTCGTGTCCGACCAAGGCTTTCCGGTTCGACGTGCAGCCCCGGCTTCGGGACCACCTCATTTTCACTTTCGAGGCCGCGAAGTCCTGCGTGGACGGCTTTTTGACGAAGTACGGTGCGGACCCTGCTCACCCGGGGCTGAAATGGCCTCGGGACGACAACTTTCCGCCGTTCGGAGCGGACAAGTCGGAGCGATACGGCTGGACCTATGACTTGAAGCAGCGCTCCGCTCTGTACCACGGTTTCCGGACACCGAATGGCTCGTCGTTCTGGGTGTTCGTCAAACAGGGTGCCGAGGAGACGGTGTACGCCTATAGTCTGACGACCGGTTACCCGAACTAGTAATCGCCGCAGGGAAAATGACAAAGAAATCGATAGCCGCGATTCTCTTTTCCGTCGCGGTAGTCGCCGGATGCGGTGGCCAGCCGGACCCGCGGGCGTATCCGGGCAGTGAGGACGGCGTCAGCTGGGAAGAGGCCTCCGCCAGGTTCCAGATGACGCTGCCGTCCTGTCCGGTCAAGGAGTTCCATTTCGACGTCCAGCCCAGGCTCACCGAACGGCTCGCCTTCGCCTTCGTCGCGTCGAAGTCCTGCGTGGACAAGTTCCTGAAGCAGTACGGCGACGATCCGGCGAACCCGACCCGCAAGTGGCCGGTCAGCGACCCCGAGCCGCGGCCTCCGTTCGACGCGGACGAGATGCGGCAGTTCGGCTGGACCTACGATCCCGAGGCGAAGGCGGACCTGTACACCCGCCTCGAGACGCCGTACCACGCGAAGTTTTCGGTTTTCGTGAAGCCGGGCATCGAGGAGACGGTCTACGCGCGCAGTCTGACCTCTGGCTTCCCGGACCCGTCGAAATAGTCGGGGCCCCTTGCTAGGTTCATCCCATGCTGTCGCTGAAAGACGTCTACGCAGGCGAGCCGACCGTCCTCGGCCACCAGCGGGACCAGCCCGTTCTGAGCGCCATCCGGAAAACCCGGGTCGCCACTCCAGAGCTGGCACTGTCCGAACTCAACCTCTCCGGTGACCGTCAGGCCGACCTTTCGGTGCACGGCGGGCCCGACAAAGCCGTCTACGTCTACCCGATCGAGCACTACCCGGTGTGGACCTCCGAGGGGTACTCCGTGGCGCACGGTGACTTCGGCGAGAACCTGTCCGTCGAAGGCGCGCTCGAGACCGACGCGCGGATCGGCGACGTCTGGGCCTGGGGCGAAGCACTCGTGCAGATCGCCCAGCCGCGCCACCCGTGCTTCAAGCTCGCCATGCGGACCGGGCGCAAGGACGTCGTTCCCGCGATGATCAGCACGAATCGCTGCGGCTGGTACCTGCGCGTGCTGCGGCCGGGCACGGTCCCGACGGCCGGTCCGCTCGAGGTCGTGGAGCGGGCCGAGGGGCCGACCGTCGCGGAGACCTTCCTGGTCGCTTCGGCGAATTACGCGCAGTTGCCCGACCCGGCGCCGATGCTGGAGCTGGCCGAGCGCGTGCTGACGTCGACCGCGCTGCCCGAAAGCTATCGCAACGGGATTAAGTCCAAAGTGGACCGGGCGAAGGGGTTACTTCCAGTCGACCTGGGGTGAGCGGTAGAAGTCGATTCCCTGGGCTTCCCAGCGCGGCGCCTGCTTGGCGATGCGGTCCCGGTAGCCGTCCCAGGTGCGGGACGCTCGCGGCGACCAGCCGATTTCCGCGACGCCGGGCAGGCGCGGGAAGGCCATGTACTCGATGTCGTCGTTGGTCCGGATGGTTTCCGTCCACAGTGGAGCTTCAACCCCGGCCACGGACTTCTCCTCGACCCCGGGAACGAGCGTCGCCGGGTCCCATTCGTAGGCGTCGCGGACTTCGACCAGACCGGCCCAATCCTGGCCCAGTTTCGTCGATTCCGTGTACTTCATGTCGAGATACGCGTGGTTGGCGGGCGACATGACGAACTTGTTCCCGCGCACCGCGGCGGCGGCCACGTCCTCGTTCGGGCCGCCCTGGTCCCAGTACTGCGGCACGGCGGACGTCGGCAACGGAGTCTTCGCGATTTCGTGCCAGCCGGTGATCAGCTTGCCGTACTTCGCGACCATCGGGCTTACCTTCTCGTAGAAGGTTTTGTAGTCCGCGGCGGGCGTCGAATGTGCTTCGTCGCCGCCGATGCCGATGTACTTTCCGGGCGTGATCGCGGCGAGTTCGCGGATCACGTCCTCCACGAATCGGTACGTGGTGGGCGAATTGATGCACAGCGAGCTGTAGCCGACCTCGATGTCGGTGCGCGGCGGGACCGCGACGCCGTCGCAGTTCAGCTCCGCGTACACCGACTGGGCGGCGTTCGTGTGTCCGGGCATGTCGATCTCCGGCACGACCGTCACGTGCCGGCTCGCGGCGTAGGCGACGATGTCGCGGTACTGCTCCTGCGTGTAGTAACCGCCCGGGTCGCCGTAGGCCGCGGTCTTGCCGCCTTCGGTCGCCAGGCGCGGCCAGCTCTTGATCTCGATGCGCCAGCCCTGGTCGTCGCTGAGGTGCAGGTGCAGCGTGTTGATCTTGTACTGGACGATCTGGTCGATGTATTTCTTCACCTGCGTCGGCGTGAAGAAATGCCGCGCGACGTCGAGCATCGCGCCGCGGTGGGCGAAGCGCGGGTAGTCGAGGACGCTGCCGCCGGCGATCGTCCACGCGCGGTGCTGCACGGTCTTCGCCTCGATCGCCGACGGCAGCAGCTGCCGCAGCGACTGGACGCCGGTGAACAGCCCGGCGGAGGTGTTGGCGCGCAGCCGGACGCCGTTCTTCGAGACGTCGAGCTGATACCCCTCGTCGCCGACGCGCGGGTCGGCGTGGCCGAGGTCGAGCGAGATCGCGGACAGCCCCGGACTCACCGGGACGACCGGCAGCGGGAACCCGGTCGCGGGCCGCAACAGGCCGCGCAGGTACCCGGCGACGTCGCCGGTGCCGTGCCCGGCGCGGATCACCGTCAGCGGAGTGAGCCGGAAGGTGGCGTCCGCCTTCGCCACGGCATGCACCGGGACCGGTACGAGGTCGGTGACCTGCCGTTCACTGGGCGCGGGACTCGCCGCGGCCGGCCCGGGCACTCCCACCGCGGCGAGCCCGAGCACGGTCACCCCAAGCACGGCCCTGGACAGGGTCTTCCTCACGGCATACCTCCGGTCGCGTCGCGGAGAAGGCGGACTCCAAGAGGTATAGACCACTCCGGGCGGGCTGACAACGCCCGAAAGGGTCGGCTGGCACCTGATGTCCCGTTCGCCGGGATGCCTGCGGCGCCCCAATGCCGCATTGGGTGCGCTGGACGCACCGAACGCCGCATTGGGTGCGTCGCATGCACCCAATGCCGCATTGGGGGTTTTCAGCAGCTGTGGTGTGCGGCGGGTCCCGCCCATCGGCTAGGGACAGCTTCACGCACCGCGCTCGTGGGGCTGGCACGCGCTGGCGAAGTCCGTGAAGGGCTCCTTGCGGGAATCAGATTCCCTCAAGGAGCCCTTCACGGACTCAGCGGGAGTGAAACCGTCCGGCGCGGCTCGGCGGCCGGTGCCCGCAGCGCCCGGCAAACACCGCCACCGCGAACCCGCCACACACCGCGCTGCTGAGAAAACCTCTCCGTGTCGGTCCTCAGGGTCGCAGAATCGCCCGCAAAGCGTCGAGCACCGACGGGTCCTCGATGGTCGACGGAATCACCTCGTCGCGTCCGTCCGCGATCCCGCGCATCGTCTTGCGCAGGATCTTCCCCGAGCGCGTCTTCGGCAACGCGCTGACCACCGAGACGTCCCGGAACGCCGCCACCGGCCCGATGTCCCGGCGAACCAGCGCCACCAGTTCGTCCCGCAACTGCTCCTCAGGCACGTCCACCCCGGACTTCAGCACGACGAAACCACGCGGCACCTGCCCCTTCAGCTGGTCCGCGACCCCGATCACCGCGCACTCCGCGACCGCCGGGTGCGAGGCCAGCACGGCTTCCATCGAGCCGGTCGACAGGCGGTGTCCGGCCACGTTGATCACGTCGTCGGTGCGGCCCATGACGAACAGGTAGCCGTCCTCGTCGAGGTAGCCCGAATCGCCGGTCAGGTAGTAGCCGGGGTAGCGCGACAGGTACGCCTCGCGGTAGCGCTCGTCGTCGCCCCACAGCGTCGGCAGCGAGCCCGGCGGCAGCGGCAGTTTCAGCGTGATCGCGCCCTCGCGGCCCGCCGGGAGTTCTTCGCCCGCCTGGTCGAGGATGCGCACGTCCCAGCCGGGCACCGGTTTCGTCGCCGACCCGGGTTTGACCGGCATCGGTTCGAGCCCGCGCGGGTTCGCCGCGATCGGCCAGCCGGTTTCGGTCTGCCACCAGTGGTCGACGACCGGCGTGCCGAGGATGTCGTGCGCCCAGTGGTAGGTCTCCGGGTCGAGCCGCTCGCCCGCCATGAACAGGGTGCGGAACCGCGACAGGTCGTACTTCTTGAGCTCGTCCGCGTCCGGGTCCACCTTCTTGACCGCGCGCAACGCCGTCGGCGCGGTGAACAGCGCCTGCACGCCGTGCTCGGAGATGACCCGCCAGAACGCGCCCGCGTCCGGGGTCCCGACGGGTTTTCCTTCGTACAGCACGGTTGTCGCGCCGACCAGCAGCGGCGCGTAGACGATGTACGAATGCCCGACGACCCAGCCGACGTCGGACGCCGTCCACCAGACGTCCCCGGCGTGGACGTCGTACAGCGCGCCCATCGACCACGCCAGCGCGACCGCGTGCCCGCCCGCGTCGCGGACCACGCCCTTCGGCCGCCCGGTGGTGCCGGACGTGTAGAGGATGTACAGCGGGTCGGTCGCCTTCACCGGAACCGGATCGACCGGGTCGGCGTCGGCGACGAGTTCGGTCCAGTCGAGGTCGGCGCCGGACAGTTCCGCGCGCGCTTGCTCGCGCTGGAACACCACGACGTGGTCCGGCTGGTGCTCGGTGGTCTCGAGAGCGGCGTCGATGATCGGCTTGTACTCGACCACCCGCGTCGGCTCGATCCCGCACGACGCGGCGAGGATCAGCTTCGGCTTGGCGTCCTCGATCCGCGCGGCCAGTTCCTTCGGCGCGAACCCGCCGAACACCACGGAGTGCACCGCGCCGATCCGCGCGCAGGCGAGCATCGCGATGACGGCCTGCGGGATCATCGGCAGGTAAAGGATCACGCGGTCGCCGCGGGTCACCCCGAGCGACGCGAGCGCGCCGGCGAAGGTCGCGACCTCGTCCCGCAACTCGGCATAGGTGTAGCGGCGTTTGCGGCCGGTGACCGGCGAATCCCAGATCAGCGCGTCCTGCGCGCCGCGGCCGCCGTCCGCGTGCCGGTCGAGCGCGTTGTAGGAGGTGTTCAGCTCCCCGTCGGGATACCAGCGGTAGAACGGCGCGGCGGACGAGTCGAGCGCGCGGGTGGGCCGCTGCGTCCAGTCGATCGCCCGGGCCGCTTCGAGCCAGAACCGCTCGGGGTCGTCCAGACTGCGTCGATACGTCTCGGTGTACGCGCCCACGAGGTCTCCTTTGACTTCCGACGGCCGAATCTGCCCTCATGATGGCCTTTCCCCCGGCGGAACGCAGGTCAGCGAGGTCAGGCGAGAACGATGCAGTGGATCACGATCCCGGCGCGACCCGGCAACCCCGCGAAGGCCGTGTGCGTCCTAAGCTGGACCGTGGGGAACAGCCGCGCAGCGGCACCAAGACGACACTGACAGTGAGGGGAACCAGCCGGTGAGCGGAATCGCGAGCGCGCTGCTCTCGCTCGCGCACACCTTGTTCGGCCCGGGGTTCTGCCCCGGCGACTGGGTGTGGGCGACGACCACAGCGGGTGCGCTCGTCGCGCTCTTCCCGGCGGCCGGGGCGCTGATCGTGGCGATCGTCCGCAAGGGGACCGGCAACCGGTACGACGCGACGACGCTCACCGTGTTCGGGCTCATCGGCGTGGTCAGCGTGCTGGTGCTGCCGTGGCTGATGGCCTCGGGCATCTCGGAAACCTTCCGCGCGGCCAACGCGGGCGGCGTGAGCGGGCTGTCCGCCTCCGAAACCGCCAAGCTGAGCACGAACTACTGCTCGTTCATCGGCGTGCAGAAGACCTACCTCGGCGGCGGGCCGAACGTCTTCGAGACGCTCTTCTACCCGCGCGGCCTCAAGCTGTCGTACGCGCTGTACCTGCTCGCCTTCACCGTGCTGCCGGTCGGCTCGCTGCTGTTCGTGATGCTGCAGGCGCGCACCGCGTTCCGCCGCGGGCCGAAGTGGCCGTCGCGGTTCTTCTGGATTCCCTTCGTGGTCATGGCGGTCGCGAGCTCGGGCATGTCGGCCAACACCGCCGTGCACTTCTGGCTCGGATTCCTGCCGTTCAGCATCCTGGGACTGATCCCGGTCGCGCTGGTCGGCCCGCCGCCGTGGTCGGTGATCAACCGGCCGGAGCCGCGCCGCGACGAACCGCCCGCCGCGCCGCCTCCGCCGCGCCGGGAGCAGTTGCCGCCGCCTCCGCCGCCGCAGAACAAGCAGTACCCGGCCACCGCGCTGGCGTCCGCTCCGGAGCCGCCGCCCGCCGGGATGCTGGCCGCCGCGCCCGGCGCGATCCCGCCGCCGCCCGGTTCGCGCAACGCGGGCAGCAGCCGGTACCGGCGCGTCCGCCAGCTCGGGCACGGCGGGTTCGGCACTGTCTGGGAAGCCGTCGACACGCAGCTCAACCGCACTGTCGCGCTCAAGATCGCGCACGCGCCCGACCGCGACACCGAGGAGCGCATGCAGCGCGAGGCGCGGGCGCTGGCCGTGGTGAACCACCCCAACTGCGTCCGCGTGTACGACCTGGTCGAGGAGCCGGACGGGCTCGCGCTCGTCATGGAGTACCTGCAGGGCCGCCCGCTCGCCGAGGTGGTCGACGGACAGGGCCCGATCGACGACGTCGCCGCCGGCCGACTGTGGTCCACGATGGCGGGCGCGCTGGTCGCCGCGCACGAGCGGGGCGTGCTGCATCGCGATGTGAAGCCGTCCAACGTCATCCTCGACCCGGCGGGCATCGCGCACCTCATCGACTTCGGAATCGCCCGCAGCCAGGGCGACTCGAAGATGACCGCCACCGGGATGATGATCGGCACGCCCGATTTCGTCGCCCCGGAGCAGGCGATGGGTTCCCCGGCGAGCCCGGCGTCGGACGCCTGGCAGCTCGCCGCCACGGTCAGCTACGCGCTGTCCGGCCAGCCGCCGCGCGGCACCCGCGAGACGCCGATGGCCGCGCTGATGGCCGCGGCGCGAGCCGATCCGGTCACGCACCTGCCGCAGCGTTCGGTGCACGCCCGGATCCTGGCGGCGTCGCTGGACCCGGAGCCGCGCCGCCGCCCGACACTGAACTCGGTGCGGCGCGAGGTCGACGGCTGGCTGAGCAGGCAGGGCAAGGCACTGGACGGGCCGGTCACGCAGATCGTGCCGCGCCGGTCGTCCCGCTGAGTCTCGTGAGCGGCTAAGCCGGTTCTAACCGGCGTCGCCACTCACGACGGCTTCACCGCGGAAAACTCCAGTCGCTTGCGCTCGATCCCCACCCGCACCTGCTCAAACCCGGCCGCCGCCAGCCGTCCCGGCAGCGTGCCCGCGTCGAGGACGTTCATCGTGTCCCCAAGGTGCAGAAGCCGGAATCCGAAGCTGAGCTGGCTGTCCACGCCGCAATAGATGCCGCCGGGCCGCAGCACCCGGAACGCCTCCGCGAAGATCCGGTCTTGCAGTTCGTCGGTCGGCACGTGGTGCAGCATCGTGAAGCACACGACCCCGGAGAACCGGCCGTCCTCGAACGGCATTTCCGCGCCGCTGCCCTCGACGATGTCCGCCTGGTCCCCGTATTCCGCCTGCAACAACCGGGTCGACGCCGGGTCGATTTCCAGCGCGGTCAGCCGCGGGAGAGCGTCGATCAACACCCTCGTGGTGGCCCCGAAACCCGGTCCGATCTCGAGCACGTCGTCGCCCAGTTCGAAGCGGGCGAGCCAGTCCGGCAGCACCTCGGCGACCGCGGCGGCCCATTTTTCCGAGCTGCAGAGCTTGCGGTGCATCAGGTTCATCGGCATGGCCCCGACGCTAGGGACGAGCCTGGCTGACCGGAAGACGATAGGCTGTCACCTCATGTCGCAGTACGGTCAAACCGGCGCGATGCTGCTCGGCGACCTCCCGATCGCGCCCGGAGCCTGGTTCCCCTGGCACGAACATCCGGCGCACCAGCTTGTCTGGGCCGCGCGCGGGGTCGCCGCGGTGATGGTCGGCGACGCGCAGTGGGTGCTGCCGTCCACGCGCGCGCTCTGGATCCCGGCCGGGGTCCGGCATCGCACCGGCGCGGCCGGGAACGTCGAACTGCGCGGCATCTACGCCGATCCCGAACAGTGCCCGGTCGACTGGCCGTCCCCGCGAATCGTCATCGTCCGGCCGTTGCTGCGGGAGCTGCTGGAGCACCTGTCCGCGGACGGAATCAGCGACGCCGCCCGACGCCGTGCCGAAGCCGTCGCGTTCGATCTGCTGGAGCCGATGGACGTAGCGCCGATCGTGGTCCCCGCGCCCGCCGATCCGCGAGCGCGGGACGTCGCCGACGCGGTGCTCGCCGACCCCGCGGACTCGCGCAGCCTGGCCGAGCTGGGCCGCGAAGTCGGCGCGAGCGAGCGGACGCTGGCCCGCGCGTTCGTCCGCGACTGCCGGATGACGTTCGGGACCTGGCGCACGCAAGCCCGGCTGCGCGCGGCCTTGCCGTTGCTGGCGAAGGGAACGCCGATGACGACCGTCGCGCACCGGGTCGGGTACGCGACGGCCAGCGCGTTCGTCGCCGCCTTCCGCCGGGCGGTCGGGCTGCCGCCGGGCGCTTACTTCAGCGCCACGAAGGCAGCCACATTTCCGCCTGCCAATGGGCGTTCGTGATCGGGATTCCGTTGAGGATCGGCCACAGCCAGGCGAAGTTCGCGACCACCAGCCCGACGTAGAGCGACACGACGAGCAGACCGGTGCCCCGGCGTTCGAATCCGCGTTTGGCGCTGCCGAGGATCTGCCCGAGCGCCAGCACCAGCCCGAGCACGAGGAACGGGGCCATCGGCGTGGCGTAGAAGAAGTACATCTGCCGGTCGATGTTGGTGAACCAGGGCAGGTAGCCGGCGAAGTACCCGGTGAGCACGGCGGCGTAGCGCCAGTCCGCGCGGAAGAACCAGCGCCACAGGCCCCAGCCGAGCATCGGGACCGCCAGCCACCACATCGCGGGCGTGCCGATCAGCATCGTCGCGCCGAGGCAGCGCGATTCGCCGCAGCCGGTGACGTCGCCGTCGTAGTAGTAGAGCATCGGCCGCAAGCCCATCGGCCACGTCCACGGCTTCGACTCCCACGGATGCGGATTGTCCTTGGGCGTCAGCAGGGTTTCGTGGAAATGCAGCACGTTGGCGGTGTAGCTGCCGAGCGAACGCAGCGCGGGCGGGATCCAGCCGAACATGCCCGGGTCGAGGTTCTTGATCTCGGTGTAGTGCCGGTCGGTCGCGGTCTCGCTGGCGAACCACGCCCAGTACGCCGCCAGGTACATCAGCACCGGCACGACCAGGATCGCCCACAGCGCGGGCGCGACGTCGCGCCGGATCGTCCCGACCCACGGCCGCCGCACGCCAGCCGCGCGCCGGGCCGCGACGTCGAAGAACACGGTGAGCAGGCCGAACGCCGCGATGTAGTACAGCGCCGACCATTTGACGCCGAAGGTCAGGCCGATCATCAGCCCGGCCGCGAACCGCCACCACCGGAAGCCGAGCTTCGGCCCCCACTGCGATTCGCCGATCCAGCCCTCGCGCACCGCGACGGCCAGCCGTTGCCGCACCTGGTCGCGGTCGCAGAGCACGCAGGCGAACGCGGCGAGCACGAAGAACGCGATGAAGATGTCCAGCATCCCCATCCGCGACTGCAGGTGCAGCACGCCGTCGCAGATCACCAGCACGCCCGCGATGCCGCCGAGCAGCGTCGAGCGGGTCAGCCGGCGCGCGACGCGCACGGTGAGGAGCACGATCAACGTGCCAGCCACCGCCGACATCAGCCGCCAGCCCCAGCCGTTGTAGCCGAAGAGCCACTCGCCGAAGGCGATGAAGTCCTTGGCCAGCGGCGGGTGCACGATCAGCTCGTACCCGGCGTTGTCCTCGTACCCGCCGTTGCGCAGCATCTGCGCGGCCTGGGGCACGTAGTGCTTCTCGTCGAAGACGGGACTGCCGTGGTCAGTGGGCAGGCCAAGGTTCTGCAGCCGGACGACGCCGCCGATCACGGTCAGCACGATCGTGACGATCCAGCCGCGCAGCCGGTCGCCGGGCATGGCCCGGCCGAGCAGGGTGGCTTCGCGGTCGGTCGGGGGACGGCGCGCGTCGACCGGGTCCGGCCGCACGCTCTCGTCGTCGGCACGGGTCAGCAGCGCGGTCACGGGGCCCGATAGTACGGCCTGATCCACCGGTGGCGTCTGGTTAGGCTGACTGCCATGACTTCTGCGCCCGGACGGCTCGTCCTCGCCGCCACCCCGCTGGGCGATCCCGGCGACGCGTCCGCCCGGCTGATCGAGGCGCTGGGCTCGGCGGACGTGATCGCGGCCGAGGACACCCGGCGCCTGCGCGGGCTCGCTTCCGCGCTCGGCGTGTCGCCCACCGGGCGGGTGGTCAGCTTCTACGAGGACGTCGAGACCGCCCGGCTGCCGAAGCTGCTGGAGGCACTGCACGGGGGCGAGACGGTGCTGGTGGTGACCGACGCCGGGATGCCGAGCGTGTCCGATCCGGGCTTCCGTCTCGTGGCCGCCTGCGTCGAGGAGGACCTGCCGATCACCTGCCTCCCCGGCCCGTCGGCGGTGACGACGGCGCTCGCGTTGTCCGGGCTGCCGTGCGACCGGTTCTGCTTCGAAGGCTTCGCGCCGCGCAAGCCTGGCGAGCGGTCGAAGTGGTTCGCGGAGTTGGCGAGCGAACGCCGGACTGTCGTGTTCTTCGAATCGCCGCACCGGATCGCTTCCCTGCTGTCGGACGCTGCCGCCGCACTGGGCGGTTCGCGGCGAGCCGCGGTGTGCCGGGAGCTGACGAAGACGTACGAAGAGGTCAAACGCGGCACGCTCGCGGAACTTGCCGAGTGGGCAGCGGACGGGGTGCGCGGCGAGATCTCGGTGGTGCTGGAGGGGGCGGCACCTCGGCAGGCATCGGTGTCGGATTTGGTGCCGGAGGTAGCGGAACGGGTCGCTTCGGGGGAGCGACTGAAGACCGTGGCGGCCGAGGTGGCGGGTGCGGCTGGGGTGTCTACGAAGGAGCTTTACGCGGCGGTGCTCGCGGCTCGGAAGTGAGTCAGCTTCTCCGGGCGTTGCCTTCGGCTAGAAGCCGCAGCCAGTGCGGGTCGCCCGGCGCGGTTTTAGTGATCGTGGCCAGTTCCTCCGGCCGCCAAGTGCCGACACCGTCGGTGTGCACGACGTGGTCTTCCGTCAGGCCGTCGTCGGGAATTTCCTTGGTGCTGGCAAGGAACTCGGCGACGGTGGCCGGATCCGCGACGGTGCGGGGAGAAGGAACGGGCACCAGTGCGAGTTCGCCGTCTCCGGCGACCACGAGGTCGCCGTTCGACGTCGCGGCCAGCGCGGTCACTGCCGAGCGGAGCAGTTTGTGCTTCTTGGTTCGGTCGCGCTCGACGTCCACCTCCAGCAAGGTGCCGGACGGCGTCCCGATCCACAGCGCGCCGGGCCGTGCACCGAAGGCGATGGCGAGCTGGGACGAGATGGAATACTTTTTGAGCGAGGTCTTCAGGATTCGGCGCAGCGAAGGGAACTCGAATACCAGGACCTGGTGTTCGTAGGTGTTGCCGCGAATCGCCAGGTACCGCCCGTCGGAGCTGAAGACCGGAAGGCCCCAGCAGTTGGCCTCCAGAATCAGCGCCCGGTCCAGGAACCGCAGCCGGTCGCCTGGACGGGAGAAGAGCACAAAGCTCGCGCCCTGGTCGCTTTGCTTCGTGGCGATCAGCCCTCCCGCCGGATGCGCGACGATGCCGCCGTCCCACATCGGGGCAGGCGTGACGGCCCCGATGTCGAGATCGATGACGTCCGAACGGTCGTAGCGCTCGGGTGGGGTCGGCGACGTCCACAGCGACTGGCCGTCCGGGCTGAACGCCACGTCGAGAGAGACGGCGACATTCAGCACGGAGGTGCCGTTCCGGGTCCAGCGCACCGTTTCCCCGCTGCCGGGCACGACCAGTTCCGGCCGTTCCGGATGCCAGGCGACGACGGGCCAGCGGTCGAACTTCCCGTACTCCGCGGAATCCGCCCCCACCGCGCCGATTTCGCGAAGCACTTTCTCGGCGTAGTAGAGATGCACCGCGGGCCGCTCCTGGTCGATCCCGGCGACGAGCGGCAGTTTCGGATGGGATACCAGCTCGCCGATCGAAGCGGCGGGGATCCGGGCGATGGCCTGGACAGCGGTCACCAGAAGACTTTAGCGACTGCGCAACAGCATTTTGGCCGCTATTAAGGCCTTCTCCGCGTCCGGCTCCTCGCCGGTGATCGCGTCGGTGTAGATGAACGACTCGCCGACCCGCACCAGCAGGTACGCCAGATCCGCTACCGGCAACGGAGACTCCAGCCGCCCGGCCGCGACCTCGTCGGACAGCAACGCCTGCACCTTCTCGATGGTCCGCGACTGCACCAAGCTCGCCTTGGTCGTCAGCAACCGCAGTGCGCGCTCGGGCTCCCGGCGAAGGAAGGCTCGGAACGGCGAGGAAGCGTTGACCGTCCGCACGAACGCCCCGATCGCCTCCGCGATGCCGTCGCCGCCGCGGCCTGCATAACTGACGTTATCCAGCACCGAGGACGTCTCCGCCCACAGGATTTCGCTCAGCAGGTGGTCGCGGCTGCCGACCCAGCGGTGCAGGGTCGCGCGGCTGACGCCGAGGTCGGCGGCCAGGTCGCGCATGTCGACGCGGTCTCCGGCGAGGAACCGGGCGCGGGCGAGGCGGAACGCCGCGACGGCGTCGGGTCGCGAGGTTCGGGTGGACAGTGGCGTGTCGATGAGTGAGACGTTAGCAGAAAGTGTTCCATCGATGAGACATATGGCAGAATGTCTCACGAGGAGCGAGAGGAGCCGCGAAGATGCGTGCTGTGCAGGTGACCGAGTTCGGCGGTCCCGAGGTGCTGAAGCCGGTCGAGCTGCCCGATCCGGTGGCCGGGCCGGGGCAGGTGCTGATCGAGGTCGACCGCGTCGGGCTGAATTACGCGGATACGCATCAGGCGGAGAACTCGTATCTCGCCCCGAGCAAACTGCCGCTCGTGCCGGGCGGCGAGGTCGTCGGGCGCACGGCGGACGGCAAGCGCGTGGTGGCGCTGCTCAACGACGGCGGCGGGTACGCCGAGCGCGTCGCGGCCGACGAAGCCATGACGTTCCCGGTGCCGGACGGCGTCGACGACTTGAACGCGCTTTCCATGCTGGTCCAGGGCGCGACCGCGTGGATCATGCTGCGCAAGAACGCCCACCTCGAGCCCGGTGAGACCGTCGTCGTGCACGCCGCGGCTGGCGGGGTCGGGTCGATCGCGGTGCAGCTGGCGAACGCGTGGGGCGCGGGCCGCGTCATCGCGACCGCGAGCAGCGAGGAAAAGCGCGAGCTGGCGATCGAGCTCGGCGCGGACGTCGCGGTCGATTCCCGTGCCGAGAACATGACCGAAGTCCTGCGGGAAGCCAACGGCGGCAAGCGGGTCGACATCGTTCTCGACATGGTCGGCGGCACGACGACCGACCAGAGCATCGCCGCGCTCGCCCCGTTCGGCCGTCTGGTGTTCTACGGGATGGCCGGCCGCCGCTCGCCGAAGCCGATCGAGTTGCGCAACCTGCTCGGCCACAGCACGACCGTCGCCGGGATGTGGCTGCCGCACGTGTTCCGCTTGCCGGGCAACGTTTTCGGCACCGCGCTGGCCGATCTGTTCACCATGGTGCTGGACGGGAAGCTCCGCGCGATCGCGGGCGGCGAGTACGCGCTGGCGGACGCCCGGAAGGCCCACGAAGCGCTGCGTTCCCGTGGCACGACTGGAAAACTGCTGCTCGACCCGCGGCGCTAGCACTCCCGGGGGCTGGCGAGCAGGGACTCCAACGGAGCCGCTTTGTGCAGGCACTCCTGCCACTCGGCGGCGCTGTCCGAGTCCGCCGTGATCCCGCCGCCGACCCCCAGCGCGATCCGGCCTTCGGCGATCTCGAAGGTCCGGATCGCCACGTTCAACTCCAGCCCAGCCAACGGCGACAGCAACCCGACCGCGCCGGTGTACACGCCGCGCGCGGTCGGTTCCAGCTCAGCGATCAGGTCCAGCGCCCGGATCTTCGGCGCCCCGGTAACCGACCCCGGCGGGAACGTCGCCGCCAGCAGCCCGGCATCGGTGCCGCCGTTCGCGAGCACACCCTCCACAGTGGACGCCAGATGCCACACCCCGGGAGCCGGGTGCACCGCGAGTAGTTCCGGCACCACGACGCTGCCGACCTCGCACACCCGCCCGAGGTCGTTGCGCACCAGGTCGGTGATCATCACGTTCTCCGCGACGTCCTTCGCCGACTGCCGCAACCGCGATGCGTTCCCGTCGTCCGCCGGGCCGCGACGGGGCAGCGTGCCCTTGATCGGCGACGACCGCACGCGGCGGCCGTGGCGTTCCAGGAACAGCTCCGGCGACAGCGAAACCACCGAACCCCATTCACCGGTGACGTAAGCCGCCCGCTGCGGAGCCAGCCGCCGCACTCCCTCGGCGAACAGCGCGGCGGGCGAGCCCTCGAACGTCCCGGTGAACCGCGAGCAGACGTTCGCCTGGAACAGTTCGCCCGCCTCGATCTCGTGCACGCACGCCTTCACCGCCTGCTCGTGCCCGGACGGCCGGTCCAGCGCACTAGCGGACCACGACAACTCCGCGGACCCGGCCAACGCACGCTCCACCACGGCGAGCTGCGCGTCCGCGTCGCCTTCGAGCGACTCGAACCAACACTCTCCCGCCGCGTCCCAGCGCAGCACGTGGTCCGCCCAGCCCCAGGCCGACGCCGGAACCCCGGTCGAGCGGCTGGACGGATCAGCCTGGTCGTAAGCCAGAAATCCGAACCACCCGCCGCCGATCCGGCCCGAGGGTCCCGAGGCGGAAAAGGCCGACGGGAACGGTCGCGGAGTCACCGACACGAACGGCGCCACCACCGCGCGCGATCCGAACCAGTTCCCGCACGCCGCGGCGGGTTCGGGCAGGCCGTGCGCCCGCGCGTACGCGGACAGCAGAACGAGCGCCCGAGAAGGGGTCAGGTCGGTCCGCAGCCGCTGGAAACGCATCGCGCCATTGTGCCGGAAACCGGCGGTGACCAGCGGAAAAGGTGATCAGAGCAGCACATCGGACAGGGCGAACGGATACACCACCGCGTCCTGCGCCACCGGTCCGTCGACTCCGGGCACGTCCGGCGCGAAGGCGTGCTGGTGCAGCCCAAGCCGAGAATGGAACCAGCCGGGCCGCCCGGGGATGCCGTTGTGCCGCACGAGCCAGAGCACGACCTCGGAATCGGCCCAGCGGTCCGGGTGCAGCCGGTGCGCCCAGCAGTCGTGCCCGGCGTACACGAGCACCCGGCTGATCTTCGCGGCGTGCCGCACGTGCTTGATCCACGCCTTCACGAACCGGTCGTCGACGCTCTGCGCATCCACCTCCAGCGCGGGGGCGAGCGATCCGGGCGCGAACGCGCCGAGCCTGCTCGCCGTCCGGACGAAATGGTCGGCCTGGTCGTGCACCGCGCCGGGCCGGGCGTAGTGCCGGGCCCCGGTGTGGATGCCCGCGTGCTGGGCCGCGGCGAGCATCCGCTCCGCGCCCGGATCGCTCCAGTTGACGTTTTCACTGATCGTGACCGAGGCGAACCGCACGTCGGCGCCGCGCACCGCCGTCCAGTCGAGCACCTGCTCGCGATGAGTGAGCGTGAGTCCGCGCCCACTCTCCGGTTCCGCCACCTCGCACCCCTGGCAAGCCCCACGACGGGTGAAAGGCCACCCTACGTCCGGAATTCCGGAGCGGGGTGACCTTTCCCGGCGTGTCGATGGGCTTTGATCAGGCGTTTTCCCGCTGGAAGGTGCGCGTTCCCCACCAAATCGCCAAAACGGCCATGACCAGCACGACCACGCTGCCGGTGAACAGCGCGTCCATCGAGAAGTCGCCGCGGAAGCTGTTGCGCTCCACGTCGACCACGTGCCGGAACGGGTTGATCTGCGAGATCGTGTACAGCCACTTCGGAGCCAGTCCTGCGGTGATCGGGATGAGGATCCCGGACAGCAGCAGCAACGGCATGAGCACCGCGTTGAGCAGCGCAGGGAACGACTCCTCGCTCTTGAGCGTGAGCGCCAGCGCGTAGGAGCACGACGCCAGCGTGAGCGCGAGCAGGAACACGATGGCGAGGCTCAGCAGCACGCCGCTGAACGGCGCGTTCAGGTCGAACACCAGGTAGGCGAGCAGGATGATCAGCACCGATTGCACGGTCGCCTGCAACGCGTTCGCCAGCACCTTCCCGAGCAGCAGCGCGGCCCGGTGCACCGGGGTGACGCGCAGCCGCTCGACCACGCCGGACCGGAACTCGGCCAGCAGCCCGAAGCCCACGAACGAACTGCCGAACAGCGCCAGCTGCGCGATCAGCGCGGGCGTGAGCACCATCCAGCCGTCGACCTCGGACATCCCCTGCGCGCTGAGCGACTTCACCAGCAGTGGGCCGAAGAAGAACAGGTACAGCAGCGGCTGGGCGAGCCCGATCAGCAGCCACGCCGGATTCCGCAGCGCGGCCGCCATGTCGCGACGGAAGATCAGCCAGGTGTCACGCAGCATCGGGCACCTCCGGTCCCGCCGGCGCGGGCTGCTCGGCTTCGCGCAGCGACCGGCCGGTGAGCGCGAGGAACACGTCGTCCAAGGTCGGTCGCGTGACCTGCATCGAGGTCGTCGCGATTTCCTTGGCGTCGAGCGCGCGCAGCAGTTCCGGCATCGCGGTGTCGCCGCGCGGCACCCGGAACCTGATCGAGCCCTCGCGCACCGCGAACTCGTGCGCGCCGGGCAGCTGCCGGGCCAGGTCCGCAGCGGCCGCGGCGGATTCCGGATCGACCTCGATCGCGACGCCGTCGCCGGAGACCTGCTCCTTGAGCGCGTCCGGATGCCCGTCGGCGACGATCCGGCCGTCGTCGATCACGATCAGCCGGTCGGCCAGCGCGTCCGCCTCGTCGAGGTAATGCGTGGTTAGGAAGATCGTGACGCCCTGCTCGGCGCGCAACCTCCGGATGTGCTCCCACAGGTTCGCCCGGCTCTGCGGGTCGAGCCCGGTGGACGGTTCGTCCAGGAAGACCAGGCCGGGCGAATGGATCAGGCCCAGGGCGATGTCGAGCCTGCGCCGCTGACCCCCGGACAGCGTCTTCGTGGCGCGCTGTTCGAGCCCGGTCAGGTCGAGCTGGCCGGCGAGCACCTTGCCGCGCGCGATCGCGTCGGCCTTGCTCATCCGGTACAGCCTGCCCTGCAGCTCCAGCTCTTCGCCGACGCGCGATTCGGGCGCGGTCCCGCCGCCCTGGGCGACGTACCCGATGTTGCGGCGCACCCCCGCCGCGTCGGTGAGCAGGTCGTGCCCGCCGACGGTGGCCGTGCCCGCGGTCGGTTTCAGCAAGGTGGTGAGCATGCGCAGCGTGGTGGTCTTGCCCGCCCCGTTCGGGCCGAGGAACCCGACCAGTTCGCCCGCCTCGACGTCGAGGTCGACCCCCCTTCACCGCGTGCACCTCGCCACCGGCTCGGCCCTTGCGGCGGAACCGCCGCTCGAGTCCGCGTGCCGTGATCATGGAAACCCCTCTCCTCCCAAGAAGATCAACTAGTCAAGCTTGACTAGTTGACGCGCACACTGTGCCCGAGCAAGAGCGAGTTAGTCAAATTTGATTACTGGGCCGGTTGGCCGAACGCCGAGCCCGGGTCGTCGGCCATCACGTATTCGCCTGCCTCGAGCCTGGTGATCAGCCCGGTGAGCCATTCCCGGCTGGCCTTGGCGATCCCGCCCCACAGCCGGAACAGCTCGGACACGTGCGGCGGCTTGTTCCAGGTGTCGTCTTCAAGGCCCAGCCGCGACCGGCGCTCCTCGGCCTCGAAGTGGATCAGGTTCTGCCGGAGCAGGCTGATCACGTTCCTGCGGGGAAGCGCGGGCATCAGGCTGATCGCCGCGCACAGCTCCGCGTTGCTCGCGCTCGGATCGGACAAGCCCTTCGCCAGCAGCGTCTGGAACTCCTGCTCGCCGTCCGGGGTGAGCCGGTAGGCGACCCGGTCCGGACCGCCGTCGCCCGGTTCGACGTCGATCTTCTCCAGCAGGTCCTCGGCGGTCATCTTCTTGAGCGCGTGGTAGATCGAACCGGGCTGGACGTTCGCCCACTTGTCCGCCGACCACGACAGCAGTTCGCGGCGCACCTGGTAGCCGTGCGCGCGGCCGAACATCCGCACGACCCCGAGCACCAGCAGACGCGTCGCCGACACCGGCTCTCCCTTCCCCGACCGCCAGGAAACGCCCTGGAGCGCATCCGTAGGCTAAACAGGTATGAGCACCCCTGTGTTGACCGCGGTGGCCTGGCCCTACGCCAACGGCCCCCGCCACATCGGCCACGTGTCCGGATTCGGCGTCCCGTCCGACGTCTTCTCCCGCTACCAGCGAATGGCCGGCAACCGGGTGCTCATGGTGTCCGGGACCGACGAACACGGCACGCCGATCACCGTCCAGGCGGACAAAGAGGGGATGACCCCGCAGCAGACCGCGGACAAGTACACCCGCCAGATCGACGAGGACCTGCGGGGCCTCGGCCTCTCCTATGACCTGTTCACCCGCACCACCACCGGCAACCACGCCGCGGTCACGCAGGAGATCTTCCTCGCGCTCAACCGCAACGGCTACGTCGTCCCGAAGACCACCCGCGGCGCGATCAGCCCGTCCACCGGCCGCACGCTGCCCGACCGCTACATCGAGGGCACCTGCCCGATCTGCGGCTACGACGGCGCGCGCGGCGACCAGTGCGACAACTGCGGCAACCAGCTCGACGCCGCCGAGCTGATCAACCCGAAGTCGCGGATCAACGGCGAGACGCCGAAGTTCGTCGAGACCGAGCACTACTTCCTCGACCTGCCCGCGTTCACCCAGACCCTCGGCGACTGGCTGGGCACCAAGACCGACTGGCGCCCGAACGTCCTCAACTTCACCAAGAACCTGATCGACGACATGCGCCCGCGGCCGATCACCCGCGACCTCGACTGGGGCGTGAAGATCCCGCTGGACGGGTGGCGCGACCAGCCGCTCAAGCGGTTCTACGTGTGGTTCGACGCGGTCATCGGCTACTTCTCCGCCAGCGTCGAATGGGCGCGCCGCAACGGCACGCCGGACGCCTGGCAGGAGTGGTGGGCCAACCCCGACGCGCGCGCCTACTACTTCATGGGCAAGGACAACATCACCTTCCACGCCCAGATCTGGCCCGCGCTGCTGCTCGGCCAGAACGGCGACGGCGACCGCGGCGGCGAGCCCGGCAAGTACGGCAAGCTGCACCTGCCGGACGAGATCGTGTCCAGCGAGTTCCTGACCATGAGCGGGTCGAAGTTCTCGACTTCGCGGGGCACGGTCATCTACGTGCACGACTTCCTGCGCGAGTTCGGGCCGGACGCGCTGCGGTACTTCATCTCGGTGGCCGGGCCGGAGACTCAGGACACGGACTTCACGTGGGACGAGTTCGTGCGGCGGACCAACTTCGAGCTGGCCAACGAGTGGGGGAACCTCGTCAACCGGTCGATCTCGATGGCGCACAAGAACAATGGGGCTATTCCGGCTCCGACTGCGCCTGCGCCTGCTGATGAGGAGTTGAAGTCCTTGTCTCGGCAGGCGTTCGAGACTGCGGGTGGGCATCTTGCGCGGTCGCGGTTCAAGTTGGCTGCGGCTGAGGCGATGCGGGTGGTTACGGCGGCTAACCGGTATCTGTCGGATCAGGAGCCTTGGAAGCTCAAGGACGATCCGGATCGGCGGGATGCGGTGTTGCATACGGCGTTGCAGGTGGTTAGTGACGCTAATACGTTGCTGACGCCGTTCCTGCCGCACTCGGCGCAGAAGGTGCATGAGGCGCTTGGCGGGACTGGGGTTTGGGCTGCGCAGCCTGAGCTGCAGGAGGTTCCGGATCTTGATGTGCCGGATCGGGTTAATCCTATTTTGACCGGGGATTATGCCGGGGAGCAGGCTCGGTGGGAGTCGAAGCCGGTCGAGGTGGGGCGGCCGTTGGCGAAGCCGACGCCGTTGTTTACGAAGCTGGACCCGAAGTTGGGGGAGACTGGGCCTGAGTGGGCTCCGATTGTTACTGACTGACTGGGGGCTCGTCGCCTGGCGGCGACATCGCTCTCTGGCGTGCGTGGGGCACCCCGAAGCTTGATTGTGCTGACGGTTCGGGGGTGCTTGTCAAGGCGG
>NZ_JBAGKF010000016.1:0-200408 GCF_037034185.1 Amycolatopsis sp. VC5-11 | reverse complement strand
CCGCCCCTACCGCGACTCAGCAAACCACCCAACCCACCGCCGCTGCCAAGGCGTCTCCACCGCCCGCGGATGGTGCTCCCGCCGAACCCACTCCACCGCCTCGTCAGCCCCCACCCCGCCCAACGTCACCAAACAAGCCAGCACAGTCCCAGTCCGCCCAACCCCGCCAAGACAAGCCACCTCGACCGCCTCCCCGGCAACCGCCCGGGCATGCAACCCCAGGATCTCCCGCCGAGCCCCCTCCCGATCCCGCGGCAGCAAAAAGTCCGGCCACAACACCCACCTCCGCTCCCAGTTCAACGAAGCGTCGTACTTGGCCCGCATCCGCCGAGACCCCAAATACAACCCGAACTCCGGATCCGCCCCTTCCGGCTTCGGCTTCCCCAGCCCGCGTGCCCGCAACCGAACCCCGTCCGGAAGCACGAGAGTCCCCGTCAACCCAGCATCCATCACGCCATGATGCCCTTATCCACCGTTCGATGGACCCGGCGCAGACCCGACAGGACTAGGCTTTCCCAAGTGAGTGAAGATCCAGCCATGCCGGGCCCGGACCAGATGCGCGTGTCGGACGCCGATCGGGAGCAGGTCGCGCAGGTGCTGCACCAGGCCCTGTCCGAAGGCCGGATCACCATCGACGAGCTGGAAGAGCGGCTCTCCAGCGTCTACTCCGCGAAAACGTTCGCCGACCTGAAACCGGTGACCGCCGACCTGCCGGGCAGCGCCGCGATCGCGCCCACCGCGTCGGCTTCGCTGCAGCCCGTCCCTTCGCGCGCGCTCGGGCTGCCGGACAACCGCGTCGGCGGGCATCCCGGTTCCGCCGTGTCGATCGGCGTGATGTCCGGGGCCGTGCGCAAGGGCAGCTGGGTCCTGCCGCAGCAGCACACGACCTTCGCGTTCTGGGGCGGTGCCGAAATCGACCTGCGCAGCGCCCGGTTCGCCGAGAAATCGTGCACGATCACCGCGGTCGCGATCATGGGCGGGATCGAGATCACTGTCCCGGACGACATCAACGTGAACGTCACCGGCATCGGCTTCATGGGCGCGTTCATGCTGGAGGACAAGTCCGGCGCGCCGCCTGCCCCACCGACCGCCCCGACCGTCACGATCAACGGCCTCGGCTTCTGGGGCGGCGTCGTCGTGTACCGCAAGCCGGCCAAGGACTTGAACGCACCGCAGATCGAGTCCTGAACCCGACTGCACACAGCACCGACAAAACCGCCGCCCACGCCACGCGGCTGTGGACAACCGCGAGCCTGTGACCAGCTGTCCACAGATTCCGGTGAGCGCTCCGGCGCCTGCTGTCGCGCACCTACACTCAGCGGTATGACAGCTACCACCAGCCCGGCAGCGGCGCCGGAAACCCCGTCGCCGCTGACGGACGTCACTCGCGACGAAGCGAGCCTGCGGCGGTTCCTGCACGGGCTGCCCGGTGTCGACCAGGTCGGCGTCGAGCAGCGCGCGGCAGGGCTCGCGACCCGGAGCATCAAGAAGGAAGCCAAGCGGTGGGCGATCGACACCGCGGTGTCGATGGTCGACCTGACCACGCTCGAAGGAGCGGACACGCGCGGCAAGGTCCGCGGCCTCGCCGCCAAGGCGATGCGGCCGGACCCCGAGCGGCAGGACTGCCCGCGCGTCGCGGCCGTGTGCGTGTACCCGGATCTGGTGGAGACGGCCGTCGAAGCGCTCGCGGGCAGCGGCGTGCGGGTGGCGAGCGTCGCCACCGGTTTCCCGGCGGGCCGCACGAGCCGCGAGGTGAAGCTGGCCGACACCCGGCTCGCGGTCGAGGCGGGCGCGGACGAGGTCGACATGGTGATCGACCGCGGCGCATTCCTCGAGGGCCGCTATCTGGAGGTGTTCGACGAGATCCGCGCCGTGAAAGCGGCCTGCGGCTCGGCGCACCTCAAGGTGATCCTCGAAACGGGCGAGCTGGCGACGTACGACAACGTCCGCCGCGCGTCCTGGCTCGCGCTGCTGGCGGGCGGGGACTTCATCAAGACGTCCACCGGCAAGGTGTCGCCCGCCGCGACGCTGCCGGTCACGCACGTGATGCTGCAGGCGGTGCACGACTGGCACGAGCGCACCGGCGAACTGCGCGGCGTCAAGCCCGCGGGCGGGATCCGGACGACGAAGGACGCGATCAAGTACCTCGTCGCCGTGCACGAGGTCGCGGGCGAGCAGTGGCTCACACCGGACCTGTTCCGGTTCGGCGCGTCGAGCCTGCTCAACGACCTGCTGCTGCAGCGGCGCACCCAGGTGGACGGCCACTACAGCGGCCCCGACTACGTGACGGTGGACTGACATGGGCATCTTCGAATACGCGCCCGCGCCGGAATCTCGCGCTCTGGCCAATCTGAAAGAGCAGTACAAGCCGTTCATCAATGGCGAGTTCGTCGACGGTTCCGGCGAGCCGCTCAAGACGGTCAACCCGGCCACCGAGGAGATCCTCGCCGAGGTCGGCACCGCGTCGGAGTCCGATGTGGACACCGCGGTGAAGGCCGCGCGCAAGGCGTACACGTCGGTCTGGTCGAAAATGCCGGGCGCCGAGCGGGCGAAGTACCTGTTCCGCATCGCGCGGCTGATCCAGGAACGCTCGCGCGAGCTGGCGGTGCTGGAGACGCTGGACAACGGGAAGCCGATCAAGGAGTCGCGCGATTCCGACGTGCCCACCGCGGCCGCGCATTTCTTCTACCACGCGGGCTGGGCGGACAAGCTCGGCTACGCGGGCTACGGCCCGGACCCGAAGCCGCTCGGCGTCGCGGGCCAGGTGATCCCGTGGAACTTCCCGCTGCTGATGCTGGCGTGGAAGATCGCGCCCGCGCTGGCTACCGGCAACACCGTCGTGCTGAAGCCGGCCGAGACCACGCCGCTGACCGCGCTGGTGTTCGCCGAGATCTGCCAGCAGGCCGAACTGCCGCCGGGCGTGGTGAACATCCTGCCGGGAGCCGGTGACATCGGAGCGTCCATTGTGGAGCATCCGGACGTCGACAAGATCGCGTTCACCGGCTCCACCGAGGTCGGCAAGCTGATCCAGCGCACCGTCGCGGGCACCCGCAAGAAGCTGACCCTGGAACTCGGCGGCAAGGCGGCGAACGTCGTGTTCGACGACGCCCCGCTGGACCAGGCAGTGGAGGGGATCGTCAACGGGATCTTCTTCAACCAGGGCCACGTCTGCTGCGCGGGTTCGCGGCTGCTGGTGCAGGAATCGGTCGCCGAAGAGGTGCTGGAGAAGCTCCGGTACCGCGTCTCGACGCTGCGGCTGGGCGACCCGCTGGACAAGAACACCGACCTCGGCGCGATCAACTCGGCCGAGCAGCTGGCGAAGATCCGCGGCCTCGTCGAATCCGGCGACGCGGAAGGCGCGCAGCGCTGGACCAGCCCGTGCCCGGTGCCGGACCGCGGATTCTTCTTCGCGCCGACGGTGTTCTCCGAGGTCCACCAGTCGATGCGGATCGCCCGCGAGGAGATCTTCGGCCCGGTGCTGTCGGTTCTCACCTTCCGCACCCCGGAGGAGGCCGTGGCGAAGGCGAACAACACGCCGTACGGCTTGTCCGCGGGCATCTGGACCGAGAAGGGTTCGCGCATTCTGTGGATGGCGAACCAGCTCCGGGCAGGCGTTGTCTGGGCCAACACGTTCAACCGCTTCGACCCCGCCGCCCCGTTCGGCGGCTACCAGGAGTCCGGTTTCGGCCGCGAGGGCGGACGCACCGGTTTGGAGGCCTACCTCAATGTCTGACCGGATTTCCGTCGCCAAAACCTACAAGCTTTACCTCGGCGGCAAATTCCCGCGCTCGGAATCGGGCCGGGTCTACCCCGTCACCGACGCCAAGGGCGCCTTCCTGGCCAACGCGGCCCACGCGTCCCGCAAGGACCTGCGCGACGCGGTGTCCGCCGCCCGCAAGGCGTTCCCCGGTTGGTCGTCGGCAACTGCATACAACCGCGGCCAGGTGCTCTATCGCGTCGCTGAGGTGATGGAGGGCCGCCGCGCCCAGTTCGCCGCCGAGGTAGCCGCTTGCGAGGGCGTCGCCGCGAAAAAGGCCGAGTCCCTTGTGGACGCCGCCATCGACCGCTGGGTCTGGTACGCGGGCTGGACCGACAAGATCGCCTCGGTCCTTGGCGCCGCCAACCCGGTCGCCGGGCCGTACTTCTCCTTCACCACGCCCGAACCCACCGGGGTCGTGGGCGTCCTCGCGCCACAAGAGTCGAGTTTGCTGGGTCTGGTGACCGTCCTGGCCCCCGTCCTGGCCACCGGCTCGACAGCAGTCCTGGTCTCCAGCGCGGACCGCCCCCTGCCCGCCATCACCTTGTCCGAGGTCCTGGCCACCTCCGACGTCCCCGGCGGCGTCGCGAACATCCTCACCGGCCACGCCGCGGAACTGGGCCCCTGGCTGGCCTCGCACGGAGACGTCAACGCCCTCGACCCGACCGGCGCGACCCCCGAGGACCGCGTCACCCTGGCCCAGGAAGCCGCCGGAACGGTGAAACGCGTCCTGTCCGTCCCCGACGCCGAACCAGACTGGACAACCGAACCCGACCTGTCCCGCCTGCGTCGGTACCTGGAAGCGAAAACCGTCTGGCACCCCATGGGCGTCTGACGTTCGAGCTCACCGAGACCGCCGTTCCGGTTACCCCGGAACGGCGGTTTTGTTTGCGGCTATTCGAAAAACTGCGCAGCGGGCAGGCTTGCACTGGGGTTGGGCGCGCTCAGTCCGCGGCTGCCCGAAGCTCTCGAACTCGCCGAATCGTCGGCCAGCGCTTGTCCGCGATCGACCTCACCGGACGTGGACGCGTGCTCGTCAGCCCGGACGAGGTCGGCGGGCCGCAGATCAAACGTCTACTCCGGCACCCGCTCCCACCTCGTCGACGCGCTCGCCCTGACGCTCGCCGAACTTGCCTGAACGACCATCACCGGACCCCAACATTTCGCGCCACAACCCTATCCTTTCGCGAAATTCTCTGCCAACATGTGCCATTGGGGAAATTTCGACAACCCCGTGTCCGGTACAGGCGCCGCCAGCACGTCAGGAGGACTCCGCATGACCCCGCATCCCGCCCAGTCCGAAGAAGCACTTGCCCTCGAGTTCCTCGGCACCACCAGCGCGGGCGGCAACTGCCCCAACGCTTATCGCACCAACCGCGGCACGTACGTCGTCCAGGGATACCGGGTCACCGACGAGCAGGCGTTGCGGCAACTGCACGAACGCGGCATGCCCGACACCGAGACGGCCGTCGAAATCCCCGCCGGCCTGCTCAAGTTCTTCCCGCAGGAAGCCTGAGCACGACGACCGGCGCAGACGAGGCAAGGGCAGCCCGGCGATTCAGACGCACTAGTCGCCCAGGATTTCTCGAAACTCGACCCCAGGTGTGGGAAGATGCCATCGGGTTCGAGGAATTCCGCATGCGATAGCGAGGGCGAGTGCCTACCAGTTTCGAGAAACGCCGGGCAGAGCTTGGCGATCGCCTGCGCCGGCTCCGGGTCGACGCGGGCTACGAGACCGGAAAGGATTTCGCCAGGGCCATCGGCTGGAACGCGCCCAAGGTCAGCAAGATCGAAAACGGCAGGCAGACCGTCGGCGACGACGACCTCGACGCCTGGGTCGCCGCCGTCGGCGGGCCGCCGGAGCTGGCCGCGGAACTGCGCGAGCAATTGGTCGAGGTCCGCGACGCGCACGCCAGCTGGAAAGACAAAGTCCGCGACGGACACCGCGCCCGGCAAGAGGAATCCATTGCCCGAGAGGCCAGGGCGCTACGAATTCGGGCGGTAGATCTCCGAATTGTCTCCGGATTACTGCAAACCCCGGAGTACGCGCGGCATACGCTGCTCGCCCACTCCCGGATCCACGGCGGCGGACAGGACATCACCGAAGCCGTCCGGGCGCGGATGCAGCGCCAGCAGATCCTCTACGAACCCGGCCGGACCATCGAACTGCTCACCTCCGAGGCGGCGCTGCGCTATCCGAACGCGCCGCGCGAGGTGATGATCGGGCAGGTGCACAAGCTGCTCGCACTGCTCGGCACTCCCAACATCCGCTTCGGCATCATCCCCGCGGACGTCGTCGTGCCCTACCCGGTCACCTCGGACTTCTGGGTCGTCGACGACGTCGCGATGGTCGAAACCCCCGAGGGCGAGCACATCGCGAGCGACGTCGACCCGTACCACGAGGTCGCGGATCTACTGTGGACAGTCGCGGCCGAGGGCGACGCCGCCAGGGCGGTGCTGCTGCGGGTGCTCGACTCGCTCACCCGCGCAGCCCCGCCCGGCTGACGCTGAATCCCTTACACCGCAGGCGCTTCGCCAGCCGTGACCGCGCCGACGTCGATGGTGTGGCTGTCGGCGCCGGCGTCCACCGCACCGAAGGTCCAGTCCACCGTCACGTTCGGGTCGATCGGGTCGCCGTGCGGGTTGGAGGCGGCCGGGGCGGTCATGGTCAGCGCGTTCGGCGTCTGCTGCTCGTCGTCGGAGCCGATCGCGGTCCAGTGCAGCGGCACGTACGCCGACGAACCGTTCGCGATCAGCACCGGCGGCGCGTCGGCCGGAGCCTCGTTGTTGACCAGGACGTTGTGCGCGCCGACCAGGTCGACGTCGGCCCGGCCGGACAGGACGCACCGCTCGCCCTGGTTCGCGGTGAACTGCATCGCGGCGTTGCGCTGGCCCGCGCCGGCCCCGCCGTAGACGAGCTTGGTGCTGAACTGGTTCGCGGTGCACGGAAGCGCCGACGACTCCGTGGTCGTGGCACTGGCCGTACCGGCGAAGACCGCGGCCGCGCCTCCGGCGACGGCGACTGCGACGGCAATTCGGCGGATGTTCTTCATTGTTCGTCCCCTCTCGCGTTTTCCGGCGGCTCCGCACCGGCTTTCACGAGATAAGACGTCCCCGCCCGCGACTCGATGGCCCGTTGTGAGATCACCCCCGCCGGAGCAACCCCGATCGTCCCGTCGCGTCCGAAGAAGCGGTCAGAGCAAGTCTTCCTTGTCGATCGGCCGCCCCGGCAGCGTGGTGGCCGGACCGGCGCGCAGGCCGTCGATCATGATCGCGATGTTGCGGGCTGTAGCCATCTCCGGCGATTTCAACCGGTGCGCGGGCAGCTGCCGGATCAGCCGGGCGAACAGCACCGCGACGTCTCCCGCGCCCACGTCCTTGCGCAGCGTCCCCTCGGCCTGCGCCCGGTCGACCAGCCCTTCGACCTCGAGCAGCACCGCTTCGCGCAGGTGCGCGACCTCGGGGTCGTCCTTGAGAATTTCGTGCGCTCGCTGCGACAACATGGCCAATTGCATCGACAACTGCAGTTCCGCGCCGTGATACAGCAACTGCACCAACGCTTCCCACGCCGTCGGCGCTTCCACCGACAGCCGCCGGGCGCTGTCCAGCACGCCCGCGAAATTGTCCACCGCCACCGCGCGGATGAGCGCGTCGCGATCCGGGAAGCGCCGGTAGAGGGTGCCGACGCCGACGCCGGCCGCGCGCGCGATCTCCTCCATCGGGACCTCGGGACCGTGGCTGGCGAAGATGACGCGAGCCGCGGCGATGATCTGGTCGCGGTTGCGTTGCGCGTCCGCCCGCAGCGGCGTCTCGGGGTCTGCACTCATACCCGGCCTTCCCTTTTCCCGGTTGGCGCGCATTCTCGCACGCCGGACCAGCTGCGCAAACGTGCCGGCAACCCGGGGCGGACAGCAATTGTCACCCCGTTGCTAGTGGACGGCGATCCTCCACTTCGGTACCTTGGGCAGTGAACCGGAATGTAATCCTCCACATTCATTCCGTAACGGGGCAAACCCACCACAGGGGGTTCAGATGACCGAAGTCGCCCAGCCCAGCCGCACCCAGCCGGAGCAGGCCGCGTTCCCGATGAAGCGCACCTGCCCGTTCGCGCCGCCGCCGGAGTACGACCGGTTCCGCGACGCTCGCGCGCACTACGTCGAGCTCGAGCACACCGGCCAGCGCGCCTGGGTGCTCAACCGGCACGAGGACCTGCGGGCGATGCTGAACGACCCGCGGTTCAGCTCGGACCGCTTCAATCCGGGCTTCCCGGTCCTGTTCAAGGACGGCCAGCAGCGCCGTCCGAGGCTGCGCCCGTCGCTGATCGCGATGGACGCGCCGGAACACGGCCCGGCCCGGCGCAGCGTCGTCGGCGAGTTCACCGTCAAGCGGATGAAGGCGTTGCAGCCGCGCATCCAGGAGATCGTGGACCAGCACATCGACGCGATGCTGGCCGGCGACAAGCCCGCCGACCTGGTGTCCGCGCTGTCGCTTCCGGTGCCGTCGCTGGTGATCTGCGAGCAGCTCGGCGTCCCGTACTCCGACCACGACTTCTTCCAGACGCACAGTTCACGGCTCCTCAACCGCGAAACAGGCTTCGAGGAACGCAGCAAGTCCGTCGAAGCGATGCAGAATTACCTGTCCGAGCTGGTTTTCAAGAAGGAAACCGCACCGGCGGACGATTTGCTCAGCCGCCAGATCGCGAAGAAGCGCGAGGAAGGCAACTACGACCACGACGACCTCGTGTCGCTCGCCTTCCTGCTGCTCATCGCCGGGCACGAGACCACCGCGAACATGATTTCGCTCGGCACCGTCGCGTTGCTGGAGAACCCGGACGCGCTCGCCGCGATCAAGGAGGATCCGGGCAAAACCCTCGACGCCGTCGAGGAATTGCTGCGCTACTTCACCATCGCGGAGTTCGCCACCACCCGCGTCGCCCTCGAAGACGTGGACATCGCGGGCGTCACCATCAAGGCCGGAGAAGGCGTCCTCGGCCTGAGCTACGCCGCCAACTTCGACCCTGAAGTGTTCCCCGAGCCCGAGCGGCTCGACATCACCCGCGGCGGCAGGCACCACGTCGCGTTCGGCTTCGGCGCGCACCAGTGCCTCGGCCAGAACCTCGCGCGGATGGAACTGCAGATCGTCTTCGACACGTTGTTCCGCCGTATTCCGACGCTGCGGCTCGCCGCGCCGGTCGACCAGTTGCCGTTCAAACACGACTCCGGCGTCTTCGGGCTCTACTGCCTCCCGGTGACCTGGTGAGGGGGAAACGATGACTGCCACTGAAGAACTCCGCATGCCGGTCGCCCGGACCTGCCCGTTCACCCAGCCGGAGCAGTACGTCCGGATGCGCGAGCAGAGCGCACTCACCCGCGTGCAGATCCCCGGCGGCAAAGAGGCTTGGGTCGCCTCGCGGCACGAGGAAGCACGGCAGATCCTCGGCGACCGCCGGTTCTCCTCCGACCGGTTCCTGCCCAATTTCCCGTTCCTGGCCGAGGGCGGGGCCGCGATCCTCACCAACGCCAAGCAGAAAGCCATGATCGGGATGGACGCGCCCGAGCACGGCGAGGCCCGCCGGGAGGTGCTCGGCGAGTTCACCGTGAAGCGGGTCGAGGCGATGCGGCCGCGGATCCAGGAGATCGTCGACGGCCTGATCGACGAACTGCTCGCCGGGCCGAAACCGGCGGACCTGGTGGAAAAGCTGTCGCTGCCGGTGCCGTCGCTGGTGATCTGCGAGCTGCTCGGCGTCCCGTACGCCGATCACGACTACTTCCAAGAGCGCACCATGGCGCTCATCCGGCGCAGCACCAGCGTCGAGGACCGCAAGAAGGCGTCCGAGGAACTGCGCGCGTACCTCAGCGGCCTGGTCGCGGCGAAGGAGAAGGACCCGACCGACGACCTGCTCGGCAGGCAGATCGTCAAACGCCGCGAGGAAGGCAATTACGACCACGACGCGATGATCGGGCTGGCGTTCCTGCTGCTGGTCGCCGGGCACGAGACCACCGCGAACATGATCTCGCTCGGCACCATCGGGCTGCTGGAGAACCCCGGGCAGCGCGCGACGATCGAGGCCGATCCGGGCAAGACGCTGCTCGCGGTCGAGGAACTGTTGCGCTACTTCACGATCGTCGAAGGCGCGACCGCGCGGGTCGCGACCGAGGACGTCGAGATCGGCGGCGTCACGATCAAGGCGGGCGAGGGCGTGCTCGTGCTGGGCTACGCCGCGAACTGGGACCCGGACGTGTTCGAGAGCCCGGAGAAGCTCGACCTCGAACGCGGCGCGCGCCACCACGTCGCGTTCGGGTTCGGACCGCACCAATGCCTCGGCCAGAACCTCGCGCGGATGGAACTGCAGATCGTCTTCGACACGCTGTTCCGCCGCGTTCCGACGCTCACGTGCACGGTCCCGGCCGACGAGTTGCCGGTGAAGAAGGATGCCACGATCTTCGGCCTGTACCAGTTGCCAGTGACCTGGTAGAGATCAGAGTGCTCCCACCACAAGCCAGGAAGAGGCCATCATGAAGATCATCGCGGACACCGGCAAGTGCGTCGGCGCCGGCCAGTGCGTGCTCACCGAGCCCGCGCTGTTCGACCAGAGCGAGGACGACGGCACGGTCATCGTCCTCAACGACACCCCGGACGGCGAACTGGTCGAGAAGGCGCGCGAGGCCGTGAACATCTGCCCGAGCCAAGCGCTTTCGCTGGAGGAGTGACCTGACCGGTCCCCGGTTTCGCGCCGGGGACCGGCCTTTCACGCGGCAAGACGGACGGCGGTCACCGCGGCGGTCGAGTAATTCGTCGTCAGGTGGCCGCCACGCGCGTCGATCGCCGCGCCGACCTCAGCCAGGATCCGGTCGCGCTGCTCCGGCGTCGCCACGGTGACGCCGCCCTGCGTGGCGAGCAGGTCCAGCCATTCGTCGCGGCGGTAGTCCTGCGTCCAGGCGTAATGCCAGTTCTCCGCCTCGCCGAACGCGCCGGTCGCGGCCAGTCCGTCCGCGGCTTTGTCGAGCATCGGCTGGTAGGCGTCGGCGCTGGGTTTTTTCAGGTAGTTGCCGCTGAACGGCGAATCCGGCATCGCCCGGCGCAACGCGTCCGCCAGTGCCAGGGAAATTTCTTCCGGCGGCATGAACACGTGCCAGAACGCGACGAACCGGCCGCCGGGGCGGAGCACCTGCGCGGCTTTCGCGGCTCCTGCGGCCGGGTCGACCCAGTGCCACGCCTGCCCGGACACGAGGGCGTCGAACGTCCGCCCGGCCGGGTCCCAATCCTCGAATTTCGCGACCTCGACTGGGAAAGCGCGCCGGGCGAACTCCGCCATCCGCGCGTCCGGCTCGACGCCGAGCACGACGGCGCCGCGGGCGTGGAATTGCCGCCCCTCGATGCCGGTGCCGCACCCGACGTTGAGCAGGTCCTTCCCTGGGCTGGCGGCGAGGACGGCGGTCACCAGTTCGTCCGGGTAACGCGGGCGGGCCCGGTCGTAGCGCTCGGGATCGACGCCGAACGACTCCGCCATGGTCCGGTGCTGATGCGGTTCGGGACGAGGTAAAGTGGGCATGTGCCCACCATAGTGGGCAAGCGCCCACTATGGCTAGGAAGGACCGCCAAGGTGCCCACCGGGATCCATCTCCGCGACGTTCGCGCTCAGCTTTTCGACGCCGCGGAACGGGTTTTGCTGCGCGAAGGACCGAGCGGACTCACCAGTCGCGCCGTCACCACCGAGGCGGATTGCGCGAAGGGCGTGCTGCACCGGCATTTCGAGGATTTCGACGCGTTCCTCGCCGCGCTGGTGCTCGACCGGATCCATCGCCTCGAAGCCCGCGCGGAGGACCTGCACGCCGGGACCGGCGACGTGGTCGAAACGGTGGCCGAGGTGCTCACCGAGGTCTTCTCGTCGGTCGCGGTGTCGATCGTCGCGCTGATCACCTTCCGCGACGAACTGCGGCACCGGCTCCGGGCAGCGCGGCCGGGTCCGGGGATTCCGCTGGCGACGGACGCGGCGCACGTCCTGGCGAATTACCTTGCCGCAGAACAAGAACTCGGCCGGATCGCGCCAGATGCCGATGTGAAGACACTGGCCCCGACGCTCATCGGAGCCGGGCACCTGCTCTTCGCGGATCGCACCGGAGAACCGCCCAGCGAGGAAGCCGTTCGCCAGATGACGAGCACGGTCCTCGCTGGCGCCCTCCGCTGACTCACCCGATGCCCGTCGCGACCGCAGCCACCGACAGCGCCAACGCACCGAGCGCGCCGACCACTCCGTACCGCGTCAGCGCGCGTCGGTCATCGCGGGCCACGACATACCGCGCGGCCGCCACCGCGAACGCGATACCGCCGACGATGAACCACGGTCCCCAGAGGTAGAGATACCAACCGACCAGGTTGGAAAGCTCTGGATCGACCGCCACGGCTCCGGTCTTCACCAGCACGCCCTGTACGACGAACAGCCCGCCGTGCCAGGTCAGCAGAATCGCGGCGCCACCGCCGCAGAACACCATCGTCCGGCTGAGCCACCGGCCGCGCGGCCGCGTCAGACTGACGCCGACCATCGCGCCGAAAACCTTCAGCAGTCCGGTGATCACCAGCACGGCCACAAACCACGGCACCCGGTCCTGCGCGAGCTTCACCAGCGACGGCGACACCGTCGACTGCGCGCCGAACGTACTGCCGGTCGCCCAGACGAAGCTGGGGATCGCGAACAAGAGACCCCACACCGCGGCGGCGCAACCCGGCCATTTGCGCAACTCGGCTTGCTTCAGCGTCATGCGTCAAGCGTCGCCCGGGGCGCGGCGGAGAGGATCCGGCGCGAGGGGGAAGCGTCTCCCCCGTGAGAGGTAGGCGGGTCGTGAGTGTTCATGCCGGTGCTAACCGGCATGAACGCTCACGAGCCGTTCAGCCCAGCCGCAGCGTCGTCTTCGGATCGAACGCGTGCGTCTCGCCCTCGCCGCGCAGCGCCACCCGGACGTTGTCGCCGATCCGCGGCGGCGTCCGGCCGTCGACCCGGACCACGAACCGGTCGTCGCCGACCTTGCCGTGCAGGTACGCGTCCGCGCCCAGTTCCTCGACGAGTTCCACCACCAGCTCGAAACCGTCGTCGGCCTCGCCGACCAGGCGCAGCGACTCCGGCCGGATGCCGAAGACGATCTCCGACAGCCCAGCTGCCGCGGTCCGCACCTCAGTGGGCAGCGGCACCACGAGGTCGCCTAGCTGCACGCCGCCGTCGGTCAACGGCAGCGTCGCCAGGTTCATCGCCGGCGATCCGATGAACCCGGCCACGAACGAGTTCTCCGGCTTCTCGTACAGCGACCGCGGCGACGCGCATTGCTGCAGCACGCCGTCCTTCAGCACGGCCACCCGGTCGCCCATCGTCATGGCTTCGACCTGGTCGTGGGTCACGTAGATGGTCGTCGTGCCGAGCCGTTGCTGGAGTTTCGCGATGTTGGCGCGGGTTTCCACGCGCAATTTCGCGTCCAGATTGGACAGTGGCTCGTCCATCAGGAACACGCTCGGCTCGCGCACGATCGCCCGGCCCATCGCGACTCGCTGCCGCTGCCCGCCGGACAACGCCTTCGGTTTGCGGTCGAGGAACCGCGACAGGTCCAGCATCTTGGCGGCCTCGTCCACCCGCTTCTTGATGTCGGCCGCCGAGAAACCGCGCAATTTCAACGCGAAACCCATGTTGTCGGCGACCGTCATGTGCGGGTACAGCGCGTAGGACTGGAACACCATCGCGATGTCCCGGTCCTTCGGCGGCAGGTCGGTGACGTCGCGGTCGCCGATCCGGATCGCGCCCTCGTTGACGTCCTCCAGCCCGGCGAGCATCCGCAGCGCGGTCGACTTGCCCGATCCGGACGGGCCGACGAGCACGAGAAATTCGCCGTCCGGCACATCGAGGCTCAACTGGTCGACCGCGCGGACGCCCGGGTTGCCGGGGTAGACACGCGACGCCTGGTCGTAAATCACTTCAGCGGACATCTGCGTTCTCCCTTACTTCACAGCGCCCATGGACAGGCCGCGCACCAGGTGGTTCTGCGCGATCCAGCCGACGATCATCACCGGCAGCGAGGCCAGCAGCGCGGCGGCGGACAGCTGGGCCCAGTACAGGCCCTCGCTGGTGATGAAGCCGACCAGGAACACCGGCACCGTGCCGGCCCGGGCGGCGGTGAGGTTGACCGCGTAGAAGAACTCCGTCCAGGAGAAGATCACGCAGATCAGCGCGGTCGCGGCGATCCCGGGCGCGACCACCGGCATGATGATCTTGCGCAGCAACGTCGGCAGGTTCGCCCCGTCGATCCGCGCCGCCTCGATCATTTCGCCGGGGACTTCCAGGAAGAACGACCGCATCATCCAGATCGCGAGCGGCAGGTTCATCGCGGTGTACAGGATGATCAGCGCCCACACCGTGTCCAGCAGGTTGGTGTTCTGCGAGATCACGTACAGCGGGATGATCGCGGCCACGATCGGCAGCATCTTGGTCGACAGGAAGAAGCCCAGCGCGTTCTTCGTTCCCTTGACCGGGGCCAGCGACAGCGCGTACGCGGCCGGGATTCCCAGCAGCAGCACGAGCAGCGTCGAAATCACCGTGACGAACGCCGAATTTCCCAGGTACGGCAGGAAACCGCTGTTGAGGACGTTCGAGATCTGGTCGAACGTCGGGGTGAAGAACAGCTTCGGCGGATCGGTGTAGGCGTCGTTCTCCTGCTTGAACGCGGTGAGGATCATCCACAGCAGCGGGAAAACGAACAGGATCGCGATGATCCAGGTCGCGACGGTCAGCGTGCCGGGGCCATAGCGGCGTTTGGTCCGGCGACGCGGAGGCGGCGCGGTGTCGGTGGCGGCGGGCGAGGCGGTGGCGGTTGCGGTGCTCACTTGACTCCTCCGTCCACGGAGAACGCGCGGAACATCAGCCGCAGCGCGAACGTCGCGACGATCATCGTCAGGATGACCACCACCACGCCCATCGCGGACGACTGTCCGATGTCGAAGCCCTCGAACGCGCGCTGGTAGATGTAGAACGGCAGGTTCGTGCTGGCCGTGCCCGGACCGCCTTGCGTCATCAGGAAAATCGCGTCGAAGCTGTTCACGATGTAGATCGCGCCGAGCAGCGTGGCCAGCTGCAGGAACCGAGAAAGGTGCGGCAGCGTGATCGACACGAAGGTGCGCCAGCGGCTCGCGCCGTCCACCGACGCCGCCTCCAGCACCTCCTTAGACTGGCTTTGCAGCCCGGCGAGGATCAGCAGCGTCATGAACGGCGTCCACTGCCAGATGATCTGCGCCATCACCGCGGCCAGCGGGAACTGCGAAAGCCAGTCGGTGTCCGTGCCGAACACGAAGTGCAGCAGCCCGTACGTCGGGTCGAACACCGTCGTCTTCCACAGCAGCGCGCCTGCCGCCGGGAGGATGAGGAACGGCGTGATCAGCAGCGTGCGGACGAAGCCGCGGCCGGCGAACTTCCGGTCGAGCAGCACCGCGAGCCCGAGTCCGAGCAGCAGCGACAGGAACACGCAGACCACGGTGAGCACCACGGTGTTCAGCAGCGCGCCGAGGAACGTCGTGTCGGTGAAGACGTCGATGTAGTTGCGGAAACCGACGAAATGCCGAGAGCCCGGACGCACCAGGTTCCACGACTGGAACGAGTAGAACAGGGTGAGCAGGAACGGGATCTGCGTCACCGCGATCACGAAGATCAGCGCGGGCAGCAGCGGCAGCCGCCGTTTCCCGGCCGAACCGGTCACCTTCTTGGCAGCGGGCTTCGCGGTCGCCGGCGCGGTTCCGGCGGGGACGGAGAGGGTGCTCATTTCTGCACCTCCTGATACGACTTTCCGACGGTTTCCGCGTATTTCTGCGATTGCGCGAGCGCGTCGGCGACGGAGGTCTGACCGGCGATCGCGGCGGACAACTGCTGGCTCACCCGGGTGCCGAGGTCCTGGAACTCCGGGATCCCGACGAACTGGATGCCCGGGTACGGCACCGGGTTCACCATCGTCTGCTGCTGGTTGGCCGCCGCGATGCCGTCCAGCGTCGGCTGGGCGTAGGCCTTCGCGGCTTCCTTGTACTGCGGGATCTCATAGGTCGACTTGCGCGTGCCCGGCGGCACCCGGTTCCAGCCGTAGGTCTCGCCGACCTTCTTCGCGTACTCCTTGTTCGTCATCCACGCCATGAACTTCCAGGCGTCGTCCTTGTTCTTGCCGACCTTCGGAATGCCCAGCGCCCAGGTGTAGAGCCAGCCGCTCGCCTGCGTCTTGTCCACCGGCGCGGCGACGTAGCCGTTCTTGCCGCCGACGTGGCTGGTCTTCGGGTCTTCCGTGGTGCCGGTCATCGAGGTGGCGTCGTACCACATCGCGGCGTTGCCCTGGGCGTACTTCGTGCCGCATTCGGTGAACCCGGCGCTGGATGCGCCGACCTCTCCGTGGTCGCGCAGCAGGTTCACGTAGAAGTTCGCCGCCTTGGTGAACTCCGGGCTGGTCAGCTTCGCGTTCCAGTTCTTGTCGAACCACTGCGCGCCGAAGGTGTTCGCGACCGTGGTGAACGGCGCGAGGCTTTCGCCCCAGCCCGGCTTGCCGCGCAGGCAGATCCCGGCGACGCCGGCCTGCTTGTCATCGAGTTTCGCGGCGAAATCGGCGATCTGCTGCCACGTCGGATGCGCGGGCATGTTCAGCCCGGCCTTCTGGAACAGGTCCTTGCGATAGACCACAAAGGACGATTCGCCGTAGAACGGCACCGCGTACATCTGGTTCTGGTACGACAGCGACTGCCGGATGCTCGGGATGAAGTCGGCCTCGTCGTATCCCGGCGTCGCCTTCATGTGCGGTTCGAGGTTCTCCAGCCAGCCGTTGGCCGCCCACTGCGGAGCCTCGTAATTGCTGATCATCACCACGTCGAACTCGCCGCCCTGGGTGGCGGTGGACGCGGTGATCTTCGCCCTGGCCTCGTTTTCCGGAAGGGAAACGAACTTGAGCTTGATCCCGGGGTTGGCCTGCTCGAACTCGCCCTTGAGCGAGATGGCGTCCTTCATCTGCGGATTGGACACGATCGCGACGACCAGTGTCCGCCCGCCGGTGCCGAGCGCCCCGGCTCCGGCGCATCCCGTCACTAACAACGCTGTCGCGGCAAGGAGGCACAGGAGTTTACGCACCGCCACCACCTCCGGGCAGCACCTGGATCTTGAGGCCGGACCCGCTGCGCATCTTCGCCAGCGCCTCGGGGTACTGCTCGAGCGGAAGGGTGTCGGTGATCAGCGCTTCGGTGTCGATGTAACCGTTCGCGACGAGGTCGAGCGCGTTGCCGTAGCTGTTCAGCACGGCCATCGAACCGACGATGGTGATTTCGTCGTTGTAGATGCGGAACGGCGAAAGCGCGACGCGGGCTTCGGCCGGGGCGACGCCGAACACGAGCAACCGGCCACCGCGGTGCAGCGCGTTGAACGCTGCCTCGATGGCGGGTGCCGCGCCCGTGCAGTCCACTGCGGCGTCGAAGCGCTCATCGTCCAATTCGGACACGTCGGAGGCCACCGCGGTCGCGCCGAGGTCGGTCGCGCGAGGCAACCGGGCCGCGTTGCGGTCGACCATCGTCACGTGCGCACCCGCGCGGATCAGGAGCTGCTGCATGATCAGCCCCATCGTGCCCGCGCCGACCACGAGGAAGCGTTCGCCCGCCTCCACCCCGATCCGGCGCACGCCGTGCACCGCGCAGGAAACGGGTTCGACCAGCGCGCCCTGTTCCCAGGTCATCGAGTCGGGCATCCGGTAACAGGTGTCGGCAGGCACCGCGACGTACTCGGCGAACGCACCGTTGACGGTGTCGCCGGTCGCGTTCCAGTTCGCGCAGAGGTTGCCGTGCCCGGACCGGCACGGGGTGCAGTATCCGCAGTAGATCGACGGGTCGACCGCGACCCGGTCGCCGACCTTCCACTCGGCGGGCACGTCCGCGCCGAGTTCGACGATCTCCCCGGAGAACTCGTGCCCGGGGACGATGGGATACGGGGTCGGCGGGAAATGCCCGTCGGCGATGTGCAGGTCCGTGCCGCAGATCCCGCAGGCACCCACCTTCACGACGACCTGGCGCTCCCCGGGCTTCGGATCGGGAACCTCGCCGACCCGGATCTCCCCGGGCCGGTCCACGATCGCGGCGCGCATGCGTCATCACCTTCCAAGATGCTCATTTGAGCGATTTTGACTTATGCCGTAGGTAACATGCGTAGGCATTACAGGCCCCTGCCTGCGGATCCGTCAACCAGCAAAGCTCATTTTTGCGCTATCCTGCTCATGTGAGCAGGAAAAAGGGGCCACTACCGCTAACCGAGACGCTGCTGCTGGCGACCATGGCCAGGCGGTTCTACGTGCAGGGCGCCTCGAAACTGGAGATCGCCGACGAGTTCGGCATGAGCCGGTTCAAGGTCGCGCGGATGCTGGACACGGCACTCGAGTCCGGACTGGTGCGGATCGAGTTCGACCTGCCCGCGCCGGTCGACGTCGAACTGTCCGACGACATCCGCCGGGCGTACCGGCTGAACCGCGTGCTCGTGCTCGAACGAGCATCCGAAAAGGAACCGAGGGAGGTCGTCCGCAAGCAGGTCGGCGCGCTGGCCGCCCGGCTGCTGGAGGAGATCGCGACCCCGGACGACGTCATCGGGCTGTCCTGGGCGCGGTCGGTCAACGCGATGACCGAGGCGATCCGGACCCTGCCGCGCTGCCCGATCGTGCAGTTGTGCGGGGTGCAGGCCGGGATGGACATGCGCGGCCGTTCGGTGGAGACGGTCAGCCGCGTGACGTCGGTGTCCGGCGGCGATTCGTACCCGATCTTCGGCCCGCTCGTCCTGCCCGACCGGCGGACCACCGAGATCCTGCGGCACCAGCCGGGCATCGCGGAAACGTTCGCCCAGTTCGGGAAACTCACCAAAGCGGTCGTGAGTATCGGGTCCTGGGAGGCCGGGGAGTCCACCGTGTACGACGCGCTGGACGAGGCCGAACGCGCCGCCATCGCGGCCCGGGGCGCGACCGCCGAGGTCGCCGCGCGGCTGTTCGACGCGGACGGCAACTCGCTCGGCACCGGGCTGGCGCACCACGTGCTGGCGATCAGCCACGAGGAGCTGATGGCGGTCCCCGAGGTGATCGCGATCGGTTACAGCCGCCCGAAAGCCGAAGCGGTGGACGCGGTACTGCGGTCCGGACTGGTGTCGACGCTGGTCACCGACGCCGCGGCGGCCGTCCCGTTGCTGGAACTGGCGCGGGCCAGGCCATTGCCCTCGTGAGCGAGCTGCGCTTCAAGCACCTGGTCGCCGTACTCCGCCGCCCAGCGCCCAAACCCCTCGATCGGCCCGAGGAAACTCGCCCCTAGCCCGGTGAGCTGATACGCCCCGTCCGCGCGCTCCACGAGCCCGTCGCGTTCCAGCTTGCGCACCGCCTCGGTCAGCACCTTCGCGCTGATCCCGCCGATGCGCGTGCGCAGTTCGCCGTGCCGCAGCGGGCCGTTTTTCAACGCCCACAGCACGACCGGATGCCAGGTGTTCGCCACCAGGTCGAACGCGAGCCGGGTGCGGCAGTCGGCGATGAAGTCCATGGTTACCTTTCGGTTCCTGCCGGGGTTCCTAACGTCGCTTGCGTACAACCACGCGACGACAGGAGACCTTCCCATGCGCATCGCCCTCTTCGGCACCGGCGGAATGGCGTCCGCCCTCGGCGGCCAGTGGACCCGGCACGACCTGACCGTGTCCGGCCGCTCCCCCGCGCACGCCGCCGCCTTGGCCGCTGAACTCGGCGCCGAGACTTTGGACTGGGCCGAGGCCGCCGCCCGAGCGGACGCCATCCTGCTGGCCGTCCCCACCACCGCCCTCGAAGCCCTGCTCACCCCGCTCGACCTCAACGGCAAAGTCCTCATCGACTGCACCAACGTCCCCGGTGCGACCGGTGAACCCGTAGCCGCGCGGATCGCCGAATATGCCCCCGGCGCTTCGGTGGTGAAGGCGTTCAACCTCGCCCACGTGGACGTCTGGCGAATGACCCCGCCGCTGTTCGAAGGCCGCCCGCTCGGCGTCCCGCTGTGCGGTGCCCCGGAGGCCGTCGCCGTCGCAACGGAGCTGGTCCAGGACCTGGGCTGCACTCCGCTGCCCGCGGGCGGCCTCGACCGAGCCGCCCTGCTGGAAGCCGCCGCCGGACTGGCGATCGGCCTGTGGTTCGACGGCCTGGACGCGCGTTCCATGCTCATGGCCAGCTGATCGGGCCTATCCTGGCGGGGTGCCCACAGGTGGATCAGCGGCAGTCGTAGGCGGGGGAATCGGCGGGCTGGCCGCGGCGATCGGATTGTCGCGCATCGGCTGGCAGGTCACGGTCTTCGAACGGCTGCCCGGCGAACTGGACGACGCCGGTTCCGGAATTTCCCTTGCCGCCAACGGCGTTCGAGCCCTGGACGCATTGGGAGCCGGCGACGCACTCCGCGCCGCCGGCTGCTTCCAGCGCACCGTCAGCACCCGCAGCCCGCGCGGGACTTGGCTGGCGCGCATGGACGGAGCCGAACTCGAACGCGTCGCCGGGACGCCGATCGTCGGCATCGCACGGTACGAATTGCATCGGCTGCTGCGGTCTCTGCTGCCCTCGCCGGTGGTGCGGGACGAGGTCACCGCCGTCGAGGACAACGCCGTGGTCACGTCGTCCGGCCGCCACGAAGCCGACGTGATTGTCGCCGCCGACGGCGTCAACAGCCGACTGCGCAAGCGTTTCTTTCCCGCTCATCCTGGCCCCGTCTACAGTGGATCGGCCGTCATCCGCGCCATCACGACCGAGCCGTTCGCACTGTCCTCTTCGGACTTCAACCTCACCTGGGGCCGAGGAGTCGAGTTCGGATACATCGGCTTGGCGGACGGCCGAGCCGAATGGCACGCCGTGCTGAGCATCCCGGCAGGCACCCGCTATCCCGACCCGATCGCCGAAATGCGCCGCCGCTTCGGTTCCTGGCACGAACCGATCACCGCGCTGCTCGACGCGACCGACCCGGAAGCCGTGCTGCACCACGACGTTTACGAACTGGTGACGCCGCTGCCGTCCTATGTGTCCGGTCGAGTCGCCTTGCTCGGCGATGCCGCACACGCGATGCAACCGAACCTCGGTCAGGGTGCCTGCCAGGCCCTGGAAGACGCGGTGACACTGGCCCATGCGCTGTCGTCGGCCGATCCCAACGCCGCGCTCACTCGGTACGACGCCGAACGCCGCCCGCGCAGCCAGGCCATCGCCCGAGCCGCCCGGCAAACCGGCCGGATGGGTCAGCAGCTGACGAACCCAGCCGCGATCGCGGTGCGGAATCTGGCGTTCCGAGCCATGCCGACGACGGTGATGGCGCGGTCGATGCTGCGCTACACCCGTTGGCAGCCGCCGATCCTGGACCAGCGCGGCTCCGCATGATCTCCTCCCGCGTCGGCATGGTCGGCAAGTACGCGAGGGAACCCTGAGGGAATCAGAGTCAATGCCAGGAACTTAAGCCAGTCTCGCCGACCGTCCACAAGAGACGCCACCGCCACCTCAATGCCCGATTCCCCCCTGTCTGACCGTGTCTTGAGGTCCGTGAGGGCCACCCTGAGGGAATCTGATTCCTTCAGGGTTCCCCTCACGTACCGCCAACCCGCGCAGCCCGGGCAGGTGCAGATCAGAGCTGATTGACGTCCACGATCCGGACCACCGCGCTGCCCACCTCGTCCGAGGCACGCAGATCGACCTCCGCGCTGATCCCCCAGTCATGGTCGCCGGCCGGATCGTCGAAGATCTGCCGAACCCGCCACACGTCCGGCTCCTGCTCGATCAGCAGCAACGCCGGACCACGCGCGTCCGGGCCGATTCCGAGTGAATCGTGCTCGTCGAAGTAGTCCTCGATCGCGTCTTCCCACGCGTCCGCGTCCCAGCCGGAAGCCGCGTCCAGCGAGCCCAGTTCGTCGTACGCCCGGCGCGAAGCCAGCTCCACCCGGCGGAACAACTCGTTGCGCACCAGCACGCGGAACGCCCGCTCGTTGCGCGTGACCGCGGGCGGCTCGGGCGGCGGCCGGTGCGACACCGGGCCTTCCTCGTCCGGATGCCGCAGGGCTTCCCATTCGTCCAGCAGGCTCGAGTCGACCTGGCGCACCAGTTCGCCGAGCCATTCGATGAGGTCCTGCAGCGATTCGGTCTTCGCCTCGTCCGGCACGGTGTGCCGCAACGCGTCGTAGGTGTCGGCGAGGTAGCGCAGCACCAAACCCTCAGACCGCGCGAGCTGATAAAAGCCCACGTATTCCACGAAGTTCATCGCGCGCTCGTACATATCGCGCACCACCGACTTCGGCGACAGCTCGTAATCCGCCACCCACGGATGCCCGGCGCGATACGACTGGTAAGCCGCGTTGAGCAGTTCCTCCAGCGGTTTCGGATACGTGACGGACTCGAGCAGTTCCATCCGCTCGTCGTACTCGATCCCGTCGGCCTTCATCGCCTGCACGGCTTCCCCGCGCGCCTTGAACTGCTGCTGCGACAGCACCGGACGCGGGTTGTCCACTGTGGATTCCACAATGGACACCACGTCCAGCGCGTACGACGGCGACTCGATGTCCAGCAATTCGATGGCAGCCAACGCGAACGGCGAAAGCGGCTGGTTCAACGCGAAATCGAACTGCAGGTCCACCGTCAGGCGGACGACGCGCCCCTCGGCGTCCGGTTCGGGCAGCTTTTCCACGACCCCGGCGGCGAGCAGCGAACGGTAGATCTCGATCGCCCGCAGGATCAGCTTCCGCTGCGTCGGACGGTCCGAATGGTTGTCCTCCAGCAGATGCCGCATCGCGTCGAACGCGTTGCCCGGCCGGGAAATCACGTTCAGCAGCATCGAGTGGCTGACCTGGAAACTGGACGTGAGCGGTTCCGGATCGGCCGCGATCAGCCGGTCGAACGTGCTCTCGGTCCAGTTGACGAAACCCTCCGGCGCTTTCTTCCGGACGATCTTCTTTTTCTTCTTCGGGTCGTCGCCCGCCTTCTCCAGCGCCTTCGCGTTCTCCACCACGTGATCCGGGGCCTGCACGACCACGTAACCGTCGGTGTCGTAGCCGGCCCGGCCCGCGCGTCCGGCGATCTGGTGGAACTCGCGCGCCTTCAAATGCCGCTGCCGCACGCCGTCGTACTTCGTCAGCGCCGAGAACACCACCGTGCGGATCGGCACGTTGATGCCGACGCCGAGAGTGTCCGTCCCGCAGATCACCTTCAGCAGTCCGGACTGCGCCAGCGTTTCGACCAGCCGCCGGTACTTCGGCAGCATGCCCGCGTGGTGCACGCCGATGCCGTGCCGCACGAGCCGCGAGAGCGTCTTGCCGAACCCGGCGGAGAACCGGAAGTCGCCGAGCAGGTCGGCGATCGCCTCCTTCTCCGCCTTGGTGGTGACGTTGATGCTCATCAGCGTCTGCGCCCGCTCGATGGCCGCGGCCTGCGAGAAATGCACGACATACACCGGCGCCTGGCCGCCGTTGAGCAGTTCGGACATCGTCTCGTGCAGCGGCGTGAGCGCGTACCGGAAGGTGAGCGGCACCGGCCGCTGCGCCGAAGTGACCACCGCGGTAGGCCGTCCGGTCCGCCGGGTCAGGTCCTTTTCGAAGAACGAAACGTCGCCGAGCGTGGCCGACATGAGCACGAACTGCGCGTTCGGCAGCTCGATCAGCGGGACCTGCCACGCCCAGCCGCGGTCCGGTTCCGAATAGAAGTGGAACTCGTCCGCGACGACCTGGCCGACCGGGGCGCCGGCGCCGTCGCGCAACGCGATGTTCGCCAAGATTTCCGCGGTGCAGCAGATGATCGGCGCGTCGGCGTTGACGCTCGAATCGCCGGTCATCATGCCGACCTGGTCGGCCCCGAAGATCTCGATGAGCTGGAAGAACTTCTCCGAGACGAGCGCCTTGATCGGCGCGGTGTAAAAACTGCGTTTGCCATGGGCGAGCGCGGTGAAGTGCGCGCCGACCGCGACGAGGCTTTTGCCGGAGCCGGTCGGGGTCGACAGGATCACGTTGGCCCCGGAGACGACCTCGATCACCGCCTCCTCCTGCGCCGGGTACAGCTCGATGCCCCGCTCCGCCGTCCACGTCGTGAAGGCTTCGAACAGGGCATCTGCGTCGGGATCCGCTGGCAGGAGGTCGGTGAGAGTCATCGTGGCACCCATCGTGCCATCCCGGCCCCGCCCGCAGGTGCAGGGGAGATCGCGGGTGCTTGCCCTAACCCGTAGGCTTCCGGTACCGCGCGCTGCCGGAGGGGAACGGACAGGCGGGCGCGCACACGGGCGGTACTCGCGGAGGATTCGGCAATGGCACAGGACATCATCCCGATCGAGCTCGGGCTGCCGCAGGGCGACGTGGTCACCCTCTGGGCCCCGCGGTGGCGGGAGGACGGCGAGGAGTGGGAAGCGTTCCTCGGCGACGAGGACGACCTGTACGCCTTCCCGGACGCCGCGCACCTGGCCGCTTTCGTGCGCACGGCCGAGCAGCACGACCTGCTCGACCACCCGGCGTGGGACGCGGTGCCCGCGCTGAACGTGCCCGAGCTGATCCCCGACGACGACCACTCCTACGACCTCGTCGGCGTGCCCGAGCTGGTCGCCGAGGAGCCGGACTCGTGGACGATCGGCGAGCTGGCCGAGATCGTCGGCATCGTCCGTTCGCTCGCCGACGTGTGCGAGCTGGACGAGGTGCACGAGGTGCTCGACGCCTACGAGGGCTTCTCGCTGCTGGAGCAGGGACGGCTGCCGTTCACCGGGCGCGAGGGCGAAGCGCTGTGGAACGACCTGTCGAAGGCGGTCTCCGAGAAGTGGGACACCGTGCTCGACGCGATCGACAACCTGGTGACCGTGCCGGACGTCGACGCCGCGGTGCTGGAGCAGACCGCCGAAGAGCTGGCCGCCTTCCACGAGGAGTCCGCCGAGGCGGAGGCCGGTGAAGAGGACGGCGGTCCGGAGGACCTCGAAGCGGTCGACGCCGAGGACGAGGACGCCGAGGACGAACCGGTCGGCTTCTGGGGCGAGGTCGGCATCGACCCGATCAAGATCGTCACCTCCGGCGCGGAGTACTACACGCTGCGCTGCTACCTCGACGACAAGCCGGTGTTCCTCGGCAACGAGGGCGAGATCGACGTGTTCAGCTCGCCGAAGGCGCTGCTCAAGGCGATCAAGGCGGGCGACGAGCTCGCCGACACCGACCTCGCGAGCGTGTCCACTTGGGACGAGGTGCGCGAGAAGGCGGCGGCCGACGAACTCGAGATCGAGGTCGACACCGACAACACCTACGTGTTCCCCGGTCTCGACGAGGACATCGCCGAGGGCCCGGAGTCGATCGACCCGACCCAGCTGGAACTGGCCGTCGAGCTGATCACCGACGCGGCCGAATGGGCGGGCGACGACACCGTCGAAACCGCGCTGGCGGCCAACGAAAGCCTCGGCTGGCTGGTGTCGTTCGTGCTGCGGCCGGACCCGAGCCGGCTCGAGCCGAGCGCTCCGTTCGACACCGAGCAGAGCGCCTGGCGCAAGCTGGTCGAGGACTTCGAGAACCGCCTCACGGTGGTCTGAACCTGCTAGAGGGCGTCGAACACGCTCTCGGCCGAGTCACCGGCGGAGAACATCTTCCAGGCGACGCCGGCGATCGCATCCGGATCCAGGGTGTGGCCGCCGGCGTCGCCGTATTTTTCCCGCTGTGCGACGACCATCCGGTGAATGTCGCCGCGTTCGACCAGGCCGCCGATGATCAGGCTGCCCGCGTACACACCGGTCCCGGCCAGCCCCTCGTGCAGCGTCCGCGCGTAGTTCCGCAGCGCCGCTGACGACACCGCGAGCGCGCCGAGCGCGGGCATCGGCCGCACCGCGCTGAGCCCGCCGGCGAACAGGAATCCGCCGCTGCCGCGCTCCAGCATGCCCGGCAGCAGTTTGCCGACCACCTCGACCGCCGGGTACACCCAGCTCATCGCCTTCTCGACGGCGTCGACGGTCGCGTCGGTGATGTCCGTGGGGAAGCTGTCCGGTTCGATCGCGGCCGGGCCGTAGTAGGCGACATCGATGCCGCCGAACCGTTCGGTGATTTCGTCGAGTGTCGCGCTGATGCCGTTCCGGACGTCGCCGACGAACGCATCCGCGTTGTCGAGCTCGGCCAGGTAAGCCGGGTGCCGCTCAGCGGTACGCGAAACGAGCGCGACGTTGTATCCCTCCTCGGAGAACCGGCGGGCCATCGACATTCCGAGGCCGGGTCCTGCTCCGAGAACGACAGCGGTCGGGCGAGCGGTCATGGCTTGGCTTCCTTCCCCAGGGATAAATCGAGGGTGCCCTCGACTTCGTTCGCCAAGTTACCACAAAACCCGAGGGCGGCCTCGACTTTGTACGATGGGACCCATGGCCACCGGATCGAAGCCGTTGCGCGCGGACGCCGCCCGCAACCGCGACAAACTGCTGGCCGCCGCGACGCGCGCGTTCGGCGAGCACGGCCTCGACGCGCCGCTGGAGCAGATCGCCCGCAGCGCCGGGGTCAGCATCGGCACCCTGTACGCGCACTTCCCGACCCGAGACGCGTTTGTCGACGCGATCCTGCCCGCGCAAATCGCGGCGCTGGACGAGCTGGCAACGCAGGCGTTGGCGGAGCCGGACCCGTGGCAGGGCTTCACCGGATTCCTCGACGGCCTGTTTGCCTTGCAGGCCAAGGATCACGGCCTCAGCGACGCCCTCGCCCGGCGACTGCCGCTCAGCCCGGCCGTACTGGAGGCATGCGCCGCCGGTTTCGAGCACGCCGCGCGGATTATCGACCGGGCAAAGGAATCCGGTCAGCTGCGCGCCGATTTCGCACCCGCGGATCTCGCGCCGCTGATGTCCGCGATGTCGCCGTTGATCCGCGAATCACCCGAAACCTGGCGACGGCACTTAGCGTTCTTTCTCGACGGCCTGCGCGCTTAGTCCTTTTCGGACTCTGCCCGCACCGGAACCAGACCTATTGCCAGCAGCGGGAAAATCGCCGCCACGCAGTACGCCAGCGCATACCGGCTGTCCCCGATCACCAGACCCAGCAACGGCGGGGTCGCCGACGCGGCGATGTTCTGCGCGGTGTTCTGCGTCCCCATCGCGCGGCCGGACCACGCGACCCCGGCCAGCTCGGCCGACGCGGTGAAGCCGAGACCGTTGTCCGCCACTGTGATCACCGCCGCCAGCACCAGCGCGGCCAGCACCAGCCACAGCCAAGTCGCGTCCCCGACCGCGACCAGCAGCATCACGACCACGCTGGCGACAGCGAGCTGGCGCATCGGCCGCAGCCGGCTGCCGACCCGGTCCGACCAATACCCCGACGCCAGCCGCCCGAGCGCGCCGAGCACCTGAGCGACCGCGACGAAAACCCCGGCCTGCGCGGCGGTCCATTGATGCTGCGACACCAGATACACCGGCGCGAACGCGGACACCGCGAACTGCGGCACCACCAAGAGCGCGCTCGCGGCGTGCACTCGCCACAGCCACGGCTTGCGGTACGGCGACGGCGGCCGCTCCCCCTTCGCCGCACGCGGCGGCCGCGGCGGGTCCACGACGAACAGCGCAACCAACAGCGCCACGCCGACCGCCAGCACGGCCGGCAGGAGCATCGCCGCCTGGAACCCCCACAGCGCGGCCAGCGGCGGCAGCCCTAGCGCGGCCACTCCGACCCCCAGCGGCTGCGCCGTCTGCCGGATCCCCATCGCGACGCCGCGCTCGGATTTGGCGAACCAGCCCATCACGACCCGGCCGCTCGCCGCGTTCACCGAAGCCGTGCACGCACCGGCTACGAGAAACACTCCAAAGAGAAGTCCGACCGGGTGGTGCCACAGGGCGGCGTACACGAGGAGTAACCCCGAAATGCCCAGGCCCAGCGCCATGATGAGCCGCTCGCCGTAACGGTCCGCAGCCGCGCCCCAGGCGATGAGCGTGAGCAGCAGGCCGATGCTCGGGGCCGCGACGACCGTGCCCGCCTGCGCCAGCGTCAGATGGTCGGCCTCGCGCATGGCGGGCACGAGAAACGGCAGCCCGTAAAGGAACGAGCAGCTGGCGGTCTGCGCGGCGAGGCCGAGCGCGAGAATCAGCCACCGCCGCGAGCTGCCTTTTTCCCGCACCTGCTCCCCCGCCTCGACCTGCGTCATTCCGTCCACCGTCTCATATTTTGAGAATTATGTCTTACATAGTGAACGATAGTTGGCATGGCTAACGAACGCAACCGCCTTTCCGGGCGGCCGCGGCCAGCGCGTCTCCGGAGCCGGGATTCAGCCGAGCGCCGCGTACCCGGGTTTGACGACGTTCTCGATCAACTCGAGCCGCTCGTCGAAATCGAGGAACGCGGATTTCATGGCGTTGATCGTGAACCAGCGGAAGTCGTCGAGGCCGAAGCCGAACGTCTCGGCCAGCGCGGCGAATTCACTGGTCATCGTGCAGCCGCTCATCAGCCGGTTGTCGGTGTTGACGGTGACGCGGAAGCGCAGCCGGGCGAGCAGGCCGATGGGATGCTCGGCCAGCGACGGCACGGTTCCGGTCTGGACATTCGACGAGGGACAGATCTCCAGCGGGATCCGCCGGTCCCGGACGTAGGAGGCCAACCGTCCAAGGTGGACATTTCCGTCGGCGTCGGCGGTGATGTCGTCGACGATCCGCACGCCGTGCCCGAGCCGTTCCGCGCCGCAGTACTGGATTGCCTCGCCGATCGACGGAAGCCCGAACGCTTCGCCGGCATGAATAGTGAAGTGTGCATTGTTCCGGCGCAAATAGTCGAATGCGTCCAGATTGCGGGTAGGCGGGAATCCGTCCTCCGGTCCGGCGATGTCGAATCCGGCCACCCCGGCGTCGCGGTAGCGCACCGCGAGTTCGGCGATCTCGAGCGCGCGGGCGTGCTGGCGCATGCCGCACAACAGCGTCCGCACCCGGATCCGGCCGCCGCCCGCGGCTACCCTCCGCATCCCTTCGGCGAAGCCCGCCTGGACGGCCTCAACCACTGCATCGAGTGACAGCCCGCGTTCCACGAACAGCTCCGGCGCGTACCGCAGCTCGGCGTAGACGACCCCGTCCGCGGCCAGGTCCTCGACCGCTTCGGCGGCAACCCTGACCAGGGCTTCCTCCGTTTGCATGACACCACACGTGTGGGCGAACGTTTCGAGGTACGACACCAGGGAACCGGAGTCCGCCGCGGCGCGGAACCAGCGGCCCAGCTCGTCCGGATCCGTCGCGGGAAGGTCCCGGTAGCCGAGATCCTCGGCGAGTTCGGCGACCGTGCCCGGCCGCAAGCCGCCGTCGAGGTGATCGTGGAGCAGGACCTTGGGGGCGCGGCGCAGGATCTCCGCGCTCAGCGGGGTTACGTCCGACATGCTCCAACGGTAGCCTCGCTGTCATTCCCCTACCTGGCCGTAACCGAGAGCACCGGAACAACCCTCTGCTCAGCACTGTGCGCAAGGAATCGGCCATCCGGGTGGCACGGTCGTTATCCGCGTTCCCCGGGGGCCATACGCACAGCAATTTTCTTCATCGATAAGCTCGGGTCAGTCCCTTCCATTTTTCCCCGCCGACGAAGGACACCGCAGTGACCACTGACAACCACATTGCCGCTCCGTCGTTCGACCGGATGCGCAACATGCTGGTGCGCGCGGCCGAGGTTCGTGAGAGCGAGCAGCAGCAGATCTTCGACGCGCTCGACGACATCTACGCCCGGCTCGCCCCGGTGGACTCCCTCGGCGCGGTGCGCAAGCGGCTGTCGGAACTGCCGGACCGGACCGAGGTCGGGGTGCTGGCGGAGCGCCTCGACGAGGCGATGACGCGGCTGGAGTCGCAGGACAACGCGATCGCCGCGCTCACGCACGCGGTGGAGAGCATCGTCGACAAGCTGGCGAAGCCCTTCGCCCAGCTCGACGGCCGCCTCGACGGCGTGGCGGCGCGGTTCGAGGGCGTCGCGGGCCGGATGGACGGGCTCGAGGACAAGCTGCAGAACATCCACCGCAGGCTCGACGAGCTGGGCGGGCACCTGGACAAGCAGGACGCCAAGCTGGAGTCGCTGCCGCAGGCCACGCAGGGCCCGATCCGCGACCGGATCGAGATGGCCGAGACGTCGCTGCGCGAGCGGATCGAGACCACGGACCAGGAACTGCGCTCGCGCGTCGACGAACTGGACCGCGCGACGAAGGAACGCATCGGCGCCGCGACCGACGCGCTGAAGAGCGCGGTCTCCGACACCGGCGAGATGATCGACCCGGCCGCGCGCCTCGACTCGGTGGGCACGAAGCTCGAAACGATCACCCAGCGTCTCGACGACCTGTCCAGCCGCATCGACAAGGTCGAGGACGACGTCACCGGCCGCATCGGCGACCTGGACGGCTCGGTCCGCAGCGGCCTGTCGAAGGTCGAAGGCACGCTGTCGAAGCAGCCGGACACCGACGCGGTCGACTCGCTGGTGCGCCGCAGCAACGACGAATCGGTACGCCGCATCGGCGGCCAGCTGGACGAAGCGATGGCGACCTTCGCGGAACTGATGCTGGGCGGCGGACCGGCGGTGCAGCAGATCGCCCCGCCGCCGCCCGCCCCACGCCAGCCGCGCCGCAGCTCGCGCAACGGCCGGTCGCCCAAGGCCGCCGACGCGAAGGCGAAGGCAGGCGGCGACTCGGACGAGTCGACTGACTGAGCTTGAGTGACCGAAGCCCCGTCCAGAGTTCTGGACGGGGCTTCGTCGTTTCAGTGTCATTAGCCGCGACCGAGCCCGCCCTCTAGAGGATGTCGCTGTACGGCTGTCAAGCCGCAGTGGCTGGACCTGGTTCCGAGTGCTGGCAGTGGGCGCCGTTGCGGAGCATGGCGTAGAGGTCGCAGCGCCGTCGGGCAAGGCAGATGAGCGCGGCAAAGGGTGCTCATCGAGTCTCGGCGGCGACCTGTTTACTTTGCAGGAGCACGATCTTTCAGGCTGTCGCCCGGCGCGGCAGACTGTGTCCGCGCCCTTGCGGGGAGCGTGAGTCTCGGCAATCCCGGCGTTTAGGGCTACTGATGCGGTCCGTGCGCGACAGCGTCCATAGCTCCGGTTCGCTGTTGGGCAGCGGCCCGGCATGCAGCCGCTTCCCGTCCGAGTCCAAGACAACCGCGTGCTGCTCGCCCGTCCCTAGATCCAGACCGACGAGCACGCCGGGATTGCCGGTCAGGCACCCTCTGCGGGCGATCGATGCGCCACGCCCGGCGACCGCAGCCCGTTGATCAGGAACCACGAGAAAGCAAACACTCAGGGCCGAACCGTCTCCAGCACGATCCCCCGCGCAGCAGGAGCCTCCGCTCCCACCGCGAACCCGCCTTCCAGCGCGGCCAGGGCCGCCGGGATCGCGTCCGGAGTGTCCGTGTGCAGTTCCAGCAACGGCTCCCCCTCCACCACCTGGTCACCCGGCTTCGCGTGGCACAAGATCCCCGCCGCGGCCTGCACCGGGTCTTCCTTTCGCGCCCGGCCAGCCCCAAGCCGCCAAGCCGCGACACCCACGGCGTAGGCGTCCAGCGAAGTCAGCACCCCCGAAGCAGGTGCCGGGACGACGTGCACCGTAGAAGGCCGCGGCAAGGCAGCCGAAGGATCCCCGCCCTGGGCGGTGATCATCCGAGCCCACACCTCGTAAGCCTCCCCGGACGCCAGCACCTCAGCCGGATCCACGGAAATCCCCGCCAAAGCAAGCATTTCCCGAGCCAGCGCCACCGTCAGCGAGACCACGTCAGCCGGACCGCCGCCGCGCAGGACCTCGACCGCCTCGGCGACCTCGACCGCATTGCCGACCGCCCGGCCGAGCGGCGTGCTCATGTCGGTGATCAACGCCGTGCAAGCCATCCCGTGCGCAGTGCCGATGTCCACGAGCGTCCGCGCCAGCAGCTGCGCCTCCGGCACCGTCTTCATGAACGCGCCGGACCCAGCCTTCACGTCCAGCACAATCCCCGAAGCGCCCTCGGCGATCTTCTTGCTCATGATCGAGCTGGCGATCAACGGCACCGACTCGACCGTCGACGTGACATCCCGCAGCGCGTACAGCTTCTTGTCCGCCGGAGCCAAGCCCTCGGTCGCCGCGCAGACCACCGCGCCGACCGAGTTCAGCTGCGCCGCGATCTCGTCCAGGGACAACGCCGCCCGCCAGCCGGGAATCGACTCCAGTTTGTCCAGCGTCCCGCCGGTGTGCCCGAGCCCGCGACCGGACAGCTGCGGCACCGCGGCACCGCACGCGGCGACCAGCGGAGCCAGCGGCAAGGTGATCTTGTCGCCGACCCCGCCGGTCGAGTGCTTGTCTACGGTCGGGCGCGCGACGTCCAGCGACAGCCGCGAACCCGAGTCGATCATCGCGCCGGTCCAGCGCGCGATCTCGCCGTCGTCCATGCCACGCAAGAAAATCGCCATGGCCAGCGCGGCCATCTGCTCTTCCGCGACCGCTCCGCGGGTGTAGGCGTCGACGACCCAGTCGATCTGCTCGTCGCTCAGCCGTCCGCCGTCGCGCTTGGTCCCGATGACGTCTACCGCGGTGAAAGTCACGGCAGGTCCTCCGGCCCGAACGCGTCCGGCAGCACCTCCGACATCGGCAGCACCCCGCGCGGAGTGTCGACCAGACAAGAGGATCCGCCGAGCTCGAACAGAATCTGGCGGCACCGTCCACAAGGCATCAGCAATTCACCTTCGCCGCTGCGGCAAGCGACCGCGACCAAACGGCCACCGCCGGACAGTCGCAATTGTCCGGCCATTGTGCACTCAGCGCACAAACCCAAGCCGTACGAAGCGTTTTCGACGTTGCAACCGGTCACCTGCCGACCATCGTCCACAATGGCCGCGACGCCGACGTGCAGTCCCGAATAAGGCGCGTAAGCGTGCGAAGCAGCCGAAACCGCCGCCGCGCGCAAAGCCTCCCAGTCCACTTCGGACATCAGTCGCCCTCACCTCGTCGATACTGCGCGCCGTCCGCCTTGGGCGGCCGAAGTCGTTGCGACGCAACAGCTAGCACGATCAGCGTCACGAAGTGCGCGGTGTACGGGATCAAGTCGCTCGGCAGCGTGTCGTTGGTCCAGTAGATCGCGTACAGAATCCCAGCGCCGACGACGCCGAGCGCGGCCGCGAGCCAGCGCTTCCGGATCAGCTGCACGATCACGATGATCGCCAGCAGAATCACCGCGCCGTACAGCAACGCCAGCACCGCGTCGCCGCCGCCGGCGAGCTGCAGACCGTCGGAGTACCCGAACAGCGCGGCACCGCCGAGCAGACCGCCCGGCCGCCAGTTGCCGAAGATCATCGCGGCCAGGCCGATGTAACCGCGGCCGTTGGTCTGGTTCTCCAGGTAGTCCGCGCCGCCCTTGAGCAGCACCAGGGAAGCACCGCCCATGCCCGCGAAACCACCGGAGATCAGCACACCGACGTACTTGTAGCGGTACACGTTCACGCCGAGCGACTCCGCCGCGACCGGGTTCTCGCCGCATGAACGCAGCCGCAGGCCGAACCGCGTGCGCCAGAGAATCCAGTAGCTCACCGGAATCAGCACGATCGCGAGCATGGTCAGCGGCGCGACACCGGTCACCAGTCCGCGCAGAATGCCCGCGACATCAGACAACCCGACGCGTTGCTGGTTCTCCAGCGAGCCCAGCCAGTCCGACAATCCGGCCGCCGAGTAGGTGTCGAACTTCGGCACCGGCGGCGACTGGCGCGGGTTTCCCGACAGCGGCTCGAAAATCAGGTTCGCCAGATACTTCGCGACCCCGAGCCCGAGCAGGTTGATCGCGACACCGGAAACGATGTGGTTGACGTTGAACGTCACCGTCGCCACCGCGTGCAGCAGCCCGCCCAGTGCGCCGAACGCGATCGCGGCCAGCAGGCCGACCCACGCGCCGCCGTAATACGCGCCCCAGGCCGCGCCCCAGGTGCCGAGGATCATCATGCCTTCGAGGCCGATGTTGATCACGCCCACGCGCTCGGCCCACAGCCCGCCCAGCGCACACAGCAGGATCGGCAACGCCAGCCGCAGTGCGGTCGACGCGGTGTTGCTGGACGTCAGCGCCGAAACGCCGGTGGCGTACGACGCGGTCGACATCACCGCGATCGCGACCACGGCCCAGATCACGCCGCGCAGCCAGCCGGGGATCCGCGGCCGCTTGCGCTTGACCGGCATCGGCGTTCCGGATTCCGGACCTGGCCGGGAGAACTCCGTCGTGGTGGTCACACCGCACCGCCTTCCGCGACCGAGGCGCCCTTGCGGCCGTTGCCGGCGAGCGCCCTGCCCACCCTGCGCTGTTCCGCGGCGAGGTCGGCCCGGCGCACGATCTCGTACGCCACGACGACCGAGAGCACGATGATGCCCTGCATGATCGTCGCGATCTCCTTGGACACGTTGATCTGCTCCAGCGACACCGCGGAGGTGTCCAGGAACGCCCACAGCAGCGCGCCGAACGCGATGCCGCCGGGGTGGTTGCGGCCGAGCAGCGCGACCGCGATGCCGGTGAAGCCGTACATCTGGGTCGCGGTGATGCCGTAGCTGTAGTCGCGGCCGAGCAGTTCCGGCATGGCGACCAGACCGGCCACCGCGCCCGACAGCAGCATCGCGATGAGCGTCATCTTCTTCGCGCTCACTCCACCGGCTGCCGCGGCCGTCGCGGACTCGCCGCTCGCCTTCAGCTCGAAGCCGAACCGGGTGCGGTTCAGCATGAACCAGTACGCGCCGCCGATCACGATCGCGATGAACACGAACCCGAACAGCGTGCCCGACCCGAGCGGGATGCCCGGGATCCGGCCGGACGGCGCGATCACCCTGGTCCCGATGTTGTTGCCGGTCTGCACGCCGAACTGGTCGGCGTTGATCAGGAACGCGATGATGCCCGCGACGATCGAGTTCAGCATGATCGTCGAGATGACCTCGCTGACGCCGCGGGTCACCTTGAGCACCGCCGGGATCGTCGCGTACAGCGCGCCGGAAACCACGGCCACCAGCAGGATCACGATGGTGTGGATGACCGGCGGCAGCTGCAGCGCCCCGCCGATGATCGCGGCGACCACCGCGGCGAACCGGTACTGGCCCTCGACGCCGATGTTGAACAGGTTCATCTGGAACCCGATCGCCACGGCGAGGCCGGACAGGTAGTACACCGTCGCGAGGTTCACCGTGTCGACCGCGGTGGAGCCCTTGAACAGCTGGCCGATCATCGTCCCGTACGCCTGCAACGGGTCGGCGCCGGAGATGACGAGCGCGATCGCGGACAGGATCACCGCGAACGCGATCGCGAGCAGAGGCGGCAGCAGCCGCGTGCGCCACGAACTCATGAGTCTTCACCTTCTTCGGCGCCGGTCATGGCGGAACCGAGTTCCTGCGGGGTGACGGTGGCCGGGTTCGCCTCGCTCACGAGCCGCCCGCGCAGCATCACGCGAATGGTGTCGGACAGCCCGATCAGCTCGTCGAGGTCCGCGGAAATCAGCAGCACGGCGAGGCCGTCGGCACGCGCCTGGCGGATCTGCTCCCAGATCAGCGCCTGCGCACCGACGTCGACGCCGCGCGTCGGGTGCGAAGCGATCAGCAGCACCGGGTTGCCGGACAGCTCGCGCCCGACGATCAGCTTCTGCTGGTTGCCGCCGGACAGCGCGGCGGCCGGAACGTCGATGCCGGGCGTGCGGACGTCGTACTCGCGCACGATCCGTTCGGTGTCCTCGCGCGCGCCTGCGATGTTGAGCAGTTGCCCGCCGGACACCGGTTCCCGCGTCTGGTAGCCGAGAATCCGGTTGACCCACAACGGTTGCGTGAGCAGCAGGCTGTGCCGCGTGCGGTCTTCGGCGATGTAGCCGATGCCCGCCTCGCGCCGCGCCAGCGTGCCCAGCTTGACCAGGTCGTGCGTCTCGCCGTCGGGCGGCGTCAGCTCGATGTGGCCGCCGCTCGCCTTGCGCATCCCCATGATCGTCTCGACCAGTTCGGTCTGGCCGTTGCCCTCGACGCCCGCGATGCCGAGCACCTCGCCCGCGTGCACGGTGAAGGAGATGTGGTCCAGCACGTTGCGCTCGGAACCTTCGGCGGACAGCCGCAGTTCGCGCACCTGCAGGACCTCGCGGTCGGTCACCGTCGACTCGCGCGTCTCCGGGCTCGGCAGCTCCGAACCGACCATCATCTCGGCCAGCTCGCGGCTGGTGATCTTCTTCGGATCCGCGGTGCCGACCGTGGTGCCGCGCCGGATCACGGTGACCGTGTCGGCGATCGCGCGCACCTCGTCGAGCTTGTGCGAGATGAAGAGGAACGTGTAGCCGTCGGCCTGCATCTCGCGGACGGTCGTGAACAGCGCGTCCACTTCCTGCGGCACGAGCACGGCGGTCGGCTCGTCGAGGATGATGATTTTCGCGCCGCGGTAAAGGACTTTGACGATCTCGACGCGCTGGCGGTCGGCGACGCCGAGTTCCTCCAGCAGCGCGTCGGGCTTCGCGTGCAGCCCGGTCCGCTTCGACAGTTCCGCCAAGCGCGTCCGCGCCGCGCGGCCGATGCCGTGCAGCGCCTCCGCGCCCAGGAACACGTTTTCCGCGACGGTCAGGTTGTCGGCGAGCATGAAGTGCTGGTGCACCATGCCGATCCCGGCGCGGATGGCGTCCTGCGGGTTGCGCAGTCTCACCTCGGCGCCGTTGATGGCGATGCTGCCCTCGTCGGGCTGCTGCATCCCGTACAGGATCTTCATCAGGGTCGACTTGCCCGCGCCGTTCTCGCCGCACAGCGCGTGCACCTCGCCCGCCGCGACGGTGAGGTTGACGTCGGAGTTCGCGACGACGCCGGGGAACCGCTTGGTGATCCCGGTCAGCTGGACGGCCGGCACGCCCCGGTCGGGGACGGCTTCGGCCTCGATCTCGGTCATCGGAGGGGACATCCCGTTCTGTCGGAAACGCGTGAGGGCCCGGAAGGAAGATCCTTCCGAGCCCTGCCGCGTCGTGAGCGTTACTTGGCCGGCTTGTCCGAAACCTTGATGGCGCCGGAGACGATCTGGGCCTTGTACCCGTCCAGCACGTCCTTGATGTCGTCGACCTTGCCGCCGGAGGTCGAGTAGCCGACCCCGTCGGACTTCAGGTCGAAGCGCTTCGGCACCGTGCTCAGGTCGCCCTTCGCGACGGCCTGCAGGTACTCGAAGACCGCGACGTCGACACGCTTGATCATCGAGGTGATGATGATGTCCTTGTCGGCGGCGACCGTCTTCTGGTTGTACTGGTCGGAGTCGACGCCGATGGCCAGCGCGTTGTTCTGCTTCGCCGCGTCGAACACGCCCTTACCGGAGGCGCCGGCGGCGTGGTAAACGACGTCCGCGCCGCGGGAGATCTCGGCGGCGGCCTTCGCGTTGCCCTTCGGCGGGTCCTGGAAACCGGAGAAGTCGCCGGCGGGCGTCAGGTACTCGTCCTCGATCTTGATCTTGCTCGAAACGGCCTTCGCGCCCTGCAGGAAGCCCGCCTCGAACTTCTGGATCAGCGGGGTGTTCACGCCGCCGACGAAGCCGACGTGGCACTTCTTGCTCTTGTACGCGGCGGCGACGCCGGCCAGGAACGAGCCCTGCTCCTCGGCGAAGACCAGCGGCGTGACGTTCGGCAAGTTGATCGAGTCGTCGTCGACGATCGCGAACTTCGTGTTCGGGTACTTCGTGGCGACGGCCTTGACCGACTGCGCGTAGGCGAAACCGACCGCGACGATCGGGTTCAGGCCCTGCTGCGCCATCTGCTCGAGGCGCTGCTGCTTGGCGGCTTCGCTTTCGCTCGCGCTGGCGGTGCTCTCGTTGACGGTCGGGACGCCCAGTTCGGACTTCGCCCGGTCGGTGCCCGCGGCGGCCGCGTCGTTGAAGGAAGCGTCACCGCGACCGCCGACGTCGAAGGCCAGGCCGACCTTGAGCTTGCTGCCGTCGACCTTGCCCGAGGCGGCGCTGCTGCTCGTGGCGGCGGCAGGCGCGGCGGGCGGCTTCGGGGCGGTGATGCAGTTCGAGCCCGCGTTGCCGTCCGAACCGGACGCGTTGTTGTTGCTTCCCCCGGTGTCCTTCGCGCACCCGGCCAGTGCAAGCACCCCAGCCATGGTCGCGGCGGCCAGCGCGGTTCCACGCATGCGACGCAACGTGTGTCTCCCTCCCCGCTGATCCAGCGGACGATCCAGGAACGGCCCGGTCACGGTCGCCGGGCTCAACTGGCAGACCGTACCCAACCGCCGGGTAACCGCCATAGGAACGGCACGCTACGTAACACAAACGTTTACTCGGAGGGTCGATCCGCGACCAATCCGGCGCCGACCGTGATCAAGAGCCCCCGCCCCGTCCGCCGCGATCACGCACCGTGGCCTCGCTTTCGCCCGGGAACCGTCCGGGAAGGACTCCGCGAGGGAATCCCGGTCCCGGAAGGCGTCCTTCGCGGCAGCTCAGACGTGCTCCAGACCACACGTCCGAGTGGTCTGCCGTGGTCACCGGTGTCTGGTCTGTCACAGAGAGGAACCCGGAGGTGAGCCGCGCGTATGGGTCGGGTCTAGCATCCATGCATCCACGCTCGATGGCCCCTGATCTCGGCACCGTCGCCGGAGTTGTCCCCAGTGGACCGACCCCGGCCGCGGGTGCGGACCTCACCGGTCACCCGGGCACGACAGTCATGACGTTGGAGGCCGTTCACCGATGTCCACCACGGCGAGCACTGCCACCGAAAGCGGGGCAGGAGCTAGCGATCGGGCGGGTGCCTCACGCCGGCAGGGAACCTTCTACCGGGGCGACCCCGGCATGTGGTCCTGGGTGCTTCACCGCATCACCGGCGTGCTGACCTTTTTCTTCCTGTTCGTGCACGTGCTCGACACCGCGCTCGTGCGCGTGTCGCCGAACACCTACGACCAGGTCATCGAGACGTACAAGACGCCGATCGTGAACCTGCTCGAGGTCGGCCTTGTCGGCGCGGTGCTGTTCCACGCGCTCAACGGGCTGCGCGTCCTGCTGGTCGACTTCTGGGCCAAGGGCCCGAAGTACCAGAAGACGATGCTCTGGGTCATCGGCGTCGTGTGGGTGGTCGTGATGGTTCCGGGTGCGTTCTTCATGCTGAAGCGCACCGTCGAGACGCTTTTCGGGGGTGCCTGATCCCATGGCCGACGCTCTGATCCTCGACAAGCCGCGCTCGCCGCGGCGGCCGTCCGCCCGGCGCAGCAACTTCGAGCTCTACAGCTGGCTGTTCATGCGCATCTCCGGACTCGCGCTGATCATCCTGGTGCTGGGCCACCTGTTCATCATGAACATCCTCGACGGCGGCGTGCACCGCATCAACTGGGGCTTCGTCGCCGGCCGCTGGGCCTCGCCGTTCTGGCAGTTCTGGGACCTGGCGATGCTGTGGCTCGCCGAGATCCACGGCGGGAACGGGCTGCGCACGATCATCGACGACTACGCGCGCAAGGACTCCACCCGGTTCTGGCTGAAGATCCTGCTCTACGTCTCGATGGTGCTCATCCTGGCCGTCGGCACGATGGTGATCTTCACGTTCGACCCCGAGATGCCTGCCTCCTGAGGCGCACCCACCACTAGCTAGCGGAGTCTTTCCCTATGCAGTTCCACAAGTACGACGTGGTGATCGTCGGCGCGGGCGGCGCCGGCATGCGCGCGGCCATCGAATCCGGTCAGCGCGCCCGCACCGCGGTCCTCACCAAGCTGTACCCGACCCGGTCCCACACCGGCGCGGCCCAGGGCGGCATGTGCGCCGCGCTGGCGAACGTCGAAGAGGACAACTGGGAATGGCACACCTTCGACACCGTCAAGGGCGGTGACTACCTGGTCGACCAGGACGCCGCGGAGATCATGGCGAAAGAGGCCATCGACGCCGTCCTCGACCTGGAGAAGATGGGCCTTCCGTTCAACCGGACGCCCGAGGGCAAGATCGACCAGCGCCGGTTCGGCGGGCACACCCGCGACCACGGCAAGGCCGCGGTGCGCCGCGCCTGCTACGCCGCGGACCGCACCGGGCACATGATTCTCCAGACGCTGTACCAAAACTGCGTCAAGCACGGCACCGAGTTCTTCAACGAGTTCTACGTGCTCGACCTGGTCCTGTCCGAGGGCGAGGACGGCAACCCGATCGCCACCGGCGTGGTCGCCTACGAGCTGGCCACCGGCGAACTGCACGTGTTCCAGGCGAAGTCGATCGTGTTCGCCACCGGCGGCGCGGGCAAGATCTTCAAGACCACCTCGAACGCGCACACCCTCACCGGCGACGGCCTCGGCATCATCTTCCGCAAGGGCCTTCCGCTGGAGGACATGGAGTTCTTCCAGTTCCACCCGACCGGCCTCGCCGGACTCGGCATCCTGATCTCCGAGGCGGTGCGCGGCGAGGGCGGCATCCTCCGCAACGCCGACGGCGAGCGGTTCATGGAGCGCTACGCCCCCACCATCAAGGACCTCGCGCCGCGCGACATCGTCGCCCGGTCGATGGTCCAGGAGGTGCTGCAGGGCCGCGGCTGCGGGCCGAACAAGGACTACGTCGTCCTCGACGTGACCCACCTGCCGGTCGAGGTCCTCGAGACCAAGCTGCCGGACATCACCGAGTTCTCCCGCACCTACCTGGGCGTCGACCCGGTCAAGGAGCCGGTGCCGGTGTTCCCGACGTGCCACTACGTCATGGGCGGCATCCCGACGAACATCCACGGCGAGGCGCTGCGCGACAACGAGCACGTCATCCCGGGCCTGTACGCCGCGGGCGAGGTCGCCTGCGTGTCGGTGCACGGTTCGAACCGCCTCGGCACGAACTCGCTGCTGGACATCAACGTGTTCGGCCGCCGCGCGGGCATCGCCGCCGCGGAGTACGCGCTGGCGCACGACCACGTCGAGCTGCCGGAGAACCCGACCACCCTGGTCGAGGAGCAGCTGGAGCTGCTGCTGTCGGAGCACGGCGACGAGCGCGTCGCCGACATCCGCAAGGAAATGCAGCAGACGATGGACTCGCACGCGTCGGTGTACCGCACCGAGGACACGCTGAAGCAGGCGCTGACCGACATCCAGGCGCTCAAGGAGCGCTACCAGCGGATCACCGTGGCGGACAAGGGCAAGCGGTACAACACCGACCTGCTCGAGGCCGTCGAGCTGGGCTTCCTGCTGGAGCTGGCCGAGGTGCTGGTCGTCGGCGCGATCGCGCGCAAGGAGTCCCGCGGCGGGCACGCCCGCGAGGACTACCCGAACCGCGACGACACGAACTTCATGCGGCACACCATGGCCTACAAGCAGGGCGAGGGGCTGTCGTCCGACATCCGGCTCGACTACAAGCCGGTCACCTTCACCCGCTACGAACCGATGGAGCGGAAGTACTGATGACGACGGCCACCCCTGAAGCGCCTTCCTCCAAGGCGTCCGACGAGCACACGCCGATCCAGGTCACGCTGAAGATCCTGCGGTTCAACCCGGAGGTCGACCAGGAGCCGCACTGGGAGTCCTACGACGTCCCGGCGCAGCCGACCGACCGCGTGCTGAACCTGCTGTTCTACGTCAAGGACTACATCGACGGCACGTTCTCCTTCCGCCGCTCGTGCGCGCACGGCGTGTGCGGTTCGGACGCGATGCAGATCAACGGGATCAACCGGCTGGCCTGCAAGGTGCTGCTGAAGGACCTGCTCGAGAAGAACGGCAAGAAGACCGAGATCACCATCGCCCCGATCAAGGGCCTGACGACGTTGAAGGACCTCTACGTCGACATGGACCCGTTCTTCGAGGCGTACCGGGCGATCAAGCCGTACCTGATCACCTACGGCAACGAGCCGACCCGCGAGCGAATCCAGTCCCAGGCCGACCGCAACCGGTTCGACGACACCACCAAGTGCATCCTGTGCGCCTGCTGCACGTCGTCCTGCCCGGTCTACTGGAACGACGGCTCGTACTTCGGCCCGGCGGCGATCGTCAACGCCCACCGCTTCATCTTCGACTCCCGCGACGAGGGCGCCGAGGAACGGCTGGACATCCTGAACGACGGTGAAGGCGTGTGGCGCTGCCGCACGACGTTCAACTGCACCGACGCCTGCCCGCGCGGCATCCAGGTGACGAAGGCGATCCAGGAAGTAAAACGCGCCCTCCTCTTCAAGCGCGTCTGACTTTCAGCGGTCCGTGAAGGGCTCCTTGAGGGAATTAGATTCCCTCAAGGAGCCCTTCACGGCTTTTGGCGGCTTATCCACAAGTCATTGGGTCATCCCCAGATCAGAGTTCGACAGCCTTCCGACCTCGCCGAGTGCGGCAGCATTCGTGAGATGCAGAGACAAGGCCGCTGGGCGAAGGGACCCGATGCGCTCGCCGAGTACAGCACCCATCAAGTGATCCGCGCGATGACGCTGGAATCACTGGACATGCACAGCAAGGTCATCTATCGAAGGTGCCTGCCCGGAGGGCCCTGGCGACGACTTTTGCCAGGGATCATCCTCCTGCACAACAACGATCCGACGCCTGACCAACTCGTGCACGCCGCTCTGCTTTACGCCGGCAGTACCGCGATCCTCACCGGCGAAGAAGCATGCCGCAGATACGGGCTGCGCCTGGCCGTTCCCGCCACGAGCGAGCAAAGGATCCACGTTCTGATCCCTCACCATCTCAAGAGGAGCAGCTCCGATTTCGTCACTGTCGAACGCACCAAACGCCTGCCCCGGCCGTGGCTGCGGGCGGGTATCCCGCTTGCTCCATTGGTCAGGGCAACGACGGACTTCGTCCGGCGGACTCAGTCCGTCAACGTCATCGGGCACGCCCTGATCGAAGCGGTCCAACGAGGCGGATGCACCCCGCAAGCACTCGCGGAAGAACTGGACCGCGGAACCAAACGCGGTACGGCTCTTCCGCGTCGGCTCCTCGCCGAATGGGCAAATGCCAGGTCGGTCGCCGAAGCTGAAGCCCAGAAGCTGGCAAAGGTTCTCCCGCACCCGCCGACCCACCAGAATGAAGTGCTGTACGACCACGCCGGAAACTACGCGGGCCGCCCGGACTTCTGGTGGGATGACGTAGGACTGGCCTGGGAAATCGATTCTTTGGATTTTCACTTCCGCTCAGCCGACTACGCACGAACGTTGCGCCGGAACACTCGCTACGCCTCGCTGGGAGTCGCAGTCGTCCAAACATTGCCGTCCAGGCTTCGCATTGAACCGAAGACCGTCCTGGACGAGCTGCGCGCCGCCTATGCCGCCGCACTTACTCGCCCTCGCCCGCCAGTCGTCCTCGGCGAACCGCCGTGACGCGCGCAGAGCCTTGAATGTCCGTGAAGGGCTCCTTGAGGGAATCTAATTCCCTCAAGGAGCCCTTCACGGACCTAGAACGTGCATCAGTGAACCGCGTCCAGCGCGTTCACCAAACCGCGCCCGTAGTACGAGTTGTTCTGCTTCGGACCCTCACACGCCGACACATCACAAGCCACCGGATCCGCCTCCGCCGTAAGCAAAGCCGCCAACGCCCGAGGCGGCGCGTTCCGGTGCGTAGAAGCCAAAAGCGCCGCAACCCCAGCCGCATGCGGCGAAGCCATCGACGTACCGCACTTGGTCCCGTAAGCGCCGTTGAAAATCGTCGACAGCGGGCACCCCGCGCCCTGCCCCGAAGGCGGAGCCTGTCCCGAATCGCCGCCCGGCGCAGTCACCGTCACTGAGCCGTAGTTGGAGTAGTAAGCCTTCGTCCCCGCGTAACCAACCGCGGACACGGTCACCACACCGTCGATCGCCTTGGGCAGGATGCCGCACGAAGAATCAATCTTGTGCGGACGGTTCGGGTCAACAGTCTGCTTCGTGACATCGAAGCCCGAGTTACCCGCCGCAGCGACATTGAGAGTTCCGCGCTGCGTCGAGTAGGTCACGGCACGCCGTACGGCCTCGTACGCGGCAGCGTCGCCTGCTTCGTTGCGGCAGTAGAACATCCCGGGGTCGATGTAGTAGCTGTTGTTCGTCACCTGGAAACCGTGCTGTGCGGCCCAGACAAAGCCGCAGACCGCTGCCTCCGGGAAGATGTAGCCGTCGTCGTTCACGACCTTCACGGACGCCAGCCGCACGCCCGGCGCGATGCCGGTGAAGCCGCGCGACGCGTCCTTGCCCGCGATGGTGCCTGCGACGTGCGTGCCGTGGTCGGAGTTCGTCGGGGTCCACGCGGAAGCGTCCGGCGCGCCGGTGACACAGCCGGTCGAGGACTTCGCGTCCACCGCGTTCGCGAGCGCCGGGTGTTTGGCGTCGATGCCGGAATCCAGCACGCCGACGGTGACCGACCGCGAACCGGGGTTGATCTTGTTCGCTTCGGGAGCGTGGATGGCCCGCATGTCCCACTGCTGAGTCGACAAATCGCTACCGGCGGCGACGCTCTCCGTCTGCTCCAGCATCCCGACCGCCGAACGCAGTCCGGCGCGGGCGGCGGCCTTCGCGGCGACGTCCTTGCCACCCGAATACGCCCGCTTCACCCCGATCCGGTCGGCGAAGTCCGCGTTGCGCGAGCTGGCGACCGCGACGCCGATTTCCGGGTAGTACGCGATCCGTTTGCCGCATTTGGCGGTCAGCTCCGCGTCGACCGAACGCTGCTTCTCGCCCGGTTGGTACAGCACGACGTAGCTGTACTGGGTGCTGGTGGTGTCACACGACGGCGCGGGCGCGGCGGACGCTGGCACAGCCACCGCACCGGCGGCGACGCCGGCTACCGCGACCGGGACGAGCAATCGACGTAAACGGGACATTTAGCCTCCATGGTCGGTCGCCCGAAACTAAGCCAGCCCGGACGCGCCCCGCCACCGACCAAAGGACGCTTCGCCGGATCAGGTGTTGGCGCGATCCCGGGACGTCGCCCGGATGCCGCGCCAGCCGAGCACCCCGATCGCGGTGCCGAGCACGAACGAAACCACGGTCAGCACCGCGTGCACGATGAAGTACCCGGTGGGCGAACCGTCGGGCGCCCACGACTGGTTGCTGGCCCACAGATTCTTGGCGAACGTGATCCAAATGATCCAGGACCAGATGCCGAAAGCGAACAAGGCCATCGCTGTACCTCGTGAAATGCGCATGTCTCGAGTATGCCGCCGGACCATCGGCGCTAGATTGCGTGGGTGCACCCCGCTTTCGCCCGGTCGCTGCGAGCATTCGCCGCGACACTCGCCGCAGCCCTCGTAGCCGTCGCCGCGCCCGTCGCCCTCGCCGCACCGGCGCTGGCGGAGCAATGCACCGAGCACGCCGCGCCGCCGGCGCCGGTAGACACCTCGGAGAAGCCGAAGCCGGGACAGCCCGTCCCGCCGCCGCTTCCGGTGCCCGCCCAGCCGGTCGGCGGCGACCTCCTTGGCGGCTGCGGCCCGGTCCTCCCGCCTGGCGCGCCCGCGCTGCCTCCTGGCGACACCTCGGCGTCGTGGGTCCTCCAGGACCTCGACACCGGCGCGGTCGTCGCGGCGAAGGACCCGCACGCGCGGGAGCGGCCGGCGTCGCTGATCAAGACGCTGCTGGCGCTGGTGGTGGTCACCGAGCTGAAGCCGGACCAGGTCATCGTCCCGACGAAGGAGGACGCCGAGCAGGAGTGCACCTGCGTCGGCATCACCGCGGGCGGGCACTACACGGTCGACCAGCTGCTGCACGGCCTGCTGATGCACTCGGGCAACGACGTGGCGCACGCCTTCGCGACGGCGCTGGGCGGCGTGGACGCGGCGGTCGCCAAGATGAACGCGCTCGCCGCCCGCATCGGGGCGACGGACACTCGCGCGGCGACCCCGTCCGGCCTCGACGGACCGGGCATGTCGACCTCGGCGTACGACCTGAGCCTGGTCTTCCACTACGCGATGAAGCAGCCGGAGTTCGCCAAGGCGGTCGCGACGAAGGCGTACACGATCCCGGCGATCGACGGGAAGCCGCCGATCCCGGTGTTCAACGACAACAAGCTGCTCGGCGTGTACCCCGGTTTCCTCGGCGGGAAAACGGGCTTCACGGACGACGCGCGGCACACGTACGTCGGCGGCGCGGAACGCGACGGCCACCGCCTCGCGATCGTGATGATGCGGGCCGAACAGCGTCCGACGAAGGTGGTCGACCAGGCGGCGAAACTGCTCGACTACGGCTTCGCGCTGGAGAAGAACGGCGCACAGCCGGTCGGCCAGATCGCCTACCGGCCGCTGAGCACCGACTCGGCCGCCCCGATGTCGGACAAGGAAGTCACCCCCGCGGGCGCGACGACCGCGGCGGCGGAGAAACCGGACCCGTTCGGAACGACCGGCTGGGTGCTGACGGTGGTGGTGCTCCTGATCATCATCGCCGGGTTCGTCATCAGCTACCAGCGGAAGCGCAACGCCCGCGCATAGCGAGCCGATGAAAAAAGGGCCTCCTTGATTCGCTCAAGGAGGCCCTTTTTTCGGATCAGCCCTTCCGCCTGCCTAGCCACGCCAGCAGCGCACCGGCACTGAACGCACCGGCCACGGAACCGAGCCCCAGCCCGTGCTGCACCGTCACCCGGGGCTCCAGCAGCACCGGAGCGGGCGGCTGCACCACGCGTCGCTGGTTCTCCCGCGCGGTCGCCGTCCAGGCCGTCACCAGCAGCAGGAACCGCGACACCAGGTTCGCGAACACCAGCAACCCGATCACCGGCCCGAACAACGCGAACGACGGCGACTTCGTGACGCTAGCCAGGTACACAGTCGCGACCTGCTGCAGAATCACGAACCCGACAGAGGCGAAGATCGCGCCCTTGACCGCGCTCCGCAGCGCGACGTGCTCCCGGGGCAGCCGGGCGATCACCCACAGGAAAACCAGCGCGTTGGCGATCAGGCTGAGCACGATCGTCGCGGCTTGGAGCAGGAACTTCGCCCACCCCTGGCCTTCCAGCCCGACCAGTTCCAGCAGCAGTTCGCCGAAGCCACTGCCCGCCGCGGTGATCGCGAACGACACGACCAGCGCCAGCCCGAGCCCGATCAGCGACAGCAGGTCCTTGATCGTCTTGGTGACGAACGGTTCCGTCTTCTTCTCCTGCCCCCACTGCGCGGTGAGGGCGTCGCGGAGGTTGGCCATCCAGCCGACGCCGGAGTAGAGCGCCAGCAGCAACCCGAAGATCCCGATCCCGCTGCCGGAACTCAGCGCGGTGTCGGTGATCTGTTTGACCAGGCCGCGCAGGCCTTCGGGGACCGAACTGTCGATCCCGTGCGTGATCTGGTCGATCACCGCGGTGTTGTGCCCGAGCACCATGCCGACGACCGCGAACGCCACCATGAAGATCGGGAACACCGACAGCACGCTGAAGTAGGTGATCGCCGCCGCGTAATGGTTGCCGTAGTTTTCGTTGAAGGAATCGTTGGCGCGGATCAGGTGATCCAGCCACGGGTACTTCCGCCGCAGCCGGGGCAGCAGCTTTTCCTTGTCACCGGTCTCTTTCGCCACCGGAAAACGCTAACCACGGCAACCGGGCCCCGCAACGCGAGCGTGCCCGCGCGGTTACTGCTCGTGGAAGGCGGAGATCATCTTCTGGGCGGCGGGAACCAGCAGCCGGGTCGCGTCCGCGCCGCTGATGCCGTTCGGGGCGGCGTTGTGGTCGGCGAGGTAGAGCTTGAACACGAAGCGGCCCTTGCGGAACAGCACCTCGCCGTTGGTCTGGCCCTTGCTGCGCACCTGCCCCTCGTCCCCGACCTGGGCGGGCGTGGACTGGCCGTCCTTCGGCGCGGACCCGAGGTAGCTCTTCGCCGCGTCTTCGCTGAGGAAACTGATCGCGGTCAGGTGCAGCGCGCGCCGGTCGATACCGTTGTCCTGGCCGGTGCCGCGTTCGCAGTCGATCTGCACGTAGTTGTGCTGGGTGCTGTTGGTCATGAACATGTCGCCGACCGCGGTGGCGGGGGTTTCGGCGACCATCGGCGAAGCCTCGGTGCCGATTGCCGGGGTCACGGCGTCGGGCGTGAGCATCGGGCAGGGCTGCGCGACCGATTTCGGGAACGCCGAGCTGTCGTAACCGATGACGTTCGCCCCGGCCGGCGCGCTCACCTGCTTGGCGAAGTTCTCGGCGAGCTTCTTGCCGAGGTCCTGCAGCTTGCCCGCGTTCTTGTCCGCCTTCAGCTGGAAGTCGAAGTCGACCAGGGTGTCCCCCAGGACGAGCACGGCGTCGCCGGCAGCGTCCGACGGGCTGTCCGTCGTGCGGCGCTTCGAGAAGATCTTCACCGGGCCGACGGTCAGGCTGGGGTCCGCGTCGTCGAGGTAGGGCTTGGTGTTCACGGTCGGCACGTACGCCGGCTGGGATACCGCGACCGCCAGCTCCTCGTACGTCTGATTGCCCTGGTCGTCCTGCAGGCTGTACACACAGTGGTTCACGCCCGAGGTCAGCGCCTTGGCGTAGGTGTTTTCAGACGACCGCAGCGGTCCCGAACCGTCGCCGACCAGGTAGCGGCGCTCGAAGACGGCCCCGTTCGGGTCCGGCCGCGATTCGACCTTGATCCCGAGCGCGACGAGGTCGGCAATCGTCAGCAGGTTGCACGCCTGGATCACCGGCTTGCCGCCGATCTGCACCGCTTGCGGGTTCGCCTTTTCCTTGATCGGAGCGGGGTCCGGGTACTGCGAGTTCGCATAACCCGGCCGCTGCACGGTCTGGCCGTCGGCGTTCGGGTCCTTCGCGTTCTCGCGGTCCGATCCGGAGAATCCGCTGCATGACGTGACCAGCATCAACGTCGCGACACCGATCGGCCACAGCCCGGTTTTCCACTTCACTGTATTTATCCCCCCACAGGATATTTTTTTGTGTACTCCCCGCTCAGCTCGCGGGCAGGAACCCGATCCGCTCGTAGACCGACGCCAGCGTGGCCGACGCGACCTCGCGGGCCCGGTGCGCGCCCGCGGCGAGGATCCGGTCCAGCTCGGCGACATCGTCCAAATAGGACTGAACGCTCTCCTGCAGCGGCGTGACCCAGTCGACCAGCACCTCGGCGAGGTCCTTCTTGAGATCGCCGTAACCCTTGCCCTCGTAGGCGGTTTCGAGGTCGGCGACGGTCCGGTCGGTCAGCGCGGAGTAGATCGTGAGCAGGTTGGAGACGCCTGCCTTCTCCTCGCGGTCGAAGCGAACCTCGCGACCGGTGTCGGTGACCGCGGAACGGATCTTCTTCGCCGAGCGCTTCGGGTCCTCGAGCAGCTCGATCAGCCCGTTGCCGGTCGCCGCCGACTTGCTCATCTTCGAGGTCGGTTCCTGCAGGTCGTAGATCTTCGCGGTGTCCTTGACGATGAACGGCTCCGGCATGACGAACGTCTTGCCGAACCGGCTGTTGAACCGCTGCGCGAGGTTGCGGGTCAGCTCAAGATGCTGCCGCTGGTCCTCGCCGACCGGCACCGCGTTCGTCTGGTAGAGCAGGATGTCCGCGGCCATCAGCACCGGGTAGGTGAACAGGCCGACGCTCGCGTGGTCGCTGCCCTGCTTGGCGGCCTTGTCCTTGAACTGGGTCATCCGCCCGGCCTCGCCGAAGCCGGTCTGGCATTCGAGCACCCAGCTCAGCTGAGCGTGCTCGGGCACGTGGCTCTGCACGAACAACGCGCTGCGCTCCGGGTCGACCCCGATGGCGAGCAACTGCGCGGCCGAACGCCGCGTCCGCTCGAGCAGCACCTTGGGATCCTGCTCGACGGTGATCGCGTGCAGATCGACGACGCAGTAGAAGGTCTCGTGGGTGTCCTGCAGCCGCACCCACTGGCGCAGGGCGCCCAGGTAGTTGCCGAGGTGGAAGGAGTCGGCTGTCGGCTGGATCCCGGAAAGCACCCGCAGGCGCCCGTTCTGTTCGTCGGACACGCCCGGGATTCTTTCAGGCTGCGAAGAAGCCCCTGCCGCGGGCCCGGCGGTTCGCGGGACGGACGGGCAGACGGGACGTTTCGCCGCCCTCCGCGCGGGTATCCGCTTCCGGGAGGGCGTTGCCGGAGCGATTTAAGGGGTGGATGTGCAGCTCAGGTCGCCGATACCGCGGTGTGGGGAGAGCGGCGAAGACGACCGGGGCCGCAAGTGACTCAACCGGCGGCGTGGAAAGCATGGCGAAGTTCGCCGCTCGGCCGGGAAAGATCCTGCTGCCGGAGAACCGGCCAGCTGACTAGGACTGCCGCAGGTTGAGCGCGGCGGGAGCCGGTTCCAGCGGCCGGGTCTCCTCGTCCAGAGCCCCCGCGGCAGCGACCGCATCGAGTGCCTTCGCGCGGGCCTTGCGGCGCTGCCGGACGACGCCCAGCGCCATCCCGATGACACCGAAACCCACCGCGACCAGGCCGACCGGCCCGAGCATCCCGAACCCGGCCGACGTCGTCTCCGCCCGGACGACACTGTCGTCCGCGAACGCCGTCGCACCCGTCCCGACAGCCGCGATCAGCACCGTCGCCAGCACTGCCAGGACTCGCCCGCCCGCGACGACCAGGGAACGGCTGCCACGGACAGCCCGGCGAACCGGAGTCCGCTCGGCCGACCCCGTCCCGGACACCCCCGATGGGGTGACGGACGAGCGAAGCGCTGGACGGCCAAGAGCCAGCGTGGACCGTGTCACGAACCGGCCTGGGTTGCGCACCGGAGTGCCTCCCGCGAGGTGACTGTTCTGAACGAGCGCCTCACCCGTAAGGATGAGTTCTCGACGTGCTACTGGTCAGAAAACTACCGAGCGTGTCAAGACCTGTCGGATCTGATCAACTCGGGAGCCGAGGCTAGCGCCCACTCGGGGAGTAACCGAGGCCGCCCCTGCGGTCTCGGTGTCGTCGGTGGTCAGCGCCGTGCGCCGTGCGCGGAACCACGCACAGTGTCCTCGACCCCCGGCAAACCGGACAGAATCACCCTGCAGAACAAACCCGAACTACCCTCAGCAGGCTTCACCCACTAGTCACCAGCAGGACAACCAGGCTCAGCCCGGGAACGGCACGTCGTACGTCGCGGTGACCGGCGCGTGGTCCGACCAGCGCTGGTCGTAGGACTCTGCCCGTTCGACCACCACCGACGTCACCTTCTCCGCCAGGCCGGGCGTCGCCAGCTGGCAGTCGATGCGCCAGCCCGAGTCGTTGTCGAACGCCTTGCCCCGGTAGGACCACCACGTGTACGGGCCAGGGCCCTCGGGGTCGAGCCGACGCTGCACGTCGGCATAGCCCGCTTCGTAGACGCGCCCCATCCACTCGCGCTCCTCCGGCAGGAACCCGGAGTTCTTCTGGTTGCCGCGCCAGTTCTTGAGGTCGACGGTGTCGTAGGCGATGTTCCAGTCGCCGACCACGACGACCTCCCGGCCCTCCGCGGCCGCCTTCGCGCGCAGCTCGACCAGGTACGGCAGGAACGCGGCCATGAAGCGTTCCTTCTCGTCCTGCCGCTCGGTGCCGACGTCGCCGCTCGGCAGGTACAGGCTCGCGACGATCACGCCGGGCAGGTGCATTTCCAGGTACCGCCCGCTGTCCTCGAACTCGGGCTCGCCGAACCCGGTCCGCACCTCGTCCGGCTCGACGCGGCTGTAGAGCGAGACGCCGTTGCGTCCCTTCGCGACCGAGGGCGCGTGCGCGGCGAACCACCCCTCCGGCGCGACGACGGACGCGGGCAGCTGCGCGGCCTCAGCCCGCACTTCCTGACACGCGACGACATCCGCCTCGGTGGCGGCCAGCCACTCGACGAAGCCCTTCTTGACGGCAGCCCGGAGACCATTGACGTTGACAGTGGAGACGATCAGCACCCCGCGCACGCTACCCGCCGGGTCCGACAATTTTCCGCGCGCGGCGGGTACGGCGAGGTCCAGAATGACCGCCATGCCTCGCTTGACCGTCCTCGGCAGCTGCGGCGCCTGGCCCGAACCCGGCCGCGCCTGCGCCGGATTCCTGCTGTCCCACGAGGACTTCCACGTCGCACTCGACCTCGGCTACGGAGCCGCCCCGCGACTCTTCCAGCACGTCGCCGCCGACCGGCTCGACGCGATCGTCGTCACGCACGAGCACCCCGATCACCTCGCGGACGTCAGCGCACTCGGCCGGGCCCGCCACTGCACGACCGACCGCAAGCTCCCGCTGCACTGCACTCCCGGCAGCGTGCGCCGGCTCGCCGCGATGGAGCCCAACCCGGCCCCCGACGAGAACTTCGACCTCCACGACCTCGGCCCCGACACCGACCTCGGCCCGTTCCGGCTCACCACCGCGCTCCTGCCGCACCACGTGCCGAACTACGGCGTCCGGCTCACCGCACCCGGCTACACCCTCGCCTACACGGGCGACACCGGTCCCGCTCCGCACCTGACCGACCTGGCCCGCGACGCCGACGTCCTCATCTGCGAAGCGACCCTGCAAGGCGCGCCGCCGGACGGTCCCCGGTACCTGATGACCGCCGCGGAAGCAGGCCGACTCGCCGCCGCGGCGAATGTCCGCACGCTGTTGCTCACGCATTTCTGGCCCGGTTCCGACCGCGCGGTTTCGGTAGCCGAAGCCCGCGCCGAGTTCGCCGGGGAAGTACTCGCCGCGGAAGAAGGACTCATGCTGAATCACGCATAATCGCGCGTTCCGCACAACAAACGCGATCACCGTTCACCCTGAACGCTTTCACCCCGGCACCGCGCGGCACAAAAGAGCAGCCGCATCCGGCAATCGCGAACAGAGCCGTCCGGACGCACCGGTTCAACCGACCGGCGCATTCCCGCGTGGACAACCGAAGCCGTCCCACCACATGGGACGAATCAGCGGACAACCATCGGCCCGGACCCGCACCAAGCTCAGCAGCCGCTCGGCCCCGGCCGAACCACGCGTCGCAGCAAACCCAGCAACCACGCGAACCTAAGCGCCGCAACAGACTCCGCGCACGACAGCGTCAGCGCACCACCGGCTCAGCACCTCAGCCAGGCACCAGTACCAACCAGACTCAGCACTTGGCCCCGGACACCGGCGTCACGAAGCTGTCCGCGACCCACTTGCCGTCGGCGACCTTCCGGAACCCGTTCTGCACCACGGGTTGCGCGTCGAATTCCGCGCCGCGCAAGTACTTCCCGACGACCTTCCCGTTGCCCGCGGCGGTTTCCCGCGCGTTGAGCACGTCGGCGGTCACCGAGACCTTGCAGCCGGTCGGGGATCCCTGCGCGTCGGCCTGGCCTTTCTGGCCGAACGCGTAGATGACCACGACCGCGGCGACGACTCCGATAATAATCAGTGTCTTCTTGGGCAAACCCAGAATCACGGCCGCTCCTCAGTCGCGAAAAACCCCTCGTCCAGAGTAGGCAGTCCGACCCGGCCCGGACAGGTTCGCGACCCCATTCCACCCGGAGGTGCCAATCCTGTCACCGACACATCACGAAGAGTGACAAAAAGGTGAAGGGCACCTCGGAAGACTCCTCCGAGGTGCCCTTCTCGCAAAAACGGCTAAAGAAAGATCAGCCCTGCGCGATCTTCTTGGCCAGGTTCTCGTCCAGCGTCGCGAGGAAGTCCTCGGTCGTCTGCCATTCCTGGTCCTTGCCGACCAGCAACGCGAGGTCCTTGGTCATCTTGCCGCCCTCGACGGTGTCGACGACGACCTGCTCCAGCTTGTTCGCGAAGCCGATGAGCTCCGAGTTGCCGTCCAGCTTGCCGCGGTGCTCGAGGCCGCGGGTCCACGCGTAGATCGAGGCGATCGGGTTCGTGGAGGTCGGCTTGCCCTGCTGGTGCTGGCGGTAGTGCCGGGTGACCGTGCCGTGCGCGGCCTCGGCCTCGACGGTCTTGCCGTCCGGCGTGCGCAGCACCGAGGTCATCAGGCCGAGCGAACCGAAGCCCTGCGCGACGGTGTCGGACTGGACGTCGCCGTCGTAGTTCTTGCACGCCCAGACGTAGCCGCCCTCCCACTTGAGCGACGCGGCGACCATGTCGTCGATCAGCCGGTGCTCGTAGGTGATGCCCTTGGCGTCGAAGTCCGACTTGAACTCGGTCTCGAAGATCTCCTGGAACACGTCCTTGAACATGCCGTCGTAGGCCTTGAGGATGGTGTTCTTGGTCGAGAGGTAGACCGGGTACTCGCGGTCGAGGCCGTACTGCAGCGACGCGCGCGCGAAGTCCTCGATCGACTTGCGGTAGTTGTACATCCCCATCGCGACGCCGCCGCCCTCGGGGAAGTTCGCGACCTGGAACTCCATCGGCTCGGAGCCGTCTTCGGGGGTGTAGGTCATCGTCAGGGTGCCCGGGCCGGGGACCTTGAAGTTGGTGGCCTTGTACTGGTCGCCGTGCGCGTGGCGGCCGATGATGATCGGCTTGGTCCAGCCGGGTACCAGCCGGGGCACGTTGCGCATGACGATCGGCTCGCGGAAGATCACGCCGCCGAGGATGTTGCGGATGGTCCCGTTCGGGGACACCCACATCTTCTTGAGGCCGAACTCCTCCACGCGCGCCTCGTCGGGCGTGATCGTGGCGCACTTGACGCCGACGCCGTGCTGCTTGATGGCGTTGGCGGCGTCGACCGTGATCTGGTCGTCGGTGCGGTCCCGCTCCTCGATGCCCAGGTCGTAGTAGTCCAGGTTGACGTCCAGGTACGGGTGGATCAGCTTGTCCTTGATGAACTGCCAAATAATGCGGGTCATCTCGTCGCCGTCGAGTTCGACAACGGTGCCCTGGACCTTGATCTTGGCCATGAGCAGCGGTGCTCCTTCCGCGGATCTTCGCGTTCGCTTCTTCGCTCTCCGATAGCGGTACAAGCGTACTGCTTAACAGAGCTGGATGGTTCCAGAAGTGGTCGGAATCAAGTCTCTACCACCCTTGACCCGGCCTGCCGACCGGGCACGACTGCGGAACCAGCCGAGCGGGCCGCCCGTCCCATCGCGGCAAGCACCGCACTGGGAGGTCCCGCCATGTCATACCCCGAGCCGTACTCCGTTTATCCCCCCGCGGGCGGCCCGGTCGCCGCGCCGGCGGGCAGCCGGGCGGTGGCGCGCGTGCTCAGCGGGCTGTGCGGGCTCGTCCTCACCCCGGTCGCGCTCGGGCTGCTGGCCTACGGCAGCTACCTGCACCAGCGGCAGATCGCGGCTTCGTTCGCCGAACACGGGGACGCCCTCGGCATCACGTTGGCGGTGGCGGGCGCGGTGCTCCTGTTCGGGGTCGCCGTGCTCGGCGCGTGGTCGGGAACCGGACCGATCGCGGGCGGGCTGGTGTGGTGCCTGGTTCCGGGGGTGATCACGCTGGTGGCGCCGCGCTCGGCGTTCGATCTGCTCGACCTGCTGCCGCGCGGACAAATGACCGTGGGCGTGGCCGGGTGGATGTCGTCGGGCGCGCTGCTCGGCACCGGGTTCCTGCTGGTCGGCACGGGTCTGGCGGTCCGGCTGGCGCGTCGGCGCAGGTAGCGGCGGACCGGCGCGGGCCCGGTGAGACTATTTGCAGATGGGATTGTTCACCGTAGCCGAGGCCCGCACCGAGCTCGCCCGGTTGCTTCCCGTGCTCGCCGAGCTGATCCGGGTCCGCGCCGACGCCGCCGAACTCGCCGCGTCGCTGCGCCCGGGCGGGCGGGACACCAGCCTCGGCGGCCTGCCGGAGTGGAAGGCCGCGCAGGCGAGGCTGGACGACCTGATGACCGCGATCCAGGCGACCGGGGCGGAACTGAAGGGGTTCGCCCCGCTGCTGGTGGACTTCCCGGCTTCGCTCGACGGCGACGACGTCCTGTTGTGCTGGCTCGAAGGCGACCGCGAACTGTCCTGGTACCACCGGGCCGACCTCGGTTTCGCCGGCCGTCGCCGATTGCCCGGATAATCACTGGTCAACCGCACTACGGTGGCTAGGTGAGCACACTTTTCGACGCCGACGCGGCGGGATACGACGAGGACACCTTCCACCCGTATGTGGCCGAGCAGCTGATCGGCGGCCTGGCCCCCAAGCCCGACCTGCTGGTCGACGTCGCCGCGGGCACCGGCGCGGCAGCCTTCGCGGCACTGCGCCTCGAACCGGCCGCGGTATTCGCGATCGACCTCTCCCCCGCGATGATCGAGATCGCCCGCACCAAGGCCGCCGACCGCGACCCGGACGGCCGGATCACCTGGCAGGTCGGCTCCGCGGTCCCGCTGCCGATCGGAGACGGCGAGGCGGACGCGGTCGTCTGCGCGTCGGCGCTGCATTTCCTGGGCGCGCGCGCCTTGACCGACTGGCGGCGAGTGCTGCGTCCGGGCGGGAAGCTGGCGTTCAGCGTGGTGTCGGCGGAACGCTTCAAGCCGACCGGCAAATTCGCCGACGTGTTCCCGCGCGACCTGCGCGTCCCGGGCACCCTCGAGGAAGCCGCCGCGCTGGCCACCGACGCCGGGTTCAGCTCGGCGAAGGCACAGCACGTGACGCTCGATCAGGGCGACCGGGTACGGCAGGTTTTCGCGGTGTTCGCGGAGGCTTAACGGTGGAAGTGCGCCTCGCCGCGGGTAGCCGCGGCGGGGGTGCAGTGTAGGACGAAGGTGACGTCGAGGTCCGTGACGGCACCGTCGGCCGCACGGGTTAGGCGGGAGACAGTGAAGTCGGCGGTCGCGTCCGGAAGTGCGCAAGCGCGCGTGCCGCCCGCCTGGGTCCCGCGGAACGCGATGAAGCTAGGAGTCGCGAGCTGCGGCGAATTCTGCGGCCGGACAGCGGCGTTCGAGTAAGCCCCCTCGTGCAGCTGCTGTCCGGCAGGCGCGCTCAGCTCCAGCCGGGCCCAGTCCCAGCCGTCGGGCGTCTCGGCGTCCACTTTCACCGCGCCGTCGTGCTCCCAGGCCGTGACCTCGTCGACGGTCCAGGAAGCACTGCCTTCAAACGCGTAAGCGCCTTCGTCCGAGGTGTAGCCGAACCCGGCCGCCGGATCCGCGTGCGCGGCCGATGCCGTCCCGAACGCGATACCCGTCGCAGCGACGAGCGCCAAGATTCTTCGCATGATTCCCCTCCCCTGGGTCGCTGCCGATCTTGGCAGGATTCCCTGCGCTGCGGCGAAAAATCCCCCATTCAGCCGTGCAGCTGAGCACCCTTGAGGATCTTGTCCACCGTGTTCTTCGGCCCGTGCACGGCCATCCCCGCCAACGCCAGCTTCTCCGTCGGCACCGCCCGCACCGCCGCGCGATTGTCGACGTCATTGCCGGTCTGGAACAGCTCGTCGGTGAAGATCGAGAACCGCAGACCCCGCGAGAGCGCGCGGCTGTGCGCCAGCGCGAGCGTCTCCGCGGTGCCGGCGAACACGAGTACCGGCTGGCGGAACATCGGCAGGTACTCGGTGTCGTCGGCGTCGAGGTAGGGCTCGCCGATCAGTTCGGGCGTCGTGTGGGCCACGCCGCTCACCAGGAACGCCGTGACGTTCAGCCGTTGCCACGAGGCCAGGTCGTCCCGCAGCAGCACGGCGATCTTCGTGTCGAATCGGTTCATGCGGGACAGCGTCGGCCCGGCGCCGCGTGCGGGTCTTGTACGTTTTGAACATGACGGTGTCGGCTTGGTGCCCTCCGGTGCCTGGGATCGCCGAGGCGTTCCACGCCCGGTTCACCGACCACGCCTACCCCGCGCACACGCACGACACCTGGACGCTGCTGATCGTCGACGACGGCGCGATCAGCTACGACCTCGACCGGCACCACCACGGCGCACTCGGCACGGCCGTCACCCTGCTGCCGCCGAACGTCGCGCACGACGGGCGCGCCGCGACCAGCCACGGCTTCCGCAAACGCGTGCTCTACCTCGACGCCGACGTCCTCGGCGACGACCTGATCGGGGCCGCCGTCGACCAGCCGAGCCTGCCGGATCCGTTGCTGCGCACCAGGATTCACCAGCTGCACCAGTCACTCGCCGAACCGCTGGAAGCCGAAAGCCGCCTAGCCCTGGTCGCCGAGCGGCTGCGCACCCACCTCGGCCGCTTGACGGTGACGCCGCCCGACCGCAGCCTGGCCGACGACCTGCGCGACCTCCTGGACGAACGCCTGCCCGATTCCCTGACGCTGGCCGACGCCTCCGAGGCATTGGGCGCGCACCCCGTCCACCTGGTCCGCGCCTTCGGCCGCCGTTTCGGGCTGCCGCCGCACCGGTACGTCACCGGCCGCCGCGTCGACCACGCCCGCCGCCTCCTGCTCGACGGCACCCCGCCCGCCGCCGTCGCCACGACCGCCGGGTTCACCGACCAAGCCCACCTGACCCGGCACTTCCGCCGCTACCTCGGCACCACCCCGGCCCGCTTCGCACGCGGCTGACCGGGCGGTTTGTGCGAAGATGGCCCCATGCTGCGCGAACTGCACCTGACCGGCGACCCGGCGGCCGACAAGCTGCTCAACGACGACCCGTTCGCCCTGCTCACCGGGATGCTGCTGGACCAGCAGTACCCGATGGAGCACGCCTTCGCGGGCCCGCGGAAGATCGCCGACCGGATGGACGGCTTCTCGCTGCAGAAGATCGCCGCCACCGACGTCGAGGCATTCGTCGAGATGTGCGTCGTCCCGCCCGCGATCCACCGCTACGGCGGCTCGATGGCGCGCCGGGTGCACGCGCTGGCGCTGCACATCATCGAAAACTACGACGGCCGCACCGAAAGCATCTGGCTGGACGGCCGCCCCAAGCCGGACGGCGAAGAGGTGCTGAAGCGACTCAAGGCACTGCCCGGTTTCGGCGAGCAGAAGGCGAAGATATTCCTGGCGCTGCTGGGCAAACAGCGCGGCGTCGCCCCGAAGGGCTGGCGCGAAGCCGCAGGCGCATACGGCGACCGCGGCTCCCGCCGGTCCATCGCGGACGTGACGGACGCCAAGACGCTCGGCGAGGTACGCGCGTTCAAGAAGGCCGCGAAGGCCGCCGCCAAGGCGAACTGACTCAGCCTCGCGCGAACACGCGGATCTTGAGCCGCCCGGCAACTGGGCGAACCGATACAGTGGGCTGTGTCGAGGACGAATCCACATCATGAAGGAGGGGCCGTGGTCGACAAGTTCGCCGATCCGCTGCTGACTCCCAAAGAAGTGGCTCGGCACCTGCAGATTCCTCAGTCCACCATGTACTACTGGCTCGGCGAGAAGGCAGACGGTACGCCGCTGGTGCACCGAGTCGAACCGGAACGACATGGCAGGCCGTCAGTTCCGTTTGTCGCCGTGATCGAGGCCTACGTGCTTCGAGCGCTGCGCGATCTCGGACTGACCAAACGAAAGATCCGTGACGCCGCTGCTGAGGTTCGTCGGTCGTTTCACACGCCGTATGCACTGGCGACGAAGCAGATCGCAACCGACGGAGTGGACATCTTCCTCCACTACGCGGACGGGGACCTCGCGCGCGTCGGAGATGGTCAGCGACCGTTCCGCGAGATCATCAACGATTACCTGCATTTCATTGAATGGGACGCTGCGGACGGTTTCGCCGGAAGCCTGCGCCTCCGGCAGTACCCCGATGTGGCACCGGTGGTGATCGACCCACGGTTCGGATGGGGCACGCCCGTTGTCGAGTCGACGAAGGTACCGGTCGACGCCGTCGTCGATCTTTGGCTGGCCGGCGAATCCTTCACCGACGTCGCTTACGAATACGGTCTCACTTCGGAACAGGTCGAAGCGATCTGCAGAGTAGGCCGTGCCGCCTGAGTTTTTCCTCGATCGAGGGCTAGGACGAAGGCTGGCCGAAGAGCTGACCGACCTCGGCTGGATCGTGCACCGAGCAGCCGCGCACTTCCCGGACGATGCCCAACACGTCGCCAACGAGGACTGGCTGGACTACGGCCTGGCCCGGGGATGGTCGCCATTGTGCAAAGACGGCCGGATCAAAGGTCGTGACACGGAACGCGCACCGCTGGAGACGTACGGCGGGGTTCTTTTCTATCTCGACAACCAACGCCTCAGGGTCGACGACATGGTGGCTCGATTCGAGCAGCATCGGCAAGCGATCCACCGGGCCGTAGCACGTGGCGGCCCGCGCGCATACGCAGTCGGTGCGCACAGCCTGCGTGCAACCTGGCCATGACTCGTCAGGCCGTCTGACTCAGCCTCGCGCGAACCAGACCACGTCCGGTTCCCCGCGCGGCACCGGAATCTCCACCACGTCCACCTCGGCGAACCGCTCCCGCAGGCGAGCCGTGAACCCCGGTGCCGCGCCCGCGCTCCACACCGCCAGCACCCCGTCTGGGCGCAGCAGCTGAGACAACCGCTCCAGGCCGGAAGCCGCGTACAGCGACGCATTCCCCTCGGTGACCGTCCACTCTGGACCGTTGTCGATGTCCAGGCACAGTGCGTCGAACGTCTCGCTCGTCGTCCGCAGCCACTCCAGCAGGTCCGCCTCGACCACCGTCACCCGCGGATCGTCCAGCGCCGCGCCGTGCACCTCGCGCAGCGGACCGGTGCGGTTCCACGCGATCACGGCAGGTTCGCGTTCCACGACCACGACCTCGGAAACCGCACTGTGGTCCAGCGCGGCACGCAGCGAGAACCCGACGCCGAGGCCGCCGATCAGCACTCGGGCGCCGGGGGCGAGCCGGTCGGCCGCTCCGGTCACGAGCAACCGTTCCGACTCGCCGTTGCGGGTGTCCATCAGGAACATCCCGTTTTCGATCACCTCGAACTCGGCGCCGTCGCGCCGCAGCACCAGTTCGCCGCCGTGCCCGGGCACGGTTTCCAGTACCTCTGCCACGCCCGGCAGCTTCTCAGACCGCGACCTCTTCGCGGACCTCAGCCCGCTTCCGCGCGCCCCAGAAGAACACGACCACCAGCATCGCCGCGGCGGCGAGGATCGCGGCGATCTCCGGCAGCACGGTCGGCCCGGCCGAGGTCAGCACCGCGCCGCCGACGACGCCGGACAGCCCGACGCCCAGGTAGATCGCCGACGCGTTGAGCGACAGCGCGAGCCCGGCGTGCCCCGGCGACAGTTCGATGAGCCGGTGCTGCAACGGCGGGCTGAACGACCAGTTCGCCAAGCCCCACACGAACAACGTGATCCCGGCCCCGACGACGGTCGTCGCGGTGAACGGCAGCAGCACCATCACGGCGGTGAACCCGATGAGCACGATCAGCAGCGGCTTGCGCGCACCCCACCGGTCGGCCGCGCGGCCGCCGGCGAAGTTGCCGATCGCGCCGCCGATGCCGTAGCAGAAGAGAAGCACCGTGATCGTCCCGCCGGAAACGCCGGCGGTGGCGGACAGCACCGGCGACACCAGCGTGTAGACCATGAACGCGGCGAGGCAGGCGAGCGTGGTGGTGACCAGCAGCGCGACCACCCGCTTGTCCCGCGCGACCGCGAACCGCTCGGCGAGCCCGACCACCGGCGGCGGCGCGACCTTCGGCAACGCGACCTGCACTCCGATCGCTCCGAGCAGCGAAAGGATGCCGACGAACAGGAACGCGCCCTCGTAGCCGAACTGCTGGGAGATCACGCTGCCCAGCGGAACGCCGAAGATCAACGCGATGGTGAGTCCCCCGAACACCAGCGAAACAGCTCGCCCGCGACGTTCCGGCGTGGTCAGTTCAGCCGCAACGGCAGTGGCGGCCGGGGTGTAGACGGCGGCCCCGATCGCCGTGACGACCCGCGCGATGAGCAGCGTGGTGTACCCCGGCGCGACGGCCGCGAAGATGTTTCCGACCGCGGCCACCGCGAGCGCGGCGACCAGCAGCGTGCGCCGTTCCCACCGGCCGGTGGCGGCGGCGAACAACGGCGAGCCCACCGCGTACGCGATGGCGAACGAGGTGACGAGCTGCGCCGCGGCCGTCGCGGAGATGTGCAGTTCGGAGGTGAGCGCCGGCAGCAGCCCGGCCACGATGTAGCCGCTGGTGCCGACGCCGAAGGCCCCGAACGCGAGCACCGAGTTCCGGGCCGCCGCCGAGGACGAGACGCTGGACATGAATGTTCCCCCAAGGAAACCTGAACGGATAGTTCGACGAACGTCGTAGTTCGATGACGACCGTACACGGACCCGCCGACAATTTCGACAGTCGTCGTACTATGGACACATGCCCGCCTCTGTGCCCCTGCCGCCGCTCGCCTATCCCGACCGCGACGAGATCACGGTCGAAGCGGTGCTGCGCGCGCTGGCCGACCCGGTCAGGCTGGCGATGGTCCGGCAGCTGGCGAACTCCGAAACGGAGATCTCGTGCAGCGGTTTCGAGGTGCCGGTGACCAAGTCCACACTCACCCATCACCTCGCGACCCTGCGCCAGGCCGGGGTGATCGTCGGCCGCCAGGAAGGCACGACCCGGTACAACTCGTTGCGCCGCAACGATCTCGACGCGCTGTTCCCCGGCCTGCTCGACGGCGTGTTGGCCGCGCCCCGCTGACCGGTCGCGCTACGTGGCGGGCCTCACCCGAATACCGGGATGACAAGGCCGCCCTCCATCGGTTCAACTAGAGCGAGACAGCACGACGACGTCGGGGCTGTCTAGTTTTTTGCCCTCGTTCTAAAGCGCTTCAGAAGCCTGGTCCCCAGGCGCTGAGCAATCGTTTTCTCCAAGAAGGGAGAGCCGTGCCCGTCGCGTTGCTCGCGCTCGCAGTCGGTGCCTTCGGCATCGGTACCACCGAGTTCGTGATGATGGGCGTGCTGCCTCTGACCGCCGCGGACTTCCACATCGACATCCCGTCCGCGGGCTACTTCATCTCCGCGTACGCGCTCGGCGTGGTGATCGGCGCGCCGCTGCTCACCGCGCTGGCGGTCCGGTTGCCGCGCAAAACCATGCTGCTGGCGATGATGGGTCTGTTCACGGTCGGCAACGCGCTGTTCGCGCTCTCGCCGAACCAGGACTTCGGCATCGCGTTCCGGTTCCTCGCCGGCCTGCCGCACGGCGCGTTCTTCGGCGCGGGCGCGGTCGTCGCGTCCAGCCTCGCGCAGCCGGGCCAGCGCGCGAAGGCCGTGTCGATGATGTTCATGGGCCTGACGCTGGCGAACGTCATCGGCGTCCCGCTCGGCACGCTGCTCGGCCAGCAGGTCGGCTGGCGCGCGACGTTCGGCGTCGTCGCGGTGATCGGCCTGCTCGCCATCGCCGCCATCGCGAAACTGGTACCGCACCAGGGCCGCCCGGCCGACCCGTCGATCCGCGGCGAACTCGGCGCGTTCCGCCGCCCGCAGGTGTGGCTGGCGCTGGCGATCGTGATGTTCGGGCTCGGCGGCGTGTTCGCCTGCATGTCCTACATCGCGCCGATGCTGACCGACGTCGCCGGCTACTCGCCCGCCAACGTCACGGTGCTGCTTTCGCTGGCCGGTGTCGGCATGACGATCGGCAACTACCTCGGCGGACGGCTCGCGGACAAGGCGCTGATGCCGAGCCTGTACGTCGCGCTGCTCGCGCTCGCGACCGTGCTCGCGATCTTCACCGTGACCGCACAGGGCAAGGTCGGCGCGGCGGTCACGATCTTCTTCGTGGGTGTCGCGGGCTTCATGATCGGCCCGATGATGCAGGCCCGGATCATGGAGAAGGCGGGCGGCACTCCGTCGCTGGTCTCGGCCGCAGTGCAGTCCGCGTTCAACATCGCCAACTCGATCGGTGCCTACCTCGGCGGCCTGGTCATCGCGGGCGGACTCGGCCTGCTGGCCCCGAACTGGGTCGGCTCACTGCTCGCCGTGCTCGGCGTATCCATCGCCGCAGTGTCCGGGCTGCTGGACCGCCGCGAAGCGCGAGTCCAGAAAGAACTCGCACTCGCGTCCTGACCGCGCTCGCTCAGGAGGAGGCGGGCGGCACGCCGTCGCTGGTCTCGGCGGCGGTGCAGCCCGCGTTCAACGATCGGCGCCTACCTCGGCGGCCTCGTCATCGCAGGCGGACTCGGCCTACTGGCCCCGAACTGGGTCGGCCCGCCGCGAAGCGCGAGTCGAGAAAGAACTCGCGCTCGCGTCCTGACCGCGCTCGCTCAGGAGGAGGCGTCGAACGGGCCGCCGACGATCGACAGCGAGATGTAGAGCACCGCGGCGCACAACGCGCCGTAGGTGAGGATGTCGACGGCCTTGCCGCGGATCGCGAGCAGTCCGGCGCGCTCCTCCGGCAGCACCGCGCGCAGCACCCCGGCCACGAACAAAGCCACGCCGACCAGCGCCGCGCCCTCGCGCCAGTGGTACTGCAGCGCCCGCACCACCGCCGCCGCCAGCAGCAGCATGATCACCGCGAACGGCACGTGGACGAGCCAGGGACGATCGCCGCGGTGCCGTTGCCCGGTCATCGCCATCAGCGGGCGGCCGCGCGTTCCGCAGCCTCGACCACGTTCGTGACCAGCATCGCCCGCGTCATCGGGCCCACGCCGCCGGGGTTCGGCGACAGCCAGCCGGCCACCTCGGCGACCGCCGGGTCGACGTCGCCGGTGAGCTTGCCGTCGACGTGCGAAACGCCGACGTCCAGCACCGCCGCGCCGGGCTTGACCATGTCCGGCTTGATGATCCCGGGCACGCCCGCCGCGGCGATCACGATGTCCGCGCGGCGTACCTCGGCGGCGAGGTCACGAGTGCCGGTGTGGCAAAGCGTGACGGTCGAGTTTTCGCTGCGCCGGGTGAGCAGCAGACCGAGCGTGCGGCCGACGGTGATCCCGCGGCCGACCACGGTGACCTGCGCGCCGTTCAGCTCGACGCCGTGCCGCTTGAGCAGTTCGATGATCCCGTAAGGGGTGCACGGCAGCGCGCCCGCTTCGCCGAGCACGAGCCGGCCGAGGCTGATCGGCGCGAGACCGTCGGCGTCCTTCTCCGGGTCGATGCGCTCCAGGACGCGGTTAGCGTCGAGGTGCTTCGGCAGCGGCAGCTGGACGAGGTAGCCGTGGCAGGCCGGGTCCGCGTTCAGCTCGTCGATGACGGCCTCGAGCTTCTCCTGCGAGATGTCCGCGGGCAGGTCGCGGCGGATCGAGTTGACGCCGATCTTCGCGCTGTCCGCGTGCTTCATCTTCACGTAGGAGTGGGAACCGGGGTCGTCGCCGACCAGCACCGTGCCCAGCCCAGGGGTGATCCCCTTCTCCGCAAGCGCGGCCACACGCGGGCGCAGCTCTGCGAAAATGGCGTTCTTCGTGGCCTTGCCGTCGAGAATCTTCGCCGTCACGGCGGCCATTGTCGCAGAGCCGCCCGAGACTGCCGGTCAGGAGTGGGTTCTGCACTCTGTGTGTCCGCGACACCACCCGATCGGCCCGCGCGTCTTCCGTCGAATCAGCCGTCCCGGGTCTTAAGCTGGAGGGGCTCCACCGCATCACCCACCCAGGCGTGTGACCCGTGCCATATCGCGTCCGTCGAGGTCAGCGGGCTCGTCCACCGGCCTGAGGGTGGCAAAAGCCCTATGCGGGGTGCGTTCGTGCGCGCGAACAGTCAAAATGTTCTCTGTGGCACAACCGACGACGCAGCTGAACGCGACGGAGCAGGACACTCTGGTCAAGCAGATCGGACTGGCCCTGCTGCGCGCCGCCCCGCGCGACTGGCGCAAAGTCTCCGCGGAGTACCGAGCCGTCGGCAGGTACCACGAGCTGACCGGCGAGATCGTGCTCGAGGACGGCTCCGCACAGGAATGGATCGCGACGCACGACATCGCGACCCTGTTCGGCAGACTCCGCGCGGGCATGTACCGCGACGGCCGCGGCACCTGGTTCAACGCGCGCTACCAGCTGGACCACCCCTCCAGCTACAACCTCGAATACAACCGCGACGAGCCCGGCTGGCACCTCGCCCCGCCGCCGCAGGCGTACTCCGACGAGCTGCGCATGTTCCCGCGCACCGAGGAAAACGTCCCCGAATGGCTGATCCGCCGCATGTCCGGCCTCGGCCCGGAACAGCCCGGACCGCACTTCCGCATCGCCCGGATCTTCGACACCATCGGCCCGGCGGGCCGCCCGGTGATCAACCGCCCTGACCTGGACGTCGACGAGCAAGACCGGCTGCTGGACTACCTGGACCACGCCCCCGTCGTGGTCCAGGACCGCGGCTACGACATCGACCGTCTCGCCCAGACCCCCGAAGCGACGGTCCCGGTCGCCTTCCACAGCGACGGCCACTGGATCTGGCCGGCCGCGGTGAACTTCTACCTCCGCACGTACGGCGTCTCGCCGGAAGCGGACCTGATCGAGCACATCCGGGCGAACGCGTTCCAGCTTCCGCAGGTGGACGAGCTGACCCTGCAGGGCGCGGCGGCGTACCTGACTCGCGGGAGCCAGACTCCGCAGCAGCGACCCGCTCCCGGCGGACCTGGTGCTGGTGGTCCCGGGGCTGGCGGTCCTGGCTCGGGCGGACCTGGTGCCGGAGCTCCCGGCGCGGGCGGACCTGGCGCTGGTGGCCCCGGTGCCGGTGGTCCCGGGGCTGGCGGGCCTGGTGCGGGCGGTCCCGGCGCTAGTGGTCCTGGTGTGGGCGGGCCTGGTGCCGGAGCTCCCGGCGCGGGCGGACCTGGCGCGAGTGGTCCCGGTTCCGGCGGTCCTGGCGGCCCCGGCTCGGGCGCTACTGGTCCCGGTGGTCCTGGCGCGGCTGGTGGGCCAGTCGGTGCTGGCGCAACGGGCGGCCCCGGCGGACCTAACGGCCCTGGCGGTGCCGGTGGCCCCGGCGGTGCTGGTGCACCCGGCGGTCCGAACGGAGTCGGCGGACCGACCTCGGGCGGCCCCGGCGGATTCGACGCCAACGGACCTGGTTCCGCCAGCCCCAGCGCTGACGGCCCCAGCTCTGGTGGCCATGGCGCAGCCGGAGTCGGAGCAGCCGCCGCCGGACTCGGTGCGGCCGGTCTGGGTGCAGCCGCACTCGGCGCGGCAGGCGAATCTGGACCAGGCAGCCACGACAACTTCCACCCAGCCGACGACTTCAGCGACCCCGGTTCCGGCAGGCCCGGACCGGGTGCGCCCGGCCCCGACCGACGCGGCCCAGCCGACGAGTTCGACAACCGCGACTCCGGCCGACCCGACAACTTCCACCCCGACGACAACTTCAGCAGGCCCGGCCCAGCGGACCAGCCAGAAGGCACCTTCCACCCGGCCGAAGACTTCAGCAGGCCCGGCGCAGCCGACCGGCCAGAGGGCACCTTCCACCCCGCCGACGACTTCAACAGGCCCGGCGCAGCCGACCGGCCAGAAGGCACCTTCCACCCCGCCGACGACTTCGGCGGGCACGAAGCAGCCGGTGGCCCGGAGGGCATCCACCCCGCTGACGAGTTCGGCAGGCCCGGCGCGGCCGACCAGTCGGAGGGCGCTTTCCACCCGGCCGAGGAATTCCGCAGGCCCGGAGGATCGGACGCTCCCGGCTTCGACTCGGCGGACGAGTTCGACGGCCCAGGCTCCCGCAGGCCCGGCGCGTCCGGAAGCCCAGGCGGCCCCGGTCCCGATCGGCGCGGCCCGGCCGACGAGTTCGACAGCCGCGATCCCGGCCGAGCGGACAGCTTCCACCCTGCCGAGGAATTCGCCGGTCCCGACGCAACGGACGGCCACGGCTTCGACGACCGCGGCGGCCCGGAAGAGCACTTCGAGCCCAACCGCGGCTCGGACAGGCGTGGACCGCAGGGTCCCGGCGCACCGGACACGCGAGTGTCCGGGCAGGACAGTCCCGGCGGGTCGCACGGACTGGGTGTAGCCGCCGCGGCGGCAGGAGCAGCGGGCGTGGCAGGAGCTGCCGCGAGCGGCACTCGTGCTGAGCACCCGCACGAGGCGGATTACGACGAGCACCCCGACGCGGCCGGCTACGACGACCGAGCCCACGACGCCGACGGTTACGACCAGCAGGGCCACGCCAACGCTGGCTACGACCAGGCAGCCGGTTACCCGGAGGAGTACGACCGCGGCGAAGGCCAGCGCGGCCACGCCGATGGTTATGACCAGCACGACGAGGGTTACGACGAGTCCGCCCACGGCGACTACGACCACGCACCGCACGGTGGGTACGACGCCGAGCCGTACGACCAGCACGGGTACGAGGACGCGGCATCTCACGAGGCCGGTGCCTACGCCGAGCAGGGGTACGACGAAGCCGGTCAGCACGGCCATGGCGAAGCGGGGTACGACGAACCCGCGCACCACGTCGATGACCGCAACCGCGACGCGGCCGACTACGACGACGCCCACGGGTACGACGACCACCTCGACGCGCACGGGAGCAAGGTTCCCGGTGTCGGCGCGTTCGAGCAGCCCGCTGCTCCGAACACGGAAGACGGCCTGGTCGGCGCGGATGGCCTGATCGGTGCCGACGGCCTCATCGGAGCGGACAACTCCGCCGACGAACCCGCCGCCCCGAACCGGCACAACGCTGAGCCGGACGCAGGCCGGCGCGGCGCACCGGACGACAGCCGTGACCAGGAGGGTGGCCGTCGGCGAGCCCAGCCGGACGCCGAAGCGGACGACAGCCGCCGGGAAGACGTGCGGCTGAACGCCGAGGACGGCGGACGGCGCAGCGCCGAACCCGACAGCCAGGCCGAACCCGCGGACGAGCACGGCAGTCACGTCGGCGCGGCTGCGGCCGGGGTCGCCGCGGCAGGCGGGCTGGCCGCGGCCGGGCTTGCCGCTGCCGCGCACGGTCGGAGCCGGGAGAAGGAGGCCGAGGGCCGCCACGGCACCGCGCCGGAGCGTCCTGCGGAGCCGCCCTTCGAGCAGGACTTCGACGGCGGGCAGTACGACCGGTACGACGACGGTCACTACGACGACGAAGACCACACCGAGGTCCACCACGACCTGGTCCCGAGCCGCAACGGCACCGGCCCGGGTCACCCGGACGACGAGGACGACACCGACGTTCACCGGCCGGTCGACGTCGAGAGTGAAGAGCCGGTGCTCTTCACGCACGGCAACGAGCCGTCCCGCGACGACGACGAGCAGCGTGCCGAACTGTTCACGCACTCCAATGGTTACGAGGACGACAACCGTCGCGAGGCCGAGTACGACGCGGGCCCTCCGACCGCGATGATCATGCCGGGGTCCGAGATCCCCGGCGGGCTTCCGGTGCCGGAGATGCCGGTTCCGCCGCCGTCCGGCGGGCGGCGCGCGGCTCGGGAGCAGGCCGAACCGGCCCCGGTCGCGCGGCGGGAGCAGCCCGCCCAGCCGGAGCTGGCCGAATTGCAGGCGAAGCTCGACGAGCTGGACGTGCCCGAAGCCGCGTACCGGCTCGGCGGCCCCACCGAACGCGGGTGGAGCGTCGAGCAGGTGGGCGAAGGCTGGCGCGTCGGCTGGTACGACGGCGAGCTGATCAACCCGGCGGTGTTCGGCGACGCCGAGGACGCCGCGGCGTTCATGCTCGGCAAGGTGCTGCTGTACCCCGACGGGTACGTCGCGGCGGAAGCCTCCGCACCGGCTGAGCAGCCAGTCGCGGACGCGCCGAAGCCGCCCGTGGTGGCGACGTTGTCGCCGGAGGTCGCGACGGGCTCGTTCCCGGTCCGGCCGCGCGAGAACGTGCCGCCGCAGGAGCAGACCGCGTTCACGCCCGCCGATCAGCTGCTGGCCGACGACGAACCGCCTGCCCGGCAGACCCCGCCGCCCGCCCCGCCGACGCAGGTCGCGGCACCGGTGAGCCCGCCGACCCAGGTGGCTCCCCCGGTCAGCGCCCCGCCGACGCAGATCGCCTCGCCAGTCAGCGCGCCGCCCACCCAGGTCGCTCCGCCGGTCAGCCCGCCGCCGCGGCGGGAACCGCCGGTGCGACGCGAGGAACCGGTGCGCGCCAACGGAACCGGCGGCAGCGGGCAGTGGCCGATCGCGCCGCTGTCCGGGGAGCCGCCGCTGACCCTGTTCCGCGGCAAGGAACTGCGCGAACTGCCCGCGGGCAGCGAGCTGGACCGCTTCGGCGGCCCGAACGGCAACCTGACCTACGCGGCGGGCACCCCGTTCGAGGAGCGTTCGCTGGTGCCGGAGTGGGTGAACCGGCCGTACCACGTGTACCGCGTGCAGCGGCCGCTCGAAACCCTGGCCGGGGTCGCGATCCCGTGGTTCAACCAGCCGGGCGGCGGGTCGGCGTACCTGCTTCCGGCGAGCATCGAAGAGCTGCTCGCCGAGGGCGACCTGATCGAACTCGACCCGGGCGAACCGCCGATCGACTGAGAAAACCGAAGCTGCGGAAAAGGGGCGGGGCCAGCGGGCTTCGCCCCTTTTCCGTGCCCGGAACCGCGCTACTTGACGACCAAGCCATGGGCCGCGGCGAACGCCACCGCCAGTTCGACGTCCACGTACGCACCGCGCAAGTCCGCCTGCACCAGCCCGTTCGCATCGACCACCGCACCGCGCAGGTCGGCTCCGGGAAACTTCGTGCCGATCATCCGGGACCCGGACAGATCCGTGCCCCGCAGGTCGGAATCCGTCAGATCCGCCTCGTTGAGGTTCACTTCCCGCATCCGCAGACCGGACAGGTCCAGTTTCCGCAACCGGCCGCGCGCGAACGACGCGAGCGACAGATCGCATTCGGTCAGCGCGATCCCGGTATAGCGACAGTCCACAAAGGACGAACCAAGCAGCGAGCACGACGACCAGCGGCTGTCGGCGAGCACCGAGCGGTCGAATGTGCAGGAGCGGAACGCCGACGCGTCGTGCCGCGAACCGGCGAGATCGACCTTGGTGAAGTCGCAGTTGTCGAAGGTGCAGCCGCGGGTGCGCAGGTCGCGCAGGTCCGCTTCGGTGAAATCGCAATCCACGAACTGGCGTTTTTCCCACCACTGGCCGGAAAGTCGTGCTTCGGTGTAGTCCTCGCCGGTCTCCGTCACCCGGACAGGATGTCATCCGCCCCGGTGCCGACGTTGCGACGGGGTGGCTGCGAGCCGCCGGAAGGCGTGTGTCCACGAACTGTCCGCCGGTCATCGGAAGTCCCGCGATCTCGTGGGAATCCGCAGCCTCAGCTGCTCCAGTTTCTGCGCGCGCACGCTCGCGACGCCGTCCGCTTTTTCCAGCACTCCGTGCACCAGCAGCGCCGAGCTGCCCCGCGCGATCCGGTGGAACCGTTGCCACAGCCCGAGTGTGCAGATCACGTTCACCATGCCGGTCTCGTCCTCGAGGTTCAGGAACGTGACTCCACCGGCGGTCGCCGGCCGCTGGCGGTGCGTGACCGCTCCTCCGACGAGCACTCGTTCCCCGTCGGACCGGTCCAGCAGCTTGTCAGCGGTGATGACCCCGAGCGCGTCGAGGCGGTCTCGGATGAACTCCGTCGGATAGCTGTCCGGCGAGATCCCGGTGGCCCACACATCGGCGGCGGCGACGTCGAGCCCGTCCATTCCGGGCAGCATCGGCGCGTCCACGCCTACGCCGGTGCCGGGCAGTTTTTCCGGCCGGTCCTGCGCGACCGCTCCCGCGGACCACAACGCCTGCCGCCGGTCCGGGCCGAACGCGCTGAATGCACCCGCGGTGGCCAATGCTTCCAGCTGCGGTGTGGTGAGCCGGACGCGCCTGCCGAGGTCGGACATGCTCTCGTACCGGCCATTCGCCTGCCGTTCCGCCACGATCTCCTTGGCCAGCGTTTCGCCGATCATCCGGACGGTGCTGAGCCCGCCGCGTACCGCGTGGAGTTTCCCCTTGTCCGGCAACGCTTCCAGGGTCGCGTGCGGGAGGCTCAGGTTGATGTCCGGGCCGAACGTGGTGACGCCGTGCCTACGCGCGTCCGCCACCAGCGACTGCGGCGAGTAGAACCCCATCGGCTGCGCCCGCAGCAGACCCGCGCAGAACGCGTCCGGGTGGTAGTGCTTGAAGTACGCGCTCGCGAACACCAGATGCGCGAAGCTCAGCGCATGGCTTTCCGGGAAGCCGAAGTTGGCGAACGCCTTGAGCTTCTGGAAGATTTTCTCCGCCAGCTCAGCGTCCACCTCGTTGGCGACGGCCCCGTCAAGGAACCGCTTGTGCAGCCGTTCCATCTTCCGCTGCGACCGTTTCGACCCCATCGCGTGCCGAAGCTGGTCGGCCTCGGCCGGGGTGAATTTCGCGACGTCCAGGGCGATCTGCATCATCTGCTCCTGGAACAGCGGCACTCCCAGCGTTTTCTCCAGAGCGTTCTCCAGCAGCGGATGGTCGTAATCCCACTTCTCGCGCCCCTGCTTGCGGCGGATGTACGGGTGCACCGAACCGCCTTGGATCGGGCCCGGCCGGATCAACGCGACTTCCACGGCCAGGTCGTAGAATTTCTCCGGCCGCAACCGCGGCAACGTGGCCAGCTGAGCCCGGCTTTCCACCTGGAACACGCCGATCGCGTCGGCGCGGCAGAGCATTTCGTAGATGTTCTCGTCAGTGAGGTCCAGTTCGGCGAGATCGATCGTCTCGCCCTTGTACTCCTTGACCAGGTCGAGCATGTAGTGCAACGCGGAGAGCATGCCGAGCCCGAGCAAATCGAACTTCACCAGCCCGACCGCGGCGCAATCCTCCTTCTCCCACTGCAGAACGCTGCGGTTTTCCATCCGCGCCCATTCGACCGGGCACACCTGGCTCACCGGTTCCCGGCACATCACCATGCCGCCGGAGTGGATGCCGAGGTGCCGCGGGAAGTCTTCGAGGGCGAAGGCGAGCTGCACGACGTCGTTCGGGATGTCGTGGTCATGGTCTTTTTCCGTGCTGCGCAAGGCTCCCCAGCGGTCGATTTGCTTGCTCCACGCGTCCTGCTGGCCCGTCGAGTAGCCGAGCGCCCTGGCGGCGTCGCGGATCGCGGAGCGGGCGCGGTAGGTGATCACGTTCGCGACCTGTGCGGCGTTGAGCCTGCCGTGTTTGCCGTAGACGTACTGGATCACCTCCTCGCGCCGGTCGGACTCGATGTCGATGTCGATGTCCGGATAGCCGTCGCGGTCGGGCGCGAGGAACCGTTCGAAGAGCAGGTGGTACTCGATGGGGTCGACCTTGGTGATCTCAAGCGCGTAGCAGACCGCCGAGTTGGCCGCGGAACCTCTTCCCTGGCACAGAATGTCGTGGTCCCGGCAGAATCGCGCGATATCCCAGACGATCAGGAAGTACCCGGGGAACTCGAGTTTCTCGATCACCTCCATCTCGTGCTCGATCTGCTGCCAGGCCTTGTCCGCGTGGTCCTTGCCCGAGTAGCGCTTCTCGAAGCCCTCCTTGACGATGTTTCGCAGGTGCGTGGTCTCGGTCTCGCCAGGCGGCACGTCGAACGGCGGCAGCTCCGGCGCGAGCAGCTCCAACGGGAAGGCGCATTCCATGCCCAGCAAGGCCGACCGTTGCACCGCACCCGGGTATCGCTGGAAAACTTCCGCCATTTCGTTGCCAGAGCGCAAGAACGCGGTGGCGTCGCCGGGCAGCCAGCCTTCGAGATCGTCGATGCTGCGCCGGGCGCGGATGGCGGCGACGGCGTCCGCGAGCCGGCCTCGTTCCGGGCGAGCGTAATGCGCGGCGGTGGTCGCGACAGTGGGCAGCTTGAGTTCGCCGGCCATCTCGGTCAGCAGGTCGTTGTGCGTGCTGTCGAGCGGCTGGCCGTGGTCGATCAATTCGACATAGACCTGGGTTTGGCCGAAGAGGTCGACCAGCCGGCGCAGTTCGGCGAACGCGGCGTCCGCGCCTTCGCGCACCAACGCCGAACGCACGGATCCCTTGCGGCAGCCGGTCAGCACCGCGCATTTCCCCGCGACCTCCTCTGCCACGGCGGCCAAGTCGTAGATCGGGCGGCCTTTTTCGGCCCGCTCCACGTCTTCGCCTTCGTGGCCGCGCAACTGTCCAGCGGTGATCGCGCGGCACAGGCTGCGGTAGCCGTCGCTGCCGCGAGCCAGCAGCAGGAGGTGCTCGCCCTCGGGGTCGGCGACACCGTTTTGCGGCGCGGACAGCCCGAAGCTCAGCTCAGTGCCGAATACCGTTGCGACGCCTAGCTCTTTGGCCGCTTCGGCGAACCGGACCACGCCGTACATGCCGTCGTGATCGGTGAGCGCGATCGCATCGAGCCGCAGCCGCGCGGCTTCCTCCACCAGTTCCTCGGGGTGGCTGGCACCGTCGAGGAAACTGAAGTTGGAGTGGCAGTGCAGTTCGGCGTACGCCACTCGCGGTCCGGCTTCCAGGTCGCTGCGCGGCGGCGGGATGTCGGCGGGTCGGCGGTACCCCTCGCGTTTGCGTCCCCACGCGGGACTGTCGCCGTGGTCGCCGGGCGGCATCCCGCCCGACAGCGCCCGCGCGAGGTCCTTCCACGGAACCGGCGGGTTGTTCCAGCCCATCGTCAGTCCATCCGGTTCTCGGGTGATCGGCGGGGTTCCGGGATCAGCAGCGCGACCGGCACCGGGTCGAACGGGCACGGCGGTTCGACCGGGACGCGGGGCACCGGCAGGTCGTGGTCCATCACGGGCGAATTCCTTTCGTTGTCTCCACCGGGTTTTTCGGGTTTCGCGGCAGCTCGGTTCAGTCGTAGCTTCCCTCCACTGTCCACACTGGATTTTCCGTTCCGGAGCAGAGGACGAGCACCGCCTCCGGCGCCTCGTTTTCCCCTGCCGCGAGCAGCAATTGCAGCCGGGCTTGCTGCGGTCCGGTCGACCGACGGCCCGACGTGGCAGGCCACGGACCGGCCCATCCGGTGATCGGCCGGGGCGGCCCGCCCGCGACGCACAGTCCGTGCGGCGGCGCGGTCAGCCGTTTGCGCGAGGTGAGACCGACTGGCCGTCCTTGCGCGTCGATGACCTGGACTGGCAACGGTTGTTCCAGCACCGTCGCCGGGGACGGGGACGGCAACCGGGCAGGCCACGTGGCGTCCGGCGGTCCGGCAGGTTCCCGCGGATCACCCCACGGAATGAGCCGGACCCGGCTCGCCGGATCGCGTCCGCCGTCGAGCAGCGGCGTGACCACGCCCTCCGGACCGAGCAGACCTTGCACCCGCACGAACGCGCGGCCGGCCCGTTCGGCAGCCAATTCCTCGTCCTCGCCGGGACCGGCGCCGGGATCGCTCCCCCGCCACAGCCCCAGCTGCAATGACCTCCCTTCGACGGTCTCTTCCGGTTCGAGCCGCAACCGCGCGACCCCGGCCGTGGGCCGTTCGCCGGGCGCGGCCTTGAGCCAGCCCTCGAACTGCCACCGGACCCGGTCCGCAACCCCTTGCGGCGTAAGTGGTTCCGCACAACGCCAGACGCGACCGAGCTGCTCACCGTTCTCAGTTGTCGCGTATATACCCAATCGAGTGCATGCGAGCCCGCGATCGGCGAGCGCGGCGTGGAACCGCGCGCCGAGTTTTTTGGCCATGAACGCGGCGACGTCCACCCGGGCAAGCACTGGATCGAACGATTCGGCAAGCGACAGTTCCGGCGGCGGACTGCGGCGCAACGGCGGCCGGTCGGACAGCCCCCGGGCCAGCCGATGCGCGAGCACGCCGGTGCGCCCGAACCGGGCGGCCACGTCCCGCTCGCCGAGTTCGGCGAAGGCGCCGAGCGTGCGCAACCCGAGCCGGACGAGCAGGCCGACCAGATCCGCGCGCTCGGCATCCGGCTGGTCCAGCTCAGTCACCGGCAACGGAGCGAGAAATTCGGCGCTCCGCCCAGGTTCGACCAGCGCACCCTGCCGTGCGGCCAGCGTCGCCGCGAACAGTCCTTCCGCCACGCCGACCTGGCATTCGACTCCCGCCGCCGCGGCCACCTGGTCCACCAGTTTCTCCGCGAGCTGCGGTTCGCCGCCGAAATACCCGGCCGCCCCCGCGACGGGAACCGCGAGCAACCCGGGCCGCACCACTTCCAGCCCGACGACCAGTTCCTCCACCGCCGACGCGACATTCTCGAAAAACCGTGCGTCCCGCGCCTCGTCTACGCCGAACACCGCCAGGTCAGGACACTGGGATTCCGCTTCTCGCCGACGCATGCCGCGCCGGATGTTCCGCGTCCGCGCGACCGCGGTGCACGCCACGACCCGGTTAGCGTGAAACACCGCCGCCGGCTGGGTAAGCACACTCCCCGCCGCGGCGACGGCAGCGACCGCGGGCCAGTCCGGGCACCACAAGACCAGCATCCGCACGGGATGGCGGCGCGGATCCTTATGTCCTTTGTGGACACTTTGGTTCACCCGACCGCCTCTTCCCGCGCCGCGACGCGCTTCTCGCCCCGGGAAACCCGACCGTCCTGGCCAGGAAGAAGCACCGATGCCGACCGAGGACGGGCCGCTGCACCGCGTCCGCGGGCGTGCACTTCGACCGGACGGGAACGGAGGTGTCCGGCGCCGTGCTCGAGCACCCCGGTCCAGGTGCCTGGGGTGCAGTGCAGCTCGACGTCGGCGGAAGGCCAGGGCCCCAGCGAAAGCAGCACGGCCCCGCGATGCCGAGCCCGAGCCGCGAGCCGGCGCGCGACGTCCGGCCGGACTGACCGGGGTTCGGTGACGACGAGGTCGACGCCATCGAGCAAAGCGGCCATCACCGCCGGGTATTCGGCTCCCGGCTGCGGAACCAACGCGAGCCGCGAGACGACGACGCCGTGCTCGGCCGCCGCGACAATCCCCAGCGACGGGGCCCCGACCACCGCCGCCCACGCCCCGGCGGCGGTCGCCTCCGCGAGCAATGCGAACAGCAGCGAGGTGGAGTGGTGAACCGCGACGACGCTTCCGCGACGCAATCCGGCTCCGGGGAGGAGATCGGCCAGTGCTGGAGCCACCGGAAGCATCCGCCCGGCAGCCTGCCCCCAGTCGGCCCGGGAAGCCCGCTCGGCGGCGACGGTGCTGGCAGTGCTGACGCCAGGGAGGGCGGTCAGTTTGGCCAGCGGGTGTGCCGGATCTGCCGGTGAGGGTGGGTCCGTGGGGCGGAGCCGGGTTGGGGGACGGAGTTTCGAGGGCTCGGGGGTTGCTGGGCGCAGTTGGGTCGGCGGGGGCTCGGGGGGAGTTTCCTGGCTGGGCTCAGTTAGCGGGGTGGAAGGAGTTTCCGGGCGCAGCTGAGACGGCGGGGTGAGCGAGCGAAGACGAGTTGGCGGCTCCGATTCAGGTTGAGGCGGCGAATCGCGTTCAGCAGACGAGTGCCCCCGATCGGAAGGCCGTAGTGAATCAGGTCCGCTGGACGCGCGCGAGGCAGTACCGGCGGGGCGAGGCTCGCGGCTGGATTCGGCTGATCGGGCCTGCGAACGAAGCTCGGTGGGCGACCTGGCTTCCGCTGCCTTGCCGGAGGTGGCCGGTGTCCATGGTTCGAACGCTCTGCCCAGCCGGGTGCGGGATCCGTTCTCCCCCATGGAGAACTTCAGGCTGGGGGAACTCGCGGACATCGCGGCGACTGGCGTCCGTTCCTTCGCCAAGGCTTCGAGCGCCGACCATGGCACCAGTACTTCCCACGAGCGTGCCGGCCGCGCCTCCGGCACGCTCGTGGGCGCGGAAGGTTCCGCAGCGGAGAAGATCTCCCGAGATGCCCGCTTCAGCAGAGGTGATTTCCTTGCGGTGCCAAGGAGATCGGTCGTGGCAGAGTCAGCAGGAAGAACGGGGGTGCGCAGGTTTCCGGACACCGCCGAAGAGTCGCTTGTCGCGGAAGCGGCCTCGGCCAGAGCCACCGCGGCGCCCTCTCCCGACACCGCCCCAGTCAAAGCCGAAGTACTGCTCGCTCCCAACGCCGCCCCGGCCGCTTCCGGAACTCCCCTAGCCCCGGAAGCTCCCGACGCCACCCTGACCGCGGACGAAGAACCGTTCGCCGCCGAGGCTCCCCAAGCCATCTCGGCGACGGCCGAAGAACCACCCGCCGCCGAAGCTCCCGCAGCCAAGGCAACAGCGCCGCCCGCCCCCGAAGCCACCCCGGCCAGAGTCGAAGCCTCGCCCGCTTCCCAAAAACCAGCCGAGGCACCGTCCGCGGAAGTCCCTCCAGGCTCACCAGCCGCCCCCGCGGCCGAGAAAACCTCTGCACCTTCCGCGATCTCCGAAGCAAACCCCGAAGAAGCAGCCCCCGAAGCCGCTCCGGTCGTCACCGGTTTCTCCTTCCGCCGGGATTGGCCGACGGTCCGTCCCGGGACAGGTCGTCATACCTGGCCCGGGACGGACGCCGGCACACCGCGGGGAAGGCGGTTCCGCATCCTCATCCGTGCGGAAACCGCACGGTCACCCAACAAATCGCACCCACAACACACCACTGCGCCGAACAGTATCGAACACCCGTTCGACACCACCTAGTCTCACCCGCCCTCCCCCGCCTGTCAAGCGCGCACGGAGAAAGAACCCAGAAGATCACCGGACACCAGGAAAACCGCTCTTTACACTGGGAACCCTGATGAAGACAGGACACATCGCCCTGCGGGGTTTCGCCGAAGCTGACCTTCCGGTGCTCGACCGGTTCTCCACGGACCCGGACGGCGCCGGGACCTTCCAGTGGACGAGGTTCACCGGACCGCAGGCACGGCGCCGGTTCGCCGAGGACGGGTTCCTCAGCCCGGCGTCGAGCGCGGTCGCGGTGACTGTCGACTCGGTCGTCGCCGGGATGGCTACCTGGGAGGCGGCCGACCGGGGCGGGCCTGCCGGCGGGTGCTTCCGGGTCGGGGTCGCGTTGCTGCCTGACTATCGCGGCCACGGCACCGCCGCGAAGGCGTACCAGCTGCTCGTCGACCAGCTCTTCCGGCACACCCGTGCGCACCGGCTCGAAGCCTTCGTCGACAGTGAGGACATCGCCGGGCAGCACACGCTCGAAAAGACCGGCTTCCATCGCGAAGGCCTGCTGTGCCAGGTCACCTGGCGCGACGGCGGTTACCGCGACGAGGTCGTCTACGCGATCTTGCGCGAGGGATGAAAAAACCGGCCGGGACCCGAAAGCCCCGGCCGGTCAGCGAAAAACTCAGTGCGCGAAGTGGCGCGTTCCGGTGAGGTACAGCGTGATCCCGGCGGCCTCGGCGGCGGCGATCACCTCGGCGTCGCGGATGGACCCGCCGGGCTGCACGACGGCTCGCACGCCCGCCTCGATCAGCACCTCGAGCCCGTCCGGGAACGGGAAGAACGCGTCCGAGGCACCGACCGAGCCCTTCGCCCGGTCGCCCGCCCGCGCGACCGCCAGCCGCGACGAGTCGACGCGGTTGACCTGGCCCATGCCGACGCCGACGGTTGCCTGCTCGTGCGCCAGCAGGATCGCGTTGGACTTCACCGCGCGCAGCGCACGCCACGCGAATTCCAGGTCCGCCAGGGTCTGCTCGTCGGCGGGCGAGCCGGTGGCCAGCGTCCAGTTCGCCGGGTCGTCGCCGGGGGCGTCGATCGCGTCGGCGGTCTGCACGAGGACGCCGCCGGAGATCGGCCGGAACTCCACCGGGGACGCGTTCTCGATCGCGGGCAGCTTCAGCAGCCGCACGTTCTTCTTGCGCTGCAAGATCTCCAGCGCTTCCGGCTCGAAGTCGGGGGCGAGCACGACCTCGGTGAACACCTCGGCGATCTGCTCCGCCGCCGCGACGCTCACCGGCCGGTTCGTGGCGATCACGCCGCCGTACGCGGACACCGGGTCGCAGGCGTGCGCCTTGCGGTGCGCTTCGGCGACGTCCGCGCCGACAGCGATCCCGCACGGGTTGGCGTGCTTGATGATCGCGACAGCCGGCTCGGAGAAGTCGAAGGCGGCCCGACGCGCGGCGTCAGTGTCGACGTAGTTGTTGTACGACATCGCCTTGCCGTGAAGCTGCTCCGCGTGCGCGAGGCCCGGCTGCGCGCCACGGTACAGCGCCGCCTTCTGGTGCGGGTTCTCGCCGTAGCGCAGTACGTCCGCACGGTCCCACGTCGCGCCGAGGAAGTCCGGGAAGCCACTGTCGTCCGAAGGCGCGTACGCGTTGGCGAACCACGAAGCGACAGCCGTGTCGTACGCAGCCGTGTGCGCGTACGCCTGCGCAGCGAGCCGCTTGCGGTCCGAGAGTTCGAAGCCGCCCGCGGAGACCTGCTCAAGCACCCACGCGTACCGCGCCGGGTCCACGACGACAGCGACGCTGCCGTGGTTCTTCGCGGCCGCGCGCACCATCGCGGGACCGCCGATGTCGATGTTCTCGACGCAGTCCTCGAAGCTCGCGCCGGACGCGACAGTCGCCTGGAACGGGTACAGGTTCACCACGAGCAGGTCGAACGCCGCGATGTCGAGCTGCTTGAGCTGCGCGACGTGGTCGTCATTGCTCTGGTCGGCGAGCAGGCCGGCGTGCACGCGCGGGTGCAGCGTCTTGACCCGGCCGTCGAACGACTCGGGGAACCCGGTGACCTGCTCGACCGGCGTAACCGGAACCCCGGCGTTCGCGATGACCTTCGCCGTGCCGCCGGTCGACACGATCTCCACGCCGGCCGCGTGCAGGCCGGTCGCGAGCTCGAGCAGGCCGGCCTTGTCCGAGACGCCGATCAGCGCGCGCCGGACCGGGCGCCGTCCCTGTGCTGTGCTCACGAAAACCTCACCTTTCGTCCGTCCACGGTGCACCCACCACGGCCGAGTCGCTCGATCGTTTCAACCAGCAGCCTGCGTTCCACGGCTTTGATCCGCTCGTGCAGGACGTCTTCGGTGTCGTCGGTCTCCACCGGCACCGCCTCCTGGGCGATGACCGGGCCAGTGTCCACCCCGGCGTCGACGAAATGCACCGTCGATCCGGTGACGCGCACGCCCGCAGCCAGCGCGTCGGCGACCGCGTGCATCCCAGGGAACGACGGCAGCAGCGCGGGGTGGGTGTTGATCACGCGGCCCGCGAACCGCGACAGGAACTCCGGCCCGAGGATCTTCATGAAACCCGCGGACACCACGAGGTCGGGCTGATAAGCCGCGACGGCCTCGGCGAGCGCACGGCCCCAGGCGGCCCGGTCCGGATGATCGGCGACGCGCACGGTGAACGACGGCACGTCCGCCCGTTCCGCCCGCGCGAGCGCCTCGATGCCGGTGCGATCCGCGCCGACCGCGACGACGGCGGCCGGGAACCCGGGCTGCCCGGCCGCGTCGAGCACAGCCTGCAGCAGCGTGCCGGAACCGGACGCGAGCACGACGATCTTCACCGGAGTGGGCAGTTCCAAGCGGCTGGCCAGAACGGGCTCCTTGCACGGCGGTACGCCTCGGGCGCACGGCGCTTCACCAGGTCGCCCCAACCCTAACGGTCGTCCTCGGCGGGCTTCGCGTCGCCGGAGTCCTCGGTGGACTCGGTCACAGCGGCCGGCTCTTCGGCGGGGGTTTCGGGCTCGTCCTCCGGCAGGTCGAGGCCCAGTTCCGCGTCGGCCTCGGCGTCGAAGTCCTCGTCGCCCTCAGCCGAGGCCTCGTCGAATTCTTCGGCAGGCTCTTCGGGATCTTCGGAGTCTTCAGCGTCTTCGGATTCCTCGGCCTCGTCCGTATCCGCGACGTCCTCGTCGGACTCGGGCTCGGACTCCTCAGCATCCTCGGACTCAGCCGACTCGGACTCGGCTTCCGGTTCAGGTTCAGCCTCGTCCTCCACCTCGAGCGAGCCCACCGGCTGCATCGGAGCGTGCGCCCCCGCGAAGAAGGCCACGAACCCGGCCGGAATGACGATCCAGCAGAACGCGACGATCGACGCCACCCCGACCGGCACGCTGACCGGGTCGAACGGACCGTCGCCGAGCCGTCCGCCGGCGAGCGTGCCCAGCAGCACGCAGCCGAATCCGACGACCGCGCCCGCGACGACCACGACCCGCAGCCGCGCCGCCGGGTCCTCGTCCACCGCGCGGACCGACCAGCCGACCAGCACGCCGACCGCCAGCGGCAGCACCAGCAGCACCGGCCACCACGACGCGGCGTGCTCGGGAATGCCGCCGAGCAGCGGAACCCCGGGGACGGAACCGCCGCGGTAGCCGATGAGGTGCACGTCGAGACTGCCGATGCTGAATCCGGGTCCGCTCACGAACGACATCGCGGCGACCACGGCGTTCGGCAGGTACAGCGCGGAAAGCAGGAACAGGCCGAAGCTGCTCCCGAACGACGGCTCGAACAGGCTGGACACCGTGCGTGCGGACAGCGCCGTGGCGGCGGTCAGCGTCAGCGCGCCAGCGGCCAGCAGCGCGAACAGTCCGAGCAGGCCCGCGCGCAGGCCGCGAAGAGCCAGCGGATCGAGCCGGTCGGCGAGCACCCGCGGCATCCCGAACCGGCGAAGTACCCCGCCGGTGGCCGCGAGTCCGGAGATCACGGCAGGCACCACCGCGGCGAGCCAGAAATTCGCCCGTACCGGTTCGCCGATCGACAGCAGCGAAATCAGCACTCCGAACAGCAGATGGGCGCCGGAAATCGTGGCGATCAACGGGACCGCGTGCCGCAGCCTGGCGCAGCGAAGCCGTCGCACGGCCTTGGCCGCCGCGCGCGCGACCAGCAGTACCACCCCGATCGTCGGCAGCAGCGGCAGCATCCCGAGCGGATGGCCGCCGATCCCGAGTTCGACCTGGTAGGCGGCCAGCCAGCCAGGTCCCGCCGACAGCAGCACGCCGCCCGCGGAGAAGACCGCGTACTGGGCGGTCAGGGTGACGAGCGCGAGCAGCGTGGCGACCACCGCGTAGCCGGTGACGAGCGGGCCGAGCGCCGCGGCGAGCAACACCCGGAACCGGGGAACATCCTGGTCAAGGGAGTCGCCCACCGGCTCGTCGCCCGCGGGGCGTCCGGGACTGGTGAGCACCTGCATGTCCTCGACCATGACATCCGCACTCGGCCGTCCGGGTGAGGCACGCCGCCGGGCGGACGTGGCGAATCCAACGCCCACCCGGTCGTGGCACCGGGCCAAGAAAAACACCCGCTGTGACACGGAGAGTCACAGCGGGTGGGTGATGCGAAGGGGTTTCAGCCTTGCTGTCCGAAACCTCCGGGCGGCGTGCCCGGTTTGTTCTGGTCCGCGGGCGGCTGGAAGAACTGGCCCTGCTGCGGCGCGTACGTCGTGGCCTGTCCGCCCGGCGGCGGAGTGGCGGGCGGCTGCTGCCCCGGAGCGGGCGGCTGCTGACCCTGCTGACCGGGAGCCGGCTGGTACTGCGTCGGCTGGTACTGGCCCTGCTGGCCGTAGGGCTGCTGGTACGCCGGAGCGGACGGCTGCGGCGTCGGCGGCTTGAGCACGTTGTACTCGAACAGCAGCACCGCGACCGACGCGGCCGCCTGCAGCAGACCGAGGATCAGCACCACGATCACGATGGCGGACGACCGCCCGGAGATGACGGCGTCGAGCGCGCCCAGCCCGCCGACCACGCTGAACAGCGCGGCGAAAGGCAGCGTCTTCGGCCCCTTGGGCAGCAGGCTCAGCGCCGACAGCAAACCGCCGACGAGCAGGAACAGAATGGGCTGCCCGGCCGTGCCCGCCTCGGAAGCGAAGCCGAGGAAGTACTGCACCAGGCCGAGCCCGGCCACGCCGAGGGACAGCAGCAGCGGAAGGTTCGGCGGCGCACCGGCACCCGCGGCAGGCGGACCCTGCTGCGGCTGGGGCTGCTGCGGGAACCCGCCCGACGGGGGCGGTCCCTGGGACGGCTGGCCCTGCTGAGGGTAGCCGGGCCCGCCACTGGGGAAGGTCATCGGAAGCTCTCCTGTCTCATCGACCGGCGGTTCGGGATCTTGAGGCACCCGGGGTGCACCGGCGGCGTCCCCCGCTCACGAGTGACTGCACGCTAGCGCATCCGCGCTGGGCGTCCGCGTCGTTGGACGCACCGGACACCGGATCGGTTGCGGGCGGAAACGACGGAGGCCGGGCACCGTGTCGGTGCCCGGCCTCCGCCAGTGGAGTCGCTGCTGGTCAGCCGAGGCTGTTGTACAGCTCCCGGGCGAGAACCGCGGTCTCGCTCGGGGTCTTGCCGACCTTGACGCCGGCGGCCTCGAGGGCCTCCTTCTTCGCCGCGGCGGTGCCGGACGAACCGGAGACGATCGCGCCCGCGTGTCCCATCGTCTTGCCCTCAGGGGCGGTGAAGCCCGCGACGTAGCCGACGACCGGCTTGGTCACGTTCTCCTTGATGTAGGCCGCGGCCCGCTCCTCGGCGTCGCCGCCGATCTCGCCGATCATCACGATGACCTTGGTGTCGGCGTCCTTCTCGAACGCCTCGAGGGCGTCGATGTGGGTGGTGCCGATGACCGGGTCGCCGCCGATGCCGACAGCGGTGGAGAAGCCGATGTCGCGCAGCTCGTACATCATCTGGTAGGTCAGCGTGCCCGACTTCGACACGAGACCGATCGAGCCCGGGCCGGTGATGTCGGCCGGGATGATGCCCGCGTTCGACTTGCCGGGGCTGATCACGCCGGGGCAGTTCGGCCCGATGATCCGGGTCTTGTTGCCGGTCGCGACCGCGTGCGCCCAGAAGTAGGCCGAGTCGTGCACCGGGATGCCCTCGGTGATGACGACGGCCAGCGGGATCTCGGCGTCGATCGCCTCGATGACCGCGTCCTTGGCGAACTTCGGCGGCACGAAGATGACCGACACGTCGGCGCCGGTCTCCTTGATGGCCTCCTCGACCGTGCCGAACACGGTGAGGTCCTTGCCCTCGACGGTGACCGTCTGGCCGGCCTTGCGGGCGTTGACGCCGCCCACGATGTTGGTGCCGGACTTCAGCATCTTGGTCGCGTGCTTCATGCCCTCGGAGCCGGTGAGCCCCTGGACGATGACCTTGCTGTTCTCGTTGAGGAAGATCGACATCTCACGCACCTGCCGCGGCGAGCTCGGCAGCCTTGTCGGCCGCGTTGTCCATTGTGTCCACCACGGTGACCAGCGGGTGGTTCGCGTCGGCCAGGATCTGGCGACCCTCGACGACGTTGTTGCCGTCCAGGCGGACGACCAGCGGCTTGGTGGCCTCGTCGCCCAGGATCTTCAGCGCCTCGACGATGCCGTTCGCGACCGCGTCGCAGGCGGTGATGCCGCCGAAGACGTTCACGAACACGCTCTTCACGTCGGTGTCGTTGAGGATGACGTCCAGCCCGGCCGCCATGACCTCGGCCGACGCGCCGCCGCCGATGTCGAGGAAGTTGGCGGGCTTCACGCCGCCGTGCTTCTCGCCCGCGTACGCCACGACGTCCAAAGTGGACATCACGAGGCCCGCGCCGTTGCCGATGATGCCGACCTCGCCGTCGAGCTTGACGTAGTTGAGGTTCTTGGCCTTGGCCTTCGCCTCGAGCGGGTTCTCGGCCTGCTTGTCGACGAGCTCCTCGTGCGCCGGGTGGCGGAAGGAGGCGTTCTCGTCGAGGGTGACCTTGCCGTCGAGGGCGATGATCTTGTCCTGCGGGTCGCGGACCAGCGGGTTGACCTCGACCAGGGTGGCGTCCTCGGAGACGAAGGTCTCCCACAGCTTCACCACGACGTCGGCGGCCTCGTCGATGATCTCGGCCGGGAAGTTGCCCGCCTTGAGGATCTCGAGCGCGGTGGCCTTGTCGACGCCCTTGATCGCGTCGACCGGGATCTTGGCGAGCGCGTCCGGGCGCTCGACCGCGAGCTGCTCGATCTCCATGCCGCCTTCGGACGACGCCATCGCGAGGAAGGTGCGGTTGGCGCGGTCGAGCAGGAAGGAGAAGTAGTACTCGGACGCGATGTCCGAGGCTTCCGCCACCAGCACGCGGTGCGTGATGTGGCCCTTGATGTCGAGGCCGAGGATGGCTTCCGCCTTCTCCTTCGCCTCGTCGGGCGTCTGGGCCAGCTTGACGCCGCCCGCCTTGCCCCGGCCGCCGACCTTCACCTGCGCCTTGACGACGACCTGGGTGCCGATCTGCTCCGCGGCGGCCTTGGCTTCTTCCGGGGTGCTTGCCACGGCGCCCGGCAGAACCGGTACTCCGTGGGCGGCGAAGAGATCCCTCGCCTGGTACTCGTAGAGGTCCACTACTCCAGTCTCCTGACGACACGCCACTGTGGTGGTCCGTTTTCCGGACCGCGCTGTCGGACCAGTCGAGGTTAGCGACCAGCGCAGACGCAGGGGACGCCGCACCTGGTGAAGTCGGTCACCGTGCGCGGTCAGAGGGTGTGCCGAGGGTGTGAGACCGCCCACCGACAAGCATTTCAGCGGCCTTTTCGGCGCTTTCGGAGCCCAACTCGATCACTGTGGTGCTGGAGAGCGCTTCCGCGAGACCTTTGGGCGCGGGACCGCCGAGGAGGCCCAGAATGTCTGGATCCTCCTGTTCGGTGGTGCGCACGATCTTTTCCGCCGTGTCGAGGTGTCCTACGTGGACGACTTCGAGACCGGCGTCGCGCAGCAATCGCGCCAACGGAATCGCCGCGGTTTCTTCGGCCAGCTCGACGAGGACGACGCGCCGCGGACTCACTTCTTCGCACCGGCGGCCGCGATGACAGCGGTGATCACTGCCGACGCTGTCGCGGCGAGCCCGAGCCAGAAACCCGCACCCGGCTTCGCGGCGTAGAACAGGATGCTGACCAGCGGAATCTCGGCGACGCGCAAGGCAAGGAGCAGTGCCGCTCCAACCAGTCCCGCCGCCGCGGCACCCGGCCGGGAACGAACGCTCAACCCGAGCGTCCCGAGAACGACGAGCAGCGCGGCGAGCAATCCCCACGACGGAGTGTCGAAATCGGACCAGAGACCGGGCGGCGCGTAATCCTGCGCGGTGAACACCGGCGTGCCGAACGCCGCGATCGCCAGCACCGCGGTGATTCCGGCAGGAATGAGCGCGGCGGATCGCGCCCCTTCGGTACCGGTGTCATCGCGTTCCACGACGCCGGTGATCACCGCGGCCAATCCGGTAAGCCCGGCGAGACCGAGCGCGATCGCGGTGAAAACGGCACCCGCGCCGAGGTGATAACTGATCGCGCCGCCGAGCCCGCCGAGCCCAGTCGCTTCGGAGGCGGTGATAGCCGTGCTGAGAACCGCCGTTCCCGCGAGAACGACGCCGGCCCACAACACCGCGAGAATTCCGCGCGCGACCGGCGCGGTGCGGCGGGAGAGGAGGAAAGGTGTTGGCAGCACGACAAGAATTGCCGCGACCAGCAGTTGCAGACGAGCCGGACTGTCCGTGCTGTTGCCGAGCTGCGGAGCGTACGCACCGATCGCCGCCGCGACCCCGGTCAGCAACGCGAGCAGCCCGGTGAGCGCACGCCAAATGGTGAGCCCGGGGACGCGAGCCTCGCCGGCCAGGTCGGTGCGCTCGGTTTGCGTCTGCTGCGGTGTCGCAAGTGGAGTGAGGACGAGGACCAGCACCATCGGCACGACGGCGAGATACGCGCCCGTCGAGACCTCCAGCCCGGGCACGGCGAACCCGGCGACCAACGTCGGCACCGCGACGGCAAGCACCGCCGCGACAATCCCGCCGAGCGTCCCGCGAGCGACACCGTCAGAGCCGGCGAAAACCCCGAGCACCGCGGCGACCGGCAGCGCACCGGCGAGGAGAAGGTACCCGGCGAGCGCCAGTCCCGGGCCCTCGAATGCTGACCGCGCAAGGAGAAACGGGTCGTCCGAGAGGACCGGGGTCATCAGCAATCCGACTGCGGCGACGACGGCGAGCAGCGGAATGATCAGCCGCCACCGGCGTTTGTCGTCGCCGCCAGCGATCTCGTTGCGCTCCAGCACGACGCGCGCGGCCACTATTCCGGCGGCGAGCGTCAGCAGATGGCCGACGATCAGCAGCCAGAACCCGATGCCGACACCACTGCGGTCGAGCAAGCGGTCCGGGAGGTACAGCTCGGGGCGGATGGTTTTGGAGCCGTTGACGAGGAATTGGAGATCGAGGATCAGCCTCCCCGGCGCGAGCGCGGCGAGTCCGGTGACGAGACCGGCCGCCAGTCCGTAGCGGCCGCTTCGGGCTGCGGCGACCGCGATTCCGGCTGGGACGACGGCGAGGATGACGAGAAGCGGCCAGGAGAGGTAGCCGGGTCCGGCGTCCGGTGAGACCGGGGCGATGGCGCCTGCGGCCAGGGCCAGGGAGCCGACGGCGAGGAGGGCGGTCGCGGCTTGGAGCCTTGGGGAGGGGGGTTGGTCGGTTAGGTCTAGGAGGGTCTCGCCTTTACGGCTTGTGTCTCGACGGCTTGCGTCTTCGCGGTCCGCGTCGCGACGGTCTGCGCTTCGGCCGTTTGCGTCTCGGCGGTCAGCGTCCTGGCGGCTGGGGATGGTCCGGGGCGCAGACCTCTGCTCGTCAGGGATGGCGGCAGGCTTCCGGCTGGCCAGACCTGCCTCGTCACGCTGTTGCCCGGCGGCAGGTTCCCGGCTTGCCGGGCTTTCCGCAGCGGACTGGTCGCGGTCGGCTGAGCTTTCAGCGGAAGTCTCCTCGCCACGGCTAGGCGAGTCGGCGGGACTTGCCGACGTCGGCTCGGTGCCGCCGGGCGAGTCCGCCGAATGTCCGGCAGGGTCCGTCCTGCGGCGACGGGACGAGTCGGCGGGGCTGTCGGCGGGATCCGATTTCGCGCGGTCGGCGTCGCGGCGGGCACGGGCTCGGGCGGCGGCCTTGCGCTCGGCGAGGCTGGGACGCCGGGGTCCGGCGGGACGGCCCGGGGTGTCCGGGGCGGAATCGCCGTCGGAAGGCTCTGGGGTCGGCGGAGTCATCGCTCGCGACGCTAGCAAGGACCGGCCCCGGCGCGGGGACAGCAGGGCCGCCTCGACCAGGCCGGAACGCACTTCCAGGTGAATTCGCCGCGGGATGAACCTTTGGCCGTTCCCGCGCGTCTGACGGGTGCGAAGAAAAAATTCCGCCGATCCGCGTAAGAGGGGCGCGGGCCGGAGGTCTCGACGGCAAGAGGGACTGGAGTGCCGGAGGGAGCGTCGGGAAAAAACTTCGGGGAAGTCGCGTAAGGGAGTGGCGTTCGGGGCGTCACTCCGGCACGGGGCGAAGCACGAGGACACATCGCGGGGGCGATGGACGAGGTCGGATGCCTGTTCGTGGCAGGCGCCCGACCCGGTCGCGGAGGGGAGCCGCGGCGGGTGCCGGAAGGTCGTGGGGACGGCCTGCCGGGACCGAGATGGAGGGGCCGAGACCTGCCGGGGAGGGCAGGTGAACGGCCGCGTCGCGGAGGGAGCCGCGAACTCCGTTCCTGGCAGGCCGGGGAGGACCTGCCAGGAACGGAGACGGCCAGTGCCTGCCGGGACAGGCAATCAGGCCGGGTCGCGGAGGGGACGGCGACAGGCTCGGCAGATCGTGGGGACGGTCGGCCGAGATCGGGGACAGGGACGGCCGGGGCCTGCCGGGGAGGGCAGGTAACCGGCCGCACCGCTAAGAACCCACTGGGCTTGCCGTGAGTGACCGGCATCACAAGATTCGCCGTGAAACTGCTTCAACGCACCGGGGTGGCCGGTTATTTCGTCCGCGAGACCGCCGGGAGGGCCTTCATGGGCGTTGGGCCATCCGAAGGTATGTGACTCAAGCCACAAACGGCGAAGTAGTTTCCGATTAACTTTGGGTAGTTTCCACAGCTAGACGCGCGATGCGCGCCACTCGTTCGGCCGAAAGCCCGGTCGCGTCTTGCTCATTGAGGCGCCGCTTCGTTACTGTCCTGCGGTCCCCATTACAGTCAGGTCACGAAGCAGGACGCTGAGCGAATCACCCCCGAGGTTCGTTCACGGGATCCCCCGCCCGAGTCCGTTTCCGCCCGGCTCCCCGACGATGGAAGGCCCTGTCTTGGCTTCACACCGCTCCCCCGGCGGCCAAGCCCCTTCCCCGGCGCTGAAAGACGCACTGGACGGTGCAGTCATCCGCGTCCGGGGGCAGCACCGCATCGCCCCGCCCTCCTCCGCGCTTCGCGGACGGGTCGTGGTCGCCGCCGTCGCGGCTGGCGCGTTCGCCGCAGCCGCCGCCGGGCAGACCCTCAAGTCCACCAGCGGCGGAGATTCCGACGCCGCGGTCACCCCGCTCGCCAACGCACAGAACGCGAGCGCCTCGTTCACCCTCGGCAGCGCGGGCTCCGGGGGAGCTCCCGAACTGCTGCCGGCCGGGCACGCCGTCGACGCCTCCGCCGAAGCCGCGAAGATGGCCGACAGCGCCAAGGTCACCAAGGCCCGCGTGCAGGCGGAAACCGAAGCCGCGCGCCAGGCCGCCGAAGAGGCCGCCCGCCCGAAGACCTGCATGCCCGCTCACGGCACGTTCACCTCCGGCTTCGGCGCCCGCTGGGGCACGAGCCACCTCGGCATCGACATCGCCAACTCGATCGGCACCCCGATCTACGCCGCCTCCGACGGCACCGTCATCCAGGCAGGCCCCGCCAGCGGTTTCGGCCTCTGGGTGCGCATCCAGCTCGACGACGGCACCATCCAGGTCTACGGCCACATGAACAGCTTCTCCGTCCGCGAGGGCCAGAAGGTCAAGTGCGGCCAGCAGATCGCCGAGATCGGCAACCGCGGCGAGAGCACCGGCCCGCACCTGCACTTCGAGGTGTGGCAGGACGGCACCAAGAAGATCGACCCGCGCCCGTGGCTTGCCGCCCGCGGCGTGAACGTCTGAGCCAGACCGCATTTCCTGTTCGCCGGGCGATCGGCGCAGTGGTGCCCGCCGCCGCGCGGGCACCATCGACTGAGTTTGGTTCGTACGGATCCTTTCTTGGCTGCTCGTAGTGGAAACGCCTTTGTGCGTGAGGAACTCTGGCGGCGCGTGTCATCGCGAGGCCTGGTGTCGACAGGCTCGTCCGTGAACTGGGATTCCGTCGGTTAGTCGCACCGCATGGCCATCGGCCCGAACAATCGGCGACGAGTTCCAACGATCTCTGCCCGGCCTGAGCGAGACTTTCAGCTGTCAGGCGATGGCGTCACGGATCGCTGCCCGGCAGGCGACGGACGAAGTAGGCGACTGCTACCTGCCACACTGTGCACAGGTCCGCGCGTCTTCGCCATGGCATCCATCGCGCGAGTCCCTCGTCAGCGCGCGATGTTCCTCCGCAGACGACGCATCTGCCGTCTGGTCCTAATGCGTGCTGTCTCAGCAGCGCGCGCCATGCTGCGGCCAGCCGTGCCACATCCCCTGGCACGTCCCGAGCTGGCCAAGCTGCCGTCCCCACAGCAACCGTCCCCGCGACTCTCCTCAAGTACTCCTGTACCCCAGCGGCAAATACCCCAAACAGCACCGCGTCCATCCCTGCGTCCCTTCCATAGCCTACCGCATTTCATCGAACTTGTGTTCGATGAACTCAGTATGCCGGAGGGGACCGACAAGATCGGTGGGTTCGCTGGGGAGTTCACTCGGTCCGGCGAAAGATGTCCCGGACGGGGCGGGCAGGCGTCCGACACCGGGCAGGAGTGGGCTGCGGCAGGAGGCTGGGAACAGGCGGAAGCCGCGCAGGGCCCCGGGCGACGCCGAGTTTTGGCACCGCCAGCGGGAAACTAGGGCGAGTGGACCTGTACCGGAGGACGACGAGGAAGGCTTCGCGGGGAGGACGGCTCGCGGTACCGACAGGGGTGGCCTGCCACGGCTGGAAGCATCACGCGCGAGACGTGCGGGGCTGACGCCTGGAGAGGCAATGGGAGCTGAGGGGCGACGTTGCGCGAAAGGCAGCGTGGAGCCCAGAGCAGTGCTGCGGTGTTGGCGGCGGCCAGTGCTCACTGTGGCGAGTCAGCTTGGACAGTCCCTCTGGCGCGCCGGACTGCGGAGAATCGGGCCCACGGCACGGCACGGCACGGCACGGCACGGCACGGCACGGCACGGCACGGCACGGCACGGCACGGCACGGCACGGCACGGCACGGCACGGCACGGCACGGCACGGAGGATCAAACCACCGAAGCCGCGTCAGCCGTAACAGTCACAGCAGCCGTAGCCGCAGCCGCAGCCGCTGGCGGATCAAAACTGCAGCAGCCGTAGCCGCCGCGGCCGAAAGTGTCGTAGCCGAAGGCTCAGCAGACCTCAGAGTTTGACCATCGGCACACTGCCGATCAGCATCAGCCGGACCTTCCCGGAAGCTCCGAAGTCGATCGTCGCCGTCGCGCGGGGGCCGATGCCGTCGCAAGAAATAACGGTGCCCAGGCCGTACTTGTCGTGGCTTACGCGGTCTCCGACGTCCAGTTTCAGCGCCACCGTGTCCTTCCACGCCTTGCCGAACGGCGAGCTCGAGGACGTCGACGACGAGGAGGACCGGCGGCCCCACGTCGTCGCGGCTCGGGGGCCTGACGAGGAACCGGACGAGGAGCCGAAGTTGCCGAAGCCTGGGGAGGACGGTTCCAGGCGGCGCCAGTCGACCAGGTCCGGTGGCAGCTCGTCCAGGAAGCGGGACGCGGGGTTCATCTGCGGCTGTCCCCACGCCGACCGGGTGAGGGCGCGGGATACGTAAAGTCGTTGCCGCGCACGGGTGATCGCCACGTAGGCCAGGCGGCGTTCTTCGGCCAGTTCAGCCGGGTCGCCCAGGGCGCGCATGTGCGGGAAGACTCCGTCTTCCCAGCCGGTGCAGAAGACGACCGGGTATTCCAGGCCCTTGGCGGTGTGCACGGTCATCAGGGTGACCACGCCCGCGCCGCCGTCGCCTTCTTCGCCGCCGTCTGGGGACGGGATCGAGTCGGCGTCTGCGACGAGCGAGACTCGTTCCAGGAAGGCGGGCAGAGAACCTGGGGCGGGGACGCCGTCGTCCAAGACCAGTTCCGCGTTTTCGTCGTTGGTGACCTCGGCGGTGAACTCGGCGAATTCGCGTGCCACCGTCACCAGTTCGGTGAGGTTTTCGACGCGCGACGCGTCCTGCGGGTCGTCCGATTCCTCGAGCTCCGCGCGGTAGCCGGTGCGCTCCAGGACCGCTTCGAGCAGGTCGTGGACCTCGGTGCCGGACGACGCCATCTCCTGCAGTTCGTCCAGCAGCGTCACGAAGCCGGTGATCGCCTTGGCCGAGCGCGGGTTCAGCAGCGCCACCTTGTCGTCGACCGCGTCGCGCAGTGCGGCCCAGAACGAGATGCGCTCCCGTTCCGCGTGCGTCGCCACGACTGCTTCGGCTCGGTCGCCGATGCCGCGCTTCGGGACGTTGAGAATCCGCCGCAGGCTGACCGTGTCATCGGGATTCGCGAGGACGCGCAGGTACGCGATCATGTCCCGCACTTCGCGCCGTTCGTAGAACCGCACGCCGCCGACGACCTTGTACGGCAGGCCGAGCCGGATGAAGATTTCCTCGAACACTCGCGACTGGTTGTTGGTGCGGTAGAACACCGCGACGTCCGAGTAGTCCGCCTCGCCCTTCTCCGCCAGCGAATCGATCTCCCCCGCGACGAACGCGGCCTCGTCGTGGTCGTTGTCCGACACGTAGCCGACGATCTTCTCGCCGTCGCCCGAATCGGTCCACAGCCGCTTGGCTCGCCGGTTGGGGTTGCGGGCGATCACCGCGTTGGCCGCGGACAGGATCGTTTGCGTGGAACGGTAGTTCTGCTCCAGCAGAATCGTGTGCGCGTTCGGGAAGTCGCGTTCGAATTCCTCGATGTTGCGGATGGTCGCGCCGCGGAAGGCGTAGATGGACTGGTCCGCGTCACCCACCACGCACAGTTCGGCGGGCTCGATCCCGGTGTCCGTGGCTTCGGTGCCGGCGAGTGCGCGCACCAAGGTGTACTGCGCGTGGTTGGTGTCCTGGTACTCGTCGACCAGGACGTGCCGGAAGCGCCGCCGGTAGTACTCCGCGACGTCCGGGAACGCTTGCAGCAACGACACTGTCCGCATGATCAGGTCGTCGAAGTCGAACGCGTTCGCGCTCGCCAGCCTGCGCTGGTACTCAGTGTAGACCTCGGCGACCCGCCGCTCCAGGTCGTTCGCCGCCTTCGAGACCGCGTCGTCCGGATCGACCAGCTCGTTCTTCAGGTTCGAGATGTGCACCGCGAGCGTGCGCGCGGCGTACTTCTTCGGGTCGATGTCGAGATCGCGCGCCACGAGCGTGATGAGCCGCTTCGTGTCGTCCGAGTCGTAGATGGAGAAACTCGACGACATGCCGAGCGTTTTCGCCTCGCGGCGCAGGATCCGCACGCACATCGAGTGGAACGTGGACACCCACATCGCGTTCGCGCGCTTGCCGACGAGCGCCGCGACGCGTTCGCGCATCTCGGCGGCGGCCTTGTTGGTGAACGTGATCGCCATGATCTCGCCCGGATGCACGCCGCGCTGGCCGAGCAGGTAGGCGATCCGGCGCGTGAGCACGCGCGTCTTGCCCGATCCGGCTCCCGCGACGACCAGCAGCGGACCTCCGGCGTGCGTCACCGCCTCGCGCTGGGCGGGGTTGAGGTCCTCGAGCAGGTCTGCGGTTCCCGGCCGGGCAGCGCGGGCGGGCGGGTCTGCGGGGAGATCGAAGAGGGTGTCCATCGTCTGTCAACGCTACCCCGGGGGTACGACAGTCCCGGAACAGCCACGGGTCGGCCTGCGCTTCCGGACGTACGCCGCAGTGTCGCCTCGCATCCGACGCGCGACGCCGCCGCGGCGCGGAGCATCGAATGGCATGGACGACAAGATTCCCGCCCGGCTGAGGGCTTCCGACGGCGATCGCGAGCGCGTCGCCGAGACCATCCAGGCCGCCGGTTCCGACGGACGGCTCACTCTCGAAGAGGTGGAAGAGCGGCTGCGCACGGTCTACGCCACCCGCTACACCGACGAACTCGGCGAACTCACCGCCGATCTCCCCCGGCCGGCTCCTGCCCGGCCGCGCGGCGGCGGCTGGCCGCTGACCCGGGCCGCGCTGCGCGAACATCCGGCGCTGCGCGTCCACCTCGGCATCGTCGCCGTGCTCGCGACCTTGCTGATCGTCCGCTGGGCGATCGGCGGCGCGTTCTTCTTCTGGCCGGCGATGCCGTTGTTCTGGCTGTTCATCAGCCTGGTGCTGCACGCGCGGGTGCGGGCGTTCCGCGGGCGGCCGGGCGCGCCTGTGCCATACTGAATCCGTGCGGCACAGCAGCGAGCGATTTTTTTACGGGACCCGGACTCCGGCTCCCGTGATCGCGTAGTGCCCCACCCGCCATCACCCGCAGCCCCGGAGTCCACTGGACCCGGGGCTTTCGCCGTCCCTGGGACAGGGAGTCCGGACTTCAGAGAGGTCCCGATGAACGCGCAGACGCAGAACGCCGACGGACAGCCCGCCGAGCACACCCCGGCGGGCGAGGACATCTCGTCGCTTCGCGAGGAGATCGACTGGCTCGACTCCGAAATCCTCCGGCTCGTGAAGCGCCGGGTCGAGGTGTCGAAGACCATCGGCGCGGCCCGGATGGCCGCGGGCGGCACGAAAATCGTCTACAACCGCGAGATGGACGTGCTGGCGCGCTACCGCGAACTGGGTCCGGAGGGCCGTCAGCTGGCGATGCTGCTGCTGAACCTCGGGCGCGGCAGGCTGGGCCGCTGACCCGGTATCCGGGGCATCCCCGATTCGCGCGGCAGGGAAACCGGGCAGACTGGACACATGATTAACCTCATCGCCGTCATCATCGCGATCGCGAGCGTGCTGGCGGCCCTCGGCCACGTCGGCTACCTGGCGCTGCTGAACAACGCGGCGGGCAAGCGGGCGGGCGGGGCCCCGGTGGCGCAGTACGTGCGCAGCCGCTGGGCTCTGGCCGGCGGCGCCACGGCGGCCTCGCTGTTCGCGTGGCTGCTCACTTCCGGCAACGTCGTGCTGGACGTTCTCGCCATCGTCATCGCGGTCGGTAGCGGCGCGACGTCGATGAAGGCCCTCCAGTCCACGCAGGCGAAGTACCGCAGCGGCGGCTGACGAGGCCCCGAACTGGGCAAACGCCGGGCGGGACGCTGCGCTGCGTGACGTGCCGCCCGTTCGGGCGCGCCCGGTCGAGTGAAACCGGTGCAAGTTGCAGGATGGGTGAAGACATTCGCCTGCCGGTTTCCTACTGTGAAGTCCGTGAGGACCCTGGCGTCTGCGCCGGGCTATGCCCGGAGGACGCGCGGGAGCTGCGGCTCCGCGCGCCGTTCTCCGCGTGCGCGTGCATTTGCGCGGGAGTTCGCAAGTGTGGACGCAAGCGTCGTTCTCCTCGTCCCTGCTCCGTTCGGGTTGACGACCGCCCCGGCGCCGTCACGCCCCCCTCGCGGAGGGGTCGAACCGGCATGACGGGAAACACGATGGGCGGTCGGCGGCACGCGGACCGTCCCGGCGCGGTGTCGGACGCCGAGGTCACCGTTCCCGGACGGCACCGCGTCCGCGCCGACGGCACCTGGACCCCGGTGGTGCCGCCCCGCACCGCCGGACATCACCGGCACCGCACCGGTGCCGTGCCTGCCGTCGACGGCGCCCCGATGCAGCGAGGCAGCGAGAACCCGCGGCTGCGCGGCGCACCGGCCCCGCGCGCGGACCGCGTGCCCGACGACGGGAACCGCCCGGCCCCCAACCAGCCGGTCTTCCCCACCGCGAGCGGCACGTTGCCGATCGGCGAACCGCCGTTGCCGCAGCCGCAGCGCCGCCGGACGACGAGCGATCGCCGCGCCCCCGTCGAACCCCCGCGCCGCCAGGCCTCCGCTCCGGACCGGCTGGCCGAGCCTCGCCAGACCGCTGCTTTCCCCGGACAGCCGTCCGAACCTCGCGGCCACCAGACCGCCGCCCCAGCCCAGCCAGGCACCCCCCAAGACCAGCAGGTCGCGGCCCCGCTGGCCCGTCAGCCCGAATCCCGCGCCGCCTTCGCTCCCCCGCAGGACCGGATCCCCGAGGAGCACCGCGCCTTTGCCCCGCCGGAAAGCGCACTCCCCCAGCCGACCCGGCGCACCCGGCAGGAACGCGTCGCCACCACCTCCGCCGCGCTGGCCAACCGGCCGGAAAGCCCCCGCGAACGGGTCGAGCTGAACCCGGTCGCGGAGGAACCGCCCCGGCGCCAGCGCGTCACGCTCGGCGAACCGGCCGTATCGGCGCGGGAGAGCCAAGAGCAGCAGGACGACGAGGTGCGCGTGTACGCCGCGCCGCTGCTGGACGGCCTCGGCACGTTCGATCTCGGCTCGGTGCCCGCGTCCGTCACCCCGCCGAAGACCTGGCGCAAGGCCGCGTGGTTCGCCACCGGCGCGTCCGGCGCGGTGGTCGTCGGACTGCTGTTCGCCGGGACGTTCCTGGTCGGCGGGCCCACCACCACGACGACCGACGCGGTCGGCGGGGGCGGCTGGCCCGGCAGGCAGAACGGCGGCAACCCGAACCTCAGCGCGCTCATCCCGAACGGGCAGCACGGCGGGGTCGGCGGCAGCGTCCCGCGCAGCGACTCCAGCACCAGCCCGGACGGCGTCACCTCGGACAACGGCACGCATCCGCAGCAGGGCTCGGGTCCGAACAGTTCCGCGAGCAGCAGTTCGGCAGGCGTGACCACGTCGGCGGGCCCCGGCACCGGCACCGGCAGCAGCACGTCCGCGCCGACCACCACGGACTCGCCCTCGTCCAGCGAGCCGCCGCAGAAGCCGCCGGTCACTCCCGCTGAGCGGGAAACGAAAGGACCGCCGGTCTTCACCGCCGGCGACGCGGACACGATGGGGAACAACTCGGAGAAGTTCTTCAACAACGTCACAACCGACCCGTCGGAGGCCTCGTCGGTCACGTCCGGCGACCTCAAGCAGCAGGGCCCGCAGGGGCTGCGCAAGCGCTACGCCGACGTCGCGTACTTCGAGGTCAAGAAGGTCACCATCGACCCGCAGCACGGCACCACGGTGAACACGGTCGAGGTCACGCACCAGGACGGCAGCAAGAGCACCGAGCAGCAGACGCTCACCTTCGACGACAACGGCAAGATCACCGACGACGGGCGCTGACCAGCACACTGTCTGCAAATGCCGATGCACGTGCGGTGCGGTGAGCGGTTGTTCCCTCGTCCGGTTGGGTGACATAAGCTGCCGTTCGTCGTACGACGGCGGCATTCCGGCGACGGAGTCTGGCGGCAGCCGGTCGGCACAGGGTTACCTGGCGACTACGAGGTCCGGGCCGACCACGAATCGCCTCGGACCGCCCCGGGGACACCGCCACCGTGTCGTGTCCCGCCCCGAACCCCCAGAGCGAGGACTTTCGTGCTTGAACGGCAGCGAACCCGGCGAGAACCCGACGCCGTGCGCGTCGAGGACGTGATCCCGCCGGAACTGCTCGAGGACGTGGCCGAGGCCGACCGCGAATATCTCGAGCAGGTGTTCCGCGAACCGCAGAAGTACCTGCCGCCGCGCACCCGCCGCCCGGTCGCCCAGGCCGCGGAACCCGTCGAAGAGCCCGAAAGCAAGCTCGCCCGCCGCGCGAAGCTGGCCGGGCTCGTCGGAGCGGGCGCGCTCGTCGCCGGCGCCGTCGTCACCGCCTCGCTGCTCAGCGGCGGCCCTCGGCCCACCGTGCCGGTCGCCGGAGGAGCCGCGATGCCCGCCGGGTTCAGCGGCGCGGCAGCGCTCGGCGGGCAGGCCGTGCCGCAGCAGCGCAAGGTCCACTCGTCCGGCGGCACGACGTCGGGGCAGAGCGAAAGCACGACGCAGTCCCAGCACACCGGCTCGACGGCCACCACGCCGTCGAACTCGGGCGCCACGACTCCGGAAACCACTTCCGGCACTTCGTCGTCCGCCTCCTCGAGCACCGCCCCCTCGGCGGAATCGCACAAGAAGTCCGCCACCTCGTCCGCGGCCGCGCCGGATCCGGTGAAGCTCGAAGCGGTGCGCAAGTTCTACGCCTCGATCGACCACCAGCCGGAGAACGCGCTTTCGCTGCTCAGCCCGAGCGCCGCGCGCGGCGAAACCGGCGATCTGGTCCGTGCGTGGAGCGGTGCCGACTCGATCGACGTCCAGGAACTGCACGTCCAGGACGACGGTTCGGTCTTCGCCGTGGCGCTGGTCCACCAGGCCGACGGAACCCTCTTGCGCGTGACCCAATTGTTCGACGTCGTCGAGCAGGATGTGATCTCGCAGGCCCGCGTCCTGTCCGCGGTCTACTCCTGACCTGCGCGAACGTGGTTGTGGCGGGTCGGCCGAAGTGTGCCGCGTGCGTGTGCGCAGAGTGAGCGCCTAGCCTTGTCACGGGTCGGTCTCGGCAAAACCGGCACACGGTCCACAGCAGGTGCCTACGCTCCGGTGCTGCGGCGGGTTCGAACTCACCCCTTTGGGGTAGAACAGTCCCGCCCCGGGAAGTCGGAGCCCCAAAGGGAGGTCGCGTGAGCGACGAGGGTCGTCTGGTCGCCGACCGGTACCGGATCGTCGGGAAAATCGGTTCCGGCGCGATGGGGGCCGTCTGGCGCGCCCACGACGAGGTGCTGGGCCGTACGGTCGCCATCAAGCAACTTCTTCTCCAGCCCGGGCTGGAGAACCACGAGGCGGAGGACGCCCGGCAGCGCACCATGCGCGAGGGCCGGATCGCCGCCCGGCTGCACCACCCGAACGCGATCACCGTGTTCGACGTCGTCACCGACGACAACGGCCAGCCCTGCCTGATCATGGAATACCTGGCGTCCACCAGCCTGGCGCAGGTGCTGCAGGAAAAGGGCACCCTGCCGCCGATGGAGGTCGCCCGGATCGGCGCGCAGATCGCCGCCGCCCTGCGCGAGGCGCACGCGGTCGGCATCGTGCACCGCGACATCAAGCCGGGCAACATCCTGCTCGCGGGCAACGGCACGGTGAAGATCACCGACTTCGGCATCTCGCGGGCCAAGGACGACGTCACGGTCACCAAGACCGGGATGATCGCGGGCACCCCCGCCTACCTGGCCCCCGAGGTCGCGATCGGCGGCGACCCCGGCCCCGAGTCGGACGTCTTCTCGCTCGGCTCGACGCTGTACGCCGCCTGCGAGGGACAGCCGCCGTTCGGCCTGTCCGAGAACACGCTGAGCCTGCTGCACGCGGTCGCCGCGGGGCAGATCAACCCGCCGCGGCAGTCCGGTCCGCTGGCGAGCGTGCTCGCGGTGCTGCTGCACCCGGAGACCCAGCACCGGCCCACCGCCGACGAATGCGAGGAGCTGCTGGCCGCGGTCGCACGCGGCGAGACCCCGCTCGGCGGTCCGGACGCCGACACCATGATGGCCTCGTCCTCGGGCACCCTCGGCGCGGCCGCGCTCGGTGCAGCCGGTGGCGCGGCAGCCGCTGGTCTGCTGCATCCGGACGACGAGCAGGCCGGCCACTCCGGCACGCTGCTCGACGACCCGGGCGTCACCCAGCAGTACGACCCGAGCGCACAGCAGTACTACGACGAGGACCCGTACCCGCCGGGCTCCGGCTACCCGGAAGACGACTACGACGACCGCGGTTACCACCAGGACGGCTACCACCAGGAGCCGCCGCTCTACGGCGACCCGAGCCGCAACGGCCTCGCCGCCACCCGCGCGGTGCCGGTGCCGGACCACTACGAGGACGATCCGTACGACGAGGACCCCGCGCCGCGGACCCGCGTGCAGACCGCGCCCGAGGACGACGAGGACGAGAAGCCCGGCGCGTGGAAGAAGCCCGCGATCATCGGCGGCGTCGTGGTCGTCGGCCTGGTCGCGCTCGGCGTGTGGCTGCTGACTCCGGGCAATCCGCCGGACGCTTCGCAGCCCGCGCCGCCCGTTTCGTCGTCCGCGGTCGCGCCGACGTCCGTCACACAGCCGCCTTCGGAAGCAACCACTACGTCCCCGCCTACGTCTTCCCGGGAAAGCGCGACCCGCGAGACCCAGTCGACGCGGCACTCGCGGCGGACCACTTCTGCGGAGGACACTCCGACGCAGGAAACGTCCCAACCGCAGAACACCAAGCCGACGAAGCCGACGGGTTCCAAGGAACCGACGAAGACGCCGAGCGAGACCAGCGGGCCGCCGTCGCCTACCGGATGATTCAGGGACAGCATTGAGTTCAGAAGGCAGCATCGTCGGCGAGCGGTACCGGCTCGACCAGCCGATCGGGCGCGGACGCGCGGGCATCGTGTGGCTCGCGTTCGACACGCGGCTGTTCCGGACCGTCGCCGTCAAACGCATGTACCTGCCCGTCGGCCTGCCGCCGGACCGTGCCGAACAGGCGCGCGCGATGGCGATGGAAGAGGGCAAGGCCGCGGCGCGGATCGATCACCCGTGCGCGATCACGGTGTACGACGTGCTGCCCGACGGCCAGGACGTGTGGCTGGTCATGGAGTACATCCCGTCGCGCGGGATGTCGGTGTTCCTCGCCGAGCACGGCCGGCTCACTCCGGAGCAGGCCGCGTTCCTGGGCATCCAGCTCGGCGACGCGATGGCGTCGATTCACTCGGCGGGCATCGTCCACCGCACGCTCGAACCGAACACGGTGCTGCTCGCGGACGACGGCAGCGTCAAGCTGACCGATATCGGCATCACCGGCGGCGGTCCGCACGCCGCTTACCGGGCGCCTGAGGTCACGCGCGGCGCGCCTCCGTCTGCAGCTGCAGACGTGTTCTCGCTGGGCGCGACGCTGTACACGGCGGTCGAGGGTGTGCCGCCGTTCGGTGACGACGGCCAGTCCCCGGAACGACCGCCGGAGAACGCCGGCCCGCTCGCCGGGGCGTTGCAGAAGATGCTGCGCGCCGACCCGGCGGCCCGGCCGACCATGGACGACACCGTGCACGCGTTGAAGGCGATCACCGTCGGACGCGAGCAGACCGCGTTCATCCCGCCGACCGCGCCTGCGTTGCCGACGCTTCCGGCGTCGCGGCCGCTGCCCGTGCAGCCGCCCAATGTCCCGGAGCCGACCCAGCAGATTCTGCCGCAACAACAGCCGCAGCCACCGGCTCCGCTGATGCAGCTTCCGGTCCAGCAGGTGCCGCAGGCTCCCGCTCCGGCGCAGCCAATGCAGCAGCAGACGATGCAGCAGCCGACCGCCCGGTACACGCCCACTCCGGCGCAGCAGGCCGCGTCCGCGCAGGCTGTTCGGGAGAAGGCGGCGGCGCGGCGACGGATCATCCTCACCGTCGCGGCGATCCTGTGCGCGATCCTGATCGGGATCGGCGTTTCGCAGCTGCTGTTCGTCTGAGCCGATGTCAGGCGACGTTCTCGGTCGCCTCTTGCATGGCTTCGAGGAACGTCTGCACGGCCGGGCTGCCCGCGACGCGCGCGGCCACCGCGGCGTGAATGTGCCTGCTCGGCTGCGGATTGCGGACCCGGCGCACGACCACTCCCGGATGCGGAGTGCCGAGCCCCAGCTCCGGCACCAGCCCGACGCCGAGCCCGGCGGCGATGAACCCTTGCGCCGACGGATAGTCCTCGGACTCGACCACGACGTTCGGATGGAACCCGGCCGACGCGCAGGCGCCTTCCAGGATCGCGCGGCAGGCGCCGGGGATCGGGTCGACGCCGACCCACGGTTCCTCGGCGAGGTCGGTGAGGTCGAGGACCCGTTTGCGAGCCAGCCGGTGCGCCCGCGGCAGGACCGCGCGGTACGGGTCGTCCAGCAGCGGCACCAGCTCGATGCCCCGGCCCGGCTCCGACGGCCGCGGGTACACGATGATCGCCAGGTCAGCACGGCCTTCCTCGACCTCGGTGAGCGGGTCGCCCGGGTCGATGAGCTTGAGATCGAGCCACACGCCGGGGTGTTCGCGGCGCAGCGCGGCCACCGCGTACGGCACCATCGTCGCGCCCGCCGTGGCGAAGTAGCGGATGGCGAGCTTGCCGGTGCGGCCTTCCTTCAGCTCGGTGAGCGCGGCCTCGGCTCGGGCCAGCTCCGCGCTGAGCGTCTCGGCGTGTTCGGACAGCAACGTCCCGGCCGGGGTCGGCTGGACGCCGCGGCCGACGCGTTCCAGCAACGGCGTGCCCGCTTCGCGTTCGAGCACCGCCAGCTGCTGGCTGATCGCCGACGGCGTGTAGCCGAGATTCCTCGCCGCGGCAGTGATCGAACCGCTCGTGATCACCGCGCGCAGCACCTGCATGCGCCGTACATCGAGCATGTCTCGATCCTACAGCTTTGCTTAATTGTCCCTGCAGTTATTTTCGCTTGTCCTTACACCTTGCCGCGGCGAAGCTGGCTAGCGAGGCAAAGGAGGAACCTGGGGTGGGCGAGTCGAAGACGCTGCTGAGGATCGCGGCGCTCGCGTTGATGTGGGGATCGAGTTTTTTCTGGATCAAGCTCGGGCTTGAAGCGCTTTCCCCGGTGCAGCTGGTGCTCGCGCGGCTCGTGCTGGGCGCCGTGGTGCTGCTGGCGCTGTGCTTGATCGGGCGGCGGAGCCTGCCGTCGCGACGGAGCACCTGGGGGCATCTGCTCGTCGCGGCGTTCTTCCACAATGCGTTGCCGTTCCTGCTTTTCGCGGTCGGCGAGACCACCGTGGACTCCGGCATCACCGGGGTGCTGAACTCGACCACTCCGCTCTGGGTGCTCGTGGCGGCCCCGTTCCTCGGGGTCTCGAATCGGATGACCGCGACGCGGATCGCCGGTCTGGTGATCGGGCTCGGCGGGATTCTGCTGATCTTCGCGCCGTGGCAGGCGTCCGGGCTGCTCAGCTGGGGTGCGCTGGCGTGCCTTGCCGCGGCGGCGAGCTACGGGTTCGCGTTCGTCTACGAAGGCCGGTACCTGTCGAACACCGGCTCCTCGCCGTACGCGATCGCGGCCGGGCAGATGCTGCTGGCCACGGGTTTTCTGGTGCTAGCCATGCCGTTCGGCGGGCTGACGCCGGTGCACCTGAGCCCGGTCGCGCTGATCGCGGTGGTGATCCTCGGCCTCGGTTCGACCGGGATCGCGTTCGCGCTCAACTACCAGCTGCTGGCGAGCGAAGGCGCGGTGGCCGCGTCGGTGGTCGGTTATCTGCTGCCGGTGGTGTCGGTGCTGCTGGGCGCGGTTTTCCTGCACGAGCAGCTGAACCTGCGCGTGATCGCGGGCATGGTCGTGGTGCTGCTCGGCGTCGCGTTGACGCGGTTGCAGCGCAAACCGGCCGTGACCCCGGAAGAAGAACTGACTCCGGCCTAGACGAGACGGCGGTCCGAGGCCCAGCGGGAGAGCTCGTAGCGGTTCGACAGCTGGGTCTTGCGCAGGACGCTCGACACGTGCGTCTCGACCGTCTTCACCGAGATGAACAGCTCGGACGCGATTTCCTTGTACGCGTAACCGCGGGCGAGCAGGCGCAGGACGTCGCGCTCGCGCGGGGTGAGCAGGTCCAGTTCGGGGTCGTTGATCGGCGCGGACCCGGGACGGTCGGCGAAGGCGTCGAGGACGAAACCGGCCAGGCGCGGGGAAAACACCGCATCGCCGTCGGCGACCCGGACCACCGCGCGGACGAGTTCCTTCGACGAGATCGTCTTGGTGACGTACCCGCGCGCGCCGGCGCGGATCACCGCGATGACGTCCTCGGCGGCGTCGGAGACCGACAGCGCGAGGAACACGACATCCGGCAGCTCCGGGCGCACGCGGCGGAGCACCTCGGCGCCGCCGCCGTCGGGCATGTGGACGTCGAGCAGCACGACCTGCGGACGCGTGCGCGCGATGCCGGCGACCGCTTCCGCGACCGACCCGGCCTCGCCGACCACCTGCACCTCGTCGGTGATCGAATCGAGTTCCGTGCGCACTCCCGCGCGGAACAACGCGTGGTCGTCCACGAGGAAGACCTTGACCGGTTCCCGCTGGCTTTCCGTCACGACTGCCCACTCCCTCGCTTCGCCTGCCCCCGAGCATAGCGAGGTCATGCCACCCCTTTGGCCGCCTTCACCGGCATGGCGAGCTGGACTTCGGTGCCTTCGCCGGGTGCGGTGCGCAGCTTGCAGGTGCCGCCGTGGCGTTCCATCCGGCCGCGGATCGAGTCGGCGAGGCCGTGCCGGTCGGCGGGCACGACGTCCGGGTCGAAGCCCTTGCCCCGGTCGCGCACGAACACGGTGACCTCGGTGGGTTCGACCTCGGCGAACACGCTGACCTCGGCGACGCCGGCGTGCTTGGCCGCGTTGACGATCGCCTCGCGCGCGGCCTGCACCAGCGCGGTGAGCGGCGGGTTCAGCTCGGCGTCGCCGACCACGACCTGGCCGACCGAGATCGCGAACTGGTCCTCGACCTCGCCGCACGCCGCGGCCAGCGCCTCGGACAGTTGCTGGCGGGTGCCTTCTTCCTCTTCCTTGGTCCGTTTGTCGCTGGGTTTGCCGTAGCCGCCGGGGCCGTACAGCCAGCCGCGCAGCTCGCGTTCCTGGCCGCGGGCGAGGCGCGCGACCTCGGCGGGCTGGTCGGCCTGGCGCTGGATCAGCGCGAGGGTCTGCAGGACGGAGTCGTGCAGGTGCGCGGCGATTTCAGCGCGTTCGTCGGTGCGGATGCGGGCCTGGCGTTCCTCGCCGAGGTCGCGGACCAGCCGCAGCCAGAACGGGACGGTGAGGACGGCGACGCCGATCAGCGTCGCGAGCACCGCGATCAGAGCGAATTTGACCTGGTCGAAGTCGCCGCTGGCGAACACGACGAAGCCGATGCCGGTGGCGACCAGCGCGACCCCGGCGAGGATCCGGACGAACGCGGCGAGCCTGCCGCCCTCGCCGACCAGCCCGTCGCGGGCCCCGACGCGCCAGCGCCGCCGCTGCGATTCGTCCGCCTCCCGCCAGACGACCGCCGCACCGAGCGCGGCGAGCGCGAGCGGCACCGCGACCCAGCCGCGGATGGCGCCGGTGAGCGTGCTGCTGGCGATCGCGAGCCCGATGCCGAGCGCGATCAGCCCGTATGCTTGCTGGCGGTCGCGGGCCTTAGGCGCGGTTTCGGTTTCCTCGGCGCTCTGCGGGACGAACACCCAGAGCAGGCCGTAGGCGAGCAGGCCGGCCCCGTTGAGCGCGGCCAGCAACGCGAACACGACGCGGACCCAGACGACCGGAACCCCGAGGTGATCGGCGAGCCCGCTCGCGACGCCCGCGACGGCCCGCCCGGAGCGCCGCCGGTACATCTTGGGCCGCGATTCGGGTTCGGCGACCTCCATCGCCTGGGCGGACACGAGTGCCGAGGGCTCCTCGGCGGTCGAGGAAACCCGCCCCGGGGCACTGATGTCGAGAAAGTCCTGCACGAGTCCCATCGTCACACGCGGGAGCGGCCCGGACATCGGGGAAGGCCCTGATCCACTCCCCCAGATGGCCGCCGGTGAGGAAATTCCGCGAACCTCCCTGCCGCCTCCCGGGACTCGGTACGATGCAGGGGGCGAGCGATCACAGTGCGTACACGGGGCGGGGAGGCCGGATGACCGAGCAGCATCGCGCGGAACACGTCGAGTCCGCAGGCGATTACTACGCCCGGACGCAGAACGTGAACCAGATCTTCGCAGCCGGCGAGGACTCGCCGGAGACGCGCAGCGCGACTGAACGGAATGCCTCGCAGTACTCGGTCCAGCAGGGCCAGCAGCTGCTCCAGGGCCAGCAGACCCGCGGGGACGCGCCGGCACCGGACGCGAATTATGCGTCGTACAGCCACGAAGACCTGCACAAAATGGTCAACGAGGGCCTGGACTTCGAGGGAATCAACGACCGCAGCCGCGTGACGAACGTCTACGGCAACTGGCTCGCGGACGCGTCCAATCAGTTCCGCGACGCGGCCAACACAGCGGGTGCGGAGTGGCAGGGAACCGCCGCTGCGCAGGCGCATTCGTTCTTCCAGAGCACGGCGGACCACACGGAAAAAACCGGCAGCGCGATGCAGCTGGTGTCCAACCGGTACTCCCAGCAGTCCGCAGCGGCCGATTACGCGCACAAGAACATGCCGGAGCCGACGGGGTTCGACCAGAAGGCCGAGATGGCCAAGGCGACCGAGCAGTTCCAGAACGGGAACCCGCTGCAGGGCGTGATCGCGATGGGCGACGTGGCGGCCAAGCAGCAGCAGGCCGACGCCGCGCACCAGCAGGCGGTCCAGGTGATGCACGGGCTGGACACGACGTATCACGAGACGTCGACTACGCAGCCGGTTTATTCGCCGCCGCCGCAGATGAACAACGACAGCACTCACGCCAGCAGCGCCGCGCCGGTGACTGTGTCCGGCGGGACTTCGAGCGGTCCTTACAGCGGGCCGGGTTCGGGTGGGCCGGTGACCGGTGGACCCGGGACCGGGTTCACGGGAACAAACCCGCCGCTGAGCGGTCCCCCTCCGGTCAACTCCTTCCCGCCAGGCGGAGGCAATTCCCCGGGCATTCCTTACAGCCCCGGACCGGGAATCAACACCGGCACCGGGCCGCTCAGCAACCCCGCGGTGTCAGGGGGCGGGAACAGCCTGCGGACCACGCCGAACATCGGCGGCCGGTTTTCTCCGGAAGGGCTCGCTTTGGGCGGTGGCGGCGGCGGGAACTCCGGCTCCGGCGAGGACACGCCGCGCAGCCGGTCAGGCGGCGCTGGTCGAGGTGGCGCCGGTGGCCGCGTGACCGGCGGTGCTGGTTCGGGCGGCTCCGGGAAGCCCGGCGAGTCCGGCGGCAAGGGCGCTGCTGAGCGGCTTGAGCGCGGCGCTACTGCTGCTGCGAACGCTGGAAAGGGCGGAAAGCCGGGTGCCGGGGGTGCTGGCGCCGGCGCGGCGGGTGCCGGGAAGAAGAAGGAAGAGGACAAGGAACACAAGAACAAGATCCCGACACAGGTCGATCCGGACGAGGTCTTCGAGGTCAAGCCGGAACGTGGGCCGGACGGGGAGAAGATCACTCCCCCGGTTCTCGGCGGCTGATTCCAGCTGCCAGACGCGCGGATGTCCTTCGCCGCGCCAGGGCCTTCGCATCTCGAGCGCATACGTAGACACAGGAGCAGCTGATGTCAGGAATCGAAGTAAACCCGGAGCCGCTCTCTGGAAACTCTTCCGCGGCCGACACAGCGGGCAACGCCTTCTTAGCGGGACTCACCGAGGGCCCGGGGAGCCACGAAGCCGCGGAGAAGATGCGCGAGGCCGGGAACACGCTGAAAACGTTGGCCCAAAACGGCTCGTTCGCGGTCAATGAGGCCGGGTTCAACGCCTACATGAAGGCCTGCAATTTTTTCCTCGACGGCTACAAGACGATGATCCACGACCTGACCCTCCTCACCGAGTTCGCCAAAATGGGCAGCTCGCCATACGCGACCTTGGTAGCAGGGTTCAATGTCGAAGTAGCAGCCGTAGGCGGCGACGCAATGCTGCCTAACCTTGTCCTCATGCGGGATGCCATTGAAACCGCCAGAGACGCTCTCGCCATCGCGCGCAAAAATTACCGCGAAACCGACCACACTCACAAGAAGTCATTCGATCAGATCAACAAGAAAATTGACAACTGATGATCGCATCGCGAGTCCCGAAAACCCTGCTCCTGCTCGGCGCGGCCACGGTGATGCTGACCGCGTGCGACAAGACCGTCGACGGGACCGCCGGAACAAGCCAAGCACCCCCTCCGACCGCCGCACCGCCTGCCTCTTCTGAAAATCCTTTTGCCGCGAGGAACCAGTGCGCGCTGCTGGATCAAATCCTGGCTGGCCGAGGTTTTTCCAAAGCGACCCCCTCGGTCGCCGATTCACAGCGCTCTTGCGTGTCCAAGAAGCCAGGCGACGGACCGGACGCTGGCGTCATCGGGCTCACTTTGCAGGCCGGTCAGCGCTACACCGACAACGTTGCCGACCCCAGCAAGGCGCACGCCGGCAACGTCAACGGCCGCCCCTTAATCGAGGAGCGCCAGCCAATCGGTTCAAGTGGATCATGTGTGATCAAGCTGGCTGTCGCGACCAACTCTCGCGCGCTCATCGATGTCACAAACGGCAGTGACACCGACGTAGCATGTGCGGCGGCCCGAGACCTAGCGGTCAAGCTAGATCCCCTGCTTCCGAAAGGCTGATCTCGCCGCGCTAGAAGCCGTACGAGTCGCCGACCTTCGTCAACGGCAAAGTTGGCCACCATAGGACTTCTTCTCTAATAAGGTCAGCAGTACACGGACAACATCCGGAACCCCGGCGATGCTCGACGTAACCCGTGGTACGGACACCGCTATCTCGTGTCAGACCGCGGAAGACTCGGCCAGCAAGCTGAAGCCGCTGCTCCCGTTACCGAAGCCTGCTCGAAGAGCAGGCCTACAGCAGTGCGACGACAGTCCTCAGCCGGAACGAGCCCCACGCCAGGGCCGCATCTCGGGGATAACCTCAGGGACCTTCCCCGATGTGCCGCCCCACTCCATCGACCATGCTGTGAAGCATGAGTGGTGCGAACGACGTGCGGCCTCCCCGTACGAACCCCCTGAACGGGTTCGAGGAGACCGTCAAGGACTTCTGGGCCAGCAGGCCTCGGCGGCCGCACTCGGGTCGGAAGGTTGCTGGGGTCGCGGCTGGGCTGGGGGATCGCTACGGGATTGACCCGGTGGTGATTCGGGTCGCGTTGGCGGCGGCGACCGTTTTCGGGGGGTTCGGGCTGGTGCTTTACCTGCTCGGCTGGTTGTTCTTCCCCTCCGAGGGCGACGAGGTTTCCGGCTTCGAGGCGTTGATCGGGCGCGGGCAGTCGAGCATGACGAAGGCCTTCGCGGCCGTGCTCACGGTCGCGGTGATTCCGGTTGTCGGGTGGACGTTCGGCGGCGGCTGGTTCGACGGCGGCGGCCTGATCGGGTTCGCGTTGCTCGCCACGTGCCTTTATCTCCTGCATCGCACCCGCGGGCAGGACAACCGACCGGCGCCGATCGTCGCGTTCGCGGCGGACGGAACCGCTTCCGGAACCGGAGCTTTCACGATGAACAGCGACACCCCGACTCCCGCGGCGGCGGCACCGGGCTGGGATCCGCTGGCCGCCGACCCGGCGGGCTGGGATTTGCCCGATCCGGCGGCACCGCCACCGCCGCCGCCTCCGGCAGGCGACTACAACAACTACGAGCACCGGCCGCCGCGGCCGCGGTCCAAGATCGGGGCTGCCACGTTCGGGGTCGCGGTGATCGTGGCCGGCGTCGGCGTCGCGCTCGCGCTGAACGGGTTCGACTGGTTCTCGCTGCGGCACATCATCGGCATGACGCTCGCCGTGCTGGGGGTCGGGCTCGTGGCGGGGGCGTTCGCTCGCGGCGCACGCGGTCTGATCGGGCTCGCGATTCCGCTGTCGGTCGCCGGGATGGTGCTCACGACCAGCACGTTCGACAACCTCGACGTGCGCGGCGGCGTCGGCGACCTGTCCGCCACTCCGCGTACGGTGGCCGAGCTGCAGCCGGTCTACCGGCACACCGCGGGCAACATGAAGATCGACCTGACCCAGCTGGCCGCGAGCGAGCCGATCACCACCACGGTCTCCAACGGCGCCGGAAACACCGAGGTCATCGTGCCCCGCACCGCGGACGTGACGTTCACCTGCGAGAACAGCGCCGGTGAGGTCGACTGCCTGAACCGCACGTCCAACGGCGTCGGCCAGCCTGCCGTCACCGGGACCGACAACGGCGACGACAACGTCGGCGGACAGAAGATCACGCTCCACGTCACCAACGGCGTGGGCCAGGTGGAGGTGCGCCGTGGCTGAGAACCCTTACTCCTACGACGAGCCCGAAGCCCCGGCTCGCCGCCGCGGGGTCGACTGGATCACCCTGGTCGTCGGGGTCGCGACGCTGCTCGTGTCCGGCTACGTCCTCACCGACGGCTCGAGCTGGCTGCCGACCTTCGACTTCCGCTGGATCATCGCGGGCGGCGCGGTGTTCTGCGGGATCCTGATGCTCGGCGCGTCGTCCCGCAAACGACGGCCCTGAGACACAAAAAAACGGGGCCCGGACATTTCCGGGCCCCGTTTTTTCACGTCATTCCCACTCGATGGTGCCCGGCGGCTTGCTCGTCACGTCCAGCACCACGCGGTTGACCTCGGACACCTCGTTCGTGATCCGGGTCGAGATCCGCTCCAGCACCTCGTACGGCAGCCGCGTCCAGTCGGCGGTCATCGCGTCCTCCGACGACACCGGGCGCAGCACGATCGGGTGACCGTACGTCCGTCCGTCGCCCTGGACGCCGACGCTGCGGACGTCCGCGAGCAGCACCACCGGGCACTGCCAGATCTCCTGGTCCAGCCCGGCCGCGGTGAGTTCCTCGCGGGCGATCGCGTCCGCCTCGCGCAGGGTCTCCAGCCGGTCCGCGGTCACCTCGCCGATGATCCGGATGCCGAGGCCCGGCCCGGGGAACGGCTGGCGCTGCACGATCGTCTCCGGCAGCCCCAGTTCGAGCCCGACCCGGCGGACCTCGTCCTTGAACAGCAGCCGCAGCGGTTCGACCAGCTCGAACTGCAGGTCGTCAGGCAGGCCGCCGACGTTGTGGTGGCTCTTGATGTTCGCGGTGCCCTCGCCGCCGCCGGATTCGACGACGTCCGGGTACAGCGTGCCCTGCACGAGGAACCGGTAGTCGCCCTGCGCCTTGAGGTCGCGTTCGGCCTGCTCGAACACGCGGATGAACTCGCGGCCGATGATCTTGCGCTTCTGCTCCGGGTCGGTGACGCCGGCCAGCGCGTTCAGGAACCGCTCGCGCGCGTCGACGGTGACCAGGTTGACCCCGGTCGCGGCCACGAAATCGCGCTCGACCTGGGTGCGCTCCCCCGCGCGCAGCAGGCCGTGGTCGACGAACACGCAGGTCAGCCGGTCTCCGATGGCGCGCTGCACGAGCGCCGCGGCGACCGCGGAGTCAACGCCGCCGGACAGGCCGCAGATGGCCCGTCCCTCGCCGATCTGCGCGGCGACCGCGGCGACCTGCTCGTCCACAATGGACGAAGTGGTCCAGCCGGGCCGCACGCCGGCGATCTCGTACAGGAACCGGCGCAGCACCTCCTGGCCGTGCGGCGAGTGCGCCACCTCCGGGTGGTACTGCACGCCCGCGAAGCGCCGCTCGACGTCCTCGAACCCGGCGACCTCGGCCCCGTCGGAGCTGGCCGTGACGACCGAGCCCTCGGGAGCCTTGGTGACGCTGTCGTTGTGGCTCATCCACGCCGTCTGGTGATCGGGCAGCCCGGTGTGCAGGACGCCGCCCTCGCCGACGATCCGCACGTCGGTGCGGCCGAACTCGCGCACGCCGGTCGGCTCGACGACGCCGCCGAGCGCGCGGGCGAGCAGCTGGTGGCCGTAGCAGATGCCGAGGATCGGCACGCCGGCCTCGACCAGCTTCGGGTCCATCGCGGGGGCGCCCTCGGCGTACACGCTCGACGGGCCGCCGGACAGGATGATCGCGGACGGGTTCTTGGCGAGCAGCTCCTCGACGGTCGCGCTGGACGGCACGACCTCGGAGAAGATCTGCGCCTCGCGCACGCGACGGGCGATCAGCTGCGCGTACTGCGCCCCGAAGTCCATGACGAGTACCGGACCGGTGGGAGTGGCCACCCAAGACCTCCAGGTATCAGCGCTTTTGCCACCATCGTCCCAGGTGGGCCCCGTCACGTCGGCAATGGCCCCGTAATGAGGACAGCCGCTGTCCGCGAACCGGCTTACCGTTCCCGCATGACCAACGACTGGACCAACGAACTGACCGAGCAACTCGACTGGCACTGGCAGCACCACGTGCGCCCGAAGCTGGAGGGGCTGACCGACGACGAGTACTTCTGGCAGCCGGTCGCGGACTGCTGGACGGTGCACCCCCGCACGAGCGAGAACGACCCGGGCACCGGCGACTTCACGGTCGATTTCTCGTTCCCGGAGCCGACTCCGCCGCCGGTGACCACCATCGCGTGGCGGCTGGCCCACATCATCCCCGGCGTGCTGGGCATGCGCTCCGCGTCGCACTTCGGCGGACCGCCGGTGTCCTATCAGGACTTCCCGTACGCGGGCACTGCCGACGAAGCGCTGAAGCAACTCGACGACGCGTACGCGACCTGGATCGCCGGCGTACGCAGCCTCGACGCCGAAGCGTTGGCGCGCCCGTGCGGTCCCGCTGAAGGCCCGTACGCGGAGCTGTCGATGGCCGCGCTCGTCCTGCACATCAACCGAGAGATGATCCACCACTGCGCGGAGATCCTGCTGCTGCGCGACCTTTACCGAAACCGGTGACCAGCAGCCCCAGCGCGATGCCGAGCAGCGCGGGCATGCCGTGGTTGTCGTGCAGCACCGTGTCGAGCACCGCCAGTGGCACGATCAGCAGCGCGGCGCGGTAGAGCGCTTGCGGCGGCTCGGCCTCGCGCGCCCGCCACACCACCACCGCGAGCGCGCCGAGCAGCCCGGCGACGCACATCGAGTTGCCCGCCCCGACCGAGTTCAGCCAGACGTAGCTGAGGTACTGGCCGAACAGTCCGCAGCCGAAGTACAGGACGAACCAGGACACCCGGCCAAGGCACCATTCCGCGAAGGTGCCGACCGCGGCGAGGGCGAGCAGGTTGAAAATCCCGCCGAAAATCTTGCCGTCTTGGAAGAACATGCCGGTCAGCAGCCGCCACCACTCTCCGGCGTCGATCGCGGCGGCGTCGCGCTTGAAGCGGTCGAAGAGCGCCGGATCCGCCAGCTGGGCAACGAGCACGACTGCGGTCACGAGAAACACCGCGCCGGTCAGCACCGGACGGCGCGGTGTTCCGACCCGCGCGAAGAAGGCCCGCGACGGGCTTTCGGTCCAACGAGAGGCCACGGAGTTCGTCATGGGCCGAACGATATGCCGGGCGGGTGCCAGGGACCCCCGACAAATGTCATCTCGACGCCAGGACAGAAGCCACAATCGAAGGACCGAGTCCGGCGTGCCGGGCTTGGCGCTCCCTAATACCTTGAGCCCATGGACACGATCACCCCACAGCCGCGGGCCGCGTGGATCGCCGGTCAGGCTGAGCAGGGCGCGAGCACCCTCGTGGTGCACCACCCGTTCGACGGCAGCGAAGTGGCGACGGTCGCGGTGCCCGGCGCTGACCAGGTGGAACGGGCGGTGGCCGCGGCGGCCTCGGTCGCGAAGGAGTTCCGGCGCACTCCCGCGCATCAGCGCGCGGCCGCACTGGAGCAGGTTTCGCGCGGGATCGCGATGCGGGCCGACGAACTCGCCGAGGTGATCACGGCCGAGAACGGCAAGCCGCTGAAGTGGGCCGAGGCCGAGGTGAAGCGCGCGGTGTCGGTGTTCCGGATCGCGGCCGAGGAGGCTCGCCGGTTCAGCGGCGAAATGCAACGGCTCGACGCCGATCCGTCCGGCGACGCCCGGCTCGCGCTGACCCGCCGGGTGCCGCGCGGGCCGGTGCTCGGGATCGCGCCGTTCAACTTCCCGCTGAACCTGGTGGCACACAAGGTCGCGCCCGCGCTCGCGGTCGGCGCGCCGATCATCGTCAAGCCTGCCCCGCGTACGCCGCTGTCCTCGCTGGTGCTTGGCGAACTGCTTGCCGAGACCGACCTGCCGGAAGGCGCGTTTTCCGTGCTGCCGCTGGGAAACGAGGAAACGCAAGCGCTTGTCGCCGACCCGCGGCTGCCGGTGGTTTCGTTCACCGGTTCGGGACCGGTCGGCTGGTCGATCGCGGACGCGGCTGCGCGCAAGCACGTGGTGCTCGAACTGGGCGGCAACGCCGCGGCGGTTGTGCTGCGCGACTGGCCGGACGTCGAGGGTGCCGCGCAACGGATCGCGACATTCGGGAACTACCAGGCGGGCCAGTCGTGCATCGCGGTGCAGCGGGTGATCGTGGACGCGGCGATCGCGGAGGAGTTCGTGCCCGCGCTGACCGAGGCCGTCGAGGCACAGCAGACCGGCGATCCGTACGACCGCAACACCGACGTCGGCCCGGTCGTCGACGAGGCGGCCGCGGAACGGATCATCGAGTGGGTCGAGGAAGCCGTGGCCGGCGGTGCCCGGGTGCTGACCGGCGGAACCCGTTCGGGCGCAACGGTTGCGCCGACGCTGCTGACCGACGTGCCCGCGGATGCCAAGGCCTGGTCGGAGGAAATCTTCGGGCCTGTTCTCGCGGTGTCCATTGTGGATGGTGTGGACGAGGCTTTCGCTTCGGTGAACGCATCCGCGTACGGACTGCAGGCTGGGGTGTTCACCAGTGACGTGCAGCTGGCCTTCCACGCGTCGGCGGAATTGGAGGTCGGCGGCGTGATCATCGGTGACGTGCCGTCGTACCGCGCGGACCAGATGCCATACGGCGGCGTGAAGGGATCGGGCATCGGCCGGGAGGGCGTGCTGTCGGCGATGAACGACCTGACCGAGGAGCGGGTCACTGTTTTCACCGGGGTCGACCTCTGACCACAGTGGACTTGCGACGGGCAACGGCCGCGGACGCACGCGACATCGCCGACGTGTGGCTGCGGTCGTTCTCCGCCGCGTTGCCGACAGTTCGCCGCGCCCACGATGACGACGCGGTGCGCTGGTGGTTCGCGAATGTCGTGGTTCCGCAGCAGGAAACCTGGGTCGCGGTCGCCGAGTCCACTGTGGCCGGACTGCTCGTGCTCGACGGCGCGGAACTGGCACAGCTTTATCTCGACCCTCCGTGGCGCGGCCGCGGAGTCGGAGACCTGTTGGTCGACTTGGCCAAACAGCTCCGCCCCGACGGGCTGGCCCTGTGGACGTTCCAGGTCAACGAGCCAGCACAACGGTTTTACCGCCGCCACGGTTTCGTCGCCGTCGAATACACCGACGGGCAGCGAAATGAAGAGGGTGCGCCAGACGTGCGTTACGTCTGGCCCCCGCCTCAAGCCGACTGAGCGAACTTGAAAACCCCGTTGGGGTCGTACTTCTTCGCCACCTGGTCCAGCCGAGCCGCGTTGTCGCCGTAGTAGGCCGACTTCCAGTCCGGCAGGTCCGGGTCGATGTAATTCACGTAGCCGCCGCGCGCGCCCGCGTCCGCCAGTCCAGCGACCACAGTGGACACAGACTTGCGTGCGGTGTCCTGGCTGCTCTCCGTTGCCGGGGCGTAGACCTGAATGCTGGCCAGCGCTTTCCGGTGCGGGAACGCCGTTGCGGTGGGCGCGATGTCGCCGACCGCGCCGCCGAGGCCGTCGATGAGCAGGTCCATTCCCTTGTGCCCGGAAGCGAGATCGGCGATCTTCCCGCCGTCGACCGGATCGGTGATGATGCGTGACGACGCCACGAAGGTCTGCCGTTCGGAACTGCCGGAGAAGTAGTTCATCGCCGCGCCGTAGCTGAGGGTTTTCATCGTGCGGCTGGACGGCGTCACCGAGAATCCGCTGAGCGCCGACGTCAGGCCCGCTGAAGTACCCACGAACGCCCCGCCGACCCGGCAGGCTCCGCTCGGGCCGCCGGAAACCACGCAGTTCGACCACAGTTCGGGCGGGGCGCTCGGCAGCCAGCGCTGCCACGCGTCGACCACGTCGCTCGCCGAACCGGACGGGAACTTCAGCGAAAACACCGTGACGGTCGGCGCTTCCACCGTGGTGAAGGTGAACGACGTGACCACCCCGAAGTTTCCGCCCCCGCCGCCGCGCAGTGCCCAGAACAGGTCGTCGTCCGCTTGCGCGCTCACCGTGCGCAGCTTGCCGTCCGGCGTGACGATCTGCGCGGCCTGCAACCGGTCGCAGGTCAGGCCGTATTTGCGGGTCAGCACGCCGATTCCGCCGCCGAGCGCGAGCCCGGCGATGCCGACGGTCGGGCACGAACCCGCGGGCAGGCAACGGCCGGCCTTCGCGAGCGCCGAGTAGACGTCGCCGAGTTTCGCGCCCGCGCCGATCACCGCCTGATCGCCCTGGACGTCGACACCGGCCATGCCGCCGACATCGAGCACCAACCCGCCGTCCGGCGCGGAATACCCGGCATAACTGTGCCCGCCGCTGCGCGCGGCGAGCGGAACCCGTCCGCCGGCCGCTTCGACGCACGCCTGCACATCCTCCGGCTTCGCGCATTTCGCCACCGCAGCGGGATTGTGTCCGTCGAAAAGCGGATTGAACGCCCGCTTCGCGGTGGCGAATCCGTCGTCGGAAGGCAGCACGAGGTCGCCGGAGAGTTTGCCGCGCAACGCGTTCCAGTCCGGCGGCCCGGACGGCTTCGAGCTGGTGCTCGGCGGTACGGACGTTCTCGTCGTCGGGCTGGTCTGCGGCACCGACGGTCCCGGTTTCGCTGTGCAGGCCGCGGCCACCGCGCCGACCGCCGTCAACCCGGCGGCGCGCAGGAACGTCCTTCTCCCCAGTGTCATGTTCATTCAGACGCCTCAGACCGTGAATGGGTTGCGAAAAGTCCAGCGAGTAATGCCCGAAGGGCGAATTCGAACCGCTCGGCGTGCCGGGCCCCGTCCCGCAGGGCTTGCGCGAGCAGCGGAAAGCGGTCCTCGTCAAGGTGCGCGAGACTGTCCACATCGGACTTCGCGCCGGGCGTACGGCCCGCCTCGGCGAGCGTGTGGCCGAGGACGAAGGTCATCACGGCGTTCACCATGTCGAGTCCGCGCGCCGGCGGCAACTCCAGCAGCCGCAATGCGGTTTCGATCACCTGCAACGACTCCGGGCTGACCGCGGGGCGGGTGGCGGCGAGCGGCAGCACGCCCGGATGCGCGAGCAACTGCTCCCGGTACGCGCGGGCGACCCGGCCAAGCCACTGCTGGCCGGACTCCCCCGGCTCCGGCTCGATCCCGGCCAGCGCCGAGACGAGCCGGTCGACCAGCGCGTCGAACAGCGCTTCCTTGTTCGGCACGTAGTGGTAGAGCGTCATCGCCTCCACGCCGAGTTCGGCACCGAGCTTGCGCATCGACAGCGCGGCGATGCCGTGCTCGTCCACGAACGCGAGCGCGGCGTCCACGACCCGCTCCCTGGTCAGCCCGGCGCGCGGTCGGGCCCTCCGATCGGACACTGGTCCCCCTTGACGTTTCTTACGCCGTAAGGTACCACTGTGCTCGTCTCTTGCAGCGTAAGAATCGAGGAGCCATGACCGGCCCCAAGACCGTCCTGCGCCGTTTTCTCGCCATCGTCAACAGCCACGACCTCGCCGAACTGGACACCGTCGTGGCCGAGGACGTCACCGAATCCGGCCCGGTCGTGGTCGACGCGCCGACCGGCGGGCTCGCCGCCTTCCGCACCGGCTGGACGCAGATGCTGACCGCGTTCCCGGACCTGCGCGTCGACGTCGATTCACTACTCGCCGAAGACGACCAGGTCGCGGCCACGGTGACGCTCACCGCGACCAACACCGGCTACTACCGCAGAGGCTTCGCGACCGGCAAAAGCGGAACGTGGCGCGGTTTCGTCCTGGCGCGGGTGACCGACGGGCGGATCTCCGAACTCGACATCCAGACCGACCGGCTCGCCATCCTGCAGCAACTGGGCATCGTCGGCGACGACGACGAGCTCGCCGCCGCCCGCCAGCCCAGCTGAGTCAGATCAGCGGAGCCATCTCCGGCACCGGCCCGGAAAGCGCGGAACTGTCGCCGCGACCGGTCAGCCAAGCCAGCACCGTGCCGGGCGTTCCGGTGACGAGGTCGCCGCCTTCGCCGAGGGTCCAGGTGCGGACGCCGTCGGTGATCCGGAACGAGGGCAGCGGACGCGGGCACATCCGGATCAGCGTCCCGATCACCGCTTCGAGATGCCCGCCGAGCAACGCGGTGGCACTGTCGAAATCGTGGCCGGCGTCGAGGTCGGCGAGGTGGATCGTGGTCTCGGAAAGCCGCAGCGTGAGCACGTCCGCGCCGGTCAGCTCGCCGCCGTGCCGGTGCCGGACCGGCGCTGCCCACACCTCGTCCGACAGCCGCGCGGCGTGGTCGGTCAGGCGCTTCCCGGCCGCGACCAGGTCGGCCACGATTTCCGCCGGAGCACGGCCAGCGCCAGCCTCGATCTCGTCGTCCCGCGCGTTGCCCGGGCCGTACATCGACCGCTCGACCCCGGTTTCCGCCCAGGTCAGCAGGTTGCCGAGGGCATCAGCGTTGCGCGCGAGGTGGGTGAGCAGATGCGCGCGCGTCCAGCCCGGCAGCGCGCTCGGCTCGCCGAACGCCGAGGCAGGCATCGTCTCGGCGACTCGTGCCCATTCGTCGTGCAGTTCCCGGATCCGGTCCAGCGCCGCAGTGGTCACCGGACGATCTTAGGTCAGCGGCGCAGTGCCGCGGGCGCGTTCGCCGGAACCGCCGGGTTCTTCGGCGCGACCGGTTCCACCCGGGCGTACCCGCTGCTCTGCTCCGGCCGCTCGTCCGCCTCGCCCTTGTTGGGCCAGAACGAGAACGCCCGCTCGGCCTGCGCGGCGATGGTGAGCGACGGGTTCACCCCGAGGTTCGCGGTGATCGCCGAACCGTCCACAACGGACAGTCCGGGATAGCCGTAAACCCGGTGGTACGGGTCGATGACCCCGGTGTCGGCGCTGTCGCCGATCGGCACGCCGCCGATGAAGTGCGCGGTGAGCGGGATGTCGAAAACCTCGCCCCAGGTGCCGCCCGGCATGCCGCCGATCCGTTCCGCGGTAAGGACGTTCGCCTCGTGCCCGGCCGGGATGAAGCTCGGGTTCGGCTCGCCGTGGCCCTGTTTCGACGTGTACTTCCGCCGTCCGAACAGACCGCGCCGGGTGTAGGTGGTGATGGAATTGTCGAGGCTCTGCATCACCAGCAGGATCACCGTGCGCTCGCTCCACCGGTACGCGTTCAGCAGTTTCGCCGACTGCACCGGGTGCTTGACCAGGAACGTGACCGCCTGCCGCCAGCGCGGAACGCGCGAAGACCCGTCGGTGGCAACGGTCTGCAGCAGGCTCATCGCGTTGCTGCCCTTGCCGTACCGCACCGGCTCGATGTGCGTGTTCTCGTCCGGATGGATCGACGACGTGATCGCGACGCCGCGGCTGAAGTCCCGTTCGGGGTCCACAGTGGTCCGCGCCGCGCCGATGATCGCCTCGGAGTTCGTCCGGGTCAGCTCGCCGAGCTTGGCGGACAGCTTCGGCAGCGCGGCCGTGTCCTTCATGCGGTGCAACAGGTTCTGCGTTCCCCAGGTGCCCGCGGCGAACACCACCTGCGCCGCGGTGACCGTGGTCCGGAACCGCCGCGAACGCGTGCCGGTCTTCTGCAGCGTGATCTCGTAACCGTCGCCGCGCGGGCGCACCGACGTCACCGTGGTCAGCGGAATGACCTGTGCGCCGTCCTTTTCCGCGAGGTACAGGTAGTTCTTCACCAGCGTGTTCTTCGCGCCGACGCGGCAGCCGGTCATGCAGGAACCGCATTCGGTGCACCCGACCCGGTCCGGCCCGGCACCGCCGAAGAACGGATCCTTCACCGTCTCGCCCGGCTTGCCGAAATACACCCCGACCGGCGTGGCGTGGAACGAATCCTCGACGCCCATCTTCTTCGCGACGTCCCGCATCACCACGTCGGACGGCGTGATCGTCGGGTTCGTGACAACGCCGAGCATGCGGCTGGCCTGGTCGTAGTGCGGCGCGAGTTCGCTTTCCCAGTCGGTGATGTGCGCCCATTGCCGGTCTTGGTAGAACGGCTTGAGCGGGCGGTACAGCGTGTTCGCGTAGACCAGCGAACCGCCGCCGACGCCAGCGCCGGCCAGCACCATCACGTCGTTGAGCATGTGGATGCGCTGGATGCCGTAACAGCCGAGCTGCGGGGCCCAGAGGTAGCGCTTGAGATCCCAGGACGTCTTGGCGAACTCGTCGTCGGCGAAGCGCCGGCCCGCCTCGACCACCGCGACGCGGTAGCCCTTCTCGGTCAGCCGCAACGCCGCGACGCTGCCGCCGAACCCGGAACCGACCACGAGGACGTCGTAGTCGGGTTCTTGCCGCGCGGTAGTGGTGTTACTGGCAGTCACAGGAAAGAGGGTAACCCCCGGGGAGCCGCCAGGCCAGAGTTAAGTTACTGACGAGTTACCTCATCGGGTCTTGCGCCGCGGCGCGAACCGGAACAGCTCCCCGAGCGCCCGGATGATGGCGGGCCGCTCCGCCGGAGTCGTGCCGCGCAACGCCACGACCAGCGCGAGCAGCCGGATCAGCAGGCTGCCCACCACGATGCCGCCGAGCCACCAGGTCGGCGCGAACTCCCCCAGCAGTGCCATCCGCTCACCCTTCAGGCGCGACACCGAACTCCAAAGATAACGAAAGCATAACGGAGGTGGGCGCACTTCGGACCTGCGGGCACAAAAAAGGCCCCCGCGAAGGGGGCCTTTTCCGCGAATACCTCAGCCGCGCACGGTCAGCCCGACGCGCTGGAACTCCTTCAGGTCCGAATACCCCGTCTTGGCCATCGCGCGACGCAGCGCGCCGAACAGGTTCACCACGCCCTCCGCGTCCGAGGACGGGCCGAACAGCAGCGTCTTCAGGTCCACCGCGTAGTCCGAGTCCGGGCCGGCCACCACGCGGGAGCGCGGCAGCGACGGGTGCGCCGCCGCGGCGGTCCAGTACAGGCCCTGGCCCGGGGCGTCCGACGCGGTCGCCAGCGGGGCGCCGAGCATGACCGCGTCCGCGCCGCAGGCGATCGCCTTCGCGATGTCGCCGGACGTCGTGATGCCGCCGTCGGCGAGGACGTGCACGTAGCGGCCGCCGGTCTCGTCCAGGTAGTCGCGGCGCGCGGCGGCCGCGTCCACGATCGCCGTCGCCATCGGGGTGCCGATGCCGAGCACGCGGTCGGTGCTGGTGACGCCGTCGGTGTAGCCGTGGCCGACGATGACGCCCGCCGCGCCGGTGCGCATCAGGTGCATGGCGGTGCGGTAGTCGCTCACGCCGCCCGCGATCACCGGCACGTCGAGGCGGCCGATGAACTCCTTGAGGTTGAGCGGTTCCGCGTCGCGCTGCACGTGCTCGGCGGAGATGATCGTGCCCTGCACGACCAGGATCTCGACGCCCGCCGCGATCAGATCCGGGGTCAGCTCGGCGGCGTGCTGCGGGCTCACCCGCGCGGCGACCGTCACACCGGATTCGCGGACCGTCTTGATCGCCTCGGTCAGCAGGTCGAGCCGGATCGGCGCGGAGTGCAGCTCCTGCAGCTCGCGCACGACCGCGGCCGGGTCTTCGCTGTCCTCGGCGGCGCGGACGAGGCGGAAGATCGCCTCCTCGACGTTCGCGTGCCGGGCCCACAGCCCTTCGGCGTTGAGCACGCCGAGGCCGCCCAGTTCGCCGATCGCCACCGCGGTCCCCGGCGACACGATCGCGTCCGTCGGGTGGGTGACCAGCGGCAGGTCGAACCGGTACGCGTCGATTTGCCACGCGGTGGACACCACCGACGACGACCGCGTCCGCCGCGACGGCACGATCTCCACGTCATCGAGGTCATACGCCCGCCGCGCCGTGCGGCCCATGCCGATCTCGACCAGATCCCGCACGTGATGTCCCTTCTCGCGCCTGACGCCTTCGCGGTCCATTGTCGCGAGTCGGCACGGGTGACCTGCGCGCGGGGGACCGTTGCGGTGGCGACAACCACCGGTTGTGCGCGCGGTTGTTTGCCACCGGCGCGGGCGGATGGTTGGCTGCCCGGCTGAACGAGGGGGACGGATTTGGCGCTGGGCAAGGACTTTCACCGGCTGTGGCTCGCGTACGCGGTCAGCGTCGCGGGCACCTACTTCGCCCTCGACGCCTTCTCGATCATCGCGGTCCGGGTGCTGCACAGCAGTGCCGGACAGGTGTCGCTGCTGGCCGGAGCCGGGCTCGCGGCGGGTTCGCTGGCCGCGCTCCCGCTCGGTCCGTGGGTCGAATTCCGGCGAAAACGACCCGTGCTGATCGCGATGGACCTCGTCCGGTTCGCCGCCCTGCTCACGCTGCTGCCCGCGTACCTGCTGGATCTGCTGACGTTCGCCCAGCTCGTGGCGGTATCGGTGCTCGTGGCCGCGGCGAACATCGCGTTCACATCGGCGAGCGGGGCGTATCTGAAATCACTCGCGCGTGGTCCAGACCTGCTCGCCGCGAACGGCCGGTTCGAGACCACGCTCTGGACCGCGACCGCACTCGGCCCGCCCGCCGGCGGTGCGGCGATCGGGTTCTTCGGCCCGCTGGCCACTGTGCTTCTCGACGCGTTCAGCTACCTGCTGTCCGCGTTCTCCCTCTCGACGATCCGCACCCGCGAGCCCAAACCAGCCCGCCCGGCCGCCTTCCGCGCCGCAGACCTCGTCGAAGGCTGGCGCTACCTCTTCCGGCACGCCCGGCTGCGGATGCTGTTCCTCAACTCCTGCCTGGTCAACGGCCTGATCATGGCCACCTCGCCAGTCCTGGCGGTGCTGCTGCTCGGCGAACTCGGCCTGCCGACCTGGCAGTACGGGCTCGCGTTCGGCGTCCCCTGCCTCGGCGGCCTGGTCGGTTCCCGGCTCGCCCGCCGCCTGGTCCCCCGCTGCGGCCGGGTGCGGCTGCTGCCGATCCTCGCCACGGTCCGGACGTGCTGGGTCGTGCTGCTGGCGTTCGTGCCACCCGGGATCGGCGGGCTGTTCTGGGTGATGGCGGTGGAGTTCGGCCTGATCATCTGCGCGGCGGCGTACAACACGGTCCTCGCGACGTACCGGCTCGAGGAAACCGAAGACGGGTACGTGAGCCGGATGTTGTCCGCGTGGCGGATCAGCGGCGGCGCCAGCACCGCTGGCCTGACGCTGCTGTGGGGCTTGGTCGCGACGTGGCTGGGCACGCGCGGCGCACTCGGGCTGGCGGGCGCGTTGATGCTGGCGACGCCGTTGCTGCTGCTCGGGTGGAACCGCGCTCAGAACGAGACGCGCGCGGTGGAATCGGTCCGCAGCACGGATTCCTGATCGAACAGGTGCTTGTAGTCGGTGCGGATCTGTTCGAGGTCGCCGTTCGCGTGCTGATTCGTCGGCGGATACAGCACGACAAGCACGATCGAATGCTCCCGGACGACCGCGCCGCCGCCGGACCGCCACTGACCGGTGCCCTCGAGCTGGGTGAAGCCGTCCGGGAAACGCGGCGTGATGTCCTTGGCCGAGAAGTCCGCGAACTCCTTTTCGCTCACCTCGCCGCCGCCGGGCTTCGAGGTGCCGAAGTACAGCTCGGTGCGCTTCCACAACGAACTGTCCGGCGAATCCGCCGCGGCCGCCGACGCCGCCCCTCCCCCGAGCACCATCGCGGCCGCCGCCGTCAGCACGAACCTCCGGGAAAACCGCATTCGCCCGCTCCCCTCGCCGTCACCTGGAGATCCAGTGTGCCGGGCGGCGGAGCGGGCGAACAGCGCGATCAGCGGGTCGTGTAGTTCGGGGCCTCGACCGTCATCGTGATGTCGTGCGGGTGGCTTTCCTTCAGCCCGGCCGCGGTGATCCGGACCAGCTGCGCCTCCTGCATCGCCGCGATCGTCTCCGCACCCGCGTAACCCATGCCCGCGCGCAGACCGCCGACAAGCTGGTGCACGACGTTCGACAGCGGCCCGCGGAACGGAATCCGGCCTTCGATGCCCTCCGGCACCAGCTTGTCCTCGTTGAGCACGTCGTCCTGGGCGTAGCGGTCCTTGGAGTAGGACTTCGCCTCGCCGCGCGACTGCATGGCGCCCAGCGAGCCCATGCCGCGGTACACCTTGAACTGCTTGCCGTTCACCAGGATCAGGTCGCCGGGCGATTCCGCGGTGCCCGCGAGCAGGCTGCCCAGCATGACCGTGGACGCGCCCGCGGCGATGGCCTTCGCGATGTCGCCGGAGTACTGGATGCCGCCGTCGCCGATCACCGGAACGCCCGCCGGACGACAAGCCTGGTCCGCCTCGTAGATCGCGGAGATCTGCGGCACGCCCACACCCGCGACGATCCGCGTGGTGCAGATCGAGCCCGGGCCGACGCCGACCTTCACCCCGTCCACGCCCGCGTCCACCAGCGCCTGCGCACCGGCCCGCGTCGCGACGTTGCCACCGACGACGTCGACGGTGTCGCCCAGTTCCTTCTTCAGCAGCCGCACCGTTTCCACGACCGCCCGCGAGTGGCCGTGCGCCGTGTCGACCATCAGCACGTCCACCCCGGCCTCGGCCAGCGCCATCGCACGCTTGTGCCCGTCCGGGCCCACGCCGACCGCGGCGCCGACGATGAGGCGGCCGTCCGGGTCCTTCGAGGCCTTCGGGTACTGGTCGGTCTTCACGAAGTCCTTGACCGTGATCAGGCCACGCAGCTTGCCCGCGCCGTCGACGATCGGCAGCTTTTCGATCTTGTGCCTGCGCAGCAGCCCCAGCGCGGCCTCCGCGGTGACGCCGACCTGCGCCGTCACCAGCGGCGTCCGGGTCATGACCTCGCTCACCAGGCGGGTGTGGTCGACCTCGAACCGCATGTCGCGGTTGGTGATGATGCCCACGAGCGCGCCGGAGGCGTCGGTGACCGGGACGCCGGAGATCCGGAACCGCGCGCACAGCGCGTCGACCTCGGCGAGGGTGTCGTCCGGGGAACAGGTGACCGGGTCGGTGACCATGCCCGCCTCGGACCGCTTCACGACCTCGACCGCCGCCGCCTGCTCCTCGATCGGCAGGTTGCGCTGCAGCACGCCGATGCCGCCCTGCCGTGCCATGGCGATCGCCATCCGCGCCTCGGTGACCGTGTCCATCGCGGCGGAGACCAGCGGAACGTTGAGCTTGATGTTGCGGGTGAGCTGCGTGCTCGTGTCCACCGCGCTGGGCACCACGTCCGATTCCGCGGGCAGCAGCAGCACGTCGTCGAAGGTCAAGCCGAGCATCGCGAACTTGCTGGGCACTGCGGGGGTGATGCTTTCGCTGGTCATGAGGGGCGAAGGGCCTTCCTGGCGGGAGTGGGCTGGAGTCGCGGGCAGCGGTGCCTGGCGTGGGCCGAGGGTGGTCGGGCCTTCCCCTCATGATATCCGGGCCGGGGCCCTGGCCCGGGCGGGTGGCCCGGCGGGTAGCGTGCAGGCCGTGCCGCACGATGTGTTGCCCCCCGATCCGTTCGCGGACGACCCGGACGATCCGGCCCGGGCCATCCCCGACCCCGACGACCACCTCGAAGAGCCGATCAGCGCGGACGAGCGCACCGAGCTGCTGGCCGACCTGTCCGACCTCGCCGTGTACCAGGCTCTGCTGGAGCCTCGCGGGGTTCGCGGCATCGTGGTCGACTGCGGTGAGTGCGACGAACCCCACTACCACGACTGGACGCTGCTGCGCGCGAGCCTGGAGCAGCTGCTGTCCGACGGCCGGATGCGCCCGCACGAGCCGGCGTTCGACCCGAACCCGACCGACTACGTGAGCTGGGACTACTGCCGCGGTTTCGCGGACGGGGTCACCGCGAACGAGAGCGCGTACTGAGTTTTAGATCGTCCGAAAAGGTCCTGGTGAGCTTGGCCACCAGGACCTTCTTCGTGTGCGCGGACAAGTTGTCCACAGGGGTTGTCCACAGCTGTGTCGACTTGTGGACAACCCAGGGTCAGCGTCGGCGCTTCACGCTTTCCGCCTGGGCGATCATCGCCCGCTCGGTCAGGTTCGGCCACGGCGGACGGCGCACCACGGCCAGCGTCGCGAACGCCGCCGCCACGAAACCCGTACACGCGCCGATCAGCGCGATCCGGCCCTGATCCGTCGCGGGCGTCCACGTCACGCCGTCCGCGTTGATCGTGTACAGCCCGACCGCACGCCCCGGCCCGCCTCGACGGCCCTCCCGCGTGACGGTGACCAGCACCGTTCCGCTCGCGGTCTCGTAGGGCTCTCCGAAAACCAGCATCGCGCCTCCCCGCCGATACGAAAAAGGTCCCGGCACTGTTCGTGCCGGGACCTTCGGAAAACCTAGGAACCGCTGGTGCCGTTCGGTGCCTGCGCCCCTTGCGACGACTCGTTGCGCGGACTGCTGCCCGTGCCCGGATCGTTCGGGGTGGCGCTCGGCGACGGCGGCGGCGAACTCGGCGTCGACGTCACCGGCGGCAGCGGCGTCACCGAGGTGACCGGCGGCGGGTTGTCGGTGTGGCCAGTGCCCGGCAGCGAGGTCGACTGGCCGGGCGGCTGCGCCGCGCTGCTGGCCGGGACGTGCGTCGGCGGGACAGCGGGCGAGGACGACTGCTGGTTTGTCGGCGGGGCCGTCGGCTGACCGAGCTGCGCGGCGAGTTCGCGGTGCTGCTGCATCAGCTGGTTGCGGTTGTCCGCGTCGGTGACCTGGGTGAGCGCGGCCTGCGCGTCGGCGAGCGCGCGCCGGGCGTCCGCGAGCCGGTTGTCGGCCAGCGCCAGGTTCGCCTTCTCCAGGTCGAGCTTCGCCGCGGCGGCGGCCTCGACGGAGCGGGCGTGGTCGGCGTACAGCACCTTCGTGAGGCCCCACAGCGTGTCGCCGGGCTGGGCGTCCCGGGCGGCGAGCCCGGTGCCGGTGAAGGCGATCGCGGCGGCGGCGCACGCGGCGGCCACCGGCACGAGATAGCGGCGGCGCCGGCCTCGGCTTTGGTATTTGCGCGCCAGCGTGGCGGTCTTCACCGTGGTGATCGCGGTGTCGACGTCGACCAGCTCGGCGAGCGGCTCGCTGTCGATGTCGCGGCGCCAAGCGAGCAGCAGCGCGTTCAGTTCCTGGTCTCCGAGCCCGTCGGCGACAGCCGGATCGGTCCCGCCGAGCGCGTCGAGGAGCGCGTCGTCGGCCTGGATGGCCGTGAGGTCGCCGTCGGCTTCCGCTTCGTACCCGGTCAGGCCGCTGGCCTGGGCGGAAGGTGACAGGTCTCTGTCCCGGTCTTCGCGATCGGTCACTCAGATCACCTCCTCGGCGGCAAGCACCTTGCGCAGCCGGGCGAGCGCCCGGTGCTGGGCGACGCGGACGGCGCCCGGCGTGGAACCGACGGCGTCCGCCGTCTCCTCCGCCGACAGCCCGACCACGACCCGCAAAACGACGATTTCCCGTTGTTTGTCCGGCAGCACCTGCAGCAACTGCGCCATCCGCTCGTTCAGCTCACCCTGGAGAGCACGTTGCTCCGGGCCGACGCCGACCTCGATCTCGTCGGGGATCTCGGCGACCGGCTCCGCCCGGTTGCGCGCCGCGGCGCGGTGCGCGTCGGCGACCTTGTGCTGGGCGATGCCGTAGACGAACGCCAGAAAGGGGCGGCCCTGGTCACGGTACGAAGGCAAGGCCGTAAGCACCGCGAGACACACCTCCTGCGCAACGTCGTCTGCCGAAGCGAACGAACGCTCCTGCCTGCCAACCCTGGCACGGCAATACCGCACCACAAGGGGACGAATGGCGGCCAGCAACCGCTCCACTGCCTGAGGGTCTCCCTCGACAGCGGCGGCGACCGGCTCGTCCAGTCCATCCCCCACAGTGGCCATCGCAGACAACAGTCCCAGCGTTACGTGTAGGCGTGCAAAGAATCCGGCGCGTGGTCGTCCCCGTCCAGCGCCGGTCACAGCTACCGTACCGTCGGAGTCCTACCAGACAACCGCCAGAGGTGGTGACCGGCGCGCCGGGCGCGGCCGGACGGCGATTGTCGCAGGCAGACGGGCTGGGGCAGTGCCGTCACGCGGTGGGGACGCGGGCGTGGCACGAGTGCGGGGGCCAGGACAACAGGTACGGGCCAGGGCTTGGCTGCCCTGGCCCGTTCGTCACCGCGGGAATCGGATCGGAAGTCCCGTTTTGGCTTGCCCCGCCTCGGTCAGGACACGAGGCCGCGGCGGAAGCCGTGCGCCACGGCCTGCGCGCGGTCGCGGACGCCGAGCTTGCGGAACAGCCGCCGCGCGTGCGTCTTGACCGTGTCCTCGGAGAGGTACAGCTCACGGCCGATCTGGCCGTTGCTCTTGCCCTGGCTCATGCCGCGCAGCACCTGCAGCTCGCGCTCGGTGAGCTGCACGCCCGGGTCGGACGGCTGACGCGGCGCGGGCACCGAGGTGCTGGCCAGGGTGTGCGCCAGCGCGGCGACCAGTTCGGGCCGCGAAGCGTCCCAGCGCAGGTAGCCGCGCGCTCCGCCGGCGATGGCGGCCGCGATGCTGCCCGCGTCGTCCGGGGCTCCGAAGACGATGACGTTCGCCTGGGGGTTCGCGGAGACGAGCCGGCGCGTGGCCTCGACGCCCGTCGGGACCGCGCGTTGCGTTCCGACCAGCACGACATCGACCGGCTGACGGGTGTACCGGGCCAGCAGCTCGTCACCGTGCGCTACGCAGTCGATGCGACTGACCCCAGGCACCGCGGACATCACACGGGTGAGCCCTTCGCGGACACTGCGTCGGTCGTCGCAGATCAAGACCGTCGTCACGGGGTTTCCTTCCTGCAGCCGGGTGACATTCCACTTCCCCTATCGGACGCTTTAGCCCGAACCTTGACACGATCCGGTGGCTTTTTTTGAAGTTTCTTAGCCCGGATGCCGGAACGCCCGTTCCCGCAGGCCTACCCGGGTCCGACGGGCACCCACGGCGATTCGTGTGCGATACGCATCACGCCAGGATCCGCGTGCCGTAACACTGCGTGCAACACTTGGCGACTCCTGAATCGATACTCCTCGGCCCGGTCGTGGTCCAAGTCAGCGGCGACGCGGTCCGCCACCCAGCTAAGTGAATCGAGTTCATATTTTTCGGCGTCCGCGGCGGCTGCGACGACGAGTTCCCGAGCCCCGTCCTGCCCTGCGGAGAGCAGCGCGACGCCGAGGACGATGCCGGACTTCACGATGTGTCGCCGAGCGTGCCGGGCGACGGCAGTCTCGTAGGCGTGGCGGGCCGGGGCGACGGCCGCTTCGGGCTGTCCGTCGGCGAGCTCGATCTCGGCGCCCACCCAGCCGCCGCGGATGGTCGCCCGCCAGCGCCGGTCGGCTTGGGCGGCACGGACGGCCAGGCGACGGGCGGCGGAGATGCGACCGAGGGCGAGGTTGTCCGCGGCCAGGCCGAGGAGGGCGTCGGCTCGGGCACCTTGGAAGTCCAGCCCGTGGGGGTCTTCGGTGGGCTCGACGAGGCTGCCTTGGCTGGCGGGTGCGCTGCGGCTCGCGGTGCCGGGCGAGGAATCGGTGGCCGAGGTTGACCCCTGAGCGGGCGAAGCTGCTCCGGTGCCAGTTCGGACTGGGCCGCCGCGCCGCGAGCCCGAATCAGCCGCAGCTAAGCCGTCACCAGCCCCTCCCGAGCCAACGCCTCGCGAACCCGAATGAGTCGCGGCCACGCCCCCAGCTGTTCCCGAAGCGCCACCACGCGAGCCCGCCCCAGCCGCAGCCAGCCCACCGCCAGCCATTCCCGAGCCGCCTGTCGGGGTCCTCCACTCCCCCGCTCCGCGCAGCCCGACCGCCAGCAGCGCCTCCCCATCCAGCTTCCGCGCCAGCACGTGCGCACCCAGCTGCCGCCGATGCGACGCCAGCGTGCTCGCCGCCAGCGAGGCCGTCAGCGGATCACTGCCGCGCCGGAGCGGGTCGAGCAAGTCCGCGGCCGCCGCGTATCGGCCGCGGGCGCCCAGCACGATTGCCGCCAGGAGGCGTTGCCTTGGCGAGCCGTCGCGAGGTATCGGGTCTGCCGACCTGGCGTCCGGGCCGAACGCGAGGGCCGTCAGCGCTTCTTCGTCCACTCGACCTTTCTAGCGCGGAGCACCGACAAGAACGTGCTCCACGCGGTCGGCGGCCGCGGAAAGATCCGCCAGCAACTCGACTTTCGGCGGCAGCAGCGCCGGATCCCAGCCTGGGCCGCAGGCGAACAACCGGGTCCGCTGCCGTCCGCGGGACACGCGCGCGAAGAGCCGAGGGTCCGCGTTCGCCCGATTCGCCCACAGCACCACTGCAGCGGGCGCGCTTCGCCGCACTGCTACCGCCAGCACTTCTTGTGGCAGCGCAATGCCGAAGAGCTGCGCGCCGATCCTTCGCCCCGCGAGAGCCGCCGCGAGCGCGTACACCGGCATGTTGTCCCGTTCGTCGGGCACGCACGCGAGAAGGACCGGCCGTTGGTTGCGAGGCTCGTCGAGGACCGGCGTCGCGCGCACTAGTGCCGCGTACACGCACTCAGCGAGCAGGTACTCCACTTCGGCACCCGCGTGCACACCGCGCCACCGCGCGCCGAGCGCAGTGAGGACCGGGTCGATAACGTCCGACCACGCCTGAAGCACACCTAGCTCGCTAATGGCGTCAACGAGCATGCGCTGTACCGCGCCGACGTCCATCGCCAACGCAGCAGTGCTCAAGCGACGCGCGAGCCGCGAAGGCACTTCGAAGTCGTCAGCGGCCGCTTTCGTCTCTGTCGCTTCCGCGGGCTCGGCAGGCGCTGGCACGAAGTCCGCGCGCGGCATCTGCTCTAACGCGTACTGCGCGGCCTCCGCCGTTGAAGCGCCGCGAAGGAGCGCGCGCTGCATAAGTTCGAGACGACCGATGTCGGAGCTGCCGTAGCGGCGATGTCTGCCGTCGGTGTGGCGACTGGGACCGAGACCGTAGCGGCGGTCCCAAGTACGCAGGGTGGACGGCGCGACACCGAGCCGGCGGGCGACCGAGGCCACCGGCAGGGTGGGTTCTCCATCGCCTGATCCGGATCCCACCCGGTCAATATCCAGCCCGTTCGCGGTCCCGGCAACCCGAGCCAAAAGCCCTGCTCACACATCTGGGGGATGCCTAACGGCTGAATCGCCGCCGATCTATTGAACAACTATTGGCGCGCTTCTAACGTTACCGCCGTTGCACCGAATGGAGTATCGGCACCACAGCAGAGCAGCTAATGGCATCGACCGGATGACGGAGGCGGTCAGGATGGCAGACACGCGCAGGCTCCCCGGCCCCAACGCAGACATGTGGGACTGGCAGCTGGAGGGGTCGTGCCGGGGGATGGACAGCGGATCCTTCTTCCACCCGGACGGAGAGCGGGGACCGGCGAGGGCGCGGCGCGAGGCCAGGGCCAAGGCGATCTGCCTGTCGTGCCCGGTGCTGGAGATGTGCCGCAAGCACGCGCTCGCCGTGCACGAGCCCTACGGCATCTGGGGCGGGCTGTCCGAATCGGAGCGCGACCACATCATCAAACAGGACAAACGCGCGCTGACCATGGCGCACATCTGACTTTTATCACGGCGCGGAAGGGGCGGTGTCCACAGTGGACGCCGCCCCTCCGCCGTTTCCGGGCCACATCGAGAGTGCGAGGTCGATGACGGTCATCAGCGAGTCGAGGCTGACGCCGTCGCGCGCCTGCATGGTCAGTCCATAAAAGACAGTCGCGTACAACGCACTGAGCGCGTCAATGTCCACAGTGGCCGCGAGGTCGCCTTCCTCCACTCCGCGACGAAGGCGCTCGTGAAGCTGCCGTCGCACTTCGTCCCGCGAAGCAGCGAGAAACTTCCACACGGACACATTGGCTGGCGTGCAGTTGGTAGCCGCCAGAACGACCATGCAGCCTTTGGGATGCCCCGGTTCCACGTACGCGCAAGCGTTGTCGCGAAGCATCGCTTCAACCGCCGCGCGCGCCGTCGGCTCTTCGGTCAGCGCGCGCATCGTGTGCCGTCCGTACGCGGATTGGTAATGCTCGATCGCTTCGCGGAACAGTGCTTCCTTGTCCCCGAAGGCCGCGTACAGGCTCGGCGGCTTGATGCCCATCGCCTCGGTCAACTCGGACAGCGACGCACCGTCGTAACCACGCTCCCAGAACACCAGCATCGCCTGGTTGAGCGCGTGCTCGCGGTCGAACGCGCGCGGGCGGCCGCGGGGTGACATGGACCACCTTCTTTAGTGAGCGATACAGAAGTCTTGACCCGACCCATCGTACGCGGCTATTTATGTAGTTATCGCTACAGAAAGAGGTGGGACATGGGAACCCTGGACCGCAAGGTCGCGCTGGTCACCGGCGGAAGCCGCGGAATCGGCGCGGCGATCGCACTCCGGCTGGCCGAGGACGGCGCGGACGTCGCGATCACCTACGAACGCGCCGCGGACCGGGCGGCGGAAGTAGTCGCGTCCATCGAGAAATTCGGCAGGCGAGGCCTCGCTCTGCAGGCGGACGCCGCCGACGCGGACGCGGTGACCAGCGCAGTCGACCAGACCGCGGCCGAACTGGGCGGACTGGACGTGCTGGTGAACAACGCCGGCGTGTTCCCGGCGGCACCGGTCGAAGACCTGACCACGGAAACGATCGACCGCACGCTGGCGATCCACGTGAAGGCCCCGCTGGTGGCGGCCCGGGCAGCGGTACGGCACATGAAGCAGGGCGGGCGGATCGTGTCGATCGGCAGCGATTTGGCGGAGCGCGCGCCGTTCGTCGGATTGAGCCTGTACTCGGCGAGCAAATCCGCGCTGGTGGGGATGACCAAGGGCCTGGCGCGCGACCTGGGACCGCGCGGGATCACGGCGATGGTGGTCCACCCCGGCTCGACAGACACCGAAATGAACCCGGCGGACGGCCCGCATTCCGGGGACCAGTTGGCGCATATTGCGTTGGGGCACTACGGAAATCCGACGGACATCGCGGCCGCGGTGGCTTACCTGGCTGGTCCGGACGGGCGGTATCTGACCGGGACGTCGATCACGGTGGATGGCGGGTTTACTGCTTGATCAGCGTTGGGGCGCCGGTCGAATGGGCACCACCCGATCATGCGGAAACACCTGCGCCCGAACCCCGCACCACGCACCACGCAAAGCGGGGCGGCACTCCCCGAAGGGAATGCCGCCCCGCTATAACGCAAAGGCTGAACCGCGTCAGTGCGAGTGACCGTGGCCAGCGGCCTCCGGCTCCTCCTCGACCGGCTTCTCGACCACGGAGCTTTCCGTGGTGAGCACCAGCCGGGCGATGGACGCCGCGTTCGCGACGGCCGAGCGGGTCACCTTGACCGGGTCGACGATGCCGCCCGCGATCAGGTCGGTCAGTTCGCCGGTGGCGGCGTTGAAGCCCTGGCCCCAGCCCTGCTCCTGGACCTTGTTCACGATGACCGCGCCCTCGTGGCCCGCGTTCGTCGCGATCCAGAACAGCGGGGCGGTGAGCGCGTCGCGGACGATGGCGACACCGGTCGCCTCGTCGCCGGTCAGGCCGAGGTTGCCCTCGAGTTCCTTGACCGCGTGCACCAGCGCCGAACCGCCGCCGGGCAGGATGCCCTCCTCGACGGCCGCCTTGGTGGAAGCCACGGCGTCCTCGATGCGGTGCTTGCGCTCGTTCAGCTCGGTCTCGGTGGCCGCGCCGACCTTGATCACGGCCACGCCGCCGCCGAGCTTCGCGAGCCGCTCCTGCAGCTTTTCGCGGTCCCAGTCGGAGTCGGTGGTCTCGATCTCCTTGCGGATCTGCGCGGTCCGGGCGGCGATGTCGTCCTTCGTGCCCGCGCCGTCGACGATCGTCGTGTCGTCCTTGGTGACGACGACCCGGCGGGCCTTGCCCAGCGAGCTGAGGTCGACCTCGGACAGCTTGCGGCCGATCTCCGCGGAGATCACCTCGCCGCCGGTCACGACGGCGAGGTCGTCCAGGAACGCCTTGCGGCGGTCGCCGAAGAACGGGGCCTTGACCGCGACCGCGGTGATCGTCTTGCGCAGCGAGTTCACCACGAGGGTGGACAGCGCCTCGCCGTCGACGTCCTCGGCGATGATGAGCAGCGGCTTCTTCGCCTCGACGACCTTCTCCAGCACCGGGAGCAGGTCGGCCAGCGCCGAGATCTTCTCGCGGCTCAGCAGGATGTAGGCGTCCTCGAGGGTCGCCTTCTGGTCCTCCGGGTTGGTCGCGAAGTGCGCCGACAGGAAGCCCTTGTCGAACTGGACGCCCTCGGTGATCACGAGGTCGGTCGCCAGCGTGGACGACTCCTCGATGGTGATCACGCCGTCCTCGCCCACGCGCTCGACGGCCTCGCCGAGCAGCGCGCCGATCGTCGCGTCACGCGAGGTGACGGTGCCGACCTGGGCGATGTTGTCGCGGCCCTTGACCGGGGTGGCCTTGGCCTTGAGGACCTCGACGACCTTCTCCGCGGCCGCCTCGATGCCCTTGCCGACCGCGGTCGGGTTGGCGCCGGCGGCGACGTTGCGCAGGCCGTGCTTCACCAGCGACTGGGCCAGCACCGTGGCGGTGGTGGTTCCGTCGCCCGCGACGTCGTTGGTCTTGGTGGCGACGCTCTTCGCGAGCTGCGCGCCGAGGTTCTCGAACGGGTCGTCGAGCTCGATCTCGCGAGCGACGGTGACGCCGTCGAGGGTGATCGTCGGGCCGCCGAACTTCTTGTCGAGGACGACGTGGCGACCGCGCGGGCCGAGGGTGACCTTGACCGCGTCGGCGAGCTTGTTCACCCCGCGCTCGAGCGCGCGACGAGCGTCCTCGTCGAAACTGATCTGCTTGGGCATAACGCTTTCCGCTTACCTTTCGGTTGTCGTGCGACGCAAAACGCCCCGCACCCCGGCATGAGCGGGGCCCGGGGCGTCCTTGCGCTGCGAGTGACGCGTCAGTTGATGACGGCCAGCACGTCGCGGGCGGAGAGGATCAGGTAGTCCTCGCCGTTGTACTTGACCTCGGTGCCGCCGTACTTGGAGTAGATGACGACGTCGCCGACAGCCACGTCCAGCGGAACGCGGTTGCCCTTGTCGTCGATGCGGCCCGGGCCCACGGCCAGAACCTTGCCCTCCTGGGGCTTCTCCTTGGCGGTGTCGGGGATGACGAGGCCGGAAGCGGTCGTCTCCTCGGCCTCGCTCGTCTGGACAACGATCTTGTCCTCGAGCGGCTTGATGTTCACGCTCACCGGGTTGACCTCCACGGTCGTCGAAAGCGTCGGCATGATGACTGGTTACGGCTCATACCACCCCCGCCGTCGCGGGTGCCGGGGCGTGTCCGGGCCGTTCGATTAGCACTCTAGCCATGTGAGTGCCAGCTTCGCAAGGAGGGTCCGCCGGACCTGGTGAAACCCCAGGCGGAGGCCGCTGACCGGCCCGTTTGCTCCGGGCCGCGCGCGAGGGCCCTCCACCAGGCGGCGGGCGGCCCGGGCACCGCCGCGTGCCCGTTCGGCCGCATCCGGTGGATAAAGCTCACCAAATCCCCCGGCTCCTGGTTGGATCCGCACAGACAGGCATCTCACCCCTGGAGCCCTCTATGCCCCGCTCACTCCCGTGGCGCCTGGCCGCTGCCACCACCGGGCTGCTGGCAGTGGCCGCGGTCGCCGTGCCCGCCTCCGCCCAGCCCGCTAACGAAGCCCGCCAGCACGCCTTCGCCGACGCAGCCTCCGAATTCGGCGTCCCGGCCGACGTCCTGCTAGCCGTCTCGTACCTGGAGTCCCGCTGGGACACTCATTCCGGCGCGCCCAGCACTGCCGCCGGGTACGGCCCGATGCATCTCACCGACGTCCGCACCGCCGGTCTGCGGACCAGCGAATTCGACAATCCCGACGAAGACCCCCGCGGCGACGACTCTCGCCCGGCCCTGCGCCTGCGCCCGCTGGAAGTCCCGGCTCCCCCGCCCGGCAGCCAGACCATCGACCAGGCCGCCGCACTGCTGCACACCGGCGCGGCGAAGCTCCGTACGGACGCCGTAGCGAACATCCGCGGCGGCGCGGCGCTGCTGGCCGAGTACCAGCGAGAGTTGGGCGTCAAGAGCGACAGCGCGAAGGACTGGTACGGAGCTGTCGCGCGATACAGCGGCTCCGAGGACGTCACTGGCGCGCGCACCTTCGCCGACGAGGTATTCGCCACCATCAACAGCGGCATCGCGCGTACGACCGACGACGGCCAGGCCGTCAAACTCGCCGCGGCGTCCGGTGTCACCCCGGACCGTGCCCAGGCGGATCGGCTCGGTCTGCAGGCCGGAAAGCCGCCGGCCACGGAGTGCCCGCGGTCGATGTCCTGCGAATCGGTGCCCGCGCCGTTCCAGAAGATCGGCGACAGCTACGGCAACTACGACAAGGCTGACCGGCCGCGCGACCAGAAGATCGACTACATCGTCATCCACGACACCGAGGGCGCCTGGGACTCGGTGATGAAGCAGGCGCAAACCCCCGGTCAGACCGCGTGGCACTACACGGCCCGCTCCTCGGACGGCCAGATCGCCCAGCACGTGCCGACCAAGGACGTCGGCTGGCACGCCGGGAACTGGTACCTGAACGAGAAATCCCTCGGCGTCGAGCACGAGGGCTTCGCCGCGCAGGGCACCTGGTTCACCGAGGCGATGTACCGGCAGTCCGCGAAGCTCGTGCGTTACCTCGCGCACCGCTTCGGCGTTCCGCTGGACCGGGCGCACATCCTCGGCCACGACAACGTGCCCGGCCCGAACGCGGACAAGATCAAGAGCATGCACTGGGACCCGGGTCCGTACTGGGACTGGGCGCACTACTTCGATCTGCTCGGCGCTCCGCTGGAGCACTACGGCGAGCCGGATTCCGGTCTGGTCATGATCGATCCGGAGTTCTCCGCCAACCGTCCGGCATTCACCGGCTGCGACAAGATCGGGTCCGGAAACCCGTGCCCCAAGCGGAGTTCCGGGTCGGTCGTGCTGCACACCGAGCCGAGTGAGTCCGCACCGCTGCTGTCCGATGTGGGCATGCACGGGCCTGACCCGTCCACAATGGACGTCTCGGACATCGGCAGTCGCGTGGCCACCGGCCAGAAGTACGCCGTCGCGGACACTCGCGGCGACTGGACCGCGATCTGGTACCTCGGGCAGAAGGGCTGGTTCCGCAACCCGGACAACGCGCCCACCGCGTATCCGGCGGACGGATTCGTCGCGATTCCCAAGGCGGGCAAGGCAACCGTGCCGGTCTACGGGAGCGCGTACCCGGAGGCCAGTGCGTATCCGAAGGACATTCCGGTGCAGGAGCTCAAGCCGCTGCCGTATCAGCTCGGCGCGGGTCAGAAGTACTCTGTGGGCGGGCTGACCGGTTCGGAGTACTACTCGGCGTCCTTCGACGTCGCGACGAACAAGGTCGTGAAGGGCAAGTCCAGGTACGTGGAAATCCAGCTCGGCCACCGCGTGGCGTACGTCAGCCGCGACGACGTCGATCTCGAACCGGCGTCCTGACCGCGGCTCGCCGAATGCCCGGGCCGGAACTTCCGGTCCGGGCATTCACGCGTCCAGCGCCACTTTCACACCCGTGGTGGCCTCGGTGTTGCGCCGGGTCTTGGCCCAGCCGTTGCGGCCGCGCACCAAGCGGAACAGCGCGCGCCAGGACGTGATGTAGAAGGTGTAGATGTAGGCCGCGTACAACAGGCCCATGCCGATGCCGCGGAAGATGTTCTTGCTGCGCAGGCATTTCATCTGGTAGATCGGGCCCCACACGACGAACGGCAGCAACCCGAACGAACCGTAGATCGCGAACAGGATCCAAGCGCCGCCGGTGAACCACGTCCACACCTGACCGGGATCGCCCGCGGTGCTCACGAGAAGCAGGATGAACGGCACCGGGTACAGCAGCGAGCCGAGCAGCTGCATCCACGGCTGCGCCAGGTAATACATCATCTCCGCGGCGCCCAAAGTGGACACGTGCGGCGAGTCCCAGATCCGGCGCAGGTACCGCATGCACTGCATGGTTCCCTGGCCCCATCGCGTGCGCTGCACCAGGAACCGGCGGAGGCTGTACAGACCTTCTTGCGCCACATGCGAATCCGGCGTGAACCCGGTGCGCCAGCCCGCGGTGAGCAGGTGTACGCCGAGTTCGAAGTCCTCCAGCAGCGAACCGCGCCACGGGGCCAGTTCGTCGCCCGCGATCGAGTCCAATGCGGACAGCCGGGTGAACTGCCCGTTGCCGCCCATGGAGATCGTGCCGGTGAAGCCGCGGGAGGTCTGGATCGCCGCGATCGCGGTGCGGAACTCCAGGTCCTGCAACTGGGCGAGCTTGAGCCCGAAGGCGCGGGAGAACCACGTGCAGCCGGGCGGACGGCTGCGGAAGTTGCTCATCCGGACGTCGAGTTGAACGGCGCCAACGGTTTCGTCGCCGAACAGGTGGTCCGCGGCGCACACTTCGAGACAGTTCGGCGCGGGACGGCCGTCCGCGTCGACCACCACGACCACGACCCGGTCCCGGTCCGCGTCGGGACCGAGCCAGTCGTCCAGTTCGCGATAGGCGGCGTTGAGCGCGTCTCCCTTGCCCGTACGCGCTTCCGGGCGCTGACGGGCGACGAGGTGCAGATTCGGGTCGTAGCCGCCGTTGCGCCGCCACACCGAGCGCACGACGCGGGCGGTGCGGTCGTCGGAGTCGTCGTCCACGACCCACACGTGCGCGCGGCGGAAGGTGCCGCGCAGGTACTTCACCGTCTCGCGGATCACCACCTCCTCGTCGCGGCAGGGGACGAAGAAGTGCCAGGAGAAGTCGGCCGGATCGCCGACCGGAGCGGGCTTGCGGCGCAGGTACGGCACGACGATCACCACGACGTACACGAGGAACGCGACGCTCATGGTCAGCGCGAACGCCTGCGTGACCGACAGCAGGATCTTCAGGCCGGAACCGCTCACGCCGCGGCCCGTTTCTCGGCCTTCGTCTTCCGCGTCGCCAGCCACACGAACAGCACCAGCGAGATCGCGCCGCCGATGACGCTGACCAGCGAGCCGAGCAGCGTGTGGCCCCAGTAGTAGCCCTCGTCGGTGCCGAGCCCGTTGACCAGCCCGACGATGGTGAGAATGCGTAACTGATTAACCAAGATCACCGTGATCGCGGAAATTCCCAGCGAGAAAAAGAGCCTGCGGGCATTCTGTGGCCGGAACCACAGAAGTGCGGCGGTCACTAATAGCAACGGCAGCAGAAGGAATACCGACGAGCATTCCGGAGTCATCCGCAACCCGAATGGAGTATCGCCAGACAACCCGAAGTAGACCGATTCCCGGTTTCCGGCCACATAGACCCCCGATGAGGTGACAATCCGGAGGATGACCCCGGCCAGTCGCACCTCCAGCTCCCGGTACCCGCGTTCCACGAGCACCAGCACCACCCCCGCGGCGAGCACCCCGACCACCGCCATACGCAGCGGAAACCGGGATGCGCCTGACACCGGCGCGTTGACTGCTGTCACGACGACCCTCTCGAGAAGAAACCCAGCGGAACCGGGCGGACCCGGCCACGGTCGTGTCCGCGACGGCTCCCGCCCTGCGCCGGGCAGCCCCATTCCGGGGACACCCGAGCAGCTTTCGGCATATTCTTACGCACTCTTGCTACTCCGTTAGAGTGATGCTTCACGCAACCTGGGGAAAAGCGAATTCTTATCACCCGATGTGGTGATTGAGGGCAAAAAACTGTGCCATTTCGGAAACCTCAGCCGATAACCGATCCGCGTGCCGACTCTTGCTCAGCGGGTTTAGTCCGCGCAGCGGCTCGCCCTGAGAAAAATCGGAGGACCAGTGAAGAGACACCTCGTGCGACGAGGCGGCCTGCTCGCCGCTGTCGTGGCGAGCATCGCCCTGGCCGGAGCTGTTCCGGCCAGCGCCGCTCCCGGCGACGGGTCGGCCTACGGCGTCAACGTCGACGTGACGCTGCTCGGCCAGCCCGCGGTGCATCTCGGCCCGCTCGCGGCCGCGAACACCAACGGCCCGACGGAAAGCACCGCGGTCTCCGCGAACGTGCCCGGCGTGCTGACCACCGGCGTGATCAAGACGTCCGCCGTGCGCGACGACAACTCCGGCGCGGTCACGGCGAAGGCGTCCGTCGCCGACGTCGGGCTGCCGCTGCTCAAGGCCGCCGCCGGCGATGTCGGCGTGAAGGCGGTCGAAGCCGTCTGCACCGCGACGCAGGAAGGCGTCAAGGGCAGCACCACGCTGGTCGGCGCGAACCTCGGCACCCTCGGCAAGGTCGACGCCACCCCGGCGGCGAACACCCAGCTGAAGGTCCAGGTCGGCCCGCTGCACGTGGCGACGCTGATCCTGAACGAGCAGATCAAGAACAACGACGGCAGCCTCACCGTCAACGCGCTGCACCTGAAGCTGCTCGGCGGCGCCGCACTGGGCGCGCTCGGCTCGGGCGACGTGATCCTGTCGTCGGCGACCTGCGGCCCGGCCGCTCCGCCGATGCCGCTCGCCTCGGGCGCAGGCATGTGGATCGGGTTCGGCGTGGTCGCCGCGATCGCGGTGCCGGTCGGCCTGCGTTTCTCCCGGCGTCGTTCGGCTGCCTGACCCGGTGAGGTGATGGATCGATGTACAAGATGCCTGGCGCCGGGGTCGGCGTCGCCGGTGGCGGGGTGGGCACCCTCGCCGCCACCGGCGCCGACGTCGGCTGGTGGCTCGCGGTCGGGGTGGCGCTGGTGATCCTCGGGATCGTCGCGCTGATCGCCGTCCGCCGCCGGAATCGGCGGTTCGCCCGCCTGGACGGCTGAAGAATCCGGGCTGCCGGCGTGATCCCGCCGGCAGCCCGGTTTTCCGGGACACTCGAAAGGGTGAAAACGTTGGACGTGATGCTGCTGGCCGGGACGCGCCCGGAGGCGGTGAAGCTCGCGCCGCTCGCGCTGGCCCTGGACGCCCGGCCCGGGCTGCGGCCGCTGGTCGTGCACAGCGGTCAGCATCAGGGCATGGTCGAGCAGGCGCTGGCCCCGTTCGAGGTCGGGATCGACGCGTGGCTCGACGTGCCGCCGCGGGTGTCCGGCACGCAGGCGGAACTGGTGTCCGGCCTGCTGCCCGCGCTCGACGCCGCGCTGCGCCGGTACCAGCCGTCGGCCGTCGTCGTGCAAGGCGACACCACCACCGGACTGGCCGGCGCGCTCGCCGCGTTCTGGCTCGGCATTCCGGTGGTGCACCTCGAAGCCGGGCTGCGTACGCACGACTTGGCGTCGCCGTTCCCCGAGGAGGGAACGCGGCAGATGATCTCGCGGATCGCCGCGCTGCACCTGGTCCCGACGGCGGCCGCGGGCGCGGCGCTGCGGGCCGAGGGCGTGCCTTCGGAGCGGATCACGCGTACGGGCAACACAGTCGTCGACGCGGTGCTCGCGGTGGCGGCGCGCGATTTGCCCGCGCGCGATCCGGCGCTTGCCTTGCTGGAGATGGGAATCGCCGAAGCGGGCGAGCAGTTGGTGCTGGTGACGTCGCACCGCCGCGAGTCGTGGGGCGAACCGTTGACGCGCACGCTGACTGCCGTGCGCCAGATCGTCGATGCCCATCCGCGCGTGCAGGTGCTGTTCCCGGTGCATCCGAATCCGGCTGTGCGGGAACAGGTCGAGGAGGTGCTGGGCGGGGTTGCGCGGGTGACCGTCACCGAGCCGTTGGAGTACCCGGATCTCGTGCGCGCACTGCGGTTGGCGTCGCTCGTGCTGACGGATTCCGGTGGTATTCAAGAAGAAGCACCGACGTTCGGTACGCCGGTGCTGGTGTTGCGTGACACTACGGAACGCCCGGAGGCCGTCGAAGCCGGTTGCGCTTGGCTGGTCGGCACCGACACCGAACTGATCACCGACACCGCCGCGCGCATTCTCCGCGGGGAGATCAGCGCTGCCGCATCAGCGAATCCGTACGGAAACGGTTCCGCGGCCGCACGGTCAGCGTTGGCGATCGAGGCGCTGCTGGGGGTGTCGCTTGATGCCGCTGCCCTGGTGAGTCCTAAAGGGACACAACATTGACCGGCAGGCCCGGGTTCGCCGAAAAGTCCAGCGGTGCCACGGATCGACCAGCCGCCACCACGTGCGCACCCAACGCCGCGATCATCGCGCCGTTGTCCGTGCACAAGCGCGGCCGCGGCACGCGCAGCTCAATGCCAGCCTCCGCGCATCGCTCCGCGGCCAGTTCGGAAAGCCGCGAATTCGCTGCCACGCCACCGGAAATCACCAACGTGCCGATGTTTTGTTCACGCGCGGCACGGATCGCCTTCGCGGTGAGCACGTCCGCGACCGCTTCCTGAAAGGACGCCGCGACGTCGTTCACCGGCACCTGATCGCCAGCGCGCTCGGCGTTCTCCACCCAGCGGGCCACCGCCGTTTTCAAGCCGGAGAAGGAAAAGTCGAACTTCGCGTCGCGCGGGCCGGTCATCCCGCGCGGGAACGCGATCGCCTTCGGGTTGCCCTGCTTGGCCGCCTTGTCGATCGGCGGCCCGCCCGGGTACGGCAGCTCCAGCACCCGCGCGACCTTGTCGTACGCCTCGCCCGCCGCGTCGTCCACAGTGGACCCGAGTTCGGTGATGCTCGACGCGATGTCGTCCACTCGCAACAGTTGCGTGTGGCCGCCGGAAACGAGCAACGCCAACACCGGCGTCGGCAACGGGCCGTGCTGCAACGTGTCCACCGCGATGTGCCCGGCAAGGTGATTCACGCCGTACAGCGGCACATCCAACGCGGTCGCATACGCCTTGGCCGCCGAAACGCCCACCAGCAACGCGCCAGCGAGACCGGGCCCGGCCGTCACCGCGATCGCGTCCACATCGGACAGTTTCAGCCCGGCGGTGGCGAACGCACGCTCCGCCGTCGGCACCATCGCTTCGAGATGCGCACGACTGGCGACCTCCGGCACGACCCCGCCGAAGCGAGCGTGCTGGTCCACACTGGACGCGACCTCGTCGGCGAGCAGCTCCACCGTGCCGTCGTCGTGCAGCCGGACGAGGCCGACCCCGGTCTCGTCGCAGGAGCTTTCGATACCCATGATGACGCGCGCCATCAGCCGGCCACCTCGTCTCGTGCCGGGGCCTGCGCGGGGCGGGCCATGGTGAACGCGTCCGCACCGGAGGGCTGGTAGTAGCGCCGCCGGATGCCAAGTTTTTGGAAGCCGTGCGCCTCATACAGGTTCACGGCGGGGTCGTTGTCCGTGCGCACCTCGAGGAAGACCGCCGCGCGCAGCTCGTCCGCGCGCGTCAGCAACGCGCGAAGGAGCGCCTTGCCGATGCCCTGCCCTTGCGCCTCCGGCACCACGCCGATCGTGTGGACGCTCGCTTCGTAGTCACCGCGCCGCCCGACCACCGCGAGCCCCGCGTACCCAAGCAGCGTCTCCCCGTCGTCCGACCGCGCTGCGAGGTAGTAATGCCCCTGGTCAAGCTCGGAGTGGAAGGCGCGCGCACTCCACGGATCGTCGCCGGGAAAGAGGATCTTCTCGATCTCCGCGCACTTCCCGACGTCAGCGCGGCGCAGCTGGTCGAGCTTCACAGCGCAGTCACCCTCTTGCGCGCCGCGGGCTCGACAGCGTCCGGACGACGCAGGTACAGCGGCGTCAACGGCTCCGGCTCCGCGCGCTCGAGAAGCGCCGTACGCGCCACGCGCACCAACCCAGCCGGCGACGGAAACCGCGGCTCGATCGGCACCACGCCCACCGATGCCGCGTACTGCAACGCACCATCGCCCGCCGCTACGCGAATGTCAGTCTCAATGTCCGCGGGCCGCTGTACGTGCGGACCGTCGGTGCGCGCGCCCGAAGCGTCGTACGCAGCCCAGTAGACCTCGCGACGCCGTGCGTCCGTGAAGACGAGAAACAACTTCTCCGTGCGTACGACGTCAGACGCGATCGCGTCGAGACTGCACACCGGGTACGCCGGGATGCCGAGCGCGTGCGCATACGCAGCCGCCGTGGCCATGCCAGCCCGCAACCCGGTGAACGGACCAGGCCCGACGCCGCACACGATCGCGTCCAGTTCGCGGAGCGTGACGCCAGCCTCCTCCGCGGCCGCCAGCGCATGCGGGGCGATCAGCTCGCCGTGCGCCCGAGGATCCACCGTGACGCGGTCCGCCCGGGTGACAAGCTCAGCCTCGTCGACGGCAACGATGCCCGCCGTTACCGCCGGAGTAGCCGTGTCGATCGCCAATACCAGCACGATTTCCCAGGATAGCTCGGGTCCGAAGGGGACAAGGGGGCGGGTTTGGGGGTGCGGGAGGATACGTTCCGTGACCAAGCTGTCTATCGCGGCCTTGTTCGGCAGCGTGCTGGTTCTGGCCGGTTGTTCGGCCGCTCCGGCCCCTCTCTCGGAGTCGTCCGCGCCGCCCGAGGTGCCGCAGGTGCCCCATCCGCTCAACGTGCGGAAATACGAACAGGACCCGTGCGCCCTGCTCCCGCAGGCAGCGGAGGTCTTCGGCGCGGTCCGCAACCGCAAGATCACCGGCAATGTAGCCCCGGTCTGCAGCTGGAACGACCGCGAAAACAGCTCGCTGGCCGTCGGTCTGGTCCCCGGGCAGGGCGGCCTCGCCACCGTCTACGGAAACCGGAGCAGCACCGGCTACTTCGAACCGGCCCCCTCCATCGACGGCTACCCGGCTGTCTACACCAACGTCCTGGACAACCGTTCAGACGGCGGTTGCCAAGTCGCGGTCGGCGTCCGCTCCGACGAGACGTTCACCAGCTCAGTCATCCTCTTCCCGCGGTCGCCCTCCTACGCCGACCCCTGCGCAGTCGCACTCAAAGCAGCTACGGCGGTCGTCGCCACCCTCAGGGCAGGCTCCTGACACCTGCCCGGCTTGGGGGATTTTGTCCACACAGGGAACCTCGACCGATTAAGCTCAGTCAGAGCATCGGCAGTCGCAGACAGTGCCGCCGGGAGCGAGGGGGAGCGTCGTCGTGGGCAATGGGCAGTCGTCCAGCAACAGCCAGCCGGTGGACGGTCGCGCGGGGTACGTCGACCCGGAAGAGCAGGCCAAACGCGACCGCCAGGACAAGCAGTTCGGCGAAGCGATGAACTCCAACGGCGTACGCGTCTACCAGCAGCGCGCGGCAGAGGACGCGAAGGTAAACGCCGCCGCGGCGGGCGGCGGGTTCAACATGGACGTCGACGCGATGCGGAAGCTGCAGCCCAAGTGGCAGGGGATCGCGGACAAGCTCAACGACATGATCCGAACCGGTGACCAGCTGAAGGTCGTTCCCCCACCCGCCGAAGACCCGGCCAGCACGCTGCAAAAGAAGGCGGCTGACGGCCATGCCGACGCATACTTGGCCAGCCTTCAGCAGCAACAGGCCTACGCACAGGGGTACGCGGACAAGCTGCAAGACGCCATCGCCAAGTACGAGAAACAAGACCACGCCAACACGAGCAGCCTGCGCAAGCAAGGATGAACCGGGTGAAGCCCATCGCTCTCGCCGCGACCGGCGGCCTCGTTCTGCTCGCCGTCACTGCCTGCTCCTCGACCCCGGGCACACCGGTTCCGGCGACACCTGAGTCGTCCTCGGCACCGACGAGCACGTCGCGCAGCGTGCCCAAGGTGAGCAACCCGCTCGACGCGGCCAAGTACGAGCAGAACCCGTGCGCCCTGCTCAGTCAGGCCCAGGCGACCGAGGTCATCAGCTCCGTCCGCAATCGCCAGGGCAAGGGCCTCGTCGCGCCCATCTGCACCTGGTACGACGCCGACAACAACAGCGTCGGCCTCGGACTCCTTCCTGGGCAGGGCGGCCTCGCCGGCGCCTACACCAACGCCGACAGCGAATCCGGCTACTTCGAAGCCGCACCCGACGTCAACGGCTACCCCGCCGTCTTCGCAGGCACCACCGACGACCGGAAACGCGGCGGCTGCCAAATCGCCGTCGGAATCAAGGACGACGAACTCTTCACCGCATCCGTGCGCCTTCGAACGACGTCGCCTCTCTACAACGACCCGTGCTCGCTCGCGGTGAAAACGGCCACTGCTGCTGTTACGACGATCAAGGCAGGTACGTGATGCCAGCCCGTGCCGTGCTGGACATCATCCGGCCCAGAGCAGCAGAACCCGCGAATCCCGTCGCGCTCGCTACGACCGGCAGTCTGCTGTTGCTCGCCATGACGGCCTGTTCGTCCGTTTCCGGAACACCGACCCAGGCAACGCCGCAGCCATCTTCCGCACCGACGAGCACCGCGCACAGCGTGCCCAAGGTGAGCAACCCGCTCGACGCCGCCAAGTACGAGCAGAACCCCTGCGCCCTGCTCAGCCAAGCCCAGGCGACCCAGCTCATCAACTCCGTCCGCAACCGCCAGGCCGCAGGCGCCGTCGCGCCCATCTGCAGCTGGATTGACGCCGACGGCAACCGGATCGGACTCGGGCTCCTCCCGCACCAGGGCGGCTTGGCCAGCGCGTACCAGCACCAGGACAGCCAGTCTGGTTACTTTGAAGCGATTCCCGACATCAATGGTTACCCGGCGGTTCTTTCCGGAACGACCGACAGCCGGAAAAGCGGCGGCTGCCAGGCCATCGTCGGGATCAAAGACGACGAAACCTTCACCAGTTCGATCCTGCTCCAGCCGCAATCGCCGCTCTATCAGGATCCGTGCTCTCTGGCAGTCAAAACGGCCGCGGCCGCCATCACGACGATCAAGGCCGGTACGTGATGACGAGCCGCATCGTCACTGGGCCCGAGTCGGCAAAACCGGTCACCTTCGCGGCGGCAGGGAGTCTCGTTTTGCTCGCCGTCACTGCCTGCTCCTCGACTCCAGGCACTCCGGTTCCGGCGACACCCGAGTCGTCCTCGGCACCGACGAGCACCACGCGCAGCGTGCCCAAGGTGAGTAACCCCCTCGACGCCACCAAGTACGAGCAGAACCCCTGCGCCCTGCTCAGCCAGGATCAGGCGACCCAGCTCATCAGCGCCGTCCGCCACCGCCAAGGGCAAGGCATCGTGGCACCCATCTGTAGCTGGTACGACGACCGTGACAACAGGGTCGGCCTCGGGCTGCTCCCCGGACAAGGCGGCCTCGCCGGCGCTTACACCAACGCCGACAGCGAATCCGGCTACTTCGAAGCCGCCCCCGACGTCAACGGCTACCCCGCCGTCTTCGCAGGCACCACCGACGACCGGAAACGCGGCGGCTGCCAAATCGCCGTCGGAATCAAGGACGACGAGACCTTCACCGCCTCCGTGCTGCTCGACAAATCGTTCCCCGGCTATGCCGACCCGTGCGCATTGGCAGCGAAAACCGCCGCCGCTGCCGTCACCACTCTCAAGGCAGGTGCTTGATGGGCAACCTCTCCCCGCAGGAAATCGTTCGCCTGGTCAAATCCGGCAAGGGTTCCGGTGGCATGTTCCACGGTTCCGACCAGTCGGCGGCGCTCTCCGCTCAGCACGAGGACATCGCCAACGAAATGCGGCAGCTCCAGAGCGCGATGGACGAGTACTGGAAAGGCGACGCCGCCGGGCGGGCCTACGTCGGGGCCGGGCCGCTGGTTCAGGCTTCGCAGACCAGTGGCCAGCACCTCGCGCAGGCGGAGGCGCTCTACTCCGGCCAGGGCGGTTCCTTCGAGGGGCTTCGCGACAAAATCGCGTCGGTCGGCGATCTCGGGGACAAACCGTCGGACGACTGGGTCAGCGACACTCCGTTGTCCTTCCTCTCCAACCGTTCCGACGAAATCGACGCGTGGAACAAGAAAGCGCAAGAAGTCGTCAGCAGTTACGAGTCCTATCACGGGGAATCGACCGAGAACTCCGCTCGCTGGGCGGACCCGTCGCAATACGGCGAGCTGGCCCTCCCCTCCGCTGGCGGTGACTTCACCATCACCCAGCCCGGCGGCACCGGCACCGCGCATCTGCCCACGCACTACACCCCGGGTGGCCCCGGCGGCACCGCTGGGACCTACACCGAGGGCGGCTACGTCGGCGGCACCACCGGCAGTACGGGCGGCACCGACGGCGGCACCAGCCACCGCGACCACACCAACGATCGCACTGGGCCGCCGGGGACCTTGCCTCCTTCGGAGACCCATCGGTGGGATCCGGGGCCTCCGCCGCACACCAACCCGACGGAGACGCCGGGCAAATACGTTCCCCCGCACAACAACCTGCCGGACGACACCCGGACGTCCAGTTACGTTCCGCCGGACCTGACGAGCGTCAACAACCCCACCAGCACCGGGAATCCCAACTCCTGGTCGGTCAACAGCAGCAACCCCAACACCACCGGCGGGGGCGGCAGCGGTCTGTACACGCCGGGGCTCCCCGGAACCGGCGGCGGCAACGCGGGCAGCCTCGGGAACACAGGCAACACGGGCAACGGCAACAGCGTCGGCCGAGGTGCGGGAACCGGCACAGGACCGTTCGGCAACGCCGAAGCCGCCGGGCGAGGCGGAGCAGCGGCGGGTGCCAACGGGCGCGCGGGGGCACCCGGCATGGGCGCGGGTGCGATGGGCCGCGGTCAGAAGGGCGAAGGCGAAGAAGACCTCGTCCACGAGACCGCCGACTACCTGGTCGAGCAGGACCCGGACGCCGCCCTCATCGGGGACCTTCCGAAGGCGGTTCCGCCGGTGATCGGGCTCTGACGATGCTCGTGCTCGCCCGCGAGGTGGTGCTCCCTGCCGACTGCCTGCCCCTCGCGGCGGAACTGGCGGGGGTTTCGCTCCCGGCGGCGCTCGCGCCCGATCCGCTTTGGCGCGACCCCGAGGAGATGCGCGCGTACCGCGAAGCCGCGGTAAGCGCGATGGCCGACCAAGGCGTGTGGGGGCGCGGCGGTCTGGACGAGACGTTCGTCCGGACCATGACCGTGTTGTGCCGTGGGGCCAGCGAACTGTCGGCGACCGTCGAGAGCGGGCGGGACCGGCGGTACCGGCTGGTCGTCGCGGCCTCGGACAAGGACGCGGTGCTCGCCTGCCACATGCCGTCCACCAGCACCGTGGTGTTGCGACCAGCGCGAGCCGAGGCGCTGGCCGAGGACTTGATCCGGGAGTTGCCGCGCGTCCAGCCCGCGCAGGGGCAGGCGGTGTCGGTGCCGGAATCGGCGTTGAACCTGGCGATTGACGGCGGTCCGGCGCGGCAGGACGTCCGGCATCTGCTCGACGTCGCCGCGTTGCCGAGGGCAGGCGGCGGGCAGATCACCGCGGCGGTTCGCGACGGGCTCGGCGGGCGGCGGATCAGCGGGCGCGACATCTGCACGTATTACGACACCGAGCACGGGCGCTACCTGTTCTCGTTCTCCGAAACCGACGGCGGCGAGCGGTACGTGAACGTCGCGCCGGCCCGGTACGAAACGATGGTCGAGCGGGTGCGCGCGCTGCTCGATAATCTCGCCTGAACCTGGGTACCCCTGACAATCAGGATCTGTGAATCGCGTCGCAGGTGGCGAGCGCCACAAGGCGGTACGGTGCGGTTCCAGGTGCCGGTGACGCAGGAGGTCCGCGAAAGTGCCCGATCCGCTGTTCCCCGCAGTCGCCGCCGGATCCTGCAAGGAAGCGCTGCGCTTCGGCGACCGAAAACTCACCTACGCCGAACTCGGCGCGGTCGCCGGGGCGCTGGCCGCCGAGCTGCCGCGAGACCGCCGGGTCGCGGTGTGGGCGACGCCGACGCTGCACACCAGCGTCGCGGTGGTCGCCGCGTTGCTCGCCGGGGTTCCGGTGGTGCCGCTCAACCCCAAGATCGGCGAACGCGAACTCGGCCACATCCTCGCCGACAGCGAGCCCGCGCTGGTGCTCGCCGAGCCCGGCGTCGAACTGCCCGCCGCGCTCGACCTGCCGCGGCGCGACACTCCGCTGGAGGGCGACGGGAAGCCGCCGGCCGGCGAGCCGGATGCCGAAGCGCCCGCGTTCATCGTCTACACCTCCGGCACGACCGGTCCGCCCAAGGGTGTCGTACTCCCCCGCCGCGCGATCGCGACCACGCTCGACGCGCTCGAGGACGCCTGGCAATGGACGGCCGACGACGTGCTCGTCCACGGCCTCCCGCTGTTCCACGTCCACGGCCTGATCCTCGGCATCCTCGGTCCGCTGCGGCGCGGCGGCTCGGTCCGCCACCTCGGCCGGTTCTCCCTCGAAGGCGTCACCGGAGAACTCGCGAACGGCGCGACGATGCTGTTCGGCGTCCCGACGATGTACCACCGGATCGCCGAAGCGGTCGCGACCGACGAAGCCCTCGCCGACGCGCTCAAGTCCGCGCGGCTGCTGGTCTCCGGCTCGGCCGCGCTGCCGGTGCACGACCACCAGCGGATCACCGCCGCGACCGGACAACAGGTCGTGGAGCGCTACGGCATGACCGAAACCCTGATGAACACCAGCGTCCGCGCCGACGGCGAGCGCAAGCCGGGTTCGGTCGGCGTCCCGCTCGCCGGGGTCGACCTGCGGCTGGTCGACGAGACCGGGGCCGCGGTCGAGGAGCCCGACGCGGTCGGCGAGATCCAGGTCCGCGGGCCGAATCTGTTCACCGAGTACCTCAACCGCCCGGACGCGACCGCCGCCGCGCTCGACGGCGGCTGGTTCCGCACCGGCGACATGGCCACCCTCGACCCCGACGGCTACGTCCGGATCGTCGGACGCAAAGCCACCGACCTGATCAAGAGCGGCGGCTACAAGATCGGCGCGGGCGAGATCGAGAACGCGCTGCTGGAACACCCGAACGTCGCCGAGGTCGCGGTGACCGGCGAACCGGACGACGACCTCGGCGAGCGGATCGTCGCGTGGGTCGTGCCGGACGGCGAACGCCCGACGGTCGAGCAACTCGCCGACCACGTGTCGAAGCTGCTCGCCCCGCACAAGCGGCCGCGCGTGGTGCGGTACCTGGATGCGTTGCCGCGCAACGACATGGGCAAGGTCATGAAGCGAGCGCTGGGATGAGGACGACCGCGCGCGAGCTGCTGGCCGGCCTTTCCACCGGGTTCACCGATCTGCCCGTCGCGGACACTCCGGCGGACGATCCGCTCGGCTGGCCGGGATATCCGGAGGCTAGGGCCGCAGCCGCCGCGCGCACGGGCGAAACCGAATCGGTGGTCGTCGGGGAAGCCCGCGTCGGCGACGTGCCCACGGTGCTGATCGCCTGGGAGTTCGGCTTCCTCGGCGGTTCGATCGGACAGCAGACCGGCGACCGCGTCGAAGCCGCCTTCGCGCACGCGAAAGAGCGTGGACTGCCCGTGGTTTCGCTGGTCGCGACGGGCGGCAGCCGGATGCAGCACGGCATGCGCGCGCTTTCCCAGCTCCAGCGAATCGCGCGCGCCGCCGCGGAAGCACGCGCGGCGGGTGTCCCGCAGATTTCCGTTCTCCGCGATCCGTCCACCGGCGGCGGCTGGGCGACGCTCGGTGCCGGTTCCGACGTCGTGTTGGGACTGCCAGACGCCCAAGTGGGCTTCGCTGGCTCCCGCGTACGGCCTGCGACGTCACCCGCAGAGGCGTACACCGTCGAAGCGAAGCTTGAGTGGGGCCAGGTCGACCGTCTCGTTGCGACAGAGGAACTGGGCGACGTACTCGCGCGATGGCTACGGCTGTTGGCTTCTCCGTCGACAGAGCCCGCTCCCCCGCCAAAAGCCCTTCGCAACGCCGCGCTGCCCGAAACCGGCTGGGACGCTGTACGAGCTGCGCGCGCCTCTTCGCGAGCGCGCGCACCCGAGTACCTCGACGCGTACTTCGACTGGCGAGAGAACGTACAAGGCGACCGTGCCGGTCACGTGGACGAAGGCGTCCAATGTGGCTTCGGCTGGCGAGACGGCCGCGCGATCGCGTACGCAGCACAGTGCGGCACCGCGACGCGCCCGGCAGGTTTCCGCACTGCGGCACGACTCGTGCGGCTGGCGTCCCGGCTAGGGATTCCGGTGCTGACTCTGGTGGACACTCCCGGCGCGGCGAACGACGCGGAAGCGGAAGAAGGCGGGATCGGGCCAGCGATCGCGGAGCTGTTCGAGGCGATCGCCACCGCCGCGGTGCCGGTCACGACGCTGGTGATCGGCGAGGGCGGTTCCGGTGGCGCGCTGGCCTTCGCCGCTGAAGGCGCGACGTGGATCGCCCCGGACGCCTACTTCTCGGTCACTTCCCCGGAGGCCGCGGCGGCGATCCTGAAACGCCCGATGACCGACGTGCCTGCCGTGGCCGACCAGCTGCGGTTGCGTCCGCAGGACCTGGTCGGCCTCGGCCTGGCAGTCGGGATCGTCGAGTCCTAACGGGTCACGCCTCGACGGCGCGGACCCGCCACTTGCGCTGCGCGTAGGACGCGAGGGTGGCCGCTACAGCGACTCCCGCGGTTGCACAGCTTGCGATGGCCACGAATACTGCCGTCATTGCGGCTCCTCCTCACGGGTTGCGCGCGTCAAATGCCGTCGGCGAATCCGGATGATCCGCTGGCCGACGCGTGCGAGTTGATGGGGTTTTACAGGTATCTACCTGCTATAACGCATGCTCCCCGGTCTGCGTTACCTGCGCTACCCCCGAGCGGGAGTGAGACGTGTCACGTTAGGCTTTGGACCGCTCGCGGTAGGTGATGTCGGGGGCTCTGCGCAGTGAGTCCCGAAAACGCGAAGGGAGCGATGTGACAGAGGCAGCAGACGGGAGGGGGCCGTCGGGCGGCGCCACCGTCACGGACGACGCGACAATGCGCCGGGCGGTCGGCGCGGCCGCGGTCGGCAACATCACCGAGTGGTTCGATTTCGGGGTCTACGGCTACCTCTCCACGACCATCGAGGCACAGTTCTTCCCGCCCGGCAATCCCGCGCTGGCCCAGCTCGCGACGTTCGCGACCTTCGCGGTGGCGTTCCTGGTGCGTCCGCTCGGCGGCCTGTTCTTCGGCCCGCTCGGCGACAAGATCGGCCGGACCAAGGTGCTCGCGGTGACGGTCATCCTGATGGCGACCGGCACGTTCCTCATCGGACTGATCCCGTCGTACTCCTCGATCGGGCTGGCCGCGCCGATCCTGCTGGTGTGCGCGCGGGTCCTGCAGGGCTTCTCCACCGGCGGCGAGTACGCCGGCGCGATGACGTTCATCGCCGAGTACAGCCCGGACCGCCGCCGCGGCTACTTCGGCAGCTTCCTGGAGTTCGGCACCTTCATCGGGTACGCGCTGGGCGCGACCGTCTCGTCGGTGCTGCCGCTGGTTTCGACGCCGGCCTTCATGGACACCTGGGGCTGGCGGATCCCGTTCATGGTGGCGCTTCCGCTCGGCATCGTCGGGGTCTACCTGCGGACGAAGCTCGAGGAGACGCCCGCCTTCCAGCAGCTGCTCGACGAGTCGGGCAAGCGCGAGGACGCCGAAGCCAAGCACGTGGTCCGCACGATCTTCGCGAAGTACTGGCCGACGATGCTGCTGGCCGGCGGGCTCGTGGTGACCTGGAACGTCACCAACTACATGCTCACCAGCTACATGCCGACCTATCTGAAGGACGACCGCACGATGTCCGCGAACGGCGGGCAGGCGATCTCGGCGACCGCGGCGGAATGGCTGCAGATCGGCGTGCTGTGGCTGGGCGTGCTGCTCATCCCGCTGCTCGGCAGGCTCAGCGACAAGGTCGGCCGCAAGCCGATCCTGTGGGTCGGCGCGGGCGGGCTGATCGTGCTCGGCCTTCCGATGGTGCTGCTGCTCAAGAGCGGGTCGCTGATCTCGGTGCTGCTCGGCCTGGTCCTGATGGGACTGCTGCTGATCTGCTTCTCCTCGACCTGCCCGTCGACGCTGCCCGCGTTGTTCCCGACCGAGGTCCGCTACGGCGGGCTGTCGATCTCGTTCAACATCTTCGTGTCCGCGTTCGCCGGGACGGTGTCGCTGGTGATGAGCGCGCTGGTGCTGGCGACCGGGGATCTCAAGTGGCCCGGGTACTACCTGATGATCGCCGGCGTGGTCGGTGTGATCACGCTGCTGAAGCTGAAGGAGACCGCGAAGAAGCCGTTGCCGGGGTCTTCTCCGTCGTTGTCCGCTTCGGAGGACGCGGCGGCCAAGGCCGGCCAGTAACCGCCTGACGAGCTGAGAAGGGCCCCTCGCGTTCGAGGGGCCCTTCTTGGCGTTCAGGCCGCTTGCAGCTCGTCGTGGCGGGTCAGGCCACGTCGGAGGAGTTCGCCGTCCAGGTGTTGCACTGCTGGGTGCGGTTCTTCGTCGCGCCCTGGCGCCACCAGGCGATGGAGTGCTCGTCGGTGCCGTGGTCGCGAGGACCGTCGCCGTGGTCCCCGCGGTCCTCGGAGTCCCAGGCCTCGTTGTAGATGTTGCGGTCGATCGACCCGCCCGCGCTCGACGACGCACCGAGGAACATGCCGGAGAAGCACTGCGCCTGCAGTTCCAGACGGCGGGACAGCTCCAGCCCGGCGGCGGAGTCGGCGCCCGCGTCGTACCGCTGTTCGCTCATCGCATCCTCGACGCCGGACAGGTTCTGCACGTGGTGCCCGTATTCGTGGGCCAGCACCGCGAGGTAGATGCCGGGATGCGCGCCGTACTGCTCGATCTGGAGCTTGTCCATCGGCATGTAGATGGTCTCGTTCGTCGGGCAGTAGTAGGCGGCGAAATTGTCGCCGGACGAAGTGCACGGGCTTTGCATCTGGCCGGACTGCGCGACCACCAGGTTCGGGCCCTCGAACGGAAGGCCCGCGTCGCCGAGCACCGGCGCCCACACCGTGTTCAGGCAGCGGATGCCGGACTGGAAGAACCGTTCCGCGCCTGCCCGGTCCGAACCCCAGCGGCTGAGCGTGCACGCCACGTTCTGCAATCCGGCGTCGGCGCTGGCGAACAGCGGGTTCCGCGCGGTCTCCTTCACCGGTTGCGGGCCGCGGGGCGCCGGCGGGGCCTCGGACGCCGGTTCCGAGTCGCTGGTGGTTCCGCGGGTTTCCCTGGTTGTCGAGGCGGTCGTGGCCGAAGTGCTGCTTTCGGTGGTGTACCGGGTGGGCGACGTTTCCCTGGAGATCGGGGAATACGTCGGCGGCGGGGTGCTCGCCGCGTCGACGCGCTTGTCTTTGTGCACGGCCGCACCGAGCGCTGCCAGTCCCCCGACGACCAGCACGATCGCGCCGAGCACCGAGACCAGCACGATCACCCCGGTGTGCGATTTCTTCGGCGGTCGCTCGGCGCGATAGCCGTCGAGCCGGGCGCCCGCACCGAATGCCGGCGCGGGCACGCCAGGGGACGCGGCGAATGGTCCCGGCGCCGGAGCGACCTGCGGCGGCGGCAACGGCGCGGCAGGCGGCGGCAACGGAACTGCCGGTCCGGCAGCGGGAAACGGCGGTCCGGGAGGGAACTGCGGTGCCGGCGGAACCGGCGGCCCGCCCGGAAACTGCTGTCCCGGCGGCATCCCCGGTCCCGCCGTTCCGCCGCCTGGCATCCCGGCGCCCGGCGGCATCCCGGGCGGCAGCGGCCGCGGCGGCGGGAGCGGGGCGGCTCCCGGCGGCACCGGATAAGGACCGCCTTGCGGTGGCCAGGTCATCGTTCCCCCTGCGATTGCGTGATTCGCGTAATCCGGCTTTTTTCACTGCCGGGGCACCCAGCCTAGCCGGTGTGCTCTAGGCTCTGCTGCCGTGGCGAGGAAATGGGTTTCCGCGGCGGCGATCGCGGCATTGGCGGTGCTATCCAGCGCGAGTCCGGCGGCGGCCTTCTCCGGAACCGGGCGGCATTCCGAGAATGCGCAAGCGTCCCCCGAAGCGACTGCGGAAATCGCACTTAAACTGTTGCGCGACGGCGGCTTCCAGGTCACCGAGAAGGTGACTGTCCCCGGCGGACAGCGGCTGGTGTCCACCTTGCCGTTGCGGCTGCCCGCCGACGACGGGCAGGACCTCCGCTACACGGTGCGGGACGCGAAGGCCACCGGCGGCGGCGCCGTCGCGCAGGCCGACGACCAGTTGACGCTCACCTTCGGCGCGGGCGAATCCACCGTCGTCTACACCCTCGCCGGCGCCCTCGCCGACCAGGGCGGCGGCCAGCAGGTGCGCGCACTCGTCGCGGGCGGCTTCGACCAGCCGGTGAAGGAAATCAAGGCGTCCTTCCTCGCCCCGGCCCGGCAGATGGCGCCGGTGACCTGTTCGATCGGCGCGAACCAGCCGTGCACGCTGTCCGAGGTCGACCACACCGGCGTGCTGCGGCTGCAGCAGAACGATTTGCCGCCGGGCGCGCGGATGGAACTGTCGGTCGGACTGCCGCCGGGAACCGCACCGGCGAATGCCGATTTCGTGCCGGCCAGCGCATTGGCGGCGGCATTCTCGCTCACCTTGCCGTCCGTCATCGGCTTCGCCGTGGTTGCCGTTTTGCTGATTGCCGCCGCGCTATTCGTATGGCGGCGCCGAAAGCAGGACGAACTCGCGACCAGCACCGGCGATACCACAATTGAAGTCCTGTTGCGGGAAAACGGCCGAACTTGGTTCGCTTCTCCGGACGGGGTGCTTCCCGGGCAGATCGGCACCGTGATGGACGAGTCGGTGGACCCGGTGGACATCGCGGCCACCGTCGTCGATCTGGCGGTGCGGAATTACCTGTGGCTGGCCGAGCTTCCCGGTCCGGACTGGCAGATCTCCCGGCGGAACCCGCCGGACGAGCACCTGCGCGATTTCGAGCGGGTGGTCTACGAAACGCTGCTGCCGGAAGGAACCGACACCGTCCTGCTGTCCCGGCTAAGCGATCTCGACGCGGCACCGATCCAGGACTCCATGTACCGGGACGTCGTTGCCAGCCAATGGTTCTCGCGTCGTCCGGACACCTCGCGCGGGGTGCTGGCGCTGCCCGGCATCCTGCTGTTCGTGCTCGGCTTGGTCGCGACGGCGGTGCTTTCGTTCACCGTCGGGCACGCGCTGCTGGGCGTCGCGGTCGCGCTCGCCGGCCTGGGGCTCGCCGCGGCTCGCGCGCTGCTGCCCTCCCGCACCGCTCGCGGCCGCGCGGTCGCCGGCCAGATCCGCGGGCTGTTGCGCTACCTGCACCGGGTGCGCGCGGAAGACATCGAACGCCCGGCGGACCGCGAGATGGTGTTCTCCCGTTCTCTGCCGTACGCGGTGGTGCTCGGCGACACCGAACGCTGGCTCGGCGCGTTCGCCGACTTGGACCCGGACGCCGACGGCCAAGCCGGCCTCTCCTGGTACGGCGGCGTCGAACAGGACGACGACCTGCGTCGCTTCGGCCCTCGGCTGCTGGCCTTCCTGGCCGCGCTCAACCACGCGCTGACGAAGGAACCGTCGAAAACCGGGTCGTAGCGGAGTGCCAGACGGGAAGCGCTAGGCGGCTTGCAGCTCGTCGACCCGGGTGGTCCAGGAGCCGTGCGGTTCCAGCACGACGGTCCGGGTGTCGTCGTCGTGCCGGGTCAGGCGGACCACCAGGTGGTCCTCCGACAGCCGCTCCGCGCTGCCCTCGCCCCATTCGACGACCACGGCGGACGATTCCAGGTCGGTGTCCAGATCGAGGTCGTCCAATTGGGACAGATCGCCGCCGAGCCGGTACGCGTCCACGTGGATCAGCGGTACCCCGGCCGCCCCGGCGGCGTGCACCCGCGCCAGCACGAAGGTCGGCGAGCTGACCCGGCCGCCGACCCCGAGACCGTCCGCGATCCCTCGGGTCAGCGTCGTTTTCCCGGCCCCGAGCGGACCGTCCAGCAGCACCACGTCGCCCGCGCGCAGGGCCGCGCCCAGCGTCCGCCCGAAGGCCATCGTGTCCTCGGGGGTTTCCAGAATCACTTTGTCCACCACCAGTTTCGCCGGTTCGGCGCGGCGCTGCCACCACAGCGCTGCAGCAGGTCGATGAGATGGCTGTTCACCAGCTCGGGCTGTTCGAGCTGCACCATGTGCCCGGCTCCGCGCACGCGCACCAGCTCGGCGTCCGGCAGCTCGGCGGCGATGCGCTCGGCGTGCGCGAACGGCGTGAAGCGGTCCGAATCGCCGCCGATGACCAGCACTTGCGCGTGGTTCAGCCCGGCCAGCACCGCGTAGCGGTTGTGGCTGCCGAGGGTGTCCACGAAGTTGATCAGACCGCGCACCGGCGTCACCGCGAGCATTTCGAGCATGAAGTCGACCAGGCGCGGCGAGACGTCGCGGCTGCCGAACGCGAGGCGGCGCACTGCCTGCCGGGTCAGCTGACCGCCCGCCGCGCGAACGAACTCCACCAACCCGGGTTGCCATCCAGCCAGCTCGCCGACGCCGCGCGTAAGCGGGTTGTACTTGGACAGCAACGGCCTCGGCAACCCGCGCGCGCCGACTTCGCCCGCCGCGGTCGCGATGAAGGCGACGCCGCATACGCGGTCCTCGAAGAGGTCTGGCCGTTGCGCCGCCAGCTCCATGATCACCATGCCGCCCATGGAATGTCCCATGAGGACGATCGGCCCTTCGGGCACCATCGCGCGCAGCACGCTGTCGAGGTCGTGCGCGAGCTGTTCGATCGTCGAGGTCTCCGTGGACGCTTCACCGGACAGACCGTGACCGCGATGGTCGAAGTAGACCTGCCGTACGCGCGGCAGCCGCAGCGAGGCGACGTCGCGGCGTTGGAAGTGCCACGAGCGCCGCGAAAGCGCGAAGCCGTGTACGCCGACGAGAGTCAGCTCCGGCTGCTCGCCGTCCTCAGGATCGATCTCCTCGACCGACAGCGGCGTACCGTCTTCAGCCGCGACAGTGGACGTCCGGTCCGGCTTCAACTCGCCTAGCGGCTCGTCGGCGAACGGGTCCTCGGTCGGTTTGCGTTGCTGCGACGCGACAACTGCCGCTGCCGCACCCGTCACTACCGCTCCGACTCCGCCGACGATCGCCCACAGTCGCGCCGAAGGAGTCACGCCCGCTCCCCCACGTACCGGCGGTGTACGCGTGGCCGGTACATCGAGGTGACGATTTCGTAGTCGATGGTGCCGATCTTGTCCGCCCATTCGCGCGCGGTCGGCTCTCCCGAACGGCCCGGTCCGAACAGCACGACCTCGTCGCCCACAGCGGGCACGTCCTCGTTGCCGACGTTGACCACGAGCTGGTCCATGCAGACCCGCCCGACGACCGGCCGTCGCTTCCCGCCGAGCCAGACGTCCATCCGGCCGGACAGCGTGCGCGGCACCCCGTCGGCGTATCCGGCGGGCACGAGCGCGAGCGTGGTGTCCTCGTGCGCGGTCCAGGTGTGTCCGTAGGAGACGGATTCGCCTGCCGCCAGCGGCTTGGTGAGCACCACGGTCGACCGGAAGGTCATCACCGGACGCAGGTCGTCGTCGGTGGGCACCGGGTTGAGGCCGTACATCGCGATGCCCGGGCGGACCATTTCGAAGTGCAGGTCCGGCCTCGTGAGCGTGGCGGCGGAGTTCGCCAGGTGCCGGATCGGGTCAAGACCGGCGGCGCGGGCCGCGTCGTAAGCCTCGGCGAACAGCTTCGCCTGGGCGTCGATCGACGCGTGCCCCAGCTCGTCAGCGCAGGCCAGATGCGACCAGATGGCCACGACCTCGACGCCGCGCGCCTTGGCCGCGGCTTCGACCAGCTCAGGCCAGGCAGCGGGCGGGCAGCCGTTGCGGCTCAGCCCGGTGTCGATCTTGAGGTGCACGCGGGCGCGCTTCCCGGCCCGCTCCGCGGCGGCGTCGACCCTGGCCAGCTCGCCGAGGGAGCTGACGCCGAGGTCGATGTCCGCCTCGATGCCGGGCGTGAAATCCAGCTCCGGCACGTCCAGCCAGCTGAACAGCCGCACGGACAGACCCGCGGCGCGCAGGTCGAGGGCTTCGCGCAGCGAGCAGGTGCCGAGCCAGCTCGCCCCGGCCTCGACCGCGGCGCGGCCGACGGGGACCGCGCCGTGGCCGTACCCGTCGGCCTTGACCACGCACATCACGGCCGCGCCGGGGGCCCGGGCGGCCAGCAAGGAAACGTTGTGGCGCACTGCGCCGAGATCGACCACGGTCTCGGCGTGCGGAGAACTGGCAGTCATAACGACTGCCAGTTTCCCACGCTATCGGCTCAGGAGAGACGCTGCCCGGACGTGCCGGAGAACACGTGCAGCTCGTCCGGACGGATTCGCAGGTGCAGGGTGTCGCCCATGCCGGGGGGCGTACGCGGGTCGACGCGGGCGACCACGTTGCGTGACGAACCCTCGGCGCTCTCCTCGACGCCGGCGCCGAGCTTGCCGTAGACGTAGGCGTCCGAGCCCAGCTCCTCGACCAGTTCGACCTTGATCGGCAGCGAGCCGGTGGTGTCGGTGGTGACCTCCAGCGACTCCGGGCGGAAACCGATGGTGACCGTGTCGCCGTCGGCCGCGGACCGGACCTCGGGCTTGAGCGGCACCTGCACACCGCCGACCTCGGCGCCGTCCGCGGTGAGCTTCGCGGCGACCAGGTTCATCGCCGGGGAGCCGATGAAGCCCGCGACGAAAACGTTTGCGGGCCGGTCGTACAGGGCGCGCGGGGTGTCGCACTGCTGCAGCAGACCGTCCGACAGCACCGCGACGCGGTCACCCATCGTCATGGCCTCGACCTGGTCGTGGGTCACGTACACGGTGGTGACGCCGAGCCGGCGCTGCAGCGCGGCGATCTGCGTACGGGTCGAAACGCGCAGCTTCGCGTCGAGGTTCGACAGCGGCTCGTCCATGAGGAAGACCTGCGGCTCGCGCACGATCGCGCGGCCCATCGCGACGCGCTGGCGCTGACCGCCGGACAGCGCCTTCGGCTTGCGGTCCAGGTACTGCTCGATGTCCAGCAGCTTCGCCGCGTCGAGCACCTTCTGCTTGATCTCCGACGCGGGCCGCCCGGCGATCTTCAGCGCGAAGCCCATGTTCTGCGCGACCGTCATGTGCGGGTACAGCGCGTAGTTCTGGAACACCATCGCGATGTCGCGCGAACGCGGCGGCAGCTGGGTGACGTCGCGGTCGCCGATCCAGACCGCGCCGTCGTCGATGTCCTCCAGGCCCGCGAGCATCCGCAGCGCGGTGGACTTGCCCGAGCCCGACGGCCCGACCAGCACGAGGAACTCGCCGTCGGCGATCTCCAGGTCCAGCGCGTCGACCGCGGGACGCTCGGTCCCGGAGTAGCGCCGGGTCGCCTTGTCGTAGGTGATGCTGGCCATCGGTCAGTCCTCTCCCAATTTCGCGGAAACCCCGTGCGCGGCCTCGCGCGCCTCGAGGTGGCGTTGCTGGATCTCGATGCCCGCGGCGCGCAGCGCCCCGGTCGGCTCGCCCAGTTCGAGCCGGTTTTCAGTTCCGTGCCAGGTCGGCGGCTCAGCGGTGCCCGTGAGCGCCCAGGCGGCCTGCCGCGCGGCGCCGAGCGCGACGTACTCGCCGACCTCGGGGATCACGACGGGCAGCCCGAGCACGATCGGCGCGATCGCCCGCACCGCGGCGGACTGCGCGCCGCCGCCGATGAGCAGCACGCGCTTCACGGCCATGCCCTGCGCGCGCACCGCGTCGAGCCCGGCGGCCAACCCGCAGACCATGCCCTCGACGGTCGCCCGCGCGACGTTCTCCGGCGTCATGTTCGCCCTGGTCAGACCGTGCAGCGAACCGGTCGCGCCGGGCAGGTTCGGGGTGCGCTCGCCGTCGAGGTACGGCAGCAGCGTGAGCCCGCCCGCACCCGGTTCGGCGGACAGCGCGAGCCGGTCGAATTCGGCCAGGTCGACGCCGAGCATCGCCGCGCCCGCGGTGAGCACGCGCGCGGCGTTGAGGGCGGCGGTCAGCGGGAGGAACCGGCCGGTGGCGTCGGCGAATCCGGCGACCAGGCCGCTCGCGTCCGCCGCGCCGGTCTCGGTGACGCCGAAAACCGTGCCGCTGGTGCCGATCGAGATCACCGCGTCGCCCGGGGCCAGTTCGAGCGCGAGGGCGGCGGCCATGTTGTCGCCGGTGCCCGCGGAGACGAGCATGCCGTCGCTGGTGTGCCCGGCGACGTCGGACGGGCCGAGCACCGTCGGCAGATCCGGGGTGCGGCCGCCGAACGCGTGCGCGAGGACGTCGTGCCGGTAAGTGTTGTCCGTCGGTGAGAAATACCCGGTGCCGGAGGCGTCGCCGCGATCGGTCACCGCGGTTTCCGGGCGGCCGAGCAGCCGCCAGGTCAGCCAGTCGTGCGGCAGCAGAACGCGCGCGACGCAGTCGGCGTTCTCCGGTTCGTGCTCGGCGAGCCAGCGGAGCTTGGTGACGGTGAAGCTCGCGACCGGCACCAGCCCGACCGACTTCGCCCAGACACCGGGTCCGCCCAGTTCGTCGGTGAGGTCTTTGGCCGCCTGCGCGGAGCGGGTGTCGTTCCACAGCAACGCCGGCCGGACGACCTCCCCGGCCTCGTCGAGCGTGACCATGCCGTGCTGCTGCCCGCCGACGCCGATCGCCTTGACCCCGTCGAGCACGTCGCGAGTGGCGTCCGCAAACGCTTGCGCCCACGCTGCGGGGTCGACCTCGGTGCCGTCCGGATGCGGTGCGCGACCCGTGCGCACGACCTCGCCGGTGCGTGCGTCGCAGACCACGACCTTGGTCGACTGGGTCGACGAATCGACCCCGGCCACCAGCTCAGCTGTCATAGGGCTGCCCCTCCTCGACGTACTCCGCGGCCTCGACCGCCGTGCCTTCGTTCAGCGCCGCCTCGATCTCCTCGGTGGGAGTGGCTTCGCTGGTGATCAGGAGGTCGTAATCGCCGACAGTGCCGTGCGCGTACGTCGCGGTGCGGCCGAACTTCGAGTGGTCGAGCACCAGCACGTTGCGGTTCGCGGCGCGCAGCACGGCCTTCTTCAGCTCGGCGTAGTCGCGGACCGGGTGGAACAGCCTGCCCACCGCGACCGCGCTCACCGAGACGAACGCGATGTCCACGCGAATGCGCTCGAGCAGCGCGAGGACGTCGGGACCGGAGCAGGAGTCGTACTCGGGGTGGTAATGCCCGCCGGCGAGGACCACCTCGACATCGGTGCCCAGCAGCCGCGCGGCCTGCAGCGAGTTGGTGATGACGGTGAGGCGCTCGATCCGGGCCAGCCGCTCGACCAGCGGGAACAACGTGGTGGAGTCGTCAACGAACACCGCCTGGCCGGGCTCGACCTGCTGAATCGCGAGGTCCGCGAGGGCTTCCTTCTCGGCCGAGTGCAGCGTGAACCGGCTGGCGGTCTCCATGGTGAGCGCGGGATACGCCTCGACCTTGCCGCGCAGCTTCCGGAGCAACCGTTTGTCGGCGAGCTCGTCCAGGTCGCGGTGCATCGTCATGAGGCTCACGCCGAACCGCGCGGTGAGGTCGTCGATGCGGACTTCGCCCTGGTCAATGACGTAGTCGAGGATTTCCTGCCGCCGCTGCTCCACCGCGGCGTCGGACGGGCGCGTCTTCGGCCGTCCTGGCGTGTCTCGACTCACATCTTGTTCTTACCAGATATCGCGAGCCGAGTTAACACGTAACTCGATAACTATGCGGTCGCGCGAACCAATCGGAGCGCGGCGGGGATGGCGTCGACCAGACCCGACGCCGACGTCGGCACGTCATCGGCGGCGAGCGCCCCGGCCAGCGAATGCACCTGAGCAGCAGCCGCGGCGGCCAGCCACGGATCGAGTCCGGCGGCCAGCAGCGACCCGACCAGGCCGGTCAGCACGTCGCCGGAACCAGCGGTGGCCAGCCAGGAGCCGCGTGGGGTGTTCACCGCGACACGGCCGTCCGGAGCGGCGACGACCGTGCAGTGGCCTTTCAACAGCACAACCGCGTCGTACTTCTTCGCCGCTTCCCGCGCCGCCGCGACCCGATCCGTGCCTGGGCGGCGGCCCATCAGGCGTTCGTACTCGCCGGCGTGCGGGGTGAGCACGAGCGGAGTGTCCGGGTCGCGGGCGTCGAGGACTTCGGGAGTGTTCGCGATGATCGTGGTGGCATCGGCGTCCGCGCACACTGGGACGCCCTGGCCGAGGATGTGCCGCAGGATCTCGCGGCCCTCGCCGCCGGTGCCGATGCCCGGGCCGACCACCCACGCCTGCACCCGGCCCGCGTCGGTGACCGAGCCGGTCGCGACGATCTCCGGCCAGCGCGAGCGCACGACGTCCGCGGCGTGTCCGGCGTAGCGGACCATGCCCGCCGTCGCACGCACCGCGGAACCGGACGCGAGCACCGCCGCGCCGGGGTAGGTCGCCGATCCGGCCGCGATCCCGACTACGCCCTGGGTGTATTTGTCGTCCTCCGGACCGGGGATCGGCCACGCCTCGGCGACGTCGGCCAGGTCAAGGCGCTGCAGATCCGGCTCGTCCAGCCAGGGCCGCAGACCGATGTCCACCAGCACGACCTCGCCGCATTCCTCCGGGGCCAGCACGTGCACGGGCTTGAGCGCCCCGAAAGTGACCGTGCGCGCGGCGGTGACGTGCGGACCGTCGACCGCACCGGTGTCCGGGTCGACGCCGCTCGGCAGATCCACCGCCACTACCGGCGCTTCGATCCGCGCGACCAGCTCGGCCGCTTCCGGACGCAACGGGCCGCGAGCCGAAATGCCGACGATGCCGTCCACGACGACATCCGCCCGTTCGATCCACTGTGGACTGTCCGCTATGGACACCACGCGACCGCCGGATCGCCGCAGTGCGGCCAATCCCGCCGGATGAGCCTTCTCCGGCTTCAGCAATACCGCGGCCACCGCGACCCCGCGCCGACGCAGGAAAGCACCAGCCCACAAGGCATCGCCGCCGTTGTTGCCCGAGCCGACCAGCAGCACCACCCGCCGACCGGAGACACCGCCGGTGTCCTCGGCCAGCAACCCGGCCACCTCGGCGGCGAGGCCGAAGGAGGCGCGGCGCATCAGCTCGCCGTCCGGAGTGCGCGCGAGCAGCAGGTCCTCCGCCGCGCGAATCCGTTCTGTAGTCCAGATTCCCTGCACGGCGGCGGCTCCCTACTCCACGGTGACGGACTTCGCCAGGTTACGCGGCTTGTCGATGTCGTACCCGCGCGAACTCGCGATCTCCGCGGCCAGCACCTGCAGCGGCACGGTGGAAACCAGCGGCTGCAGCAGCGTCGGCACCGCGGGCACCTCGATGAGTTCGTCGGCGAACGGGCGCACGGTCTCGTCGCCCTCCTCGGCGATCACGATCGTGCGCGCGCCCCGCGCCTGGATCTCGCTGATGTTCGACACCAGCTTCGAGTGCAGCACCGCGCGGCCCTTCGGCGACGGCATCACGACGACGACCGGAAGGCCCTCCTCGATCAGCGCGATCGGACCGTGCTTCAGCTCGCCCGCCGCGAAACCCTCCGCGTGCATGTACGCGAGTTCCTTCAGCTTCAGCGCGCCTTCCAGCGCCACCGGGAACCCGACGTGGCGGCCGAGGAACAGCACCGCGCGCGAGTCGGAGATCCGCCGCGCGATCTCGCGGGTCGGCTCCACAGTGGACAGCACCTTCTGCACCGCGGCCGGCATCGCTTCCAGCTCGGCGAACTCGCGGGCGACCTCGTCCGGGTACTTCGTGCCGCGCGCCTGCGCCAGCGCGAGGCCGACGAGGTAGTTCGCGGCGATCTGCGCGAGGAACGCCTTGGTCGACGCGACCCCGATCTCCGGCCCGGCGTGCGTGTACAGCACGGCGTCGGACTCGCGCGGGATCTGCGCGCCGTTGGTGTTGCAGACCGCCAGGACGCGGGCCTTCTGCTCGCGCGCGTGCCGCACGGCTTCGAGGGTGTCCGCGGTCTCGCCGGACTGGGAGACGGCGACGACGAGCGTGTCGCGGTCGAGAACCGGGTCGCGGTAGCGGAACTCCGAGGCCAGCTCCACCTCGACCGGCAGCCGGCACCAGTGCTCGATGGCGTACTTCGCGACGAGCCCGGAGTGATAGGCCGAACCGCAGGCGATGACGAAGACCTTGTCGACGTCGCGCAGGTCCTGGTCGGAAATGCGCTGCTCGTCGAGGATGATCCGGCCGGCCTCGAAGTGCCCGCGCAGCGTGTTCGCCAGCGCCTCCGGCTGCTCCTCGATCTCCTTGAGCATGAAGTACTCGTGGCCGCCCTTCTCGGCGGCCGACAGGTCCCAGTCGACGGTGAACGGCTTGGCCTGCGCGGCGTCGCCGTGGAAGTCGGTGACCTGGTAGCCGTCGCGGGTGATGACGACCAGCTGGTCCTGCCCCAGTTCGACGGCCTCGCGGGTGTGCTCGATGAACGCCGCGACGTCGGACGCGACGAAGTGCTCGCCCTCGCCGACCCCGACCACCAGCGGCGACGACCGGCGCGCGGCGACGATCGTGTCCGGCTCGTCCGCGTGCGTCACGACGAGGGTGAACGCGCCCTCCAGCCGGCGGCACACCGCGGCGACGCTGGCCGGCAGGTCACCCTTGGTGTCACCCTCGGCGTAAGCGAGGGAAACCAGGTGCGCGGCGGTCTCGGTGTCGGTGTCGCTGGCCATCTCGATGCCCGCGGCCTCGAGCTCGGCGCGCAACGCGGCGAAGTTCTCGATGATCCCGTTGTGCACCACCGCGACGCGGCCGGTGGTGTCCCGGTGCGGATGCGAGTTGCGGTCGATCGGAGCCCCGTGCGTGGCCCAGCGGGTGTGGCCCATGCCCGCGGTGCCCTCGAACGCGTCGCGGCCGACCTCGTCGAGCCGGGCCTCCAGGTTGGCCAGCCGGCCGGCCTTGCGCTCGACGGTCAGCGCGCCGGCGCCGTCCAGCACCGCCACGCCCGCCGAGTCGTAGCCCCGGTATTCCATGCGGCGGAGCCCACCGAGCACGACGTCCAGAGCCGGGCGGTGTCCGACGTATCCCACGATTCCACACACGCGAACTAGCGTAACGAGACAAGTCCAGTCCCCTACTCCGGTCCCTAGAGCGGGGTTTTCAATGCCGCTGAGCTGGGCGGGCGACGTCCCGGACAACCGTTGACCGGGTCTTCGCGCAGTGTGGCGGCCGACCCCTAAACCGATCGGGGTGGCGCACCGGGCCGGGGAGGGGCACGGGCAGTAAGGTCACGCGCATGGCCAGCAAGCCCAAGCAGCTGCTCACGGAGCTGTCCCACCCGGGACCCCACGAGGTTGTGCGCGGCAACCTCGCCCTGGTCGGACTGCCCGGCGTCGTGTTCACCCCGCGCCAAGGCCTTGGCCTGCCCGCCATCGCGTTCGGGCACGGCTGGATGCAGCCGACTACCCGCTACCGGCAACTGCTGCACCACCTCGCGAGCTGGGGCGTGGTCGCCGCGGCCCCCGCCACCCAGCTCGGCCCGCTCCCGTCGCACCGCCTGCTGGCCGGCGACCTGCTGACGACGCTCGACGTCGTCACCACGGTCCGCCTCGGCCCGGACGGCATCAGCGTCGACCCGGAGAAACTGGGCCTGGCAGGCCACTCCACCGGCGGCGGCTCGGCAGTGCTGGCAGCCGCCCAGTCCGCCGGAGCAGGCGACGACGCCCGCCCGAAGGTCCGCGCAGTGGCGACGGTAGCCGCGGCACAGACCTTCCCGCCCGCGACGGACGCCGCGAAGCTGATCAGCGCCCCCGGCCTGCACCTGGCCGTGGACGGCGACCTGGTCGCCCCGGCAGTCGGTCACGCAGACGCGATCGCCCAGGCGTGGGCCGGTCCGGTGCAGCTGCGGACGCTGGCGAAGTCATCCCACCTCGCGGTGACCGAGGGTCGGCACTGGAGCCAGCTGCTGCTGCAGGGCAAACCGCAGCGGGCGACTCAGCAGCTGACGAAGGCGCTGTTCACTGCGTTCTTTCTCACGCATTTGACCGGGACGGACAAGTACCTGCCGCTGCTGGACGCGGATGTGAAGCGGGCGCCGATCGAGGTTCCGGAGGACGAGGAACCGGCTGCCTGATCAGGTAGCCAACCAGTCGGTGTTCGTGAAGTCGTCCTCGTCGTGGTGCACGCCGCGACGATGCCGCCCCGACGGAGCCGCGGGCGGTGCCGGAACGGGAGCCGGCGGAGGCGTGCTCGGCCGCTGCGGAGCAGGCTCGGCCGCCGGGTAGTCAGCGCGACGTTCCTTCTCCGCTTCGTCGTCTTCGAAACCGAAGCTGACCTCGCCCTTGGCCTTGTCGCCGACCGTCGACTCCATCACCCAGCCGCCGGCCTTCGCCGCGCGACGAGCACTCTCCTGCACGCGGACGATCACCTGGCCGACCGTGCGCAACTGCTTGTCGCTGGCCTCTTTGCTTTCCTTGAGGTCTTTCCGGACCCGGCTGCCGATCAACGCGAGCCGTTCCTCCGCCTCGCGTTCGATCTGAGCCATCTTGTGGCGGAATCCCGCCCCCAGGTCTTCGCTGCTCACCGCGTCCTCCCCCGTCCTAACGGCCAGGCTGATCGTCGTCGAGCAACGACCCGCTGATCCGGTTCGAGTTGGACTGCGAACCGAAAAGACCGCCGTCGACCCGGTACGCGCTCGACGAACGTTCCTGCTCCTGTCCGCCGCCCGGCGCGTTGCCGAGCCCGCCCATCATGCCCCCGCCCATCATGGCCGGAGTGCCGGAACCGGTCGCGTCGTGGTGCACCGGCGCGGTACCGAGCTGCGAGGTGTCGGTCGGCGGAGCGTCGCCTGCCGAAGCGGCCATCGGGTCGGCGGTGTCGCCGAGGCCGTCGTGCGGAACGGTGCCGATGCCGGGGTCGGAGGAGAACGGGTCGAGCACCGATTGGGCGGTAGTCGACTCGTCCGGTCCCGACGCCGCCGCGGCGGGCGCGCTCGCTGGCTCGTGAGTCACCGGCAGTTCGTGCGACGGCGGCTGGCCCGGGACGATCCGGTGCTCCTGCGCAGCGGGCTGGTCAGGAGCAGCCTGGTGGCTCTGCGCGGCGGGCTGCTCGGGAACGACCTGGTGGCCCTGTGCGGCGACCTGGTCCGGGACAGCCTGGTGGCTCTGCGCGGCGGGCTGCTCGGGAACGACTTGGTGGCCCTGTGCGGCGACCTGGTCCGGGACGGCCTGGTTCGCGGCAGCGGCGACCGGCTGGCCCGCTGCTGCCGCTGCGTCCGGCACCGGCGTTCCGGGAGGCGTCGGTCCGCCCGGCGTGGCCTGCCCGCCGACCGCGGCTCCACCGCCGGCAGTGTGGCCGCTGGGGTTGAGCGCACCGTCGTCACCGAGGGTGTACTTCGTGGGATGGCCCGAGCCGTCGTCGATCGTCACGACCGTCGGGCCGTCGGCTCCAGACGGCCGTTCGGCCACGATCGACAGCTTGCCGTCCTGGATGTGGATCTTGCCGTCCGGACCCGGCTGGTACTTCTGCGCGCCGTCCTGGTTCTTCGCGGCGTCCTGGCCCGGGGTTCCGTCGTGGCCCTGGCCGGTCCCTTGCGCACCGTCGTGGCCCTGCGGTCCGAACCCGGTCGCTGGGTCCGGGTGCTGCTGCCCGGGCACCGAGGTCCCCGGCGGCTGCGTCGCGTCCGGCTTTGCCTGGTCGCCGAAGTCGAGGTCGTAGGTCTTCTGCTTGCCCGTGCCGTCGTCGACGCTGATCCCCATGTGCCCGTCCTTGCCGGGTTCGGACATGGAGATCTTGTGCCCGTCGTGCTCGACGGTCATCGTCTCGGGCTCTTCGGGCTTGAGCGCCGCGCCCGTCTTCGGGTCGATCGGATACGGCTGCCCGGTCTTCGGATCGACCTCGAGCGGCTGGTGAGTGACCGGGTTGAGCCCCTCCGCCGACTGCGGCTGGGTTTGCGGAGTCTCCGGCATCTTGGGCGTCTGCGCCGCGGCCGGGGTCGGCCCGGAGCCGCCGGTGCTCGGCATTCCCGAGTCCTTGCCACCGCCGCCGGAGGACGACGGCGTGGTCTGCTGGCCGCCCCCGTCGGACTGCTTGCCGCCGCCCTGGTCAGCGGGCTTCGACGACGTGGTGAACAGATCCTCGCGAGCCTTGCCCAGCGAAGCGCCCAGCTCGTTCCACACCTGGTCGACGCTCGTGCGCGTGTGCTCGCAGACCTGCTGCCAGTTCGTGACGTGCTTGTCCATGAACCCGCAGAACCCGGCGAGCCACTTCTTGGCCCACTCCTGCCCGGCGTCCTTGGTGTCGTCGCCGAGGTCGCACTTGTCTCCGTTGACGGTGTTCTTCAAGTCTTCGGGCATGAACCGGACGAAGTGCTTGAAGTCGTCGTCGCTCGCGTTGCGGCCCATCTCGGCGACCCGGATCAACCGATCGATGTCGCCGGGCGAGAACTGCCCCTTGCTGGGGTACTCGGTGATGTAGTACTCCTGCAGCCACTGGCATTTCGCCCGGATCAGCTTCGCGATCGAGGCGATGCTGCGGTCGATCAAGCCCGCCCCGTCCTTCAGGGTCTGCTCGACGGCCTTGGTGCCGTCGGTGATCCCCTTCCAGGACTGCTGAGCCGAATCCCGCGCGTTGCCCGACCAGTTGGCGAACACGGTCGCCATCCGGTTGTCCTGGTCGGCCGCGGCGTCCACAATGGACGCGTTGACGTCCGTCAATTCCTTGGCAGCGGCCTTGAACTTGTCGAACGGGATGTCCCGCTGCTCGTCGAACGGGTCGCCGACGTGCGGCTGGAACGGGTGCTCCGGCAGGTTCTGCGCGACGAGACCGCGGGCGCGGTTGTAGAGGGGCAGCAGGTTCCGGAACGGCTGCAGACCCGAGACGCCGAGGTCGAGGATCTCGTTGGAGTTCGCGACACCAGGGTCGGTGTCAGTGTTCTTGGCCCCTTGGTCCTTCAGCTTCTGCTTGTCGCCGTCGACCGCCTGCTGCTGCTTGTCCTGCGCCGCCTTCGCGCCTTTGTCGGCGTCGCCCTTCGCCATGCTGTACCACTTGTCGACGTCGCCAGCGCTCGACGTCTCCCAGTCCATATCCCCTTCGGAGATGTTGAACCGCTTCTTGTAGAAGTCCCGCCAGTGGTTGCGGTCCTCGTCCCCTTGGAAGCCGTAACTCTGCGCGTCGCCCTCTTCTTCTTCGTCCTCGACGTAGTCGAAGTAGCGAAGCGCCAGACCCCGTTTGGTGTTATCGGGAACGCTGGGGTCGTTCATCAACTGCTGGAACTCTTGGAAGGACGGGATAGTCCCGTTGCGCTCGGCCATCAGCGTTTGCCGCTCTTCGTGATGGAGTCCGAGCTGCTCGCCTCGTTGGCGGTGTACTTCTTGCTCGCCGACCCGAGGTTGTTCCCGAAGTCCTCAGACGCCTTCACATAGCTGTCGACGCATTTGCCGACCGCTTCGATGCCGGTCTTGTACAGCTGGAACGAGCCGTGGTGCTTGCGCCCGAAGTCCGCCTCGGTGATCTGCATCTGCTTCAACGCGGGCAGCGTCGTCTGCAGACGGTCCTTCGCCGCGTCCCGGACAAATCCGCCCGCCGTTTCCAGCATCTGCGGATCGACGTTCTGTCGGTTCCCCACGCTCGCCCCTCCTCGACTGCCGAGTTCTTCCGGACCTTGGACGCACGGAAGCCGTCGGCGGTGCCGGACACTCGTCTACGGAATGTACCCGGAGAGTGACGAGGGGCGCAGCGATTCGGGCAGTTCGGTCAGGAGACCGCGGACACGACCCCAGCCAGCCGGTCCGCCGCGGCCTGGGCCGTGGCGTGAGCCGGGGCTTCCACCATGACCCGCACCAGCTGTTCGGTTCCCGACGGGCGCAGCAGAACCCGCCCCTCCTCGCCGAGCTCGGCTTCGACCTCGCCGACCGCGTCGCGGACCTCGGCCGAGCCTGCCACCGCCGCTTTATCCGCGACCGGGACGTTGACCAGGACCTGCGGCAGCCGGTTCATCACCGCGGCCAGTTCGGCGAGCGGTTTGCCCGTCGCGGCCATCCGGGCCATCAGGCGCATCGCGGTCAGGAGGCCGTCGCCGGTGGTGGCGTGGGCGGGGAGGACCACGTGGCCGGACTGTTCGCCGCCGAGGGCCAGGCCCGAGGCGCGCAGTTCCTCCAGCACGTAGCGGTCACCCACCGCGGTCGTGACGACTGTGATGCCGTGTGCCTTCATCGCCAGGTGCAGGCCGAGGTTGCTCATCACGGTCGCGACCAGGGTGTCCTTCACCAGCGCGCCCTCTTCGGCCAGCGCCAGCGCCAGGACGGCCATGATCTGGTCGCCGTCCACCAGTTCGCCCGCGGCGTCGACGGCCACGCAGCGATCGGCGTCTCCGTCGTGGCCGATGCCGAGGTCGGCGCCGTGTTCGACGACTGCCGCGCGCAGCAGGTCAGGGTGGTTTGAGCCACAGCTGTCGTTGATGTTGATGCCGTCCGGCTCCGCGTGCAGGGCCACGACCTCGGCGCCTGCCCGGCGGTACGCCTCCGGGGCGGCCGCGGACGACGCGCCGTTCGCGCAGTCCACCACGACCTTCAGGCCGGCCAGCGGATGCGGCGTCGCGGCGACCAGGTGCTCGATGTACTTGTCGAGCGCGTCCGGGACGTCGGTGACGCGGCCGACCCCGTCGCCGGTCGGGCGGGTGACGCCGGTCGCGTCGAGGCCGGATTCGATCTCGTCCTCGATGCTGTCCGGCAGTTTGTGCCCGCCGGCGGCGAAGAGCTTGATGCCGTTGTCCGGCATGGGGTTGTGCGAGGCGGAGATCATCACGCCGAGGTCCGCCTCCAGCGCACCGACGAGGTACGCGACGGCGGGCGTCGGCAGCACGCCGAGCCGCAGGACGTCCGCACCGGCCGACGCGAGGCCCGCCACCACGGCGGCCTCCAGCATCTCGCCGCTGGCGCGCGGGTCGCGGCCGACCACGGCCACCGGACGGTGCGAACGGTCGTGCGCCGCCAGCACTCGGGCGGCGCTCGCCGCGACCGACAGGGCCAGCTCCGGGGACAGGTCGGCATTGGCCAGACCGCGTACCCCGTCGGTGCCGAACAGTCGAGCCATCTCGACCTCCTTGTCCCTTGATTCACCGGCCTCGGGGCGCGCCGGGCCTCGACAAACCTAGCGCCGGACCCGGCAGGGGTGATCCCCTGCCCTACCCCAAGACAGTCGTGCCGGCGGCGGAAAACGCATCAACCAGCCCGGAAAACGCCGGAAGCGCCCATCCGATGGACGGATGGGCGCTTCCGGGGTTGCGCCAGGCGCGAAAATCAGCGCTTGGAGTACTGCGGGGCCTTGCGGGCCTTCTTGAGGCCGTACTTCTTCCGCTCCGTGGCGCGCGCGTCACGGGTCAGGAAGCCGGCCTTCTTCAGGGCCGGGCGGTCGTCGGCGTCGACCTCGACCAGCGCACGGGCGATGGCGAGACGCAGCGCGCCCGCCTGGCCCGAGATCCCGCCGCCCTTGAGGTTGGCGAAGATGTCGAAGGAGTCCGGCTTCTCGACGGTGACGAGCGGCTCCTTGATGAGCTGCTGGTGCACCTTGTTCGGGAAGTACTGCTCGAGCGACTTGCCGTTGAGCTTGAACTCACCGGTACCCGGCACGACGCGGACGCGGACCACGGCCTCCTTGCGGCGGCCGACCGTCTGCGCGTTGCCACCGGCGGCACGCGACGGGCGCGGGGCGGCGGCGGACTCGCTGGTCGCCACGGCCTCGGCGGGGGTCTCGGTCGAAGCGACGACCTCGGTCTCGGTGCTGGTCAACTGTTCCTCACTCACTGCGCGACCTGCGCGATCTTGGTGATCTCGCGCGCCTGCGGCTGCTGCGCGGCGTGCGGGTGCTGCGGGCCGGCGTACACCTTCAGCTTCTTGGCCATGGCGCGGCCGAGCTTGTTCTTCGGCAGCATGCCCTTGACCACCTTCTCAACGAGGTGCTCAGGCTTGGTGTCGAGCAGCTCGCCGAAGGAGCGCTTCCGCAGACCGCCGGGGTAACCGCTGTGCCGGTACGCGAACTTCTGCTCGCGCTTGTTACCGGTGAGAGCGACCTTCTCGGCGTTGACGATGATGACGAAGTCACCGGTGTCCACGTGCGGGGCGTAGGTCGGCTTGTGCTTGCCGCGCAGCAGCGTGGCGACCTCGGTCGCGAGCCGTCCGAGCACGACATCCTCGGCGTCGATCACGTGCCAGGCACGAGTGACGTCGCCGGGCTTGGGGCTGTACGTGGGCAAGGGTCTACCTCGTCGTCATTGCGTGTGGGTAATGTGCGGGCCGAGCGCTGACGCGCCGCAACGCACAACGACATATGAAGATACCCCTGTGGTCCCGCCTCTTGTGCAGCGGGGGTGCGAAGGCGCCTCGTCGGCCGGTCACAGCGTACCCGACCGGTTCCCGGAACCACCACGCCGCCGCGCGGGTCGAACCAGGATGAGACGATTCCGACGCGCGAGCACGACGAGCACCTGGGGACAGCAGTTGAAGACACGAGCGAGGACGATCCGAGCCGCACGGACAGCGGGAGCCGTCGCCGCCGTGCTGGCTCTCGCGACCGCGTGCGGGCAGGCCCGCGCCGGCACCGCGCTGCCCGACGGCGACCAGGCCGCCGCGTACGTCGGCGCGAAGTTCGAGAAGGCCATGTCGAAGCTCGCGGACACGATCGTCGAGCCGCGCAATGTGACCAACTCCGCGGACCGGTACTTCAAGTTCGACGACAAGTACCTGCACAACATCGTCACCTCCGCGCGCACCGGCAGCCCGGAGAGCCGCATCGTGCACAACCGGTCGCAGAAGAACCCCAACGAGTTCCTCGACTCGTTCACCCCCGCCGACGGCGCCGTCGAGTACCTCTACCTCGGCCCGGCCTACAAAACGCTCGCGCCGACGCCGTGGGTGTCGATGCCCAAGCCGGAGGCCGGGCTCGTCCAGCCGTGCGCGTGGGGCGGGGTGCAGATTGCGTGCAAGATGGGCGACGCGGTCGACAGCGCGTACAAGGCGGACAAGAAAGCGCTGCGCGGCGCCAAGAGCTCCGCGGACGGCACCGAGCAGCTGACCGTGAACGTGCCGTTCCCGATCTTCCTCGACCGGCGCGTCGAACTGCTCCCGGACAAGGTGCTCAACCAGGTCGGGCCGGAACTGCGCAAGGCCGTCGTGCCGAGCACGATCACGCTCAAGCCGGACGGCTCGCTCGCCGCGTTCACCATGGGAGCCAAGTTCGAGGGCGACGGGCACAAGGTCGAACTGCGCTACGAGTTCAAGTTCACCGGAGAGGCCACCTCCTCGGACCTGCCGACGGTGCCGGACGCCTCGCAGGTCACCGTCCTCGCGGACGACGCGGCCAAACAGGACTTCTACCGCAGGCTCGGCGAACTGCAGGGTCGCTGATGCGCGCCCTTCCGCCGATCGATCTCCGAGGTGAGCACTGATGACCCAGCCTCCCGACCAGTACCCGCAGGGGCAGCCGCAGTGGTGGCAGCCGGGGACGAACGCGCCGCAGCAGCCGGGTTATCCGTCCGGAGTGGACAGTTCGGGCCAGCAAGGGCAGTGGGCGCAACCTCCGGCGCAGCAACAGTTTCCGCAGGGGCAGTACCCGCCGGCGCAGTATCCGCAGCAGGGTTATCCGTCCTACGGTCAGCCGCAGAGCCAGCCGACCCCGGCGCAGCAGCCGTCGGGAGGAAACCCTTACGGCGGCGGGTTCCAGCCATCCGAATACGGCGGGCTCGGCGCGTTTTCCGCTGCCAAGCCGGGAAAACCGCGGTCGAAGAAACCGTTCCTGATCGCCGGAGCGGTCGTCGTGGTGCTCGCCGCGGCGGGCGGGATCGCGTGGGCGACCGGAGTGTTCCGCGGGGACACCCTTGACCAGAAGTCGTTGCAGGAAGGCGTTTCCCGGGTTCTCAACGAGAGCTACGGCGAGCCGGACGTGAAGAACGTCGCCTGCCCCTCCGGCCAGACGATCGAGAACGGCACCACTTTCGACTGCACAGTGCAGGTCGGCGGACAGCCGAAGAAGGTCACCGTGCGCGTGCTCAACGACAAGCCAGAATATTCCGTCGGCGCTCCGCACTGAGCAGCGAGGGTCGTTCCGGAACCGGAGCTTTCAGCCGGGGCAGCGCACTCGGCGGCTAGCCAGAATATTCCATCGCCCCCCGGCGAAAGCCTTTCCCGAAAACGAAAACGGCGGGCCGACACCCGAAGGTGCCTGGCCCGCCGTGGTTTCGGAGCGTGGCTCAGAACAGGTTCTGCACCGAGCGGTCCGTCGCCGTGTAGCCGTCCGCGATCTGCGGCAGCACAGCGGCGATCTGCGCGAGAAGCTGACCGAACTCCTCGAACTTCTGGTTCCACTCGTTCTGGGCCTGGTGGTACTGGTCCTTCGCTTCACCGGTCCAGCTGTTGGTCAGCGGAGCGAGGTCGCTCTGCAGGTTGTCGAAGAGGGTGCGCAGCTCGCCACCGGTGGCGGTGCAGTCCTCAGCGGCGCGGTGGATGGTACCCGGATCAACAACAATGCGGCCGTCAGGCATGTCGAACTCCTGTCAGAAGAAAGAATGAAAGATGGAGGCGAATCTGGAACGGAAAAGAACTGGATCAGCCGAGAACGCCGAAGCCCTTGTTGAGCGAGTTGATGTGCTCGTGCTGAGCCGCTTCGCTCTTGGCGTAGGTGGATCCCGCTTCCTGGAGCAGCTCACCGATGCGGTGCAGCGCGTCGTTCAGGCCGCGACCGCAGTCGTCAAAGCGGCGCATGACGTTGTCGAAGGCACGCTGGGCGTCGCCTTCCCAGCCCGCGCGGGTCGCTTCGATGTTGGAGCGCAGGTCGCTCAGGTTCTTGTTCATCCGGCTGGTCGCGTCGACGACGCGCCCTTCCGCCGCGGTGAATTCCTTCGGATCCCCAGTGAAACCGCCAGCAGCCATGGGAGCTACCCCCTTCGTCAGTGGTTGTGCGCGCCGGCTGGTGTTTCCGGCACTGCACCTACGACGAAGACATTGCCAGTTCGGTTCACACTTGTCGCGACTTCTTCGCAAGTAGTTGCTTGCGTGAACGCGCCATCAGGGAACCGGTCGGCAACGGGCGGGTGAACGGCGTGCCGGCGACCCCGAAAAAACCTTGTCCACCAGCGTGGTTAGCACACGCACAGCCGGTTCCCGGAAACTTTCAGGAGTCCCGGCTCATGATTCGCGACTGCGAAAAGTCCTCATCCTCTTCACTCGTCCGTGTCTGTTCGGGCGGAATCTCCGGACGAAGGGGAACCGGCTCGGGCGCGACGGGCTCGGCCGGCATCGGCAATCCGCGGGCCGCGCGGAACCGGCGGGCGGCCCCGCGCAACGCGGACGGCGCGGGTTCCGCGGCGCCGGAAAGCCGCCGCCTGCCGAACTCCTTCAGCAATTCCCGGTTCTCATTGCGGTGCCGTTCGCTGCGCGCGAGCGCGGTGCCCGCGACGCGGCGCGAGAAGGTGACGGCGTCCTGTCCGGCTCGGGTGAAGGCCGCCGGCGCGGATTCCGGTTCGGAGGCCACAGATGCTCCTTCAGCTGGTGATCTTCAGCGTGCGCACCACTTGCTCGCACGCGGCGTCGACGCGCTGCTGCACCGCGGGTGATTGGTACTGGCAGCCGACGTGCACGCGGATCCGGCCCTGCACGAGCACATACCAGCGGACGGTAATCCGTTCCGGTTTGCTCTCGACGTAGCCGATCACGTTCCGGCCACCGTAAGTCAGATCAGGCTGGAACGCAGTGTAGTTCGCGTTTCCGCTGACCCCGGACCGCAAGGCGTCGACGAGTTTCTGCCGGTCGGCCGTCGCGTCGTAGTCCATCACGAACTCCTGCGCGAGCACGAGATCGTTGCCCTTGGCGGCGTCCTGCGGGTGCAGGATGACCTGCCGGTCGGCGACCTCGTCGGTGGTCTGGATCCAGTCGTTCGGCGCGACGAGGCTGAAGTCGTACTGGGAGAACGAACGGCCTTGATCCGAGCTGTCCCCCCTGCTGACGAAGTACCCGACGCCGCCCGCGATCAGCGCCACGACCGCCACCGCCGCGGTGATCAACCACAGCCGACGACGTTTCTTCGCCTTTCCGCCGGAGTCGCCCACGGCGTCCGCGCCGGGAGCGGCGAACCCGCCGTTCGCGGAACTGTTCTGCCCCAACGAGTTCTTGCCCGGTCCAGTCTGCAATGGACTCGGCCCGGCGGGCACCGCGACGCCGAACGGCGCGCTTTGCGGTCCCCTGGCCGGATCGGCGGGCGAGAACCCGCGCGGCGGCAACGGCTGCGCCGGAGCGCTCCGCGGCGGCGCGTTCAGTGCGTTCGGCGCCGGCGGCGGACCGCGGCGGATCGGCGCGTCTCCCCGGACGATCTCGGTGCGGTGCTCGGAGTGCCCCGGGATCGACGAACCGGGCAGCACGCCGGTGCGGTCCGGTTCCAGCAGCACCGCCCGGAGCGCGCCGCGTGCCACGACCGTCTCGGGCTGGTCCAGGCTCGTCGGCACCACGCCGGTGCGCTCGTGCACGAGCCGGGAAATCATCGGGATCCGGCTCGAACCGCCGACGAGGAAGATCGCCGCGAGCTGTTTGGGGCGCAGGCCGGAGTCCGCGATCGCGGCACTGGTCAGCTCGACCACCCGGCCGAGCGGAGCCGCGATCAGCCGTTCCAGGTCCACCCGCGTCACGTGCGCGTCCGCGAACGGCGGGGGCAACGGCACATCGGTGTACGTGTGCCGCGACAGCGTTTCTTTGGCACCGCGGACGTCCTGGCGCAGCACCCGGCGCCGCCGGCGCTCAGCCAGCTCGCGGCCTTCGACGAGTTGCCGCCACGCCTGCGGATCCGTACCGGACACCAGCGACCCGACGTGCTCCAGCAACGCCTGGTCGATGTCGGCCCCGCCGAAGCTCGGATCGCCTCGCGTGGCCAGCACCTGGAACCCGCCCCGCTGCGGGGGCGCACCCGGCACGCGGGCCGCGCGCGCTGCCTCCGGCGACCGCTGGACGACGCTGACGTCGACCGTGCCGCCGCCGAGATCGAGCACCGCCAGCGCGTCGCCAGGACGGCCGGAGAACTCGACCGTCCGACCGCCCGGCGAAACCTCCGGGGCGAAGGTGGCCGCGTGGTACACCGCCGCGGCCACCGGTTCCGGCACCAGCGCCACCTCGCGCGCCAGCCTGCCCGCGGCCTGGCGCAGCAGCCGGGTGCGGATCGCGCCCCAGTCCGCCGGGTGGGTGAGCACCAGCAGGTCCACCTCGACGTCGCCCGCGACGCGCCGCGCCTCGGCGACCGCCCGGTCCAGCACCGCGTGCACGACGTCGATGACCCGCAGCACCGAATCGCCGAGCAGCAGATCGCCCTCGTCGATCCGCCGCTTCGGATTCGGCTCGTACCGCGACGGGTCGACGGCCGCCTGCCGCTCGGCCTCCTGGCCGACGAACAGGGTGCCGTCGGACGCCGCGTACACCGCCGAGGACATCAGCGGCTGCCCGTCGATCACCACGACCTGCGGCTCGCGGCCGTTGACCGACACGACGACGCAGGTGCTCGAGGTCCCGAAGTCGACCGCGACCCGCACCGTCACCGGGCACCCCTTCCGTCAACCGCGACGGCTCCCCGGTCGGTCAGTCGGGCTGGATCCACGACACCTGCACGAGCTGCTTCCCGTTCTTGCGGCTCAGCATGTTGCCCCGGCCCGGAGGCATGGCGCTCGGCCGGATGTTGCCGATCAGGTTGCCCTCGTCGCGGGAACCGTTCATCACCATGCCGGTGGCCGCGAGCTCCTTGAGCTTGCCGATGACCGGGTCGTACGCCGCCCGCGACGCACCACCGGTGCGCCGGACCACGATCAAGTGCAGGCCGACGTCCTTCGCCTGGGCGAGGAACTCCGACAGCGGCTTGAGCGGGTTGGTGGACTGCGTCGCCACCAGGTCGTAGTCGTCGACAAGGACGAACAGCTCCGGGCCGGTCCACCAGGACCGGGTCTTCAGCTGCTCCTGGGTGACGTCCGGACCCGGCAGCCGCCGCGTCATCGACCCGTGCACGTCCTGGACCATGCTGTCCAGCTGCGCCGACGAAACGGCGTAGCCGAGCAGCGAATCGCCCTCGAGGAACCCGAGCATCGTGCGCCGGTAGTCGACCAGCAGGATCACGGCCTCCTGCGGCGTGTAGCGCTCGGTGATGCCGCGCGCGATCTGCCGCAGCAGGTTCGTCTTGCCGGACTCGCCGTCGGCGAACGCGAAGAAGTGCGGGTCCGCGTCGAAGTCCAGGTAGATCGGCTGCAGGTCTTCCTCGTTGACGCCGATCGGGACGAGCTTCGTGTCCCGCTTCTGGTCGATCCGCAGGACCTCTTCGTAGGTGATCATCTCCGGCAGCAGGCGCACCTGCGGAGCCACCCGGCCGCGCCACGCCCCGCGGATCTTCGCGACCGCGTCCGCGACGCCCGCCGCGACCGTCTCCGGGTCGCTCGACCCGTCGATCCGCGGCAGGCCGGTGAGCAGGTGCAGCTTGTCGCGGGTGAGCCCGCGTCCCGGCCGCCCGGCCGGGACGTTGACCGCGATCCGGCGGTCCATTTCGGACTCCGTCGGGTCACCGAGGCGCAGCTCGAACCGGGTGCCGAGCATGTCCTTGATCGCGGGCCGGAGGTCGGCCCACCGGTTCGCCGAGATGATCACGTGGACGCCGTAGGCGAGACCCTGCGTGGCCAGCCGGGTGATCGACGTCTCCAGCTCCTCGAAGTCGTCGCGCAGCGCCCGCCAGTTGTCCACGATCAGGAACGCGTCGCCGAACGCGTCCTGCTCCGGCGTGATCTCGCCGCGGCGCTTCCGGTTGCGGAACTCCGTCATCGAGTCGACGCCCAGCGCGCCGAACCGGCCTTCGCGCTCGGTCAGCAGCGTGGTCAGCTCGGCCACGATCCGGCGCGCCTTGTCCGGCTCGCGCCGGGCCACCGCGACCCCGCCGACGTGCGGAAGGTCCGCGAGGCCGGCGAGCGTGCCGCCACCGAGGTCGAGGCAGTAGAACTGCGCTTCCTCGGGGGTGTGGGTGAGCGCCATCGACATGATCAGCGTCCGGAGCATGGTCGACTTGCCCGACTGCGGGCCGCCCGCGATGACACCGTGGCCCTGCGCACCGGAGAAGTCCGCCCACAGCAGGTCGCGCCGCTGCTCGTACGGCCGGTCGACGATGCCCATCGGCACCTGCAGCCTGCCGTTGCCGAAGAACCCGACCGGGGAAAGACCGCGGTCGTCGGTGGGGTTGAGGTTCGGCAGCATCGTGTCGAGCGAGTTCGGCTCGTTCAACGGCGGCAGCCACACCTCGTGCGCCGGCGGGCCCTGCCCGACCAGGCGGCTGACGATGACGTCCAGTTCGCTGGGCTCGACCGCCTCTTCGGACTCCTGCTGTTTCGGAGCCTCTTCCTCGACGACCGGTTCCGGCTCGGGTTCCTTCGGCAGTTCCACGAAGTCCGGCACGAACAGCTGCGGCCGCTTGTCCGCGCGCACCACCGTCGCGGCCGGGCCGGCCGCCTTGATGCCCGCGGGCCGGTACGGACCCGAGACGTAGGAAGCCTTGAACCGCACCAGGGTCGAGGTGTCGTACTTCAGGTAACCGCCACCGGGGACCGACGGCAGTTCGAACGCGTCCGGCACGCCGATCGCCGCGCGGGATTCCGCCGCGGAGAACGTCTTCAAACCGATCCGGTAGGACAGGTGCGAGTCGAGACCGCGCAGCTTGCCCTCTTCCAGCCGCTGCGACGCGAGAAGCATGTGCATCTGCAGCGACCGGCCCAGCCGGCCGATGGCGACGAACAGGTCGATGAAGTCCGGCTTCGCCGCCAGCAGTTCGGAGAACTCGTCACAGACGATGAACAGCGCGGGCAGCGGGTCGAGGTCGGCGCCGTTCTCGCGGGCCTTCTCGTACTCCCAGACGTTCTTGAAGTTGCCGCCGTTCTTCAGCGCTTCCTGGCGGCGGTTCATCTCGCCTGCCAGCGCGTCCTTCATGCGGTCGACCAGCGTGACCTCGTCCGCGAGGTTGGTGATGACCGCGGACACGTGCGGGGCCTTGTCCAGGCCGAGGAACGTCGCGCCACCCTTGAAGTCGACGAGGACGAAGTTCAGCGTGCTCGACGAGTGCGTGGCGAGCATGCCCAGCACCAGGGTGCGGAGGAACTCCGACTTACCGGAACCGGTCGCCCCGATGCACAGGCCGTGCGGGCCCATGCCCTCGGCCGCGGCTTCCTTGATGTCCAGTTCCACCGGCTGGCCGTACTCGCCGACGCCGAACGGGACGCGGTAGCGGTCGCGGATCGGCCGGGGCCGCCACGCCTGCTGGACGTCGAACGTCATCGGGTCGCCCGGGATGCCGAGCAGTTCCAGCAGCGACGGGTTAGACAGCAGCGGCTCTTCCTCGCTGACGTCCGCTCCGCCGCCCCCGCCGACGCGGTACGGCGCGATGAGCCGGGCCAGCGCCTCGACCTCGACCACGCTGAGGCTGTCCGGGCGGCCGAACCACTCGACCCCGCCCGCGCTGCGCGCGCCGAGCCGCTCCTCCTCGACCACGAGCCGCAGGCCGCGCCGCGCGGCGAGGTTGCCGATCGAGTCGGAAAGGTCGACCAGGGTGACGCCAACCAGGCCCTCCTCGAGGATGATCTGCTCCTCGCGGGTGACCTCGGCGTCGTCGATGATGATCACGACGTGCGGCTGGTCCGGAGCGGGCGTCGCGTTGCGGGAGAACCGCTGCCGGTCGCGCAGCTCCTCGTCCAGCCAGTCTTCGATCTGCTTGAGCGAGCCCGCCATCATGCGCAGCTGGCCGATGCCGTCGGACAGCGTGGGGTGCTGGGCGTGCGGGAGCCACTTCGCCCACTCCCACTCTTCCTTCGCCCGGCCCGCGGTGGCGACCGCGATCATGACGTCGTCCGGGCTGTGGAAAGCGACCAGCTGGGCCAGCATCGCGCGGGTCAGCGCACGGGTGCGGTGCCGCTCGCCCTGCATGCTGACCGCCGCGAACCCGCGGAGGGTGATCTGGGTGGGCAGGTCCGGCACGATCGAGTGCGCGCGCACGAACCGGCGCAGCGCGAGGGTGGCGATCGGCTCCAGTTCGTCCACCGGGCCGGTCTGGGGCGGGACCAGCCGGGTGGCGAGGCGGTGCGAGCTCCGGCCGACGCGCAGGTGCAGGAAGTCCTGGTCGTTCTGCCTGCGCTCCCACATCCGGCGGCTGGCCGCGAGCGACCACAGCGACTGCGGGTCCGGGTGCACCCATTCGAGCGCGGCGCGCTGGTCGACCATCGCCTCTCGGGCGCGGTCGCGCATCTGGCCGAGATACCGCAGGTAGTCCTTGCGGTCCTCGTCCATCTCGGCTTTCTTCTGGCCGCCGCCCTTGCCGCCGCCGCCCGCGAGCATGCCGACGGTGCCCATCAGCATCATGCCGCTCATCATGATCGTGGTCGGGTTTTTCGCACCGCCCGCCGTGAACATGAAAACCATCATCCCGAGCGACGCGAAGATCATCACGCCCGGAATCGCCTTGGCGACGATGCTTCCCGGGATCGTCCGGGGCACCTCGGGCGGCGGCTCGAGATGCACCTCGCCGCCGGGCGGGCGCGGCGCGGCCAGCCGCGGCGACTTCTTGAACTGCAGCGTGCTCATCTCGAAGGACCCCTCTATTCCTGCTCGACGCCTGCACCCGGGTGCGCGGGACAACCTATCGAACGTCGCCCCGGAAATCCGGCCAACTCCAGGATCGGCATCTCACATCCCCTCCTCGGGCCCCGGCGGGACCCGTCCTCCCAGTGCGCCCGAGTGTAAGGACCGCCACCGACAGTTATCGGACCAGGCGGACGAACCCGCTGGTCGGTATGGCCCAACCAGGCCTGGACGAGTACTTTCGCCGATGATTTGCGGAGACGCGCTGAAACCTGTCACCAGGTTCGGTATAAGTTCCCCCGGGAGCTGACTCTTCAGAGCGGGGGATCTAGTGGCAACGGGCACGACGGTATTCAGCAGGGTCACGGTGGTCGCACCGACGACACGCATCGACGTCGCGCTTCCGGCCGACGTGGCGGTGGCCGACCTGCTGCCCATGCTTCTGGAGATGGCCAAGGAGGTCACTCCGGACGGCGGGGCCCGGCACGGCGGCTGGGCGCTGGCCAAGCTCGGCGACGCCCCGCTCGACCCGAGCCGGACGCTCGCGTCCCTCGGCGTGGTCGACGGCGAGCTGCTGCAGCTGCGCAAGCGCAACGAGAACCCGCCGCCGCCGATGTACGACGACGTGGTCGACGCCATCGCGGAGGCCGACCCGGACACCTTCCGTCCGTGGACGAAGGAAACCGCGCGCCGGTTCGGCCACACCGCGGGCGGGCTCGCCCTGTTCTTCTCCGCGCTGGCCCTGTTCTTCAGCGGTTCCCTCTACGGCGGTTCCGCGCTCGGCCCGGCGATCGCGGGCGGTCTCGGCGCGATCGCCTGCGTCGCGATCGGCGCCACGCTCACCAAGGCCTACCAGGCCGAGGCCACCGGCGTGCTGATCGCCTCCGCGGGCGGCCTCCCGCTGGCCTTCGTGAGCGGGTTCTACATCGTGCCCGGCCTGTCGGTCCGGGCGAACCTGCTGCTCGGCGCGGTGCTGGTGCTGATCGTCTCGGCGGTCTGCATCCTCGTCGTCGGCGCGGGCATCCGGGTCTTCATCGCCACCGCCACCGCGGGCGTGTTCGGCGCGCTCGCCTTCCTCGTCGCGACCCTCGTGACCAGCGCCGACACCGCGGCGGTCGCGGCGGGCACGGTCGCCGTCGCGCTGGGCTGCATCTCGTTCCTGCCGCGCGCCACCATCTGGCTCGCCAAGCTGCCGCTGCCGTACGTGCCGAGCACCGCCGAGGAACTCAAGGAAGACTCCGGCTTCCCGGACTACAAGGCGATCGAGCAGCGCACCGCGGTCGCGCACGACTACATGACCGGCCTGATGATCGGCTGTGGCGCGACCACGGCCGTCGCGGCGGTCCTCGCGGCCACCGCGCCGAACGCCTTCGGCATCATCCTCGGCATCATCGCCACGCTGGTCCTGCTGCTGCGCGCCCGCGCCTACGCCAACGGCGCGCAGGCCATCGCGCTGCTCACCACCGGCATGGTCGCCGCGGCGGGCATCCTGCTCGGCTGGCTGTTCTTCTCCGCCACCGCGGAGCAGCGGCTGCTGTACGTCTTCGGCGCGCTGATCCTGATCGCCGCGGCCGCTCTCGTGGTCGGCGTGATCTTCCCGGACCAGCGCTTCTCGCCGCCGCTGCGGCGCACCGTGGAAATCATCGAGGCGATCTGCATCGCCGTGGTGCTGCCGCTCGCCCTCGGCGTGATGGACCTCTACTCGACGCTGCGCCACCTCAACCTCAAGTGAGCCGCGCGATGGGCTCCCGACGTTCCTTCCCCCGCAGGCTCGGCCTTCCCGGCCGGACCGGGGTGGCGTTGTTCGCCGCCGGCCTCGGGCTGATGTCGCCGTTCGCCGCCGCTCCGGCGTCGGCGCAGACGGCGGACGCGCCCGCGGGCACCTGGGCCACCCCGCCGCCGCTGGGCCCGGGCGACGCGCCGCCCGCGGCCACCGGCCACCCGGACACCACGTACAAGAAGAAAAACGAATGCGTCCAGCGCAGTCTCGGGCAGGACGTCAAGATCAACTTCCGCCCGTGGGGCCAGGACTACCTGCAGCTGGACCGGGCGCAGCAGATCGTCCGCGCGGCGACCGGATCGGTCGGCGGCAACCAGAAGGTCGCGGTGATCGACACCGGCGTCACGCCGCATCCGTGGTTCCAGGGCCGCGTGGAGAGCGGCGGGGACTACGTCGCCACTCCGGACAACGGAGCGCAGCCCGGGCTGCAGGACTGTGACGGCCACGGCACCGAGGTCGCCGGGATCATCGCGGGCAATCCGCAGGATCCGCAGGTCGGCTTCATCGGCGTGGCCCCGGACGCGCACATCGTGTCCTACCGGCAGCTGAGCGAGAACTACGCCAAGGACGACAGCCCGCAGCAGCCCTCGGCTCCCCCGTCCGGCGGGACCGGCGCACCGCCCTCGGGCGGCGAGAGCCAGCAGCCCCCGGCGGGCAGCAGCAACAGCCAGCTGCCCCCGTCCTCGGGCGGCGGCACCGGCAGCGGCACCGGCACCGCGCCCCAGCAGGACAACAAGGGCGACAACCGGGATCTGGCGAAGCAAGGCACCGCGGGCACGCTGAACACGCTCGCGCAGATCATCCGCAGCATCGCCGACACCCACAGCGCCGGCGTGATCAACATGTCGGTCGACCACTGCCGCGCCGGCACCGCGCCGGGCGACATCCAGACCGGCGAGCGCCAGGTCCAGGCCGCGGTGCGTTACGCGGCCGACAGCAACATCGTGGTCATCGCGGCCGCGGGCAACGTCTCGGAAAACTGCCCGCAGAACGACCAGGCCGACCCGAACAAGCCGAAGTCGATCGTCACCCCGCCGTGGTTCGCCGACGACGTGCTGTCCGTCGGGGCCATCCAGGAAGACGGCGGCGTCGCGCCGTTCAGCGTGCACGGCCCGTGGGTCGGCGTCGCCGCGCCGGGCACCAAGATCGTGTCGCTCGACCCGGCGGAGCATTCGACCGGACTCGCGAACCTCACCATCGCGAACGGCAACCCGTCGCCGATCCAGGGCACCAGCTTCGCCGCCCCGTACGTGGCGGGCGTCGCCGCGCTGGTCCGCTCGATGTTCCCGGACATGAAGGCGCGCGACGTGGTGAAGCGGCTCAAGGCGACCGCGCAGCACCCGGCCGCTCCTGGCGGACGCGACAACTTCGTCGGCTACGGCGTGATCGACCCGGTGGCCGCGCTCACCGCGAACCTGCCGGGCGACACCGGCAACCTCGCGCTGCCGAAGCCGGTGGTGCAGGAGGCCAAGCTGCCGCCCGCCGACGGGATCAGCTCGACCCCGATGATCGTCGCGCTCGCCGGCACTGGCGGCGGGGTGGCGGCGCTGCTGATCACGCTGTTCGTGGTGCACACGATCCGGCGGAACCGCTCCAGGTCGTCGCCGCCGACAAAGTAGGCATCAGAAAGGGGCCGCTTCTCCGCGATCGCCGCGGGGAGCGGCCCTTTTTGCTTTTGCGGCCAGAAGCGACTCGGTTCCGGGCATGGGAAAGGCCGCTCGCCGCGGATGTCGCGACGGCGGCCTTCCTGGTCACTTTCCGGGTTTCGGCGGCTTGCCGTCCTTCTCCGGCCGCCGCGCGGGCGGGTCCTGGCCGATCACCGGCGGAGTCACCTGCGCGGGCTCGCCGAAGATCTCCGACGTCTTCGCCGCCGTGCGCTGCCGCGGCTTGTGCTGCGAACTGCCGCCGCCACCGCCTCCGCCGCCCATTCCGGCGAAGCCCATCATCGGCATCATCGACATGCCCGAGCCCTGGTTCGCCGACGCGGGCTGTGGGGCCGGGGCGACCGGCTCGACCGGCGGGAGGCCCGCTTGGCCCTGCTCCAGCCGCGGGTCGGCGGCGGTTTCCTTGCCGTGGTGGGAATTCTCCGCGGCGGACGGGTTCACCGAATCGTCCGAAGAGGACGCTGAAGAGGCCACTGTGGACTCTCCGGCGGCAGCCGGAGCCGTTCCCGCGGGCGCGTCGGCGTCGTGCAGCCGGAACTGCTGCGCCGGATAGTGGTGCCGCAGTTCGATGCTCGACGGGCTCCCGGCAGGCGCGTCCACTCCGGCGCACAACCGGCCGAACTCGCGCAGGACGTCCTCCGCGGCCTCGTGCAGGGACTTCAGCGACTGCTCGGTCTCCCGCATCTGCGACCGCGCCCGGGAAGCGCCGCCCTTGGGCAGCATCGCGGACTCGGACAGCAGATCAGCCGCGTCGACCAGCACCTCTTCCGCCGCACCGGTGATCTTGCGCAGCGATTCGGTGAGCTGGTCGATCGAGTCCGCGAGCGCGTCGAGCGCGTCCTCCGCACCCTCGCTCGCGGCGCGGATTTCACCCAGGTAGGCGACAAACGCGTCCGCGTCGGGACCGGACCACGACGCGTCGATCCGGCCGAGATCGTCCGCGAGGTCCGTGGACACCCTTGCCGCCGTGCGGGCCGCGGCGCGCAGGCTCTCGGCCTCCGCGTCCAGTTCCTCCCAGCGGCCGGTGAGCGGCCGGTAGTACGCGGCGACCGGATCGGTCACGCCCAGCTCGCGGGCGAGCTCGGTCACGTACGCCAGAGACGGCTCCGTCACGAGATCCTCCCGGCGCGCTCGATCCGCTCGGCCGCGTCGGCGTCCCGCTCGGCGTGGCCGGTGGTGAGCTGCTCCAGCGCCGCGGTGACCGACCGCAGCGCGGCCACCCCGGCGGTGAGCTGGCCGCGCAACGCCTGCGAGGCCTGTGCGTACGACTCCGGCACGCCCAGCTGCCCGGCCACCTCGCCGTACGCGTCGGCGGTGGTCGCTCTCGTGCCCACCTCGCCCGCGGCGGCCTCCAGTTCGTCGGCCGCCCGCGCGACTTTCGCCGCGTAGCCGCCGACGACCGCGCCGTCGATCCGCACGGCGCTCGTTCCCGGACTGCTTCCCGGCGCTGCCACGTTCAACCCTCCGCTCACCCGGCTATGTCCGAGTGTGACGGGCGGAACCCGCCGTCAGTTCCCGGCAGGTTGCTGCTGTCCGGCCGCCTGCTGCTTGTACGAGCCGGCGTTCGGGTCGATCGGCACCGAGTCGAACTGCTTCATCACGTTCTGCACGTTCAGCGACGCACCGGTCGGCAGGAGCCCGATGATCGACTCCGGCGCGGGCAGCCGGTTGTTCAGCCCCAGCCCGTCCGCGGTCGCCGCGTCCGGAACGCCGTAGCGGATGCCGCGGTCGGAGATCAGCTGGATCGGGCCCTTGCCGAAGGTCTTCTCCGATTCGGTGGCCGACTGCACCACCGCGCCGTAGCCGGTCGGCATGTAGAAGCCGGTGATCGGCACGCCGTTCGGGCCGGTGTTGCTGACGCTGATGATCTTCGAGCTGCCGTCGGCGTTCTTCTCGACCGGGACCTGCTTGTTGATGTAGACCGAGGTGTGCGCCTGGGTGCCCCCGGCGTTGAGCGACCAGCCGAGGCACGCCACCGGGTTCGGCACGGCGTCGAGGACGGTCGGGACGACCTTCGGGTAGGTGTCGACGTCCACGTAGTCCGGGTCGCCGTTCTGCAGCACCTTGACGTTGTTGATCTTGTCGAGGGTCAGGGTCGGCGTGATGGCCGAACCGCCGCTCTTGGCCGTGCGCACGATGTCCGCGACGGCGGGCGACACCTTCTGGATGCCGCTCTTGGCGATGAGCCAGAACTCCAGCGCACCGCCGGAGGGCTGGGTCGAGAAGACGCTGCCGACGGTCAGCCCGTCGAAGTTGCTCGACGGCGCCGTGCCCTCGCCCGCCACCAGCGGCGGGACCAGCTTGGTGACCTCGGGGATCGCGTTGAGGAGAGCCTGCGACACCTTGCGCGCCTTCGTCGGCAGATGCAGCGCGGCCCGCACCGGGTCGGCGCTGCCGGACGGCACCTCGGCGCGCACGGTGTTCGCGTTCGGGTGGCTCTGCGTCGCGGCCAGCCGGTAGATGAGGTAGGTCTTGCCGTTGCCCGTGTCGCCGAGCAGCGCCTGGTTCTCCTGCAGCTCAGTACCGAGCTTGTCGATGCCGGCGATCACGTCGGTGTTGGTCTTGTTGACCGAGTCCGGCTGCGGCAGCGACTGGTCGAGCACGACCTCGTCGCACACCGCCCAGTTGGGGGTGGTCCGCTGGTCCATCGACGGGAGCAGCTGCGGGCCGTCCGGGATGCCGGTGAGCTTCTCGCGCGGCATGTTCTTCAACTGTTCATCCGAGACGACGGTCGGGTTCTTCACCTCCGCCGCCTGCTGGCCGCCTTGTCCGCCGCCGCCCTGCTGCCCCTGCGCGCCCTGCTGCTTCTGTGCCATGAGGATCAGCCGCGCCGACGCGAGGTTGAACGTCGGGATCAGCCGCGCCGGATTCCCCGTGACGACATACACGGTGCCGGACTGCTCGCCGATCACGATGTTGTCCGACGCGGGCACCGACGGCGCGGGGCTCAACAGGCCCCACAGCACGAAGACGACGGCGCCCAGCACGCCGAGGATCACGCCGACCGCGGTCGCGCGCCCGTGGGAGCGCATCGGGTCGTGCAACATCACCGCGTCACGGCGGACCAGCGCGGACTGCATCCGGCGCAGGACGAACTTGTATGCCTGAACCTGAGACTTAGTCGTGGGTGTTGATGGCATTCTCGACCTACAGTCCTCCCCGTCGCGGTACGGTTCCGCAGGATAGCCGTACGGGGACCGTCTGGTGTGGGGTTTCTACCAACTCCGGTTAGGGTCAGGCATCCCGGGACCGGCTTTCCGGGTACGCAGCACTCACGAGGGGAAGAGAACGCGCGGATGTCCGTCAGCACGCCTCCACGTCCGCCTGGTCCGCAGGGACCGCCACCGCCTCCCGGGGGACGTCCCCCGGGTCCGCCGCAGCGGCCCGGAAGAACCGGCGGACCCGGCGCTGCTCCCGGCGGACCCGGAATGCCCCCGCGCACTCCCCCTCCCGGCGTCCCGGGCGGTCCCGGCGGGCCTGGTGGTCCCGGACGCCCCGGCGGACCGGTCACTCCCGGGCCCGGCGTTCCCAAGCCCGGGGTTCCCGGCGCTCCTGGCCCGGGCGGGCCCAAGCCTGGCGGACCCGGTGGTCCCGGCGGGCCCAAGCCTGGTCCGGGCGGACCCAAGCCCGGCGGACCCGGAGGTCCTGGTGGGCCTGGCGGTCCGGGTGGTCCCGGCGGGCCTGGCGGTCCCACTGGCCCTCGGACGGGGCGTCCTGGCGGCGGCGGTCCTAACGGCCCGCGTCCTGGCGGTCCCGGAGGTCCCGGCGGACCTGGTGGCCCTGGAGGCCCGGGCGGACCTGGCGGCGGTGGCCCCGGCGGTCCGGGTGGTCCCGGCGGCGGTGGCCCCGGCGGACCTGGCGGCCCAGGCGGGCCCGGCGGTCCCAGCGGCGGCGGCCCGGAAAACAGCGAACCCGCACCGACGGGCGGCGGCACCGCGACCGCGCTCCGGATGGCCCCGCCCTCGCGGCGGCGCTCCGGCGGCATCTCGCTCGGCCCGCTTCCGGTGGTCAACCTGGTCGTGCTGGAAGTCGGCGTCGCGATCGGACTCGTGCTGCTGGCGATCAACATGCAGCTCAAGTACGTCGCGATCGGAGTCGCGGCGCTCGGCCTGATCCTCGCCTTCCTGCGCGTCGGCGGGCGCTGGTTCACCCAGTGGCTCGCGCTGACGCTGCGGTACCGGTTCCGCTCGCACGGCCGTGTGGCGACCCCTCCGCCGCCGACCAGCATCGAGGAACTCGCCGAGGAAAGCGCGGTCACCGGCCCGGAGGACGCGCGCGTCAGCCTGCTGCGGCTGGCCGTGCCGGACCTCGTGGTGGCGCACGCCGTCGACCACGAACGGCAGGAGGTCGGCATCGCCTGGAACGACGGGACGTGGACCGCGGTCCTGCTCGTCGAGCCGATGCCGGCGATGATCTCCCAGGCAGGCGGCGCGCCCAGCCTTCCGCTGTCCGCGCTCGCGCCGTGCCTGGAAGACCGCGGCGTGCTGCTGGACTCCATCCAGATGATCTGGCACAGCTACCCGGGTTCGGCCGCGATGCCCGCGGACGCCCCGGCGCTCAGCTCGTATCTCGAGGTGCTCGGCCCGCTGCCCGCGGCCGCTCGGCGGACCACGTGGATCGCGGTCCGGCTCGACCCGCGGCGCTGCCCGGAGGCGATCCGGGAACGCGGCGGCGGCGTCGTCGGCGCGCACCGCGCGATGATCGGTGCGCTGTCGCGGGTGCGCAACGCGCTGGAGTCCCAGGGCGTGCCGACCCGGCCGCTGGACCCGGACGAGCTGCTGCGCGCCAGCATCTCGGCGGCTGAGCTCACCGCGGTCGCCGGTTCGAACGAGAAGGTCAGCCTGCAGGAAAGCTGGACCGGCGTCACCGCGGCCGGCATCGGGCACTCCAGCTACGCGATCACCGGCTGGCCCAAGGGCAAGATCAGCGGCAGCCTCAACGGGCTGACCAGCGTGCGCGCACTGTCCGCAACGGTCGCCATGGCGATCTCGCCGTCGGCGGACGAGGGCCGCATCGGCCTGCGCGGCGTGGTGCGGCTGAGCGCCCGCAACCCGCGCGAGCTGGACGCCGCCGACCAGCGGCTGCAGAGCATCGCGGAGCGGCTGGACGTCGACCTGACCCCGATGAAGGGCATGCAGATCTCGGCGTTCTCCGCGACGCTGCCGATCGGAGGCACAGCATGAGTACCCGTGTTCGCGACGCCGGGCAGAATCCCGGCATCGCCCCGGAGTTCACGGTCGACCCGGCCATGCTCGACGCGATCAGCCCGTCCGGCGACCGCGGCGGCGTCGTCCTCGGCTCCGGCCTCAAGGGCGAACCGCTGACCGTCTCCGCACTGCGCTCGCAGCCAACCCGCATCGTGCTCGTCGGCGGGCTCTACCTGGCCCGCCAGGTAGCGATGCGCGCCATGGCGACGGGTGCGTGGGTGGTCGTGGCCACCGGACGCCCCGCGGCGTGGCAGGTGCTGCAACAGGCCGCCGGAAGCCGCGACGGACGCCCTTCGCCGCTGGTGCAGATCCGCCGGTTGTCGCCGGTCGAACTGCCGCGCCCGTCCGAGGACGCCCCGCTGCTCGTCGTGACCGACGGCGGACCGACCCCGCAGGACCTGTTCCCGCCCCGGTCGCCCTGGCAGACCACGGTGTACGTGCTGCCGTACCTGCACCCGCAGGCGGGCACGACGGCGAACGCCGCGGACCTCGTCCTGATGCAGCGGCTCCCCGCCGGTCAGGCCGAGCTGGCGGCCCGGATCTGGCGGCTGCCGCCGCAGATGATGCGCCAGCTGACCACGCTGAAGGACGACCAGGTCGTGGCGCTAGGCACAAACCTGTGGCGCCCGCTGCGGCTGGTCACGACTCAGAAGGAACAGCAGTTGCTCGGACCGGTTCGCCGAGGCGACTAAAAGCGGTGAGAAATGGTGAAGGCCTCCTTGCGGGATTCCGGCAAGGAGGCCTTCGTCGTTTTCAGCGATCGGCGGTGTGCGGGGCGCGAGCCCATTCCGCCAGCCGCTCGGCCACCGACTGATACGGCAACGTCCCGGTCGCGGTCGCGATCACCAGGTCGTACGCCTCGTCCTCCGGCGCGTCCAGGTCGAAGCCGTTGAGCCCGTAGAACACGTACATCGACATCCAGCCGAGCCGTTTGTTCCCGTCGATCAGCGGGTGATTCCGGACGATGGATTCCAGCAGCACCGCGGCTTTCTCGTGCAGACCCGGATAAGCGTCCTGCCCCATCAGCGAGGACTGCGGCCGGTGCGCCGCCGCGTCGAGCAGGCCAAGGTCGCGCACCCCGGGCACGCGGAGATCAGCCGACAGCAGAAGCAGGTCGTCCAGCGTCAGGTACTCGATTTTCACTGCGCCAGGCGATCGAGCAGGGCGGCGTAGCGGGAGCGGCCTTCGAGGGAAAGCTCGTGCACCCGGTCGTCCCGGACCCGGCGCGCCGCGGCGTCCGTGATCGCCCGCACCACCGCTTCGTGCTTGCTCACCCCGTCCGCCTCAGACAGCAGCGCGAGCGCACGCTCCACCTCATCGTTCAACCGCAGAGTCATCGCCATGACGCCAATGATACCAGAGTGGTATCATTTCTGGCCTGCTCTTTTCGGCCATCCCTGGCGTTAAAGCTCGGTCGACGACCGCACGTTCCGGGTCTGTTCCGCCCTCGCCGCCAGCAGCTCGTCCGGCGGGTAATCCACCGCCGTCAGCGTCAGTCCGTGTGCCGGGGCGACCGCGCTGTCCCGCGTTCCGCTCGCCAAAACCTCGCCGGGCCAACCGGTTCCGCGGCGGCCGTCCCCCACGAGCAGCAAGACACCGACCAGGCTGCGGACCATCGAATGACAGAACGCGTCCGCGCTTACCTGGACTTCCAGCAGATGCTCGTCAATCCGCGTCCACTCCAGACGCTGCAGCTCACGGATCGTCGTGCCGCCCTCGCGCTGTTTGCAGTATGCCGCGAAGTCTTGCAGGCCAAGGAGTTCCCGAGCAGCGGCGTTCATCCGCTCTGTCGACAGTGGACGTCCCCAAGCCAGGGTGTCGTTGCGGCGCAACGGATCGACGCCCCACGGGGCATCTGAGACGCGATAACGGTAGTGCCGACGGATGGCGGAGAACCGGGCATCGAAACCCGAAGGGGCCACGCGCGCCTGTAAGACCCGCGCATCGGCGGGCAAGAGTTTGTTCCAGCGGCCGCGCATGCGCGTCAGGTCTGGGATTCCCTGGTCGTCCACGGGAATCCGGCCCGGCGCACCGGGCGCGAACGGGACGACGTCGACGTGCACGACCTGGCCCGTCGCGTGCACCCCGGCGTCCGTGCGGCCCGCGACGACCACGGACTTCGGCACCGACTCCCCCGGCGGCTGACGCTGCAGCGCCTGCTCCAGTTCGGCCTGCACGGTGCGGCGACCGGGCTGGCGGGCCCAGCCGGAGAAGTCCGTGCCGTCGTAGCTCACGTCCAAGCGCAGACGAACGAGCCCGCCCTCCCCGTGGGGAGCGGCGGGCTCGTCCGGTGTAGACAGTGCCGGCAGGACTCAGTCCTTCTTGGCGTCGGCGTCGTCGGAGGCAGCGGCCTCGTCAGCGGCCGGAGCCTCTTCGGCAGCCGGGGCCTCTTCGGTCGCGGCGGGAGCCTCAGCGGCTTCCTCGGCGACCGGAGCGGCGGCGACCTCGTCCTTGGCGAACTTGGTCTTGCGGGCCCGCTCGGCCTCGGACGTCACGGTCTTCTCCGCGACCAGTTCGATGACGGCCATGGCGGCGTTGTCGCCCTTGCGCGGCATCGTCTTGGTGATGCGGGTGTAACCGCCGGCGCGCTCAGCGAAGTGCGGGCCGATCTCGGCGAACAGCTTGTGCACGACGTCCTTGTCCCGGACGACCTTCTGCACCAGGCGACGGTTGTGCAGGTCGCCCCGCTTCGCCTTGGTGATCAGCTTCTCGGCCAGCGGGCGGACCCGCTTGGCCTTGGCCTCGGTCGTCGTGATCTTGCCGTGCTCGAACAGCTGAGTGGCCAGGTTGGCCAGGATCAGCCGCTCGTGCGCGGCAGACCCGCCGAGCCGGGCTCCCTTGGTAGGGGTGGGCATGACTTTCTCCTAGTTCAGCTCACAGCGTCCGGGCACGAGGCCTCAGAGCTGCTCGGTCTCTGCGTAGTCCTGGCCATCGTCGTGGCCGTCGTCCGAAATCCCGCCGCCGATGCCGGCGACACCTTCCGACCAGCCCTCGCCGTCGTAGCTGGTGGCAGCCGCGGACGGGTCGAACCCGGGCGGGCTGTCCTTCAGCGCGAGGCCGAGGCCGACGAGCTTCAGCTTGACCTCGTCGATCGACTTGGCGCCGAAGTTGCGGATGTCGAGAAGGTCCGCCTCGCTGCGCGAGACCAGCTCGCCAACGGTGTGGATGCCTTCGCGCTTCAGGCAGTTGTACGACCGGACGGTGAGGTCCAGGTCCTCGATCGGCATCGCGTAGGCGGCGATGGTGTCCGCCTCCTGCGGCGACGGGCCGATCTCGATGCCCTCGGCGTCGACGTTCAGCTCGCGAGCGAGACCGAACAGCTCCACCAGCGTCTTGCCAGCCGAGGCCACCGCGTCGCGCGCGGTGATCGACGGCTTGGTCTCGACGTCCAGGATCAGCTTGTCGAAGTCGGTGCGCTGCTCGACACGGGTGGCCTCGACCTTGTAGGTCACCTTCAGCACCGGCGAGTAGATCGAGTCGACCGGGATCCGGCCGATCTCCGCGCCCGCCTGCTTGTTCTGCAGGGCCGGAACGTAACCGCGGCCGCGCTCGACGACGAGCTCGATCTCGAGCTTGCCCTTGCCGTTCAGCGACGCGATGTGCAGATCCGGGTTGTGCACGGTGACGCCCGCGGGCGGCACGATGTCGGCAGCCGTGACCTCACCGGGGCCCTGCTTGCGCAGGTACATGGTGACCGGCTCGTCCTCTTCCGAGGACACGACCAGTTCCTTCAGGTTCAGGATGATGTCGGTGACGTCTTCCTTCACCCCGGGAACGGTGGTGAATTCGTGCAGCACGCCGTCGATGCGGATGCTCGTCACGGCCGCGCCCGGGATGGACGACAGCAGCGTGCGCCGCAGCGAGTTGCCGAGCGTGTAGCCGAAGCCGGGCTCCAGCGGTTCGATGGTGAACCGGGAGCGGGTCTCGTTGACCGTCTCTTCGCCGAGAGCCGGCCGCTGGGAAATCAGCATTTCTTAGTTTCCTTTCCAGACGACGCCCGCCATATGACGTCGAAGGGATGGCGTGACGGCGGCGCACTGTGGGCGCCGCCGCCCCGTAACCAGTCGCAGAGACCGGTTACTTCGAGTAAAGCTCGACGATCAGCTGTTCCTGAACCGGAACGTCGATCTGCGCGCGCTCCGGCAGCTGGTGGACCAGCACGCGGAGGTTCGACGGGACGACCTGCAGCCACGCCGGAACCGGGCGCTCGCCGAAGGCTTCCTTCGCCGCGACGAACGGGAGGGTGCCCGCCGACTTCGGCTTGACGTCGATGATGTCCCACTTGGTGACCTGGTAGGACGGCACGTTGACCTTGACGCCGTTGACCAGGAAGTGGCCGTGGCTCACCAGCTGCCGCGCCTGACGGCGGGTGCGGGCGATGCCGGCGCGGTAGATCACGTTGTCCAGCCGGGACTCGAGGATCTGCAGCAGGTTCTCACCGGTCTTGCCAGGACGCCGCACGGCTTCCTTGTAGTACCGGACGAACTGGCGCTCGAGAACGCCGTAGGTGTAGCGAGCCTTCTGCTTCTCCTGCGACTGCAGGAGGTACTCGGACTCCTTGATGCGCCCGCGGCCGTGCTGGCCCGGCGGGTAGGGGCGACGTTCGAACGCCTGGTCGCCGCCGATGAGGTCAACCTTGAGGCGACGCGAAATACGCGTCGCGGGACCGGTGTAACGAGCCATTTCTTAGTACTCCTCCCCGTTCCTCAGACCCGGCGCCGCTTGGGCGGGCGGCAGCCGTTGTGAGGCTGCGGGGTCACGTCCTGGATGGTGCCGACCTCGAGGCCGGCCGCCTGCAGCGAGCGGATCGCCGTCTCGCGGCCCGAACCCGGGCCCTTCACGAAAACGTCGACCTTCTTCATGCCGTGCTCGGCAGCCTTGCGGGCGGCGTTCTCGGCGGCCATCTGCGCGGCGAACGGAGTCGACTTGCGCGAGCCCTTGAAGCCCACGTGGCCGCTCGACGCCCACGCGATCACGGCGCCGGTCGGGTCCGTGATCGAGACGATGGTGTTGTTGAAGGTGCTCTTGATGTGCGCGTGACCGTGCGCGACATTCTTCTTTTCCTTGCGGCGGACCTTCTTGGCCCCCGCGGTGCGGGACTTGGGTGGCATTGTCTGAGGGTTCTCCTGTTAACGCGCGTTCTCTTGGTGAGCGGCGACGGCTTCCTGCTGCCCGCGGCGGATGATGGATCCGGCGTCGGTATAGAGGTTCCGCAGCGCCATCGGGCGGGCGTAGAGCGCCTTGGGCGAGACACAAGCCGTGGAGCGACGGACGGAACCGCCCATGCGAACGACCTTCTTGCCCTGGGTGCTCACTTCTTGCCAGCCTTCTTCTTGCCGGCGACCGTCTTCTTCGGGCCCTTGCGGGTGCGGGCGTTGGTCTTGGTGCGCTGACCGCGCACCGGCAGACCGCGACGCCAGCGCAGACCCTGGTAGGTCCCGATCTCGATCTTGCGCCGGATGTCGGCGTTCACCTCACGGCGAAGGTCACCCTCGACCTTGAAGTTTTCGTCGATGTAGTCCTTCAGCTTGACGAGATCCTCGTCGCTGAGGTCCTTGACGCGGGTGTCGGCGTTCAGCTCGGCAGCAGCGATCATCTGCTTCGAGCGGGTACGGCCGATCCCGTAGATGTAAGTCAGCGCGATCTCCAACCGCTTCTCGCGGGGAAGGTCGACGCCAGCGAGTCGTGCCACTGGTGCTCCTTTATCGAGTTTGTCTTCAGGTCTGCTCCCCGTCCGGTTCCGGAACCGACTCGCCTGTCGTGCCCGTGGCTTGCGCCCCGGGTGTCCCGGCCCCGGCCTGAAGTCCGGGGGTGCACCGGACCGCTCGCGCGGCCCGGCAGGTACGGGGAGGGTGGGTTAGCCGTCAAGCGGCCTGCTGCAGTGCGGTTCTCAGCCCTGACGCTGCTTGTGACGCAGGTTCTCGCAGATCACCATGATCCGGCCGTGACGGCGGATCACCTTGCACTTGTCGCAGATCTTCTTGACGCTCGGCTGGACCTTCACGTCTTCCTGCTTCCTGCTCTGCTCGGCTCTGGCGTGATCACTTGTAGCGGTAGACGATGCGACCACGGGAGAGGTCGTAGGGCGAAAGCTCCACGACAACCCTGTCTTCGGGCAGGATGCGGATGTAGTGCTGCCGCATCTTGCCGCTGATGTGTGCCAGGACCTTGTGGCCGTTCTCCAACTCGACACGGAACATCGCGTTGGGGAGCGGCTCGACCACGCGGCCTTCGACCTCGATGGCCCCGTCTTTCTTAGCCATGTCCTCCGCAATCCCTGATGCACGCTTGATGTGCACAGCGTGATCGGCTTTGAGCTCGAGTCCTTGCTTACTGGGTGGTGCTCGGCCACACTCGGCCCCGGGTCCATGAGGTTCGCGAGAATTCACGAGCATGCTGGAACCGGCGCATGAGCGCGCCGACTTGACAGTGTACGCAACCCGTGCAGTACCCCGTCGACCGGGGTGTAAGTAGACCCGTGTGAGTGGTCGCTCAGGACTCTTCGGGCAGGGTGAGCACCCAGGGACCGTCCTCGGTGATGGCGACGGTGTGCTCCCAGTGCGCGGCGCGCGAACCGTCGACGGTGACGACCGTCCAGCCGTCGTCCAGTTCGAGGGTTTCGCCGCTGCCGCCGGTCAGCATGGGTTCGACCGCGAGCGCCATGCCGGGTTTGAGCCGGGGGCCCTTGCCGGGTTTGCCGACGTTCGGCAGGAACGGCTCCATGTGCATCTGCCGGCCGATGCCGTGGCCGCCGTACTCGAGGATCTCGCCGTACTCGCGGCCGTCGTCCTCGCCGGCTTGGCGGGCGGCGGTCTGCACGGCGAACGAGATGTCGGTGAGCCGGGAGCCCGCGCGGACGGCCTCGATGCCCGCCCACATGGCGCGCTCGGTGGCGGCCGACAGCTGGCGGTCCTTCTCGCTGACCTCGCCGATCTCCAGCGTCACCGCGGAGTCGCCGTGCCAGCCTTCGAGGATCGCGCCGCAGTCGACCGAGATCAGGTCGCCCTCGGCGAGCACCTGCTTGGCCGACGGGATGCCGTGCACGATCTGCTCGTTCACCGACGCGCAGATCGACGCCGGGAACCCGTGGTAGCCCTTGAACGAGGGCACCGCGCCGGCGTCCCGGATCGTCTGCTCGGCCAGCTCGTCGAGGTCGGCCGTGCTGACCCCGGGCCGGGCGAGTTCGCGCACGGCGGCCAGGGTGCGGGCGACGACGAGACCGGCCGCCCGCATGGCCTCCAGCTCGCCGCGCGTCTTGACCTCGATCATGCGCCCGCGGCGGAGCACTTGCAGAACACGCAATCCTCCGAGATTCACGTGCGGTCGCGCAGCGCTTTCAGCACGCGGTCCGAGATCTCCTGCACTTCGCCGACGCCGTCGACCTTGACCAGGATGTCGGAGTAGTACTCCAGCAGCGGCGCGGTCTCCGACACGTACACCTGCTGGCGACGGCGGATGACGTCCTCGGTGTCGTCCGAGCGGCCGCGCGACATGAGCCGCCCGACGACGACGTCCTCGGCCACGTCGAGCTGGATGACCGCGTCGAGCTTGGTGTCGGCCTCGCTCAGCATTTCGCCGAGGACCTCGGCCTGCTTGGTGTTGCGCGGGAACCCGTCGAGCAGGAAGCCCGCCTTCGCGTCCGGTTCGGCCAGCCGCTCGCGGACCATTTCGTTGGTCACCGAGTCCGGCACGAGCTCGCCCGAGTCCAGGTACCGCTTGGCCTCCTGGCCGAGCGGGGTCTCCTGGCCGACGTGCGCCCGGAAGAGGTCGCCCGTCGAGATGTGCGGGATCCGCAGCTGCTCGGACAGGGCAACCGCCTGCGTGCCTTTGCCCGCGCCGGGCGGTCCGACGAGAACCAGTCGCGTCACTTCAAGAACCCTTCGTAGTTGCGCTGCATCAGCTGGCTTTCGATCTGCTTCACGGTGTCGAGGCCAACCCCGACCATGATCAGCACAGCCGTGCCACCGAACGGGAAGTTCTGGTTGTTCCCGCTGCCGGTGAGGGACAGGAAGAAGTTCGGGAGGATCGCGATGATGCCCAGGTACAGCGAGCCGGGGAGAGTGATCCGGCCCAGCACGAAGCTGAGGTACTCGGCGGTGGGACGGCCGGGCCGGATGCCCGGGATGAAGCCGCCGAACTTCTTCATCTCTTCCGCACGCTCGTCCACGTTGAACGTGATCGTGATGTAGAAGTAGGTGAAGAAGATGATCAACAGGAAGTAGAGCAGGATGTGCACCCAGCTGCTCTGGTTGACCAGGTAGTTCTGAATGAACGACTGCCAGCCCGCGTTGCTGTTCGGGTCGCCGATCAGCTGGCTGAGCAGCTGCGGCAGGTACAGCAGCGACGAGGCGAAAATGACCGGGATGACACCGGCCTGGTTCACCTTGATCGGCAGATAGGTCGAGGTGCCGCCGTACATCCGGCGGCCGACCATGCGCTTGGCGTACTGCACCGGGATCCGGCGCTGGCCCTGTTCGACGAAGATGACGCTGGCGATGATCACCAGACCGAACGCACACACCACGGCCAGCGCGACGCCGCCGCCGTTGCTGATGATGTTGGCGCCCTCGGCCGGGATGCGGGCCGCGATGTTCAGGAAGATCAGCACCGACATGCCGTTGCCGACGCCGCGCTCGGTGATGAGCTCGCCCAGCCACATCATCACCGCGGTGCCCGCGGTCATGGTGACCACGATCAGCGTCAGCGAGTAGATGCTGTTGTCCGGGATGATCGGCTGCGAGCAGCCCTGGAACAGGGTGCCGCGGTCAGCCAGCGCGACCACGCCGGTGGCCTGCAGGATCGCCAGCGCGATCGTGAGGTACCGGGTGTACTGGGTCAGCTTGTTCTGACCGGACTGGCCTTCCTTCTTCAGCTCCTCGAACCGCGGGATGACCACGGTGAGCAGCTGGACGATGATGCTCGCGGTGATGTAGGGCATGATGCCCGTCGCGAACAGCGACAGCTGCAGCAGCGCGCCGCCGCTGAAGAGGTTGAGCAGCTGGTACACGCCCTGCTGGTCGGCCTGTGCGGTACAGGCCTGCACGGCGGCGAACGAGACCCCCGGAGCCGGGATGGTTGCACCGATCCGGTAGACCGCGACGATGGCTAGCGTGAACAGGATCTTCTTGCGTAGATCCGGCGTCGCGAGAGCCGAGCGGAATGCGCTGAGCACGCGGGGGACCTCCTCGGCGTCGTCGGTCGTCCCAACCGACGATCGGCTTGGCCGGTACGAGACCGGCGGGATGTCTGACTCACTGGCAAGCCAGGAACGCTTCAGGGCAAACGGCCCGGAAGCGTGCCGCCGACTCTAACAGCTTCGCATGGGCCGCCCGCAGCGCGTGTGCGTTTTACGTCTCACCCCGGGCCGCTTCGCCGCTGAAGAGCCGCAGGTAGGGCCGGTCGGACCACAGATGATCACCTGTTCGGCCCGCACCATTCGGCGGGCTTTCCCACAGCAGCACGGAAAACAGCACCGCCAACGCCCGCCCGCCGTACGTGAGGGCCACCCTCCTTGACTCTGATTCCCTCAGGGTTCCCCTCACGACCCACCTCTGGTCGTGAGGGGCTCCTTCACAGACTCAGATTCCCTCAAGGAGCCCTTCACGGACCGCCCCCGCCGCCAGCCGCAACCGCTGGCCGGGATGCCGCCCCAATGTGGCATTGGGTGCATAGGACGCACCGAACGCCACATTGGGTGCATCCAACGCACCCAATGCCACATTGGGGCGCTAACCCCCACCACCGGCAAACCGCAGCCGACGCACCCGACCGCATCGAGCCCCCG